>NZ_JAYRPA010000069.1:0-29663 GCF_041911375.1 Brevundimonas sp. | reverse complement strand
CGCGGTGAGGCCGACGCCGTGACGCCGATCCCGCTGATCCTGTATCGCCATGTGACCCGCGGGCTGGAGCCCGTGGCGCCGCGGCTGCTGGATGCGCGCGCCGCTAGGGGCAAGGAGGATCCCGTCCGGGTCGACGAACGCCTGGGCGTCCCCGGGGTCGCCCGTCCCGAGGGGCCCCTGGTCTGGCTGCACGGGGTCAGCGTGGGCGAAGCGCTGTCGCTGCTGCCCCTGGTCGCCCGGTTCCGCGCCGCGCGGCCCGACGCGACGGTGCTGGTCACATCCGGCACCGTGACCTCGGCCCGAATCCTGGCCGAGCGGCTGCCGCCCGGCGTGATCCATCAATACGCGCCCGTGGACGGGCCGGGCGTCGTCGCCGCCTTCCTCGACCACTGGCGGCCCGACCTGGCGGTCTTCGTCGAAAGCGAGCTGTGGCCCAATCTGCTGCTGGAGGCCGACCGGCGCGGGGTCAAGCTGGCGCTGGTCAGCGCTCGCCTTACGGACCGGACGGTCGAGCGCTGGGCGCGCTTCCCCGCCTCGGCCAAACGCATCCTGTCCGCCTTCGATCTGGTCATGCCGCAGGACCACGCCTCGGCCGAGCGGCTGGAGCGGATGGGCGCGCGCATCGGCGGCCTGGCCAATCTGAAACTGGCGGGCGATCCCCTGCCCTTCGACAAGGCCGCCTTCAGCCGCCTCAGCGCCGCCGTCGGCGATCGGCCGGTGATCGTCGCGGCCAGCACCCACGAAAGCGAGGAAGCCGCCATCGTCCGCGCGCTGGACGCCCTGCCGGACCGCAACTGTCTGATCCTGCTGCCCCGCCATCCGGACCGGGGCCCAGTGATCGAGGCCGCGCTCAGGCGCGAGGGCTATCGGCTGGCCGTTCGGTCTCGCGGCGAACACCCTGACGCCGACACAGATCTCTACCTTGCGGACACGCTGAACGAGATGGGCCTGTTCCTGCGGCTGGCCGACGTGGTGGTGATGGGCGGCTCTTTCGCCCCCGCCCTGGGCCTGCCGCCGGTCGGCGGGCACAATCCGCTGGAACCGGCGCGGCTGGGCAAGCCGGCGGTGACCGGGCCCGACGCCTCCAACTGGGCCGGCGTGACCGAGGCGCTGGTCCGCGCCGGGGGCCTGGCGGTGGTGCAGGCGCCCTCCGAACTGTCGGGCGCGATCGCTCCGCTGCTGGCTTCGCCCGACGCCGCCCGCGCCATGGGCGAGCGCGCCCGACGGGCGGCCGCCGAGGCGAATGGCGGGCTGGACGTCCTGTGGAGCCGGCTGGCGTCCATGCTGCCAGATGGAACGCGGCGATGAAGTTGAACACGCCCCGCTGGTGGTATCGACGCCAGCCGGACCACGCACGCGTCGCGCGGACGCTGCTTCGGCCGCTGGGCTGGATCTGGGCGGGCGTCACCGCCCGCCGCATCGCAAGGACGACGCCCGTCGATCCGGGCTGCGCCGTGATCTCGGTCGGGAACCTGACCATCGGAGGCTCGGGCAAGACGCCGGTCGCGCGCGAGACGCTGCGCCTGTTGCGGCGCGCGGGCGTGGACGCCCAGGCCCTGTCGCGGGGCTATGGGGGCCGGCTGGCGGGACCGGTTCGGGTCGACCCCGCCCGGCATGAGGCCGCCGACGTCGGTGACGAGCCGCTGATGCTGGCGCAGGGGTCGCCCGCCTGGATCGCCCGCGATCGTGTCGCCGGGGCGCAGGCCGCCGTCGCGGCCGGCGCACAGGCGCTGGTCCTCGACGACGGTCACCAGAACCCGGCCCTGAACAAGACCGTCAGCCTGATCGTGGTCGACGGCGAGACACGCGAAGACGAATGGCCCTTCGGCGACGGCGCGGTCTTTCCCGCCGGCCCGATGCGCGAACCTCTGGCTGCGGGACTGGCGCGCGCCGACGCCGTGGTCGTCATGCTTCCGACCGACGTGGACCAGGCCGATCCCGAACTGCTGGCGGTCTTCGGCGCCCTGCCCGTCTTCATCGCCCGTCTGACGCCGCAAGGCCCGCCGCCGCCCGGCCCCCAGGTGGGCTTCGCCGGCATCGCCAAGCCGTGGAAGGTCGAGCGTTCGCTGAAGGCGGCCGGGGCGGAACTGGTCGATTTCGTCCCCTTCCCGGACCACGCCGGTTATGGGCCCGCAGACCTGCGCTTTCTGGCTGACCGCGCCGAAACCTTCGGGGCCGGGCTTGTCACCACCGAGAAGGACTGGGTGCGGCTGCCCGCCGACTGGCGCCCGAAAGCGACCGCCTGGCCGGTGGTCGCCCGCTTCGCGGACGAAGCGGGCTTCACGGCCTTTCTGGCCGAAAGGATCGGGGCCGGCGGGGTTCAGTCGGCGCGATAGACGACGCCGCCCTTCATCACGAAGCGCATCCGCTCCAGCTCCGTCACGTCAGTCAGCGGATCGCCCGCCACCGCGACGATGTCGGCCGGCATGCCTGGCGCGATCCGGCCCGCTTCGCTGGCGATGCGCAGATGCTCGGCGGCGCCGACGGTGGCGGCCTGCACCGCTTCCAGGGGCGTCAGGCCCGCGCGAACCAGCAGGGCGAACTCCTGGGCGTTGTCGCCGTGGGCGGATACGCCGCTGTCGGTGCCGAAGGCGATCTTCACCCCGCCTGCGTGTGCGCGCCGCGCCATGTCCAGCATCTTGGGGCCGGCCTCCAGCGCCTTGGCGGTCTGGGCGGGCGTGAAGAAGTTGTCGGGCCCCGAGGCCACCCGCGCCACGAAGTCGCCCGCCAGCAGCGTCGGCACCAGCCAGGCGCCGCGCTGCTTGAACAGGCGGATGGAGTCGTCGTCCAGATAGGTGCCGTGCTCGATCGAATCGCCGCCGGCTCGCAGGAAGGCGTTGATGCCGTCCACCCCGTGGGCGTGGGCGGTCACCTGGCGTCCCATGCGGTGGGCGCTGTCGACGATGGCCGCCAGCTCGGGATCGCTGAACTGCTGCGCAAGACCGGCTGCGGTGTTGGACAACACGCCGCCGGTGGCCGTGATCTTGATGATGTCCGCGCCGGCCCGCACCTGGGTCCGCACCGCGCGCATGCAGTCCTCCGGTCCCGAACAGATGCTCTCGGACGACAGCAGATGCATGACGTCCTCGCGATAGCCGTTCACGTCGCCGTGCCCGCCGTGGATCGACACGGAGGATCCCGAGGCGAGGATGCGCGGCCCGGGCACGTCGCCTTGGCGCACAGCGTTCCTCAGGGCGAAGATCGCCTCGTTGGTCGCGCCCAGGTCGGCGACGGTGGTGAACCCGGCCATCAGGGTCCGGCGCGCATAGCGGGCGCCCGCCATGGCCTGGTCCGCGTCGGACAGCGTCACTTCCTCGAGCCGCCCGTTGGGGTTCTGCTGGCTGGTAAGGTGGACGTGGCTGTCGATCAGACCCGGCAGGACGAAGGCCTGCCTCAGGTCCACGACTCGCCCTTGCGAGGCGTCGCCGACGAAGCCGTCGCGCATTTCAACGACTTGGTTCCCCCTGATCACGAGAGTTTTATCGCGCTGCACGACGCCCGTGGCCGGGTCGGCCAGAAGTCGCCCTACTTCCAGGAACGTCGTCGCGCCATCTGCCGAAATTGTCGGCGCGGCGGGGACTTGCCACGCCGCCGCCGGTGAAGCCGTCGCCACAATCAGCGCCGCAAACAAGCCAAGCCGTTTCATGAATCCCCCCTGAATCAATGGCTTCACCATGAGCTTGAGCACAGTTCGGCTCAAGGCTCAGGTTGCCTGCCCCGAAACCTTTTGAAACAAACGGGGCCCAAGAACAACCGCAACGAGGGCGTCGCATGCGGCTATCGAGACGAGGGCTGATCCTTGGCGGATCGGCCATGCTGGCCGGTTGCGCCAGCGCCAGGGCCACCCCGATCGTGACGGCGCAGGCCGTGTCCGCGCCGGTCACGGCGCCGGTCCCGACCCCGGCTATCGCAGCCGCCAGCCTGACCCCGCCCCCCCTCGACCCACGCGGCCGCGTCCGTAAGGAACTGATGGAGCGCGCCATGACCGCGCTGGACACCCATCATCGCCATATCCCGCTGCGCGACCGGATGTATCTGGTCGATTTCGAGAAGTTCTCCGGCGACGAGCGCCTGTACGAGGTCGACCTAGAGGGCGGTCAGGTCACCGTGCTGCGCACCTGCCACGGCCGGGGATCGGACCCCGCCCATTCCGGCTACGCCCAGCGCTTCTCCAACACGCCCGATTCCAACATGTCCTCGGTCGGCGCCTACGCCACCGCCGGGGCCAGCTGGGGTTCGCAGCAGGGACCGAACGTCCTGCTGGACGGGCTGGAATACAGCAACGACAAGGCGCGCGAGCGGGCCATCATCATCCACGGCGCCGACTACGCCGATCCGGACTTCCTGGCGCGCGAGGGCAAGCTGGGCCGCTCCTACGGATGTTTCTCGGTCGCGCATGCGGACCTGCCAGCGCTGCGCGAGCGGATGGGCCAGGGCCGACTGCTGTTCGCCTGGGCCTAGTCGCCGTCGCCTCGCCCCAGGTGCGTCGCGCCGCGTGAGCGGGCGATCTCCATCTGCCGCTGGCGCTCGGCGTAGCGCTGGCGCTGGCCGTCGTCGCGCGTGTCGCGACAACGCGCGCAGCAGACGCCTTCGATGAAATGCGGCGAGGTCCGGCCGGCCTCGCTCACGGGCATGCGGCATCCCCGGCACAGGACGTGGCTGCCGGGCGTCAGGCCGTGCCCCACCGCCACGCGCTCGTCGAACACGAAACACTCCCCGCGCCACAGGCTGTCGCGAGCGTCCACCGTTTCCAGATAGCGCAGGACGCCGCCCTCCAGGTGATGGACGTCCTCGACCCCTTCCGCCTTCAGGAAGGCCGTCGCCTTCTCGCAACGGATGCCGCCCGTGCAGTACATGGCGACCCGCTTCGCGCCGGTGCGGTCCAACAGGGCCCGGCCCTCGGTGCGGAACCAGTCCGGAAAGTCCCGGAAGCTGCGGGTGTTTGGCTGGACAGCGCCCTCGAACGCCCCGACCTCGCCTTCGTAATCATTGCGGGTGTCGATCACCAACGTCTGCGGATCGGCGATCAGGGCGTTCCAGTCCGCAGGCGAGACATAGACGCCCGCCTCGCGCGCAGGGTCCAGATCCGGCTGGCCCATGGTCACGATCTCGGCCTTGACCCGAACCTTCAGGCGGAGAAACGGCACTTCCGCCGTCCAGGCGTATTTCACGTCCAGGTCGCCGAACCCCGGCAGGGTGCGGATGAAGGCCAGCAGCGCTTCGATGGCCGGCTCGGGCCCCGCGATGGTTCCGTTCAGCCCTTCGCCCGCGACCAGCAGCGTCCCCCGAACACCGCCCGCCTCGCAGGCCGCCTGCAGGCGATCGCGCACGGCCTTGGGATCGGCGATGGCGGCGAACCGGTACAGGGCGGCGACGCGGATGTCGCCGACGGCGTGCGTCACTGTCAGCCCCGGTCCAGCGCCCGCCAGCCTATGTCCGAGCGATTGAAGCCGCCCGGCCAATCGATCCTGCGGATCGCCTCATAGGCCCGCTCGCGCGCCTGGGCGATGTCGTCGCCCTCGGCGCAGACGTTCAGCACCCGGCCGCCCGCCGCGCACAGCTGGCCGTCGTCTCGCCTGCGGGTGCCGGCGTGGAACACCTGGACGTGCGGGCCGAAGTCCTGGTCGGCCCCGCGGATGATCGAACCCTCCAGCGGGCTGTCTGGATAGCCCTTGGCCGCCATGACCACGCAGATCACAGTCTGGGGCTTGAACGTGGGCGCGGCCAGGCCGGATACGTCGCCGCGCGCGCACGCCAGCAGATAGGGCACGATGTCTCCGGCCATGCGCATCATCAGCACCTGGCACTCCGGGTCGCCGAAGCGGGCGTTGAACTCCACCACCTTGGGCCCGTCCTCGGTGGCCATCAGTCCGGCGTAAAGCACGCCGCGATAGGGCGCGCCCTCTTCGGCCATCTTGCGAATGGTCGGCTGCACGATCCGGTCGTTGGCCGCCTGAACCAGCTCTGGGGTGAAGACCGGCGCAGGCGAATAGGCGCCCATGCCGCCGGTGTTCGGTCCCATGTCGCCATCAAAGGCGCGCTTGTGATCCTGGGCGCCGCCGAACAGCACCGCCTGCTTGCCGTCGCAAAGGGCGAAGAGCGACCCCTCTTCGCCCTCCATGAACTCCTCGATGACGACACGCGCGCCGGCCGCGCCGAAGCGCCCACCCAGCATGCGCTCGATCTCGGCCTCCGCGTCCGGGCGGTCCGGACTGATGGCCACGCCCTTTCCCGCCGCCAGGCCGTCGGCCTTGATGACGTAGGGCGCCTTGAACACATCCAGGGCGGCCTTGGCGTCCTTGACGGTCTCATAGACGCCATAGCCCGCCGTCGGGATCTCATGACGCTCCAGGAACGCCTTGGAGAAGGCCTTCGACGTCTCCAGCTGCGCCGCCTTGGCGGTTGGTCCGAAACACGGCACGCCCAATGCGGCCAGCCGGTCCGCCAGGCCCGCCGCCAGGGCGACCTCCGGCCCGACGACGACCAGATCGGCCTTGATCTCGCGGGCCAGCGCGGCCAGGCCTTGGGCGTCGTCCGCCTTCAGCGCGCGGATCTCGCACAGCTTCTCCATACCCGGATTGCCGGGCGCGGCGACCAGGCGCCGGACCAAGGGGGACTGGGCGATCTTCCAGGCCAGGGCGTGTTCGCGCCCGCCCGATCCGACGAGAAGGATGTTCATGTCCCGGAAATGACCGGCCGGCGACGGCCGGTCAAGCGCCGGAAACGCTTAATGGACCGGCCTAGCGCGCGGGAGCCGCCGGCGCCGTGCCCGGAGTCCACGCAGGCAGGGCCTGAAGCTGCGCCAGCGTCAGCTGGGTCGTCAGATCCCGCTCGCCGTTGCGATCCACGGACGACAGGTCGCCGACGGGGACCAGCACCTCAAGGTCGCCGGGACCTTCCAGATCGATCACCACGTGCGTCAGGCGCCCCTGCGGGTCCAGCACCAACGTCTCCACGTCGCCCAGATCGGTGTTCTGGGCCGACAGAAGGTCGGCGTCCTCCATTTGCTCGCGCGTCATGCCGAAGGCGACGGCGGCGCTCGCGGTCGCGGCGTCGGCGCGGGTCTCGGACACCGGCTCGGGCGCGGCGTTGGGGGCCGGCTGCTGGACGACGTCGTCCTCCCGGTCGGAACAGGCGGCCACGCCGGCCAGGCACAGCGCGGCGGCAAGGGGGATGAGACGCTTCATGGGATGGTCCTCGTGTTCAGATCACGGCCGAAATGACGTAGACGCCGACGCCCAGCAGGATCACGCCGAAGATCACCAGCCAGGGGCTCATGGCGCCGCCGGCCCCGCTGCGACGTTGCAGGTCGCGTTCGCGGGGCGTGCGGTCTTCGGGATCGGTTCCTGCGGGGTCGGCCGGCATGAAAGGCGAACGGCGGGGCGGCCAAGCCGTTCCCGCGCGCATCGACGCAGGCTAGACTGAGCCCATGAGCGACGACTCCTATGTGTTCGAGGGCCCGGCCGGGGCGCCCGCCGCCCGCGACAATAATCCGCCGCTGTCGATCTCGGAGCTGTCCTTCGCGCTGAAGCGCACGCTGGAGGACCGCTTCGGACACGTGCGGCTGCGCGGCGAGATATCCAAGGTCAATCGGCACGCCTCCGGCCACGTCTACCTGACGCTGAAGGACGACAAGGCGGCCATTGACGGGGTGGTCTGGAAGGGAGCCGTGCGCGGCCTGGGCGTCCAGCCGGAAACGGGCCTGGAGGTCATCGTCACCGGCAAGATCACCAGCTATCCGGCGCGATCCTCCTATCAGATCGTGATCGAGAGCATGGAGGCGGCCGGCGCCGGGGCCCTGCTGGCCCAGCTGGAGCGGCTGAAGATCCGGCTGCGCGAGGAAGGCCTGTTCGAGCCTGCGCGCAAGAAGGCGCTGCCGCCGTTTCCGCGCACCATCGGCGTGATCACCAGCCCCACGGGCGCTGTGATCCGCGACATCCTGCATCGGATCGCCGAGCGCTGGCCCTGTCGGGTCGTCGTCTGGCCGGTCGTGGTGCAGGGCGACGCCGCCTGCGGTCAGGTCTCCAATGCGATCCGCGGCTTCGACGCCCTGCCGAAGGATGGGCCGATCCCCCGCCCGGACCTTCTGATCGTCGCGCGCGGCGGCGGGTCGGTGGAAGACCTCTGGTGCTTCAATGACGAAGGGCTGGCCCGCACGGTCGCCGCCGCCTCCATCCCGATCATCTCGGCCGTGGGGCACGAGACGGACACCACCCTGATCGACTTCGTGTCCGACCGACGGGCGCCGACGCCCACGGGCGCGGCGGAGCTGGCGACGCCGGTTCTGGCGGACCTGCGCTACACGATCGCCGACCTGGACCGGCGCCTGGTCCAGGCCGGCGGCCGCCTGATCGAGGATCGCCGCACCCGCCTCCGCGCCGTCGCGCGCGGCCTTCCGGCGCGGCCCGAGGATCTGCTGGCCCTGGCGCAGCAGCGTCTGGACCACGTCTCGAGCCGCCTGGCTTCCGGCTTGCAACGCAACGTCGCCCTGCATGAGCGCCGTGTCGCCGTGGCGGCGGGCAAGCTGACCCCGGCCCTGCTGCGCAGCCGGCTGGAGCGCGGACAGGATCGACTGAACGGCGCCGGCGGACGGCTTGGCGCCGCGCTGCGGGCCAATGTGTCGCGGCACGAGCGCCGGCTGCTGCAGGCCGCCGGCCGTCTGTCGCCTGCGCCCCTTTATCGCCGTCTTGATCAGCGCCAGACCCGTCTGGACGCCCTGTCCGTGCGGCTGGGCGGCGTCGTGCCGCGCCGGCTGGAACGGGCGGGCGACCACCTGGCGGCGCTGGCCCGCGCCCTGTCCACCCTGGACCCCGCCAGACCCAAGCCCGGCTTCGCACGCGTCGAGGACGCTGAAGGGCGCTGGGTCACCGCCTCGGCGAAGCTTTCGGCGGGCCAGGCTGTGAAGCTGGTGTTCGGCGACGGGGCCAAGGGCGCGGTCATCGAAGGCGAGCCCCGCTCCCCGCCCCGCGTCCCGCCAAAACCCAGGCCCCCGGCCGCAGATCAGGGCGACCTGTTCTGACCGGGATCGATTTCGCCCCTCCCGCGCGCGTCCGCTTCCTGCTAAGCGCGCCGCTTCCGACGCCCTTCGAAAGCGAAGAATGAAGATTTCCCGTCTCGCCCTGGCCGCCTACGGCTTCGCCCTGCTGGTCATCGTCCTGGACCAGCTGACCAAGGCCTGGATCATCGGCGGCGTGTCGCTGCGCGAGGTCGGGCAGATCCCTGTCCTGCCGCCGATCCTGAACTTCAGCTGGGTCGAGAACACCGGCGTGAGCTTCGGCCTGTTCGGCGGCGGCGAAGCCCGCTGGGGCCTGACGATCTTCTCTATCGTGGTCTCCGCCGGCCTGGCCTGGTGGGCGTTGAGAGCTGACCGTCGCCTGCTGATCACGGCCATCGGCCTGGTCATGGGCGGCGCCCTGGGCAACGTCATCGATCGCGTGCGGTTCGGCTATGTCGTCGACTTCATCGACTTTTCCGGCACGGGCGTCTTCCCCTGGGTCTTCAACGTGGCGGACAGCGCCATCACAGTGGGCGTCGTGCTGCTGATCATCGACAGTCTGGTGTCCGAACGCGCCGCTCAGGTTGGCGCAGCCCCCGAAAAGTCGTAATCACCCCCTCTTCACTATGCGATCCGCGCCCGATGGCGCCCCCGCGAAAAGCCGAGTCGAGCCTGATCCCATGCGTATTCGCAGTGTCGCCGTCCTGACCCTCGCCGCCTCCGCCCTGGCCCTGTCGGCCTGCGGCAGCATCCGTCAAGGCATCGGCCTGGCCAAGGTCGTGCCGGACGAGTTCGTGACCGTTTCCACCGCGCCGCTGACGGTGCCGCCCGAATATGGCCTGCGCCCGCCGGCGCCGGGCCAGCCGCGCCCGCAAGAGCTCGCCCCCGAAAGCGCCGCGCGCCAGATCCTGCTCGGCCAGCGCCAGGCGATCACCCGGACGCCCGGCGAACAGGTCCTCGTCGCCCAAGCCGGCGCCGAACAGGCCGATCCGCTCGCGCGCTACGTCATCGACGACGAGTTCGGCGACATCGCGCACAAGGACGAAAGCTGGGCCAACCGGGTCATGTTCTGGCGCAAGGACGACGCCTCGACTCAGGCGGCCACGGTGCGCCAGACCGCCGACGGCCAGCAGACCATCGACGCCTCGACCGAGGCCGCCCGTCTTCAGGCCCTGACCGGGGGCCGCGAAGGCATCTCGATCGCCCCGCGCCGCGAAGGCGGCTTCAAGCTGCCGGGTCTCTAGGCCCGGTTTGGCGGGCGGTCCGCCGCTGCCCGCCTCGTTTGCCGCGCCTCGCTTTAGCCGCTATCAGCGACGAGCGTTGCGCGGTCGGCCGCCGATCGTCGCGCGCGCCGCCCTGTTCGCTGTCGGAAAAATAAGCTGATGCGTCGCGCCCTCACCGCCCTGGCCGCCCTGTCGATGGCGGCCTCTGTCCTTCCGGTCGCCGCCCAGGCCCAGACCACGCCCCGCGATCGGCAGTCCGGGCAGCAGGCCCAGCCTGAACAGTCACGCTCGCGCGCGCCGCGCATCGCGCCCCTGCGACGCCGCGCCAACGCCGGCCCCTGCCCCTATGTGAAGGTGCTTTACGACGCCGCCCGCTACGTCGAACTGACGGGCGAACGCGCCGCGATCGCCAACGTCGGCTTCACCGGCGAGATCGAGGGCGTCACCGCCGACTGCGAATACCGCGAAAGCGACCCGATCCGCCTGGACATGCAGATGCTGTTCCAACTGGGCCGCGGCGCCCAGGCGGCCGGTGACCAGAAGACCTATCGCTACTGGGTCGCCGTCACCGAGCGGAACAACGCCGTCCTGGCCAAAGAATACTTCGACCTGCCGGTGAACTTCGAGGGTCGCCGCGAGACTTCGGTGACGGAAGAGCGCACCATCGTTATTCCGCGCGCCGACGTCACCACCAGCGGCTCGAACTTCGAGGTCCTGATCGGCTTCGATGTCACGCCGCAGATGGCCGAGTTCAACCGCTCGGGCAGCCGCTTCCGCGTCAACGCCGGCGCCGCCCAGCCCGCCGCCCCGAGCGAATAGAATGGCCGACCTGAAGACCGTCCTCAGCGAAGGGGTCGCCGCCGCCTTCGCCGCCGAAGGCGTGGACAAGGCCCTGGCCCGCGTCACCCCGTCCGACCGTCCCGACCTGGCCCACTTCCAGTCGAACGGCGCCCTGGCCGCCGCCAAGGCGCTGAAGGCCAACCCGCGCGATCTGGCGAGCCGGATCGCCGACCGCCTGACCGCCGATCCGCGCTTCGCCTCGGTCGAGGTGGCCGGACCCGGCTTCATCAACCTGAAGATCGCAGACGCGCTGCTGGCTGAACGCGCCACCGAGGTGGCCGCCGACGCCGAGCACGTCGGCGCCGCCATCGTGGCCGATCCGCGCAAGGTGGTCATCGACTACGGCGGCCCGAACGTGGCCAAGCCGATGCACGTCGGCCATCTGCGCAGCGCCATCATCGGCGAAAGCCTCAAGCGTCTGTTCCGCTTCCGCGGCGACCAGGTCGTCGGCGACGCCCACTTCGGCGACTGGGGCTTCCAGATGGGCCTGCTGATCGTGGCCTGCGGCGACGAGGGCCTGGCGGACGCCTTCATGGCCGAGGGCGACGGTCCCTTCCCCGCCGAAAGCCCCGTCAGCCTGGCCGATCTGGACCGCCTCTATCCGCAGGCCGCCGGCAAGGCCAAGGAAGATCCCGCCTTCCGCGACCGCGCCCGCAAGGCGACGGCCGAGCTGCAGAACGGCCGTCCCGGCTATCGCGCCCTGTGGCGGCATTTCGTGGCCGTCAGCCGCGAGGCGCTCAAGCGCGAGTACGGCGACCTGTCGGTCGATTTCGACCTGTGGAACGGCGAGAGCGACGCCGATCCCCTGATGCCGGAAATGCTGGCGCACCTGAAGGCGACCGGCCTGCTGGTCGAGGACGACGGCGCCCAGGTGGTCCACGTCGCCAAGCCCGGCGAGACCCGCAAGAAGAAGCTGGCCGACGGTTCGGTGGTTGAGGCCCCGTCGCCGCCGCCGCTGCTGGTCATCAGCTCGGAAGGCTCGGCGATGTACGGCACGACCGACCTTGCCACCATCCTGGACCGCAAGAAGGCGCTGGCGCCCGACTTGGCGCTGTACGTCGTCGACGAGCGCCAGGCCGAACATTTCGAACAGGTCTTCCGCGCCGCCTATCTGGCCGGCTACGCCGCAGAAGGGTCGCTGGAGCATCTGGGCTTCGGAACCATGAACGGTGCGGACGGCAAGCCCTTCAAGACCCGCGCCGGCGGCGTGCTGAAGCTGCGCGACCTGATCGACCAGGCCACGGACAAGGCGCGCGAGCGCCTGCACGAGGCCAAGCTGGGCGACGACCTGCCCGCCGAGGAGTTCGAGGCCATCGCGCACAAGGTGGCCATCGCCGCCCTGAAGTTCGCCGACCTGTCGAACGCCCGCACCACCAGCTACGTCTTCGATCTCGACCGCTTCATGAGCTTCGAGGGCAAGACCGGGCCGTACCTTCTGTACCAGTCGGTGCGCATCAAATCCCTGCTGCGGAAGGCCGCGGAACAAGGCGTGGAGCCCGGCGCCATCGTCATCGCCGAACCGGCCGAGCGCGACCTGGCCCTGACGCTGGACGCCTTCTCGACCGCCGCCGCCGACGCCTACGACAAGCGGATGCCGCACCTGGTCGCCGAACACGCCTATCGCGTGGCGCAGGCCTTCTCGAAGTTCTACGCCGCCTGCCCGGTTCTGGCCGCGCCGGACGCCGCCACGCGCGGCTCGCGCCTGGCCCTTTCGGCCGCCGCCCTTCTCCAGCTGGAGAGGGCGCTGTGGCTTCTCGGCGTGGAAACGCCCGAGCGGATGTAGGTCAGTCAGACGCCTTCTCTTCACAGAAGGCGTCCCGCACCTCGTCCTCAGCTCCTTGCTTCGGCGAATCCGCGGCCGCGGCGTTGGCCCAAGCGGCTGCTCTTGTTTGTCCGCCTTGGCGGTGCTCCGTTAGATGCAGCATTCCATCGTGCGCCGCCGGGCGCCGTTCCTTTCGCTCAGGAGGCCGTCATGGCTGATCCCACGTCGCTTGACGCCTACATCGCGGGCCTGCCGAAGGCCGAACTGCACCTGCACATCGAGGGCTCGCTGGAGCCCGAACTGATGTTCGAGCTGGCCCGCCGCAACGGCGTGGCCATACCCTACGACAGCGTCGAGGCGGTCCGCGCGGCCTACGACTTCTCGAACCTGCAGGACTTCCTGGACATCTATTACGCCGGCGCCGCCGTGCTGCTGACGCGGCAGGACTTCGAGGACCTGGCCTTCGCCTATTTCCAGCGCGCGGCGGCCGACAACGTCCGCCACGCCGAAATCTTCTTCGACCCCCAGACCCACACCGATCGCGGCGTCCCCTTCGGCGTCGTGGTGGAAGGGCTGATCGCCGGCATGGACCGGGCCAAGGCCGAGCTGGGCGTATCCAGCGGCCTGATCCTCAGCTTCCTGCGCCACCTGACCGAGGACGAGGCCTTCGCCACCCTGGAGGCGGCCAAGCCCTATCTGCATCACTTCATCGGCGTGGGGCTGGATTCGTCGGAGGTCGGCCACCCGCCCTCCAAGTTCCAGCGCGTCTTCGCCGCCGCCCGCGACCTGGGCCTGAAGCTGTGCGCCCACGCCGGCGAGGAAGGTCCGCCCGCCTATGTCCACGAGGCGCTGGACCTGCTGCACATCGACCGGATGGACCACGGCAACCGGTCGATGGAGGACGAGGCCCTGGTCGAGCGGCTGGCCCGCGAGCAGATGACCCTGACCGTCTGCCCGCTGTCGAACCTGAAGCTGTGCGTGGTGAAGGACCTGAAGGATCACCCCGTGCCCGAGATGCTGCGCCGGGGCCTGCACGTCACCCTGAACTCGGACGATCCGTCCTATTTCGGCGGCTATGTGAACGCCAACTACAGCCAGCTCGCCGCCGCCGTCGGCCTGACGCGCGAGCAGGTCACGCTGTTGGCGCGCAACAGTTTCGAGGGATCGTTCCTGGACGAGGCGGCGAAGGCCGCGCGGATCGCAGAGGTGGAAGCGTACGCCGCAAGAGCAGGCGTTCTCGACTAGACGCCGTCGGACAGGTCCGCCGCCTCGATCTCCGCCACCCCCATCGCCCGGAAACTGTCCCGCGCGGCCGCCTCGCTCTGCGGCGCGATCGCGCGGCTGGCGTCGGAGATGACCACGACCTCGAACCCCTCGCGCACCGCATCCTCGGCGGTGAAGCGGACGCAGTAGTCATAGGCCAGTCCGCAAAGGAAGACGCAGGTCACCCCCAGGTCGCGCAACAGGCCGCTCAGGCCCGTCGGCGTCCGATGGTCGTTCTCGAAGAAGCCGGAATAGCTGTCGACGGCCGGATTGTAGCCCTTTCGGATCACGGCTACGGCCCTGCGCACGGTCGGCGCCACGTCGGGGTGGAAATCGGCGCCTGGCGAGCCCTGTATGCAGTGATCCGGCCACAGCATCTGGCGGCCGTAAGCGACCTCGATCTCGGTGAAGGGCGTCGCCCCGTCGTGGTTGGACGCGAAGCTGATCTGATCCGGCGTATGCCAGTCCTGGGTGACGATCACCTTTGCGAAGCGCTCCGCCAGCCGGTTGATTCCCGGCATGAGCCCCGCCCCGCCGGCGACCGCGAGGCCGCCGCCCTCGCAGAAATCGTTCTGCGGATCGATGACCAGAAGGGCGTCAGTGGAGCCGATCTTCATCATGCGCTCGCATAGGCGTCGATTTCGTTGGCCGAGCCCAGGGCGACGGCGATCCGCTGGTGCAGGTGCTCGGGCTGGATGTCCAGGATCGCCTCGGTCCCGTCCGTCGTCGCCTTGCCGCCAGCCTGCTCGATCAGGAAGGCCATCGGATTGCCCTCGTACATCAGGCGCAGCTTGCCGGGCTTGTTCGGCTCACGCCTGTCCCAAGGATACAGGAAGACGCCGCCGCGCATCAGGATGCGGTGCACGTCCGCCACCATGGCCGCGACCCAGCGCATGTTGAAGTTCTTGCCGCGCGGGCCGTCCACCCCCTTCAGCACCCCGTCGACATAGCGCTGCACCCCTTCAGACCAGTGGCGCTGGTTCGACATGTTGATCGCGAACTCCTTGGTGTCGGGGTCGATCGTTATGGCGTCGTGGGTCAGCAGCCATCGCCCGTCGCTCGACAGCGTGAAGCCGCGCACCCCGCTCCCCGTCGTCAGCACCAGCATGGTCTGGGCCCCGTAAAGGGCGTAGAGCGCCGCCGCCTGCTGGCGCCCCGGCTGCAGGAAGTCGGCCTCGTTCGGCGCGGCCGTCGGCGCCTTGAGCACCGAGACGATGGTCCCCACCGGGGCGTTGATGTCGATGTTGGACGACCCGTCCAGCGGATCGAACAGCACCAGATAGTCGCCGGCGTGGTCAGCGGGCTGGATCGTCTCCATCTCCTCGGACGCCACAGCCGCCACCGCCGGGCAGACCAGCAGGGTGTCGGTCAGGATGTCGTTGGAGATGACGTCCAGCTTCTTCTGCTCCTCGTCCTGGACGTTCACTGCGCCAGATGCGCCCAGCGCCCCCGCCAGCGCGCCGTCCGACACGACGCCGCGGATGTCGACGCAGGCGCGGGCCGCCGCGGCCAGCACGGCCTTCAGGCTCTCGGGCGCCTCCAGCGCGGCGAGGTGGTCTTCCAGGCTGATGCGGTCGGTCATGGCGGATCCTGAGCGTCGATTGTCGTTTTCAGCGTTCATGGCGGGCCGGCCGCCGGGCGGCAACCGCCGCGCAAGAAAAAGGGACGCTCAAGAGCGCCCCCTTCCCGTCTCTCCACCTCAGGCGGATCAGATCGGCAGAATGGCCGTGCCGAACGCGCGCTTCAGCTCATGCGCGGCGAAGGTCTGGGCCGCCATGGCGTCGGGCAGCACCATGGCCATGCCGAAGAACTCGTGCGTCGAGCCGTGGAAGGTCTTGTGCCGCACGTCCACGCCCGCCTGCTCCAGCTTCTCGGCCAGCAGCTCGCCCTCGCTCCGCAGCGGGTCGATCTCGGCGCAGATCACCGTCGACGAAGGCAGGCCGATCAGGTCGGCGTTCTCGACCAGGTTGATCCGCGGGTCCTGGGCGTCGCTCTCGTTCTCGAACGTGTGCTTCACGAACCATTGCATCATCGGCTTGTTCAGCGGCTTGGCCGTGGCGTTCTCGACATAGGAGGCGTTGTCCATGTCCACGCCCGCGACCGGATAGACCAGCACCTGATGGACCGGCGCCGGCAGGCCGGCGTCGCGCGCCATCAGCGAGACGCCGATGGCCAGGTTGCCGCCCGCGCTCTCGCCCATCACGGCCACCTTCTGCGGGTCGCCGTGGAAGCTCTGGGCGTTGTCCAGCACCCAGCGATAGGCCGCCAGGGCGTCCTCGTGGGCCGCAGGGAACTTGTGCTCGGGCGCCTGGCGATAGTGGACCGAGATCACGATCACGTCGGCCATCTTCGACACGCCGCGCGGGCCGCCGTCATAGACGTCCAGGTCGGCGATCACGAAGCCGCCGCCGTGGAAATAGACCACGACCGGGTGCAGCTTGTCCTCGGAATGGTCGTGCGGCTTGTAGATCCGCGCCTGGATCGGGCCGGCGGCGCCGGGAATGGTGATGTCGGTGATCTTGACGCCCAGATCATCGGCCTTCGGATCCTTGCCGGCCTTGCGGAGCAGCGAATGGACCGCGTCGGTCGGGGTCGGCTGCTGGCGGGCTTCCTGGGGCGACAGGGTCTCGATCGGTTTGGGGTTCAGCGACGCGAATTCGTCCAGCACCTTCTGCATGGGCGCATCGGGCTTGGCGGGGCGGGTGCGCGGCTTGTCGGACTCGCCGAAGAGCTTGTCTATAATGGACATTTTGAAATTCCTGAGGATGTCGGGGCGTCCGGTGCAAAATCCCCGACACGCCGCCTTGTTCCGCGCCGCTTGACTTGCAGCCAGAGTCGAGGCCTTAGCTCGAACGCTCTCGCGGGAGAGATCGGCGCCGGGAAACCGGGGTCGACGCCGAAGGCGCAACCGCCCCGGAAACGCTCAGGCAAACGGACCGCGACGGCGCACGGACGCTGGAAAGTCGCCCTTCATGGGCGCGCCGACGGAGCAAGACGCCTTACTTCCGGCGTCGGAATCTCTCAGGCTTCAGGACAGCGGGGGCGCGAGGACGGCGGAGCTCCGCCACAACACGCGACCGCGAAAGCCTGAACCATGACCGAACAGACCCTGAAGACCACGCCCCTGAACGCCGCGCACCGCGCGCTGGGGGCCCGTATGGTGGGCTTCGGCGGCTATGACATGCCGGTCCAGTATGAAGGCGTCCTGGCCGAACACCGCTGGACCCGCGAACACGCCGGCCTGTTCGACGTGTCGCACATGGGCCAGTGCAAGATCACCGGAGCCGACGCCACGGCCCAGTTCGAGCGTTTCGTGCCCGGCGACTATGCGATCCTGAAGGCGGGCAAGCAGAAGTATTCGCTGCTGCTGAACGACAACGGCGGGATCATCGACGACCTGATGGCCGGCCGCCCCGACCACGACGGCCTGTTCGTCGTCGTCAACGCCGGCAACAAGGACGAGGACTTCGCCTTCTGGCAGGCGAACCTGCAGGGCGACGCCAAGCTGACCGTGCTGGACCGCGCCCTGATCGCCATCCAGGGCCCCGAGGCCGCCGAAGTCATGAAGGCGCACGAGCCGATCCTGGCCGAGATGGGCTTCATGGAATGCGCGCGCCTGATCCTGTTCGGCGTCGACTGCTACGTCTCGCGGTCGGGCTACACCGGCGAAGACGGCTATGAGATTTCGGTCCCGGCCGACCAGGCCGAGCGTGTCTGGAACACCCTGCTGGAGGACGCCCGCGTCAAGCCGATCGGCCTGGGCGCCCGCGATTCCCTGCGTCTCGAGGCCGGCCTGCCGCTGCACGGCCACGACATCGATCCGACCACCAGCCCCGCCGAGGGCGCCCTGACCTTCGCCCTGTCCAAGTCGAGGAAGGAGCGGGCCGATTTCGCCGGCGCCGACCGGATCCTGAAAGAACTGGCTGAGGGACCGTCGCGCGTCCGCGTGGGCCTGATCGTCAAGGAAGGCGCCCCGGCCCGCGAAGGCGCCGAGATCGCCGACGCCGACGGAAACATCATCGGCAAGGTCACCTCTGGCGGCCCCTCCCCCTCCCTCGGCAGGAACATCGCCATGGGCTACGTCCCGCCGGCCTTCGCCGCGCTGGGAACCGAGCTGAAGGTCATCGTGCGCGGCAAGCCCGCCGCCGCCGAAGTCGTCGCCATGCCCTTCGTGGCGCAACGCTATTACCGCAAACCCAAGACCGCCTGACGGCGTCGGAGACAAGCAATGAAGTTCACCAAGGATCACGAGTGGGTCAGCCTGGACGGCGACATCGCCACCGTCGGCATCTCCAAGCACGCCGCCGACGCCCTGGGCGACGTGGTGTTCGTGGAAGTGCCTGAAGTCGGCAAGACCGTCTCAAAGGGCGACAGCTTCGCCGTGGTCGAGAGCGTCAAGGCCGCCTCCGACGTCTACGCCCCCGTCTCGGGCGAAGTGGTCGAGGCCAACGACGCCCTGTCGACCGCCCCGGAAACGGTCAACTCGGCGCCGGAAGCCGACGGCTGGTTCGCCAAGATCAAGGTCTCGGACGCCTCGCAACTGGACGCCCTGATGGACCAGACGGCCTACGACGCCTTCCTCGCCACCCTCTAAGCCTCGCTTTGGGCCCCCTGACCAGAAGTCAGGGGGTCTTCGGCCTTTCATGGCCCAGGACAAGACCATGCGTTACCTCCCCCTGACGCCCGACGACCGCACGGCGATGCTCGCCGCCATCGGCGCCAAATCCATCGACGATCTGTTCGTTGACGTGCCCCAGGCTGCGCGCCTGGACGGCCCCGTGGACCTGTCGCGCGTGGCGGGCGAGCTGGAGGTCGAGCGCGCCCTGTCCGCCATGGCGGCCAAGAACGCCACCGCCGGCGCCACCCCCTTCTTCTGCGGCGCGGGCGCCTACAAGCACCACGTCCCGGCGACGGTGGATCACATCATCCAGCGGTCGGAGTTCCTGACCAGCTACACGCCGTACCAGCCGGAAATCGCGCAAGGCACGCTGCAGTATCTGTACGAGTTCCAGACCCAGGTCGCGAACCTGACCGGCATGCCGGTCGCCAACGCCAGCCTCTATGACGGCTCGACCGCCATGGCCGAGGGCGTGCTGATGGCGACCCGCGTGACCCGCCGCAACAAGGCGGTGATCTCGGGCGGGGTGCACCCCCACTACGTCAAGGCGACCGAGACTGTGGTCCACGCCGTCGGCGTCGAGACCCAGGTCCTGGCCCCGGCCTTCGACGCCGAGGCCGCCGTCATCGACCAGATCGGTCCCGACACCGCCTGCGTCGTCGTCCAGACGCCCAACGTCTTCGGCACGGCGACCGACGTGACCAAGATCGCTGAGGCGGCCCACGCCGCCGGCGCCCTGCTGATCGTCGTGGTCACCGAGGCCGTGTCGATGGGCCTGCTCAAGTCGCCGGGCGAAATGGGCGCCGACATCGTCGCGGCCGAGGGCCAGTCGATCGGCAACGCCCTGAACTTCGGCGGCCCCTATGTCGGCCTGTTCGCCACGCGCGAGAAGCTGATCCGCCAGATGCCCGGCCGCCTGACCGGCGAGACGGTGGACGCCGACGGCGAGCGCGGCTTCGTCCTGACCCTGTCCACGCGCGAGCAGCACATCCGCCGCGACAAGGCCACGTCGAACATCTGCACCAACTCGGGTCTCTGCACCCTGGCCTTCACCATCCACATGAGCCTGCTGGGCGAGACGGGGCTGCGGAAGCTGGCCCTGCTGAACCATGAGAAGGCGGTGGCGACGCGCGACGCCCTGGCGGCCATCCCCGGCGTCGAAATCCTGACCCCGCGCTTCTTCAACGAGTTCGCGGTCCGGCTGCCCAAGAACGCGGCCCAGGTGGTCGACACCCTGGCCGGCCATCACATCCTGGCGGGCGTGCCCTACAGCCGCCTTGCCCCCGACGCCGGCATGGACGACGTCCTGCTGGTCGCCGCGACCGAAACCACCCTGGACCACGACATCAAGCTCCTGGCGGCCTCGCTCGCCAAGGTGCTGGCGGCCTGAGCGGGAGACAGACCATGAGCACCATGAACACCGTCGGCCGCCCGACCGCCCCGAACCAGGTTTCCGAAAAGCCCGCCACCCTGACCGGCGGCCGCGGCCTGCTGCAGAACGAAGCCCTGATCTTCGAGGGCGACGGCTGGGGCAAGACCGGGGTCGACCTGCCGGAACCCAAGACCGATGCGTCCGACCTAGGCGACCTGGTCCGCAAGGATCCGATCGGCCTGCCCGGCCTGTCGGAGCCCGAGGCCATGCGCCACTACGTCCGCCTGTCGCAGAAGAACCACGCCATCGACCTGGCCATCTATCCGCTGGGCTCGTGCACGATGAAGCACAACCCGCGCCTGAACGAGAAGATGGCGCGCCTGCCGGGCTTCTCCGACATCCACCCGCTGCAGCCGCAATCGACGGTCCAGGGCGCGCTGGAGCTGATGGACACCCTGGCCCACTGGCTGAAGACCCTGACCGGCATGCCCGCGGTCGCCTTGTCTCCCAAGGCGGGCGCCCACGGCGAACTGTGCGGCCTGATGGCCATCCGCGCCGCGCATGAGGCCAAGGGCGAGCATGAGCAGCGCCGCAAGGTGCTGGTGCCGACCTCGGCCCACGGCACCAACCCCGCCACCGCCGCCTTCGTCGGCTATTCGGTGGTCGAGGTGGCCCAGACCGACGACGGCCGCGTGGACGTGGCCGACTTGGCCGCCAAGCTGGGCCCGGACGTCGCCGCCATCATGGTGACCAACCCGAACACCTGCGGCCTGTTCGAGCGCGACATCCTGGAGATCAGCCGCCTGACGCACGAGGCGGGCGCCTACTTCTACTGCGACGGCGCCAACTTCAACGCCATCGTCGGCCGGGTGCGCCCCGGCGATCTCGGCGTCGACGCCATGCACATCAACCTGCACAAGACCTTCTCGACGCCCCACGGCGGCGGCGGTCCGGGCGCAGGTCCGGTGGTGCTGTCAGAAGCCCTGGCCCCCTTCGCTCCGGCCCCGTGGGTCGTGCACGACGATGGCGGCTATCGCCTGGTCGAGCGCGAGGAAGACGAGGCCGCCCAGGCCTTCGGCCGTCTCTGCGCCTTCCAGGGCCAGATGGGCATGTACGTCCGCGCCCTCAGCTACATGATGAGCCACGGCTCGGACGGCCTGCGTCAGGTCGCGGAGGACGCGGTCCTGAACGCCAACTACATCAAGGCCCGCCTGTCGGACCTGATGAGCCCGGCCTTCCCCGACGGCCCCTGCATGCACGAGGCCCTGTTCGACGACGAATGGCTGAAGGGCACGGACATCACCACGCTCGACTTCGCCAAGGCGATGATCGACGAGGGCTTCCACCCGATGACCATGTACTTCCCGCTGGTCGTCCACGGCGCCATGCTGATCGAGCCGACGGAAACCGAGTCCAAGGCCGAGCTGGACCGCTTCATCCACGCCATGCGCCTGTTGGCCGAAGCCGCGAAGGCCGGCGACGTCGACCGCTTCAAGGGCGCGCCCTTCCACGCTCCGATGCGCCGCCTGGACGAGACCCGCGCCGCCCGCTCGCCGGTGCTGCGCTGGAGCGCCCCCGAAGGCTCGAACCAGGCCGCCTGAGCGGCCACACACCCTGAGCAGCGGACGGCCTGTGGCGGAGACGTCACAGGCCGTTTGCATATCGACATCATGACCAAAGCTTCACGCTGCGGACACGCATCGGCCATCGACGCAGCGCGTTGATAGGGCTGTGGCGCGGTCGTCACGGCCGCCGATTCCTTTCCCGACGAGGGATCGCGCGACCGCGACGGCCGTTGTCCAAGAGCCCTCTCCTTCCCATCTCCACGAGTTCAGTGACCTACGCTTCCCTCCCCCTCGTCCAGCCTTCCCAACCGCGCAGCCGACTGCTGCGCGCGATGAAGCGTTGGGCGCTGATGAGCGGCGGGCTGCTGGTCGTGCTGCTGGGAATCCTGATCGCCCCCCTGCCGGGCCCGGGCGGCATCCCGGTCATCGCGGTCGGCCTGATGCTGATCCTGCGCAGCTCGTTCTGGGCCAAGCGCCAGTTCATCCGGGCCCAATATGCGCGACCGAAGTGGGTCTATCCCTTCCGTCGCCTCATGCGACGCAATCCCGAGATCGCGCCGGTCTTCTGGCAGCAGGCGCTTCGCGCCGAGAAGATGGTGCTGCGTCGCCGCCGCCGTCTTGTGCGGGTGCGAAAGCGTCTTCGGCGTTCTTTCCGCAAGATTTTCCGCCGCAGCTGACCAAGTTTCGCGTTCGCATTGCTGCGTTCGCTAAGCACAGGAAGTTGAACGCCGCCCTCCCCGCAGAGGCGTATCCTGTCCTCGCGTTATCAGAGAACCGAAACAGGCGTTGGGAGGCGCTAAGGTCATGATGTCACGCGTACAAAAAGGTCTCGTCGCCGGCGTCTTCGCCACGGTCGCGGCCTCCTTGCTTGAAATCCCGAACATGTTCCTGAACTGGTTCGATCCCTTCCAGGGGGTCATCGCCAGCATCATCGGCATGCCGGGCAACCTGGCCGTCGGCTGGGGGATCCACCTCGTCAGCGGCGTCCTCATATTGGGCCCGCTGTTCGGCTACCTCTGCCCGCGTCTGCCGACGGACACGCCCGAAACCAAGGGCATCGTCTTCGCCGTCGGGGCCTGGGTCGTGATGATGCTCGGCGTCTTCATGCTGGGCGATTACCGAACCTTCTCCAGCGGCGCGGGCTTCGGCACCGTGGCCTGGCTGCTGATCACCCACGCGATTTTCGGCATCGTGCTGGGCAATGTCTACGCCCGTCTCACCGCGCGCGAGAAGCGTGGCGCGACCATCATCGGCGGCGCCCACGCCCACTGAGCGGCCCAACGGCGCAAGAAAAAGGCCCCCGACGTTCCCGTCGGGGGCCTTTGTCGTTTTATCCGGTCGGATCAGTTCAGTCGGTCGCCGATCTCGGCGATGGCCGCATCCAGCAGAGGGTCCTTGGCCTGAGCGGCCAGGCGGGCCGTCAGGATGTCCTCGGCGGCCTTGGCGGCCAGGTCCGCCGCGGCGGCCTTGACCTCGGCCGAAGCCTGAGCCTCGGCCTGGGCGATGCGGGTTTCGGCCATCTTCTGGCGACGCGCCAGCGTCTCTTCCAGCTTGGCCTTGGATTCGACTTCCAGGCGCCGGGCGTCGGCTTCCGCCTGGGCCATCATCTCGGCGGCCTGGGCCTCGGCTTCGGCCTTCTCCTTGCGGATCTGGGCCAGCAAGGCTTCGGCCTCGGCGCGCAGGCGGGCGGCCTCGTCCAGGTCCGCCTGGATCTTGGCGCCCTTGGCGTCCAGGGCGGCGCCGGCCATCTTGGGCACGCCGACAGCGATCAGGATGCCGAAGAAGATCAGCAGGCCCACGCCGACCCAGATCTCGGCGTTGGCCAGATCCCAGATGCCGTGTTCGAAGATCAGGTTCATCAGGCGGCTCCCTTGGCGGCGGCCAGCTCGGCGGCCGTCGCGGCCTTGCCGGTCAGGCGCTCGACCATGGCGCCGGCGGCGTCGGAGGCGATCGTCGACACGCTGGCCATGGCGGCGTCGCGGGTCTTGGCGATGGCCGTCTCGGCCTCGGCGATGCGGCCGTTCACGACCGCTTCTTCCGCGGCCTGGCGGGCGTTGGCCTCCTCGGTCACGCGGGCCTTGGCGGCCGCGGCCATGGCGCGGGCGTCGGCGCGAGCCTTGGCGACCTCGGCCTGGGCCTGGGCGGCCTGTTCGGCGGCTTCGGCCTGAACCTGACGCGCCGTGGCGACGGCCGTTGAAATGGTGTCGGCCCGCTCGTCCATCACCTTGCGCAGGCGCGGCGCGAAGACCTTGGAAACCAGCAGATACAGGAGGACGAACAGGATCAGCAGATAGCCGATCTGCCCCGCCCAGTGCTCGAACTGGAATTGCGGCAGGCCGCCCGAGCCGTGCTCGCCGGGCGTCGCCGTCTCGGCGTGCAGGTCCGCTTCGACCGAAGGCGGAACCGCGTCGATGGTGTGGGTGCTGGCCATGAACCGTCTACTGCAGGATCAGATGAAGCGGCGCGCGGGCGAACCCCGCGCGCCGGTATCGGCTGATATCAGCCGAAGATCATCAGGATGCCGAGCACGAAGGCCAGGATGCCCAGGGCTTCGGCGAGGGCGGCGCCCACGAACAGGTTGCCGACTTGGCCGGCGGCGGCCGACGGGTTGCGCAGGGCGCCGGCCAGGAACTGGCCGAAGATGTTGCCCACGCCCAGGGCCGAACCGATCATGCCCAGGGTGGCGAGACCAGCGCCGATGTACTTCGCGGCTTCAGCGTCCATGATTGTATTCCTAGATTAAAGTCGTTGGTGGTTGGGGTGAAGAGACTGGTCCGGCCCTTAGTGGGCGTGGTCCAGGTTGACCACATCGTTCAGATAGATGCAGGTCAGAACGGCGAACACGAAGGCCTGAAGGAAGGCCACCAGGAACTCCAGCGCGGTCAGGGCGACGACCATGCCCAGCGACAGGGCCGCGACCGGGAAGGCCAGCAGGCCGATGCCGCCGCCCAGGCCCAGGAGGCCCAGCGACACGACGAAGCCGGCGAAGATCTTCAGCGCCACGTGGCCGCCCAGCATGTTGCCGAACAGACGAAGCGCCAGGGTGATCGGCCGCAGCAGGAAGGAGACGAACTCGATCAGACCGACGACCGGGCGCAGCGCCAGCGGCGCGCCCATCGGCCAGAACAGCTTGAAGAAGCCCAGGCCGTTCTTGGCGAAGCCGACCACCAGCACCAGGCCGAAGGTGATCAGCGCGAAGGTTCCGGTGATGGCCAGCTGCGACGTCGCCGTGAAGGTCAGGAACAGACCCAGCAGGTTCATGCCCAGGATCAGCAGGAAGATCGTGAACACGAACGGGAAATACTTGCGGCCGTCGTGGCCGATGATCGAATTCGCCAGGTTGTCGATCAGGCCGAACACGCCTTCGCCGGCGGCCTGAAGACGCCCGGGCACCACCTGGGCGTTCGACGTCACCGCCGCCAGGAAGCCGACGATCGCGACGAAGGCCGCTGTCATGGCGATGTGCGAATTGGTGATCGCCAGGTCCACCGTGCCCAGCAGCGGCAGGGTCACGTCGGGAAGGTCCACGACCTTCTGGATCTGAAACTGATGAATCGGATCGGCCATAGAGCCTTATCGTTCCTCGTCTTCGCCGGCTTCGACGTAGGGCTCAGCCGGAGCCGAATTCCCTTGCGCCTTCGCCTGCGCCATCAGCCGGTTGGCCGTGCGGCGCGCCATGTAAATCGACAGGGCGAAGCCCAGAAGGACGCCGCCGATCAAACCCCACGGACGGGTCCCCAGGACCCAATCCACGATGAATCCGAACGCCAGTCCCACGAAGACGCCGCCGAGAAGTTCGGCGATGATCTTGTAGGCCTGCCCCGCCACTTGGTGGCCGGTCAGTTCGGCGGACTTCTCCGCCGTGGTCCGCGCCTCCAGTTCG
The DNA here is from genome assembly GCF_041911375.1 of Brevundimonas sp. Lineage (GTDB taxonomy): Bacteria > Pseudomonadota > Alphaproteobacteria > Caulobacterales > Caulobacteraceae > Brevundimonas. The sequence goes on along the minus strand of NZ_JAYRPA010000069.1, from coordinate 4,142 downwards.
GATGCGCTTTGTTGGAGGCGTTTGATCGCCTCTTCACGCGATTCCGTCATTGGGGACAGGGCCTGTGCGCTCAGCGCCCGAACGGTGCGTCCTGGCGGGTCTGAATTCGGCGCGGAAACTAATCGTGAGCGGCCGATAGGTCAAGGCGTCCCGATCGAGACCTAAGCCATTGTGGAAAATCAGTTTTCTTCATCCACAGCGTGGACGTGACGAAGCGTCGCTCTCCAATATGTGAGAATCTCCGCTCTTGTCCCCCGCAGGCCGATGGCAGGGCGACGCCGGAACGACTAGGTTGAGGCCATGAACGTCCACGTGCCTGCGCCGCATCCCGAACGCCGACCGCTCGCGGTGCGCCTGGCGACACCCCGCGGCTTCTGCGCAGGGGTCGACCGCGCCATTCAGATCGTCGAGCGCGCCATCGAGAAATACGGCGCCCCGGTCTATGTCCGCCACGAGATCGTGCACAACCGCCATGTCGTGGAGCGGCTGAAGGCCATGGGCGCGGTCTTCGTCAAGGAATTGGACGAATGCCCGGACGACCGCCCGGTCGTCTTCTCCGCTCACGGGGTCCCCAAGTCGGTGCCGGCCAACGCCAGGGCGCGCGAACTGCTGTTCCTGGACGCCACCTGCCCGCTGGTGTCCAAGGTCCACGTCGAGGCCGAGCGCCACCATGCGGCCGGGCGTCACATCATCCTGATCGGACACGCCGGCCACCCCGAGGTGATCGGCACCATGGGCCAGCTGCCCGAGGGCGCGATCAGCCTTGTGGAGACCGAGGCCGACGCCGAGACCTTCCAGCGTCCGGGCGATCAGCCGCTGGCCTATGCGACCCAGACGACCCTGTCGGTGGACGACACGGCCGGGATCCTGCGTGTGCTGAAGCGGCGATTCCCCGAGCTGCCGGACCCGCACAAGGAAGACATCTGCTACGCCACCACCAACCGCCAGGAGGCGGTTAAGACCCTGGGCGAGGGCTGCGAGCTGGTGCTGGTGGTGGGCTCCAGAAATTCATCCAACTCGGCCCGCCTGGTCGAGGTCGCCCTGCGCGCCGGCGCGCGCGACGCCCGGCTGGTCGACGACGCCTCCCAGGTCGACTGGTCTTGGTTCGACGGCGTGCGGACCGTGGGCGTCACGGCGGGCGCCTCGGCCCCCGAGCCGCTGATCGAGGCGCTGGTCGACGCCATCCGCGCGCGCTTCGACGCCACGGTGACCGAAGATGCGGGTGAGCGCGAGACCGTGACCTTCAAGCTGCCCCGGCTTCTGACCGCCTGACGGCCGCGGCCGGCGTCAGCGGTCGTCGTTGACGAAGTCCTGAGCGAACTCGGGCGTCTCATCCTCGAGCGGCAGGGTTCCGTCCTCGTCATCGGCTTCCGAGGCCCGCGTCGGGTCCGGCACCTCGAACCCCACCGGCAGCGACAGGTCCAGAAGCCCGGCCGCCTTCATCTCCTGCACGCCCGGCAGGTCGTACAGGGTCGCCAGGCCGAAATGCTCCAGGAAACGGTCGGTGGTGGCGTAGGTCACGGGCCGGCCCGGCGTGCGCCGCCGCCCGCGCAGCCGCACGAACCCCATCTCCAGCAGCAGGTCCAGCGTGCCCTTGGAGATGCTGACGCCGCGCACGCTCTCGATCTCGGCGCGGGTGACCGGTTGGTGGTAGGCGATGATGGCCAGGGTCTCCAGCGCGGCCCGGGACAGGCGGCGCGGCTCCTCCCGCTCCTCGGTCATCATGAAGGCGAGATCGGGCGCGGTGCGGAAGCGCCAGCGGTCCGCAACGCACTCCAGCTCCACTCCCCGCCCCTCATAGCGCGCCCGCAGCCCTGAGATGGCGCGCGCGACATTGGCGCCTTCGGGCAGTCGTCCCGCGATCTCGGCGGCGGTCAACGGGCCGGCGGCGGCGAACAGCAGCGCCTCGACCCGCCGCTCGATCTCTGTTTCGTCGGGTTGAAAGGACAGGTCGCTCATGGCGTCAACTCCAGCGGCTGTCCCCGCCCGCGCCGCTTCAGGTACAGGTCCGCGAAGGCCGCTGTCTGCCGGATGTCCATCGCCCCTTCCTTCACCAGCTCCAGGCTCGCCGACAGGGTCGAGGCCGTATAGCTGGCCTGGCTTGGCCCGTCCTCGTCCTGGCGGCTCGGCGCCACCTGCTCCAACGGCGTCCAGTCCGCCAGCTTCGGCATGACCTCGCGCAACCAGTCGCGCGCGGCTTCCAGCGGAAAGGCCTCGACCCGCTGGCCGGGCGCATAGCGCCGCGATTCCTCGCGCCGACGCTGCACCACATAGGCGCTCATCAGTTCGTACAGGCTGGTGTCGATCCGGTCGGAGGGCACGATGACGGTCGCCTCCGGGTCGCCGCGCGTGAAGACGTCGCGCTTCAGCTGCGGGCGGGCCATCAGGGTCTCGACGGCCTTCCTCATCGCTTCCAGCTTCTGCAACCTGAAGGCCAGGGCGGCGGCCATCTGCTCGGCCGGCGGCTCCTCGGGCTTGTCCTTCTCGGTGCGCGGCAACAACAGGCGCGACTTCAGATAGGCCAGCCAAGACGCCATGACGAGGTAGTCCGCCGCCAGGGCGAAGTTCCGCCGCCGCGCCTCGTGCACGAAGGCCAGATACTGTTCCGCCAGCTGGGTGATCGACAGCTTCAGCAGGTCGACCTTCTGGGTCCGCGCCAGCGCCAGCAGGACATGCAGCGGGCCTTCATAGCCGTCCAGGTCGACGACGAAGGCCTCGCGGTCCTCGACCTCGGCGACCGCCGCGAAATCCAGGTTCGGCTGGAAGGCTTCAGACATTACTCTGGCCTATCGCGCTTCGCGCTGCTTGAGGCTGACGGCCTGTCGCGCTTCACGCCTGCGCCTCACCGACGTCCGGCCCCCGCGCGGCTTCCATCCGACCGCCCATGGCTTGAAAGAAGCGGGCATGGGCGGCTGTGGCGTCCAGGGGCTCTGGCGTGCGCACGATCCGCGCCATCGCCGCTTCGGCCCGTCGCTTGGCCGCGCCCTTGAGCGGACCGACGCCCTCGGCGACCTGCCGCATCTCGTCCATCACGCCGTTCCAGTGGATGACGATGTCGCACCCCGCCTTCAGGGCCTTGTGCGCCCTTTGGGTCAGCGTGCCGGACAGGGCGTTCATCACCAGATCGTCCGACAGCAGCAAGCCGCCGAAACCCAGCCTCTCGCGGATCATGCGAATGGCCTTGCGGGACTGCGTGGCCGGCCGCTTGGGGTCGATGGCCGTGAAGACGATATGCGCCGTCATGCCGATCGGCATGTCCGACAGGCTCTTGAACGGCGCGAAGTCCCAGGCGTCCAGCGTGTCCAGATCCGCGTGAACGACCGGCAGATCCCTGTGGCTGTCGGCGAAGGCGCGGCCATGGCCCGGCATGTGCTTGATGACCGGCAGAACCCCGCCGGCCAGCAACCCTTCCGCCGCCGCCCGGCCCAGCTGCGCCACCGTTTCGGGATCGGCGCCGTAGGCGCGGTCGCCGATGATGTCGTGGGCCCCAGGCACCGGGGTGTCCAGGACCGGCGCGCAGTCGACGTTGATCCCGACCTCGCGCAGGTCATGCGCCATCAGCCGCGCGCCCAGCCGCACCAGTTCGCGCGCCGTCGACAGGTCGTTGGTCGCCTTCAGATAAGCGTCGCCCGGCGGATACTTCGGCCAGTGCGGCGGCCCCATGCGCTGCACCCGGCCTCCTTCCTGGTCGATCAGGATCGGCGCGTCCGCGTTCCCGATCGCGGCGCGCAGTTCGCTGGTCAGCGCCCGCACCTGATCCGGCGTGTCGATATTGCGCCGGAACAGGATGAAGCCCCACGGCCGCGTCTCGGCGAAGAAGGTCTTCTCCGCCTCCGTCAGCCGATGTCCGGCGCAGCCGTAGATCGCGGCCGAGGTCACCGGACGATGCAGTCGCGGCCCGCCGCCTTCAGCGCGTTGCAGAAAGCCACGGCCCGTTCCCGGCTCATGCCGGCGAAGGAAGTGCGGTACAGCGTCGAGCCGCCGGAGGTGGTCACTTCCGTCACCCGCTTCTGCGCGCCCGAGACGTACTGGCCGAAGCGGCCGGCCACGGCGGCGTATTCGCGGTCTGCGATCTCGGTCGAGGAGAAGGCGCCGATCTGGACCGAGGCGGCGCCTCCGGCGGCGGGCGGCGTCGTCGGCGT
>NZ_JAYRPA010000068.1:0-11044 GCF_041911375.1 Brevundimonas sp. | reverse complement strand
GGCGGCGGCGGCGTGGCCGGTCTCGGCCATGGCCGCCTGGGTCAGCCGCTGGCCGGCGACGCCCGCGTGCCCGGCCAGGGCGCCGGCGGAGGCCGCCAGGGCCTCGGCCTTCTCCGTGCCCATCAACGACATCTCGACCATGTCGGCGCTCAGGGGATTGGCCAGGCCGTCGGCCATGATGGCGGTGCGCGCGGCGATGACCTGGGCCGAGGCGGTCAGCAGTTCGGCCTGGATCCCGGCCGCGCGGGCGGCCGGGGACAGGACGGCGCCGGAGCGGGAGCGGGTCAGGGCCGTTGCTCGTTCGCGAAGTCGGCGACGTCGCGCAACAGGGCCGGGACAGCGGCGTCGATGATGCGCTGGCCCTTCTCGGGGCTGGCCTGGGCCGGGTCCGAGCCGATGCGGCCGTCGGGGAAGCGGGCGCGATAGTCCAGGGCGTCGCGGATCGGACCCGTCGGCGCAATCTTCGGCGAATAGTCGGCCGTCTTGATCCGGTCGGGATAGGCGGCCTGGGTCACGGCGATCTCGGACGGGGTGGCGTGCATGCCGTGGCCGGTCGGGAAGATCGCGCTGCACAGGCCATGGACGCCCGGCAGGTCCCACCAGTTCTTCAGCTTCAGCACGAACGGCGGCTGTTCCTCCACGAAGCTCCACTCGGAATAGATTTCGGAGAAGGTCGCCTCGATGGTGGCGACATTGCCGCCGTGGCCGTTCAGGAAATAGATCCGCTCGAAGCCGTGGCGGCTGAGCGACGAGACCCAGTCGGTGATGGCGGCCATGAAGGTCGAGGGGCGCAGGGAGATCGTGCCCGCGAAGGCCAGGTGGTGCTGGGCCATGCCAATGTTGAAGGTCGGGGCGACGGTCAGGGCCTCGTCGGCCTTTTCCGCCGCGTGGGCGATGATCTCCGGGCACAGCCAGTCGGTGCCCAGAAGGCCGGTCGGCCCGTGCTGCTCATTGGAGCCGATCGGCACGACGACCGTCTTCGACAGGGGACGGCCGGCGTTCAGCCGCGCGTCGATCTCGGGCCAGGACGACAGATGGATCAGCATGGGGACTCCTTACGCGACACGCCTCATAACGTCATTCCGGGGCTGAGCGTAGCGACGAACGCGGAATGACGTTCTGGAGACGACGGGCTGGATAGCCCGCATCACGAAACCTTGGACGCATAGGCGGCCACGAAGACGCGCGCGGCTTCCCGCGCCCGGGCCGCGCGATGCTCCGGCGCGATCTGCGGCACGTCCAGCATGGCGCGCAGATGGCCGTGGCCCAGCACCAGGCCGGAGAACATCTCGGCCGCTTCCTCGGGGTCGGGGACGTCCAGACGGCCCTTGCGCGTCTGTTCGGCCAGCCAGGCGGCGAGAAGCTTCAGGCTGCGGCGCGGGCCGGCGTCGTAGACGGCGCGGGCGATCTCGGGCGCCTCGACCGACATCAGGGCGACGCCGCGCATGGAGCCGACCTTGTCGGCGTGGCAGACCTTCTCCAGCAGGGTAAGGGCCAGGGTCTCCAGCACCGCCTGCGGTTCCCCATCGCTCCGCAGGGGGGCCGCGATGGCGTCGGAGCGCCGGTTCGCCAGCGCCTGGGCGATCTCCAGCTTGGAGGCGAAGCGGTTGTAGACGGTCTGTTTCGACACGCCGGCCAGGCGCGCGATCTCTTCCATCCGGGTCGCCAGTCCCTTGTCGGCGAACAGGGTCATGGCCGCGTCCAGGATGGCGGCGCTCTTCTTCTCGTCGACCTGTCCCTGGCGACGGGCCATCAGTGGACATCCGACGGCGGAGCGCCGGCCGGGGCCTTCACCGGCTTGGCCATCAGGGTGACGAAGGCGGCGAAGGCGCAGCCGATGCCCAGCAGCGCGAAGGCGTCCCCGAACGCCAGGGTCGTCGCCTGTCGCTGCAGAAGGCCATAGACCGCCTGCATCGCTGCGCCGGCCGGATCGATCGAGTCGGAGAAGCGCTGGGTCATTCCGGCCATCATGTCGCGCATGGCCTGGTTCGACTGGTCGATGCCGCTGGTCAGCTCGGCCATGTGCAGGGCGGTGTTGCTGGTCAGGCCGGTGTTCAGGATGGCCAGGCCGAAGGCGCCGCCGACGTTTCGCGACAGGTTCACCAGGCCCGAGGCGTTCTTGACCATGTGCGGCGGCAGGGTCGACATCGTCACCTGCTGCGAGGCGATCATCGCCAGCATCACGCCGACGCCGCGGAAGGCCTGGACCGAGGCGAATTGCCAGAAGCCCCATTCGTCGGTGACCAGCCGGGCCTCCCACATGCCCCAGGCGCACATCATGAAGCCGCCGAACATCAGCACGCGGGCGTCCAGCTTTCGCACCAGCCGCCCGGCGAAAGGCCCCGTGGCGAACATGGCCAGGCCGGACACCACCATGGTCGTGCCGACCTCGGCGGACGAATACTCACGCACCCGACCCAGGAACAGCGGCAGGAGGAAGGTGCCGCCGAACAGGGCGAAGCCGACGATGAAGGTCATGACGACGCCGACCAGGAAGTTGCGGTTGGCGAACGCCCGAAGCTCCACGATGGGCTGGCGATAGGTCAGCGAGCGCCAGATGAAGATGGGCCCGGCCACGGCGGCGACCACCGTCAGCAGCAGGATGTGTGTGTCGTCGAACCAGTCGTTCTTGGCGCCTTCCTCCAGGACGAACTGCATGCTCATCAGGAAGGCGGCCATCAGGCCCAGGCCCCACCAGTCGAACCCCTTGGCCAGGGAGGGGTCGCCCTTGTCGAAGTTTCCGTAGCGCCCGACCAGGAACAGGACCAGCAGGCCCGGCGCGACATTGATGAAGAACAGCCAGCGCCAGCTGAGCCATTCGGTCAGGTGACCGCCCAGCGTCGGCCCGACGGTCGGGGCCAGGGTCACGATCAGGCCCATGACCACGCTGGCCGTCACCCGCTTGTCCGGCGGGAAGGCGGTGAAGGCCACGGCGAAGACGGTCGGGATCATGGCCCCGCCGACGAAGCCCTGGATGGCGCGGAAGAGGATCATCGTCTCGATCGAGGACGACAGTCCGGTCGCCACGCTCATCAGCACGAAGCCGGCGCAGGAGACCAGGAACAGCCGCTGGGTGCCCCACAGTCGCGACAGGAAGCCCGACAGGGGGATCATGACGACTTCCGGGATCAGATAGGCGGTCTGGATCCAGCTGATTTCGTCCGCCGAGGCGCCGACGCCGGCCTGGATCTGCGGCAGGGAGGCGGCGACGATCTGGATGTCCAGAATGGCCATGAACTGGCCCACCACCATGCCGGCGAAGCCGAGCAGCAGCATGGTCCAGTTGATCTCGGGATGGCCGGCGACAGGGCCTTTCGCCGGGGCCGCGCCGTCCGCCGCGGGGCTGGCGGCGGTCACCGGCCCGTCACCTCGTTGGAGGCCATCCGGGCGCCGACGGCCGCCTCGGCGAAGCTGGGGCCGCCTTCGCTCTTCAGGTCGACCTTGACCTCGACCGACAGGCCGGGGCGCAGGGCCAATCCCGCTTGATCGGGGCCGCCTTCGTTGCGGGCGACGACGATGCGGACCGGCACGCGCTGGGTGATCTTGGTGAAGTTGCCGGTCGCGTTCTCGACCGGGATCAGGGCGAACTCGGAGCCGGTCGCCGGGGCGAAGCTGTCGATGCGGCCGTGGATGGCCTGGCCGGGGAAGGCGTCGGCGGTGATCTCGACGTCCTGGCCCAGGCGCATCCGGGCCAGCTGGGTCTCCTTGAAGTTGGCCACCACATAGGCGTCGCTGAGCGGGACGATCGACAGCAGCTGCGCCCCGGCGTTGACGTACTGGCCGACACGGACGCTGCGGGCGCCGACGACCCCGGCGACGGGGGCGCGGATGACGGTGCGCTCCAGCGCGGTGCGGGCCTCCTCCAGCCGGGCGCGGGCCTGTTCGACGGCGGCGACGCCCTGTTCGCGGGTCGAGCCCAGGACGCCGACGGTCCGCTGTTCGGCGACCAGGGCGGCCTGGGCCTGCTGGACCGAGGCCGCGGCGGTCTGGGCCGTCGCCTGCTGGGTCTGGATGCGCTGCTGCGAGACCCAGCCCTGCTCGGCCAGCTTGCCGTAACGCTCGACCTCGGCGCGGGCCAGGTCGGCCTGGGCGCGGGCCTGGGTCACGGCGGCGGCGCGCGCGGCGATGGCGGCCTGTTCCTGCTCGGCCTGGGCGTCGACGTTGCCGACCGCGGCGATGGCGGCCTGAAGATTGGCTTCGGCCTGCGCCAGCTGGGCGCGCTGGTCCGCGTCGTCCAGCCGGACCAGCACCTGGCCGACCTCGACCCGCTGGTTGTCGCTGACCAGGACCTCGATCACGCGACCCGCCAACTGGGGCGCGACATTGGTCGTGTCGGCCTGGACGAAGGCGTTGTCGGTCTTTTCGAACCTCTGGCCGTTGATCCACCAGACGACGCCGCCCGCCACGAGCAGCACGCCCACGACGGCGGCGACGATCAGCGGCAGGCGCTTCTTGAGTTGAGCAGGCATGGGCGGCAATCCGGGGGAGGGGTGCGACGTTTTGAAGCGGCGCTAAAATGGACACCGCCGTCCAAAAATCAATGGGCAATTGTGCGATGCGGAACACGCCGTGTTTCCGTGTGTTGTCTGCGCCCATGACCGACGCCCTTCCCGCCGCCACGCCCCTGCCCGCAGAGGTCGACGTCGTCGTCGTCGGCGCCGGAGCCGCCGGCATAGGCGCCGCCCGCAAACTGATGGGGCGGCCGGGGCTGTCGGTGCTGTTGCTGGAGGCCCGCGACCGCATCGGCGGCCGAGCGCTGACCCTGCCCTTCCGGGGGGAAGGACTGGACCTGGGCTGCGGCTGGCTGCACTCGGCCGACGACAATGTGCTGGCGGGTCTGGTCGAGCCGGAGGGGCTGACCATCGACCGGACCGAACCGCCCTGGCGAAGCCAGGCGTTCAACCACGAGACGACGCCCGAGGAGCTGGCGGCGTTCGGCGCGGCCTTCGCCGCCTTCGAGACGCGCGTCGCCGAGGCGGCGCAGCGGGGCGAGGACCGGCCCGCCGCCGAGCTGTTCGACCCGGACAGTCCCTGGAATCCGCGCATGGACGCCATCTCCGGCGCCCTGAACGGCGCGCGCTTCGCCGAGGTCTCGACCCTCGACTACGACGCCTATGGCGACACGGGGGTCAACTGGCGGGTGCGCGAGGGGTACGGGCGGCTGGTCGCCGCGCTGGGCCGACCGCTGGAATCGATCACGGCGACCGGCTGCGCCGTATATCGCATCGATCGTTCGGGGCCGACCCTGCGGCTGGAGACGCGCCGGGGCGGCCTTCAGGCCCGCGCCGTCATCCTGACCGCGCCCAACAGCCTGATCGCCAGCGAGGCCGTGCGGATCGACCCGCCGGTCCCCGCCTGGCTGGAGGCGGCCTCGGGCGTGCCGCTGGGCCTGGCGTCCAAGGTCCACATGACGGTGAACGGCGCCGAGGACTTTCCTCCCGACAGTCAGCTGTGGACGCGCCGCGACACGGCCCAGACCGGCGGCTACCACCTGCGTCCCTTCGGCCGGCCCATGATCGAGGCCTATTTCGGCGCCGACCTGGCCTGGGGGCTGGAGGCGGAGGGTCCGGCGGCGATGTTCGATTTCGCCGTTTCGGAGCTGGCGGCGGCGTTGGGGTCGGGGATGCGCCGGCGCCTGTCTCTGGTCGCCGCCACGGAGTGGGGCGTCGACCCCTTCTCGCGCGGGGCCTATTCCCACGCCCTGCCGGGCCACGCCGGCGACCGCGCCCGGCTGCGTCAGTCCGTCGAGGATCGGCTGTTTCTGGCGGGCGAGGGGACGGCCCCGACCTATTACGGCACGGCCCACGGCGCCTGGATGGAAGGCGAGCGCGCGGCCGAGGCGGCGCTGGCGGCGCTGAAGGGCTCAGTCCGCTGAGGCGTCCAGCCGCTCGCGCACCGCGCGGGCGAAGCCGGCGCCGGCCGCGGGGTCGTGGCCCAGGTAGAAGTCCGGCTCGATCAGCTCCGCTTCCATCAGCAACCAGCGGCCGTCGGCGTCGCGGGCCATGTCGATCCGGGCGTAGAGCAGCGGCTCGTCGATGGCGGCCAGCACGGTTTCGGCCAGCGCCATGGCCTCGTCGGGCGGCGTGACGGGGCGGTACTGACCGCCGAACTGAACCTGTATGCGGAAGTCGCCGCCGACGGGACGCTTGTTCACCGCATGGCTGAACCGGCGGCCGAAGAACAGCAGCGACGTCTCGCCCTCGCTTTCGATGGACGGCAGATAGGGCTGGATCATCGCCGCGCCGGCCGGCGGCTGGTCCATCGCCTCGCCGGGCGACAGGCGCAGCGTCCGCCAGGCCCCGCCCGAGACCGTCGGCTTGACCACCAGACGCTCGGCGCCCGTCTCGGCGAAGGCGGCCGCGACCGCCTCGGGCGTCGCCCGATCGACCCAGCGCGTCGACGGGATCGGGGCGCCGCGCTGGGCCAGGCGGCGCAGATAGGTCTTGTCGGAGTTCCAGCCCAGCACGTTCGCCGGATTGGCCAGCCGCGTTCCCGCCGCCTGCCAGCACGCGCACGCCTTCAGCCAGCGGGCGTGCTCGCGGTGATAGCCCCAGGCGATCACCGGCAGGACCAGCGGATAGGCGGCTAGGACCGCGGCGTCCTCGACGTGGTCGGTCCACGGGGTCGGCGCCGCCGTCACGCCGGCGGCGGCCAGGGTGGCGGTCAGCCGCTCCAGCACCTGGGGCCACTGGCCGCTGTAGGAGGTGTCTTCGGGATTGGGCGTCAGGACGGCGATGCGGGTCATGCGGCCTCATAGCCAAGCCCGCCGCCCGATGGAACGCCCCAGGCTTTGCGCGACCCGGTCGCCCGCCTATGGGTGAAGGCCCGCCGGAGATTCGCGCATGACCGACACGCCCGCCAACCTGCCCACCGTCCTGGTCGTGGCTGTCGCCCTGATCGACGTGGACGGCCGCGTGCTGATCGCAAGGCGGCCCGAGGGCAAGCAACTGGCGGGGCTGTGGGAGTTCCCGGGCGGCAAGGTCGAGCCGGGCGAGCGGCCCGAGGCCGCCCTGATCCGCGAACTGCGCGAGGAGCTGGGAATCGAAGTCTCGGAATCGTGCCTGTCGCCCTTCGTCTTCGCCAGCCACGCCTATGAGGGTTTTCACCTGCTGATGCCGCTCTATCTGTGCCGCCGCTGGGAGGGCGTGGTCACGGCGCGCGAGCATTCCGCCCTGGCCTGGGTCCGGCCGGAGCGGCTGGCCGACTATCCGATGCCGCCGGCCGACGACCCGCTGGTGGCCTGGCTGCGCGACCTGCTGTGAGGCGATCCGCGCCGTTTCGTGACTGGACGGGGCGGCGGGGGCGCTCCACTGTCCGGCCCGTCCCCCACGCCGGAGCCGCCCCATGCCCGTCCTGAACCGTCCCGAAGGCCAGACCGCCGAAGACCTGACGCTGAACCGCCGCACGCTGGGCGCCCTGGGCGGCCTGTTGTTCTCGGGCTACGCCGTCGCCGCCCTGGCCCAGGAGGCCGAACCGGTGGTGACCGACGCGGCGGGCCTGACCGCCGGGACCGTGACCTATCCTGCGCCGGACGGCTTCGCCCTTCCGGCCTATGTCGCCCGCCCCGAGGGCGAGGGCCCCTTTCCCGTCGTGATCGTGGCGTCCGAGATCTTCGGCGTTCACGACTATATCCGCGACGTCTGCCGCCGCCTGGCCAAGCAGGGCTATGCGGCCATCGCCCCGGCCTTCTTCAACCGGGTCGAGGACCCGGCGCCGCTGGCGGACATGCAGCGCATCATGCAGATCGTCTCGGCCGCCGGCTACGAGCAGGTGATGGGCGACATCGCCGCCACCCTGGACTGGGCCAGCCAGCAGCTTTGGGCCAACAGCGACAAGGTCGGGATCACCGGCTTCTGCTGGGGCGGCAAGGTGGTGTGGCAGGCCTGCGCCCGCTTCGCCGCGATCGACGCCGGCGTGGCCTGGTACGGCCGGCTGGCGCCCGCGCCGGACGCCTCGCCGGCGCAGGTCTCGGCGGGCCAGCCCTGGCCGGTCGATGTGGCGGCCGACCTCAAGGCGCCGGTGCTGGGGCTGTACGGCGGGCGCGATCAGGGCATTCCCCTGGCCAGCGTCGAACAGATGCGCCAGGCCCTGGCCCGCGCCGGCCAGACCGGGTCGGAGATCGTCGTCTATGACGACGCGCCGCACGGCTTCCACGCCGACTATCGCGCCAGCTATGTGGCGGCCGACGCCAAGGACGGCTGGGACCGGCTGACCGCCCTGTTCGCGTCGAAGCTCAAGAGCTAGGGGCCGGTCACGGCCCAGCCGTGATCGTGCTTCCGTCGCCCCGCGGACGCCCCGGAGGGACGATCTCCGCTAGAACCTAGGCCTTGCCGTCGAAGGCCTGGCCGGCGGCGGGCGCCGCCGCATAGGGATTGGCCGCCTGCGCGCCGGAGCCCTTGGCCGCGACCACCACCATGGCGGGACGCACCGTGCGGCCGAACAGTTCGAAGCCCGCCTGCATGGTCTGCAGGACGGCGCCGCCCGGAACCGTGTCCGACGGCTGCTCCATCATCGCCTGGTGGAAGTGGGGATCGAAGGCGTCGCCCGCCTGGGGCGCCACGCGCTTGAGGCCATTGCTCTCGAAGGCCTGCAGCAGGGCCTTGTGGGTCATTTCCAGACCCGTCACCAGGCCGGCGGCGGCGCCTTCGGAGTCGTTGGGCGCGGCCATCAGGGCGCGCTCCAGATTGTCGGACACGCCCAGCAGGTCACGGGCGAAACGCTGGATGGCGAAGGCGCGGGCGTCGTTCTGCTGCGCCTCGGACCGGCGCTTCAGGTTCTCCATCTCGGCGGCGACGCGCAGGGCGCGGTCCTTCCACTCGTCCCGCTCGGCGATGACGGCGTCCAGCGGCGCCAGGTCGTCGCCCGGATGGGCGTCCAGCCCGTGCTCGGCGTTGGCCTCGGCCTGATCGGCGTCCAGTTCGGTGAAGTCTTCGTCGTTAAGGGGCTTGTCGCTCACTTGTCGTTCCCGTCCAGCATCCGGCCCAGCACCCGGGCGGTATAGTCCACCAACGGAATGACACGGGCGTAGTTCAGTCGCGCAGGCCCTATGACGCCAATGGCGCCCAGAACCCGCTGTCGGCCGCTCATATAGGGCGCCGCGATCACGGCGGAACCCGAAAGTGAAAACAGGCGCGTCTCGGCGCCGATGAAGATGCGCACCCCCTGGGCGGCGTCGACCCCGTCCAGCAGGCCGATCAGCTGTTCCTTCTGCTCCAGGTCGTCGAACAGGACGCGGACCCGCTCCAGGTCCGCCAGGCCCTCGCCGTCCTGCAGCAGATTGGCGCGGCCGCGCACGATCAGGGCCCGCTCTCGATCCGGGCCGCCGGACCAGGCGGCGAAGCCGTCCTCGACCAGGCGGGCGGCGGTCTGGTCCAGTTCGCGACGGGCGACCTCCAGCTCCTGGGTCATCTCCCGGCGGGCGTCGGCGAAGGGACGGCCCCGCAGGCGGGCGTTGAGGAAGTTCGACGCCTCCGCCAGGGTCGAGGGCGTGACCCCCGCCGACAGGCTCATGATGCGGTTCTCGACCGTGCCGTCGTCGGCGACGATGACCGCCAGCGCCTGGTCGCCGCCCAGGGCCACGAACTCCACGTGCTTGACCCCGGCTTCGCGCACCGGGCTGGACACGACGCCCGCGCCGCCCGCCAGGCCCGACAGAAGGTTGGAGGCCTCGTCCAGCGCCGCCTCGAAGTTGCGGCCCCGCCCGGCCAGGCGCCCGTCGATCTCGCGCCGCTCCTCCTGGCTCAGGTCGCCGATTTCCAGCAGGCCGTCGACGAACAGCCGCAGGCCCGCATGGGTGGGGATCCGCCCGGCGGAGGCGTGGGGCGAGGCCAGCAGGCCCGCCAGCGTCAGATCCTGCATGGTGTTGCGGATCGAGGCGGGCGACAGGGCGACGCCGCCCAGGGACAGGGTGCGCGAACCCACCGGCTCGCCCGTCTCCAGATAGCTCTCGACGATGCGCCGGAAGATGTCGCGCGCGCGCGCGTCCAGCCCCGCCAGCCCGGCCAGGGCCGGGTTCGGGGACTGCACGCCGTCGAACGGCGGGTTTTTCGGGGCATACAGGCTCACGGTTTCAGGATAAGCACCGCCGCCATCGCTTCCAAGGACAGATCATGCGCCATTCGCAACGCACCGACGATCAACTGCGTCCCGTGACCATCGAGACCGGCGTCAATCGCTACGCCGAGGGTTCGTGCCTGATCACCTTCGGCCACACCAAGGTGCTGGTCACCGCCTCGGTCGAGGAGAGCATACCCGGTTGGATGCGCGGCAAGGGCCAGGGCTGGGTCACGGCCGAATACGGCATGCTGCCCCGCGCCACCCACACGCGCGGCCGGCGCGAGGCCGCGGCGGGCAAGCAGACGGGCCGCACCCAGGAGATCCAGCGCCTGATCGGCCGCAGCCTGCGCGCCGTCGTCGACCTGAAGGCGCTGGGCGAGCGGCAGGTGGTGCTGGACTGCGACGTGATCCAGGCCGACGGCGGCACGCGCACCGCCTCGATCACCGGCGCCTGGGTCGCCATGGCCTCGGCGCTCAACTACCTGCGCGACGAAGGGGTGCTGAAGGCCGATCCCATCCTGGACCAGGTGGCGGCGGTGTCGTGCGGCGTGTGCGACGGCGTGCCGGTGCTGGACCTGGACTATGAAGAGGATTCCGAGGCCGAGGCGGATTCCAACTTCGTCCTGACCGGCGCCGGTCAGATCGTGGAGGTCCAGGCCACCGGCGAGAAGCGCGGCTTCTCGCGCGCCGAATTCGATCGGCTGTTCTCGCTGGCCGAGACCGGCTGCGGCGAACTGTTCGCCCTGCAGAAGGCGGCGCTGGAGGCGGCGCGTCGCTGAGACGGACGAAGCCGGGCCGGGCTGGGTCGGAGCCGGACGGCGCGGGCGGCGTTCTTCACTCGCACAGACCGTGAGGACGTCATGAAGGCCGCCGTTTACGCCCCGATCCTGTCCCTGGCCCTGGTGTTGGCCGCCTGCCAGCAGCCAACAGCGCCGTCCGCGCCGGAGCCCGCGCCCGCGCCCGCCGCCCCGTCCGCGACGCCCGTCGC
>NZ_JAYRPA010000067.1:0-28956 GCF_041911375.1 Brevundimonas sp. | reverse complement strand
CCTCGCCTACAACATGAAGCGGGTGATCGCGGTGCTCGGGACCAAGCCCTTGATGGAAGCGATCAGGGCCTGAGAAGGAGGCGCTCCGGCCTCAATGCCGCGCGCCCACCGCAGCAGCTCAAGGCGTTTTTACACGGCCTCGACCCTTAGCGGACCTTCAGCTTACGGCCCGGCCTGCCGAGATATTCGTCAATCGACCGGCGGCCCGATTGATCTTCGACGGTGACGGTGAAGCGCTCCCCGTATCTGCTGTCGGTGGCGAAGCGAGCAGCTAGGACGGTAAAAGCTGACGAGCTTGTGCCATGACTGGCGCAAAGTCGATCAAGAGCATCCCGATACAGCGTGATGACCTTGGTCAGGGACGGAGACGTCAAGCTGCCCGAGCTCGTCCCGGTTAGGAAGTCCACGTCGATGTACCGGGCTGGCGAACTCGCTGCCTCTGCGAAGATGTCTACCTCGTAGTAGCCGACGAGCAGACATATCCCGCTCGCGAGGGAGTCAGCGATGTTGTGTCCGATGGATTTGAGTTCGCCGAACTTCATCCAACCACTCTAACGAACCAATGTCCTCTTTCCACCCTCAGCTGACACTCCGAGCGTCCGCTGCGGTAAGCGGCGGCCATCGCAGTTCCGCAGATTTCCCGCTGGCTTTACAAGCCTCAAGCCTGGCGCTTCCTCAAACAAGCTGGCGCCCTCCCGGGCTGGTTTAGAATAGCGTCCTGGATTTGGCGTAGCCGAAGACGATCGCCAAGCGGCCGTTCGTGCGGTCGCCGTCATTCAGACGATTGAGACTATTCAGCCGGTGTTTTTTCGTCCGACCGTCTGAAACCGCTCGCGCCGCCGGCCGTCGGCGGCGCGAGGGGGAAGACGACCGGCGGCAAGCCTGCTAACGGACCAGCCGCCATGACAGACCAAGCCTTCAAGTCCGACTTCCTGAAAACCCTGCAGGCGCGGGGCTACATCCATCAGATCACTCACCCGACGGAACTGGACGAGGCGGCGGCCTCGGGCGTTGTCGCGGGCTACATCGGCTTCGACGCCACCGCCCCGTCGCTGCACGTCGGCAGCCTGATCCAGATCATGATGCTGCGCCGCCTCCAGCAGGCCGGCGGCAAGCCCATCGTCCTGATGGGCGGCGGCACGACCAAGGTCGGCGACCCGACCGGCAAGGACGCCTCGCGCCCGCAGCTGACGCAGGAAACCATCCAGTCGAACATCGACTCGATTCAGACGGTCTTCGCCAAATTCCTGACCTTCGGCGACGGCCCGACCGATGCCGTGATGGTCAACAACGACGACTGGCTGTCGACCTACGGCTACATCCAGTTCCTGCGCGACTTCGGCACGCACTTCACCGTCAACCGGATGCTGAGCTTCGACTCGGTCAAGCTGCGGCTCGAGCGCGAGCAGCCGATGACCTTCCTCGAGTTCAACTACATGCTGATGCAGTCGGTGGACTTCCTGGAGCTGAACCGCAGCCTGAACGTCACCCTGCAGATGGGCGGGTCGGACCAGTGGGGCAACATCACCTCGGGCGTTGATCTGGTTCGCCGCGTGGACCAGAAGGCCGCCTTCGGCCTGACCACCCCGCTGCTGACCACCGCCTCGGGCGGCAAGATGGGCAAGACCGCCCAGGGCGCCGTCTGGCTGAACGCCGAACAGCTTTCGCCCTATGACTACTGGCAGTTCTGGCGCAACGCCGAGGACGCCGACGTCGGCCGCTTCATGCGCCTGTTCACCGATCTGACCCTGGACCAGATCGCCGCATACGAGGCCTTGGAAGGCGCGGCCATCAACGACGCCAAGAAGGCGCTGGCCGACGCCGCCACCACCATGCTGCACGGCGCCGAGGAAGCCGCCAAGGCGCGCGCCGCCGCCGAAAGCGCCTTCGAAAAGGGCCAGGTCTCCGCCGACCTGCCCACCGTCGAACTGCCCTCGGGCGAGATCTTCGGCACGATGATCGCCGCCGTCGTGACCAAGGCGGGCCTGACCGCCTCGAACGGCGAGGCGCGCCGCCTGGCCCAGGGCGGCGGCCTGCGCCTGAACGACGTCCCCGTCTCCGACGGCGCCCGGTTGCTGACCCAGGCGGACGTCGCCGACGGCGTCATCAAGCTGGCGGCCGGCAAGAAAAAGATCGTGCTGGTTCGTCCCGTTTGACCCGTTCGGAGATGTGAGATGCCGGAAGTCACCGAAGGCCAGCCCGCCCCCATCCTCGACCTGCCGACCGACGGCGGCGGCCGCGTCTCCCTGGCCGCGCTGAAGGGCCGCCCAGCCGTGGTCTATTTCTATCCCAAGGCCGACACCCCAGGCTGCACCAACGAGGGCAAGGACTTCTCGGCCCTGATCGACGCCTTCGGGGCCCTGAGCGCGACCGTCATCGCCGTGTCCAGGGATCCCGCGAAGAAGCTGGACCGCTTCAAGGCCAAGCACGACCTCAGGATCATCCTGGCCTCCGACGAGGACGGCGCCGCCTGCGAGGCCTGGGGCGTCTGGGTTCAGAAGAAGCTTTACGGCCGCGAATACATGGGCGTCGAGCGCGCCACCTTCCTGGTCGGGCCCGACGGGAACATCGTCCAGACCTGGCGCAATGTCCGCGTCGCGGGCCATGCCGAGGCCGTGCTGGAGGCGCTCAAGGCCCTGTGATCGACGAGCGTGGTTCGGAAGCGGCGCTTGACCTGCGCGTCGCGCGCCCCCCTAAATCCCGCCCGAGGGCTTTGGGGTAAGGCCGGCCTTGGCTGGCGACATGCGGAGCGCACCATGTTCACCAAGAGCAAACCCATCGACAGCGGCTCACAAGGCGGCCTGGGCATTCCCCCGGCGCCAGAGCCGCCCGCGCCGGCCCCGACGCCGGCTTCAGCGCCGGTCGCCTCGGCGCCCGCCCCCCGCGCCCCGGAGCCGCCCCGCCCGGCCGCGGCGCCGCGCTCCAGCAGCCTGTCGACCCTGTCGGCGGGCGTGAAGTACGAAGGCAACATCTCCGGCGCCGGCGACCTCCAGATCGAGGGCTCGCTGAAGGGCGACGTTCGGGTCGCCCGCGTCACCATTGGCGAGGGCGGCTCGGTCGAGGGCACCGTCCACGCCGATGTGCTGGACGTGCGCGGTCGCGTCACAGGGGCCATCGTGGCCAAGCAGGTCCGCCTCTACGCCACCTCGCGCGTCGAGGGCGACATCACCCAGGAGCAGCTGTCGGTCGAACAGGGCGCCTGGTTCCAGGGCCGCTGCAACCAGGCCAAGCGCGACACGCCCGGCGCGTCGATGCTGGAGCCGCCCGCCGACAAGAAGGCCGACGCCAAGGAGAAGGCCACGGCCTGATCATCAACTGAAAAGGGGCGGTCCGCCGGACCGCCCCTTCTTCTATTCCGCCGTCGATCCGCGGGTCTCGCCGACCCGCGCCGCCAGCGCCGCGCCCATGAACTGGTCCAGGTCGCCGTCCAGAACCCCCTGGGTGTCCGACGTCTCGACCTCGGTCCGCAGGTCCTTGACCATCTGATACGGCTGCAGGACGTAGGATCGGATCTGGTGGCCCCAGCCGATGTCGGTCTTGGCGTCCGCCAGCGCCTGCGCCGCCGCCTCGCGCTTCTGCAGCTCCAGCTCGTACAGGCGCGCGCGCAGCATCTTCCAGGCCTGTTCGCGGTTCTGGTGCTGCGACCGGCCGGCCTGGCAGGCCACCACCGTGTTGGTCGGGATGTGCGTCAGGCGCACCGCCGAGTCCGTCTTGTTGATGTGCTGGCCGCCCGCGCCCGAGGCCCGGTAGGTGTCGGTGCGCACGTCCGAGGGGTTGATGTCGATCTCGATCGCATCGTCCACCACCGGCGACACCCCGATCGAGGCGAAGCTGGTGTGGCGCTTGGCGGCCGCGTCGTACGGGCTGATGCGCACCAGCCGGTGCACGCCCGATTCCGACTTCAGCCAGCCATAGGCGTTGGGGCCCTTCACCTGGATCGTCGCGGACTTGATGCCGGCCTGTTCGCCGCCTTCCTCCGCCTCGACCTCGACCTCATAGCCGTGCGCCCGCGCCCAGCGCGTGTACATGCGCAGCAGCATGCCGGCCCAGTCGTTCGACTCGGTGCCGCCGGCGCCGGAGTTCACTTCCAGATAGGCGTCGTTGCCGTCGGCCTCACCCGACAGCAGGGCCTCCAGCTCGGCGCGCGCGGCGCGGTCCTTGATGGCCTTCAACTGGGCGCGAGCGTCTTCGAGAGCGGCCTCGTCGCCCTCCTCGTCCGCCATCTCGGCCAGCATCACCCCGTCCTCGAGGCCCTGCTCCATCTCCTTGACGGCGTTGACCTGGCCTTCCAGGCGCGAACGGTCGCGGCTGACGGCCTGGGCCTCGTCGGGATTGTCCCACAGCGTCGGATCCTCGACCCGCGCGTTCAGCTCGTCGAGCTTTCTTAGAGCGACATCCCAGTCAAAGACGCCTCCTGAGCAGAGCGACGCTCTGCTCGATGTCGGCCTTCATGGCCTCGACATCCGGTCTCATCGCGATCTCCAGCGATACAAATTGCGAGGGGCGGACATAGAGGCCTGGCGACGAAAGGGAAAGGGGCGATCCCCGATCAGGGCCACAGGCGCGTCTTGCGCCATCCCTGCCCTTCCCATTCGAAGCGCATGCGGTCATGCAGGCGGAAAGGGCGGTCCCGCCAGAACTCGACCGATTGGGGCGTCACGCGCCAGCCGGTCCAGCGTTCCGGGCGCGGCACGTCCTGCCCCTCGAACCGGGCGGTCTCGCGCATCACCGCGGCCTCCAGCGTTTCGCGCGCATCCAGCGGGCGGGACTGGTCCGAGGCCCAGGCGCCGATGCGGCTCTCGCGCGCCCGGCTGGCGAAATAGGCGTCCGCCTCATCGGGCGTGACCGGCTCGACGGCGCCGCGCACCCGCACCTGGCGGCGCAACGACTTCCAGTGAAAGGTCAGGGCCGCGGCCGGGCGGGCGTCCAGCTCCAGGCCCTTAGCGCTCTCGCGGTTGGAGTAGAAGGTGAAGCCGCGATCGTCGACGTCCTTGAGCAGCACGATCCGCGCATCGGGCAGGCCGTCGCGGTCGACGGTCGACAGGGTCATGGCGTTGGCGTCGTTGACCTCGTGCGCGCGTGCGTCGGCCAGCCAGTCGAGGAACAGGCTGATCGGCTCGGGCCGCTCGAAGGCGGCCTCGTCGCCATTGGCGGCCAGGGCGGCGGCGTAGTCGCGGGCATACTCCTCGCGCGACGGGCTGGGCGGGATCACGGGGGCGGTCATGACGGCTGATTACCCCCTTCCCGTCCGCGAGGGAACGTCGCGGTTCAGCGCGTCGCGGCTCGATTCGTGTCACGGTTAACCCGGTCTTGACCATGTACGCCCAAGGCTGCCCGCCATGAGCGCCTTCAAGTCCGCTTCCGATCCCGCCCTCCGCGACGCCCTGGCGACGCTGGGCGTCGACGGCCCCGTCGACGACGCCGCTCTCAAGGCGGCGTTCCGGGCGGCGGTGAAGGCCGCCAGGCCCGATCAGGACGGCGGCGACCCCGACCGCTTCCGCAGGGTGATCGCGGCCTATCGGCTGGTTCAGGCGCAGGGCGCCAGCCGCCTGGCGCTCGCCGCGCCCGTCGTCCGCTCCGCCCCCGCGCCCGTCATGGCGCTGACGCCGCTGCAGGCGGTCAGGGGTGCGCGGATCGAGCTTCGTCTGGGCGCGCGGACCGTGCGGGTCGCCGTGCCGGCGGGCCTGCGGACCGGCGAGCACCTGCGATTGAAGCGCGGCGCCAGCGACGGCGCCGACCTCTATCTGCGCATCCTGATCCGCCCCGCCGACGGCCTGTCGGTGATGGGCGACGACCTGTTCATGACGGCGCCGGCGGGCCTGCGGGTTCTGGCCGACGGCGGCAGGCTGGAGATCCAGACCCACGCCGGCCTGCGCTCCGCCTGGGTCACGCCGGGCCTCCAGGCGCCCGTGCGCCTCAGCCTGCGCGGCCTGGGCCTGCCCGCCCGCGGCCCGCGCCCCGCGGGGCGGCTGATCGTGACCCTGAACCCGTGCCAGGACACCCCCTCGGCCGCCGAGGACCTGCTGGTGCGGTTCAACCGGGTCTGGACGCCGGAGCGTCTGGCGGCCTAAGTCGGGCCATGTCGCACAACACCTTCGGCCATCTGTTCCGCGTCACCACCTGGGGCGAGAGCCACGGACCGGCGATCGGCTGCGTGATCGACGGCTGCCCGCCCCTGCTCCCGCTGACCGAGGCCGACATCCAGCCGTGGCTGGACCAGAGAAAACCCGGCGGCAGCCGCTTCGTGACCCAGCGCCGGGAGAGCGACACCGCGCAGATCCTGTCGGGCGTGTTCGACGACGGCGACGGCCCGGTGACCACGGGCACGCCCATCTCCATCCTGATCCACAACGAGGACCAGCGGTCCAAGGACTACGGCGAGATCGCCCGCGCCTATCGCCCCGGCCACGCCGACTTCGCCTATCAGGCCAAGTACGGCGTCAGGGACCATCGCGGCGGCGGCCGGTCTTCGGCGCGCGAAACCGCCAGTCGCGTGGCCGCCGGCGCGGTGGCCCGGCGCATCCTGGGCGAAACCGTCCGCATCCGGGCCGGCGTCGTCCAGATCGGCCCGCATCGGATCGCCCCGGACGCCATCGACTTCGACGCCGTCGGCGGCAATGCGCTGTTCGCGGCCTCCAGCGCCGTCGTGCCCGAATGGGAGGCGTATCTGGACGGCGTTCGCAAGGCCGGCTCGTCCATCGGCGCCGTCGTGGCGCTGGAAGTCGCCGGCGTGCCCGCGGGCTGGGGCGCGCCCCTCTATGGCAAGCTGGATGCGGAGCTGGCGGCGGCCCTGATGTCGATCAACGCCGCCAAGGGGGTCGAGATCGGCGCCGGCTTCGAGGCGGCGGAACTGTCGGGCGAGGAGAACGCCGACGAGATGCGGCTGGACCTCGACCGGCGCCCGGTCTTCCTGTCGAACAAGGCCGGCGGCGTGCTGGGCGGCATATCGACGGGCCAGCCGGTCACGGCGCGGGTGGCGTTCAAGCCGACCTCCTCCATCCTGACGCCGCGCCAGACCATCACCCGCGACGGTGAGGAGACGGACCTGCGCACCAAGGGCCGCCACGATCCCTGTGTCGCCCTGCGCGCCGTGCCGGTGGTGGAGGCCATGGCCGCCTGCGTCCTGGCCGATGCGATGCTGCGGCACCGCGCCCAGGTCGGCTGACGATCAGGCTTCGGGCCCCGCGTCCTTGTCGTCCTTCTTCTTCTCGGCCGCCATGCCGGCCGAGCCCAGGCCGGCCCCGATGGCGACGCCCAGCGCAAGACCCAGCGCGATGCTGTCCATGGCCACGCCCAGGGCGACCCCGATGGCGAGGCCCACGCCGATCCCGCCCGTGAAAAAGGCGGCGCCCTTGTTCTTCATCCCCGACTCCTTCGCGGTCGAAGCGACGATAGCATCGCGCGAAGCGGAATCAGCCCCTAAATAGGCACCATGAGCACGCCCCGTTCCGTCCGCCTCGCCATCATCGGGTCCGGCCCCGCCGGCTGGACCGCCGCCATCTACGCCGCCCGCGCCTCGCTGAATCCGGTGGTCATCGCCGGCCTGCAGCCCGGCGGCCAGCTGACCATCACCACCGACGTGGAGAACTATCCCGGCTTCGCCGAGACCATCCAGGGCCCTTGGCTGATGGAGCAGATGCGCGCCCAGGCCGAGCATGTCGGGACCGAGGTCATCCACGACATCGTCGTCTCGGCCGATCTGTCGCAGCGCCCCTTCCGGCTGAAGCTGGACGGCGGCGACGAACTGCTGGCCGAGACGGTCATCATCTCCACCGGCGCCCAGGCCAAGTGGCTGGGGCTGGAGTCGGAAGCGGCCTATCAGGGCTTCGGCGTCTCCGCCTGCGCCACCTGCGACGGCTTCTTCTACCGCGGCAAGGAGGTCGTGGTGGTCGGCGGCGGCAATACGGCCGTCGAAGAAGCGCTGTTCCTGACCAACTTCGCATCCAAGGTGACCGTCGTGCACCGCCGCGACGAATTCCGCGCCGAAAAGATCCTGCAGGACCGCCTGTTCGCCCATCCCAAGGTCGAGGTGATCTGGAACCATGCGGTGGAAGAGGTGGTCGGCGTGGTCGACGGCGTCGCCCGCAACGTCACCGGCGTGCGGCTGAAACACGTCCAGGACGGCTCGACGCGCGAAATCCCTGCCGACGGCGTCTTCATCGCCATCGGCCATGCGCCGTCGTCGGAACTGTTCAAGGGGCAGCTGGAGACGAACTCCGGCGGCTATCTGCGCGTGAAGCCGGGCACGGCCGCGACGGCGATCGAGGGCGTGTGGGCCGCCGGCGACGTCACCGACGACGTCTATCGCCAGGCCGTCACCGCCGCGGGCATGGGCTGCATGGCCGCTCTGGAAGCCAGCCGCTTCCTGGCCGAAGAAGACCACAAGAAGCAGGGCCACCCGATCAGCCACAAGGAAGCCGAGAAGATCGGGGTCTGGTGACCCGACCCGACCGGACGGGTCTTCAGTAGGCGCTGGCTTCGTTCAGCGCCGCCATGTCTTCCGCAGACAGCGCCAGCGTCGCGGCCTTCAGCGTGTCGGCCAGCTGCGTGGTCGAGGTGGCGCTGACGATGGGCGCGGTGACGCCCGGCCGGGCCAGCAGCCAGGCGAGGGCGACCTGGGCCGGCGTCGCCTCGTTCTTCAGCGCCACCGCATCCAGCACCGCCAGGATCCGCGCGCCGCGCGCGTCGAACTTGTCCTTCAGCATGCCCTCGCGCTTGGTCCCCTCGACCTGATCGACGGTCTTGTACTTGCCGGTCAGGAAGCCGCTCTCCAGGCTGAAATAGGTGATGACGCCCAGGCCGGTCTCGACCGCCAGTTCCTGCAGCGCGCCCTCGAAGGTCGCGCGGCTGTACAGGTTGTAGTGCGGCTGGATCGCGGCGTAGGCGACCAGCCCTTCCCGACGCGAGATGTCCAGCGCCTGGCGGATCGAGCCTGCATCATGGTTCGACACGCCGATGGCCCGCACCTTGCCGGCCCTCACCAGACGGTCCAGCGCGCGCAGCGTCTCTTCCTGCGGCGTCTCCGGATCGGGCCAGTGGGTCTGATACAGGTCGATATGGTCGGTCTGCAGCCGCCGCAGCGAATCCTCGACCGCCTTCTCGATCCAGCCCGCCGAGAGGTCGTTGCGCCCCTGCCCCATGTCCGAGCCGACCTTGGTCAGGATCTTGACGTCGTCGCGGCGACCCCGCGCCTTCAGCCACGCGCCGATGATGGTTTCGCTCTCGCCGCCGGAATGGCCGGGGACCCAGCGCGAATAGGCATCGGCGGTGTCGATCGCGTCGAAACCGGCCTCGACGAAGGCGTCGAGCAGGGAAAAGGAGGTCGACCGATCCGCAGTCCAGCCGAACACATTGCCGCCGAAGACAAGGGGCGCGATGTCCAGTCCGCTGTCGCCCAGCGCGCGCTTCTTCAGGGTGTGGGTCATGGCAGGCTCCGTATCGTGGGGAGCCTTCGACATGGGGGCGACGTCTTGAACTGCAACCGCCCCGGCGCGGCGGTTCAGCCGAAGAGCTGCAGGCCCGGCGGCGCGTACTGGACCGGCTCGCCCTGCCGGCGCCGCAGGGCGTAGTCGACCGCCGTCTGAACGGCGCGCTCATCGGTCGGTTTGGACAGGACGCCGATGGTCCCCGCCACGCCTTCACGCACCATGCCGGGGTTGGCCGTCATGAACAGGACGGTGACGCCCATTTCCTGACCCAGCTGACGCCCCAGCTCGATGCCGGTCGCACCGTCCGAAAGATGGATGTCCACCAGCGCCAGGTCGATGTCGGTCTCGCGCACCTTGTCCAGCGCCGCCTTGGCGGTGGCGCAGATGTCGACAACCTCGTGCCCGAGATCTTCGAGCACGAATCGAAGCTCCATGGCGACCAGGGCTTCATCTTCAATGATCAGGATACGCGCACTCATGGGGTGTTACTTGTGTTCGGGGTCGCACATAACGCAGCACTGGCCCGCGGGTTTCACCTTGGCGGCCATTATCGTGCTTTCGCGGCCGCGCGACGGCGCGACAAGGCCGTAGCGGGCAAATCTGCAACGATCTTCAAGCCTTCCGGACGCCAGAAGCGCTGCAGTCTCCCGCCCAATTGGCCTTCCACCGACAGCGTCGCCAGTGACGATCCGAATCCTTCGCGCGCCGGTTCCGAGACAGGGGGACCGCCCTGCTCCGACCAGGTCAGGACAAAACGGTCGTCCTCCAGTCGGGTATCCAGATCCACGCCGCCGCCCGGTTCAGACAGGGCGCCGTACTTCGCCGCGTTCGTCGCCAGTTCGTGGAACAGCAGCGCGACGGACGTGGCCGCCTGGTCGTCGAACACCGCGTCGTCTCCAGTGATCCTGACCCGGGGGCCGCCCGCTTCGTCGGCATAGGCCCGGAACAGGTCGCTCAGGAAGGAATGCAGCGTCGTCTCCCCCACGGTCGTGCGCGAGGTTTCCGTGTGCGGGCGCACGAACTCGTGCGCGCGCGCCAGGGCGTTGATGCGAGTCCGCAGCGAGCTTGCGAAGGCCCGCGCCTCCGGGTGTTGCCGCGCGGACAGGGCGATCAGGGCGCCGACCACGGCGAAGATGTTCTTGATCCGGTGGCTCAGCTCCTGGCTGACCAGTTCGCGCCCCTGCTCGAGACGCTTCAACTCGTCGATGTCGGTGCAGGTGCCGAACCAGCGGACAATCGTGCCGTCGTCGTCCCGGATCGGCAGGGCCCGCCCCAGCGTCCAGCGATAGGCGCCCGAATGGTGCTTCAGGCGATACTCGATTTCATACGGTTCGCCCGTCTCCAGCGAATGACTCCAGCGCTCCCAGGCGCGCGCCTGGTCCTGCGGGTGGAACATGTCGTTCCAGCCCTCGCCATCGGTCGAGCCGACGGGCGCGCCCGTGAATTCGTACCAGCGCGCATTGTAGTAGTCATGCAGACCGTCCGGCGTGGTCGACCACACCATCTGCGGCATGGCGTCCGCCAGCACCCGGAACTGGGCCTCGCTCTGGCTCAGCCGCGCGGCGATGGCGGCCAGGTCGGCGTCCTTCTGCTTGCGGCCGGTGATGTCGACCGCGATGCCGGGAAACCGCTCCGGGGCGCCGTCCGTGTCGAAATAAACCTGCCCACGCGCCAGGACCCAGCGAACGTCCTGTCCGGGCGGCTGCAGCCTGTATTCGCTGGCGAAGACGCCGTCGCCGCGCATGGCCCGGTCGATCTCCGTCTGCACGCGCGGCGCATCCTCGGGGTGCAGGTGCGTCATGAAGTTGGCGAGCGGCGCGCCCTCCAGCGCCATCCGGGGATCGACGCCGAACATGGCGGCGAAACGCTCGTCCGCGACCACCCGGTCGGGCCCGATTTCCCAGTCCCAGGCCCCGACATAGTTGGACGCCTCCAGCGCCCGGCGTGTCGTCTCCTCGCTCTCGCGCCGCTGACGCAGGCTCCGGCGCAGCTCCAGCTGGGTCATGACCTGGCCGGCCAGCGTCTCCAGCGTCATCGTCTGCAGATCGGTCAGCCCCTCGGGCCGCGGCTTCTTGTCCAGCACGCACAGGGTGCCCAGCGGCAGCCCGTCCTCGGTCTTCAGCAACCGTCCGGCGTAGAAGCGCAGGTGCGGTTCGCCCGTCACCAGCGGATTGCAGTCGAATCGGGGATCCTGGGTGGCGTCCGGGATCACCATCGCCTCGTCCTGCAACAGGGCGTGGGCGCAGAACGAGGTGGCCAGCGGCGTCTCGCGCACGCCCAGCCCGACCTCGGCCTTGAACCATTGCCGCTCGGCGTCGATCAGATTGACCACGGCGATCGGCGCCTCGCAGATGCGCGCGACAAGGGCGACGATGTCGTCGAAGGCCTTCTCCGGCGCGCTGTCCAGTATGGCGTAGCTGCGAAGAGCGGAAAGGCGGTCGGACTCGTCCCAGGCGGGGGCAGCGTCGTGCGGGGCGGTCGTCAAGCCTAACGTCTCCTGGAAATTGCCATGGCCAATGGCGCTCAACACCTTACCCCGGTCAAGCGTTGCAACGAAGCCCTGTTACCGTGCGGGGACGGCCGGCCGCCCCACCTCCTCGACGGCCAGGGGCGTGACGCCCGCGGGCGGCGGCGTCACGGCCGCCGGCGCCGCCGCCTTGGGCTGCTCGAAAGCCTGCAGCCGGGCGTTGATGGCGGCCACTTCCTCATGGGTCGGCAGGCGCCGGCCGCCCAGGCTGGCGACGCCCACGACACGTTGCTGGCCATCGATCTCGACCGTGCGCATCGGCGCTCCGTTCGTGGCCTTGTCCGGGTCGGGCCCGCCCGTCGCCCCGCCGGCCAGGGCCGCGGTGATTCTCGGACGCGAGAACCGCGCTTCGTCGATGGCGGGTTCGTGGCCGTTGTAGACCGTCCGGAAGGCGGCCGTTTCGCCGTAGACGCCCTTCCAGCGATAGAAGATGTGCGCGCCGATCTGATTGACCTTGGCCACCGTCGGCGCCCACCACGGATGGACGTAATCCGCATGGTAATGCGTCGCCGTGCCCACCTGCGTCGCGACCTGCCCGCTCAGGGCCTTTTCCGCCACCTTGCGCGCCCGCTCCCAGGCCCAGGCCACCGGCGCCTGCGACAGCGATCCGTCGCAGGTGAAGCTGAACTGGCAGCCCGTCGTCCGCTCGGCGCCTTCGAACACCACCCCGCAGACGGTGTTGGCGTAGTTGGGATCACGAACACGGTTCAGGACGACCTGGGCCACGGCCGCCTGGCCGGCGTCGGGCTCCAGCGCCGCCTCGTAATAGACGGCCTGGGTCAGGCATCGCAGGGCGCGTCGGCGATCCTCGGCCCCGCCCTTGAACACGAACGGCAAAGCCGGGCGCAACGCGCCCGAGGCGACCGGCAGGGCGGCGTTCATCTGCTGGGCCTTCAGGCCCGTCTCGCCCGGCTCCAGCCGCGGCTTGCCGGCCAGCGTCAGGCTGTCCCACCCGGGCGTCAGTCCATACAGCGCCGGCTGGAGCCGCGTCGGATCATGCCGCTGCGCCTCGGCCAGCTGGGACGGCGTGAGCCGCGCCTGAAGCGCCGCCAGCCCCTTGGCCGTCAGATCGCCGCCGGTGATGCGGGCCACGGCCTCGGCCGTGCGGTCGATGTCGGGACGCGGCGAAGATCCGGCCGCCATGGCGACGCCCAGCACGGCGCCGGCCGCGGGGATCGCCGCGGCCGAGCGCTTGAACGCCGTCCAGATCGCCTTCCAGTCCCGGTTCGCCATATGGTCCTTCATGCGCCCTGCAAATTGGGGCTGCGTCGCGGCAAGGCAATGCCCGGACTTATGGGCGGTTTTCAGGCGATCCGGAAATCGGCGTTATCGACCGCCGAGGGTGGATCGCAGCATCCAGGCGAACTTTTCGTGGGCGCCCAGGCGTTGGGTCAGCAGGTCGACCGTCACGTCGTCGCCGTCGTCGTCCGCGACCTCCAGGGCGGCGCGCATCGTCGCGATCAGCGTCTCATGGTCGCGCATCAGTTCGCGCAGCATGTTCGGCGCATCCTTTTCGGGATCGCCGTCACGGATGCTGGTCAGATTGGCGAAGGTGCCGTAGCCCTGCGGCGCGAACATGCCCAGAGCGCGGATGCGCTCGGCGATGTCGTCCAGCGCTTCCCACTGATCCCGATACTGCTGCTCCAGCAGGTTGTGCAGGGCGAAGAATTCCGGCCCGCGAACGTTCCAGTGGTAGCCGTGGGTTTTCAGATAGACGGCGTAGGCGTCGGCCAGGACGCGCGTCAGCTGCTCGGCGACGTCGCCCCGGTCTTCGGCGGACAGGCCGGTGTCGATGGTGGCGGTCATGCTTGCTCCATACGTGCGAATAGGCTTACGCCGATTCATTCCGGCGCATTGACGACAGGAACGCGAGCGAGACGGAAGCGTTGCAAGACGAAGCGTCTCGGGACGGCGCTTTTGGGGGAGGCGTTGAGGCATGAGCAAGACGGCGTTTCCAAAGGCCCTGTCCGGGGCCGACGCCATGGTCTTGCGGCTGACCCTCCTGCGCCAGAAGTCGGTGGTCGGCGCTATCCTGGTGGGCATGGCCTGGGCGCTGGGCGGGCTCGCGGTGCGGGCCGCCGCCGCCAGCTTCTACGCCGAGATTTCGGGCTTCATCATCCTGCTTCCCGCCGTGATCCTGGCCGCCATTTCCGCAGGGCGGGCGGGGGGATGGAGCGCCGTCGCCTGCTGTCTGCTGGGGGGCTGGGCGGTGGTCGTCATGACCACGCCCGAGGGTCGCGCCATGCCGGCGAACCTTGGCCGGGTCGCCACGCTGAACTTCCTCATCGTCGGCCTGTTCTGCACCGAAATGGGCGCCTGGCTGAGACGAAGCCTGCAGCAGCTGGATAGGTCCCTGTCGGCGCTTCGGGTCTCCGACGCCCGCATCGACGAGACTGAGGGCCGCCTTCAGCTGGTCAGCGAACTGGCGCCGGCCATGCTGTGGATGAGCGACGCCCAGGGTCGGTGCATCCACCTGAACCGCGATCAGCAGCTGTTCTGGAACGCGCCGGAGGACCTTTCGAACTTCGTCTTCTCCGCCCAGGTCCATCCCGACGACCGCGACCGGGTGATAGCCACCACGCGCGAGGCGATGCAGGCCGGCGTGGCCTTCAGCGTCGAAGGCCGGCAGAAACGCCACGACGGCGAATGGCGCACCATCCTCACCCACGCCCGCCCTCGCCTGTCGCCGACGGGCGAGCTTCTTGGCCTGATCGGCGTCAACACGGACGTGACCGAGGTGCGCGAGGCCGAGGTGGAGCTCCGGCGAAGCCGATCCGAGCTTCAGGCGATGGTGGACCAGTCGGCCGCCGGCATCGTGCGGCTGGACCTCGACGGGCGCATCACCGCGATCAACGCCCGGTTCGCCGAGCTTCTGGGTCTGTCCAAGGAAGAGGCCATCGGGCGGTCCACCCTGGACGTGACCCATCCCGACGACGCCGCCGCGACCCTGGCGGCCCTTCGCGCCATCAACGACGGCAACCCCGCCGACCAGTTGATCAAGCGCTACATTCACCCCGACGGCCGGATCGTCTGGGCCATGGTCAGCGTGCGGGCCCTGAACGGCGAGGACGGCGCGCCCATCGGCTATATCGCCGGCGGCGTCGACATCACCGCCGCGCGCGAGGCCGAGGCCGCCCTGCGCGAGAGCGAGACCCGCTTCCGCCTGCTCGCCGACACCGCCCCCGCCCCGGTCTGGCTGACGGACGAGGATGGAGCCGTAGAGTTCGCCAACGCCGCCCTGGCCGAGTTCTACGGTGCGGGCAGCCGCGCCCTGGCCGGTCACGAATGGAAGATGACGATCCATCCTGACGACGCCGATCACGTGGCCGCCGCTCAGTCGGACTCGCGACCGGCACGTCGGCCCTACGCCTTCGAAGCCCGCTTCCGCCGACACGACGGCGAGTGGCGCTGGATGCGCGTGGCGGTGAAGCCGCGCTTCGACGAGAACGGCGTCTTTCTGGGTTACGCCGGCATGTCGTTCGACGTCACCGACAGTCGCGAAGCGCTGGAAGCCGCCGCCCGTCAGGAGCGGCGACAGGCGTTCCTGCTCTCGCTGGTCGACCGCCTGCGCGACATGTCGGACCCCGACGACATCATGCAGGAGGTGGAGCGCGCGCTCGGCGACCTGCTGGCCGTCCACCGCGTCGGCTATGGCGAAGTCGACGAGGCCGCGGGCATGGTCTCGATGACCCGCGACTGGACCGCCGGGGTCGTCAGCGCGCGCGGTCAGTTCAGCCTGCAGGAGCTGGGCGCCGCCCTGATCGAGGATCTGGGGGCGGGCCGCACGGTGCGCGTTTCGGACGTGCACGCCGATCCTCGCACCGCCGATGTGGCCGGCGCCTTCGACGCCATGCAGACCCGCGCCCTGATCCGCGCGCCGCTGATCCGCGGCGGCCGGCTGCAGGCCTTCCTCTACTGCCATGCGTCGCATCCGCGGGAATGGACCGACGCCGAGGCCGCCCTGCTGGAAGAGGTCGCCGCCCGGACCTGGGCCGAGGTCGAACGCGCCCGCGCCGAGGCCGAGACGCGCGAGAGCGAGCAACGATTCCGCGCCATCGCCGACACCGCGCCGGTGCTGATCTGGGTCACCAATCAGGATCGGTCGCGCGCCTTCGTCAACCAGGCCTATGTCGACTTCTACGGCTCCACCTACGAAGCCGCGCGGACCGCCGACTGGCGCGAGGCCCTGCATCCGGACGACCAGCAGCGCATCCTGGAGGAATCCCTGGCGGGCGAGGCCACCGGACAGCCCTTCTCCATGGAGGGCCGTTATCGCCGTCACGACGGCGAATGGCGCTGGCTCAAATCCTTCTCGCGTCCCCGCATGAGCGGGTCGGAGGTGATGGGCTTCGTCGGCGTGGCTTTCGACGTCACCGACATGCGCGACGCCCAGGCCCGGCTGGAGGAGTCCGAGGGCCGCTTCCGCACCGTCGCCGACAGCGCGCCCGCCCTGATCTGGATGAGCGACGACGCAGCCCAGATCGTCTTCACCAACCGTCGCTTCCGCACCTTCTTCGGCGTCCGCTCGCAGCGGCAGATGCGCGACAGCTGGCGCCGCCTGATCCACCCCGACGACGAGACCGTCTTCACCGGCGCCTTCATGCGGGCGTTCGAGGCGCGCGACCGGTTCGAGGCGCTCAGCCGGATCAACCACCCGACGCTGGGCCAGCGCTGGCTGCGCACCGAAGGCGTGCCGCGCTTCGACGCCGAGGGCGTCTTCCAGGGCTATGTCGGCGCCAGCCTGGACGTCACCGACGCCAAGCGCGCCGAAGAGGATCTGAAGCGCATCAACGAACTGCTGGAAGAGCGGGTCGGCGAGGCCCTGGAGGAAAAGGCCCAGGCCGAGGCGCATCTGATGCACGCCCAGCGGATGGAGGCCGTTGGCCGCCTGACCGGCGGGGTGGCGCACGACTTCAACAACCTGCTGACGGTGGTGATCGGCGCGCTGGACATCATCCTGCGCAGCGACGACCCCGCCAAGCGCAAGAAGCTGGGAGAGGCCGCCCTGGCCGCCGCGCGCCGCGGCGAGAGCCTGACCCACCAGCTCCTGGCCTTCTCGCGACGTCAGGCGCTGCGGCCCGAGCCCGTGGACCTGAACGGCCTGATCCGCGAGGGCGAACCCCTGCTGAAGCGCGCGGTCGGCGAGGCGGTCGACTTCCGCGTGCGGCTGAGACGAGGCGGGGCCCGCGCCCACGTCGATCCCGCCCAGTTCGAAGCCGCCCTGCTGAACCTGATCGTCAACGCCCGCGACGCCCTGGCCGAAGCGGCGGGCGACGCGACCGGAGACGGCGCGCGCCGGCGCGACCGCATCACTATTCAGACCCTCGTCTGCGACGTCGAGGCGGGCGAGGCGCCCGAGGTGCCGGCGGGCGAATATGTGTGCGTCACGGTTTCCGACAACGGCGCGGGCATGACGCCCGAGATTATCGATCGCGTGTTCGAACCCTTCTTCACGACCAAGGCCGTCGGCAAGGGTACGGGCCTGGGCCTCAGCCAGGTGTACGGTTTCGCCCGCCAGTCCGGCGGCGGGGTCCGCATCACCTCCACCGTGGGGCGCGGCACGGAAATCCGTCTCTATCTGCCGGCGCTCGCGCTGCAGGGCGACAGCCCCGCCCGGCCGTCGGCCACGCCCATCGACGCGCCCTTCACCGGCGGGCGGCGCGTGCTTCTGGTCGAGGACGACGCCGACGTCTCGACCGTGGCCCTCGACCTGCTGGAAGGCTTCGGCTTCGATGTGCGCCTGGCGGAGACAGGCGCCGAGGCGCTCGACGCCCTGGCGGTCGAACGTTTCGACATCATGCTGACCGATGTGGTCATGCCCGGCGGCATGAGCGGCGTCGACCTGGCCCGTCAGGCCGCGCGCGACTGGCCCGGCATGCGCATCGCCCTCACCAGCGGCTATGTCGGCGACGACGTCGACGCCATTCTGGCGGACACGCCCTGGCCTTTCCTCAGAAAGCCCTACTCCGCCGATCAACTCCGCCGCCTGGTCGAAGGCCGCGCCGCCCTGTCCGCCGAATAGGCTGGCGACCCCGAAGCCTGAGCCCGAGATCACATCGGACAAAGAAAAACGCGCCGCGAAATCGCGGCGCGTCTGTCTCTCGAAAACGTCGGAAGGCTTAGCGGCGCGCCTTGCGCGCGGCGTAGCGGGCGTCCCGCCGGGCCTTCTGCTCTTCCTTCGTCAACTGCTTGCGGGCCTTGCGGTCCGCGCGCTTCTCGGCCTCGAGGGCTTCCTGGGCCTCGCGCTCGGCCGCCAGGCGGGCGGCCTCCTTCTCGGCCTTCTCGCGACGCTGTTCGGCCTTGGCCAATTCGTGCTGCTGGCGCAGGGCTTCCTTCTCGGCCGCGCGCTTTTCGGCCAGGCGATCGAACTCGGGGTCGGGGGCGGCCGGCTTTGGCTTGAACTTGGCGAGCAGGGCCTTCTTGGCCTCCTGCTGGGCGGTCAGGCGGTCGGTGAATCCGGTCTTGATGTCTCTCATGCGAGCGAGCAGGTTTCCTTGTGAACGGCCGACTGGGCGGCCATCGGGGTCGGGCGGCGGAAAGCGCGCGGCCCAGAGCCGCCGCACAAAGCCGAAACCGGCGACAAAATCAAGGTCGGCCCGGCGAACGGCGTGGGTTTGCGCGGTTCGCCGATGGAACGTGCGCTGCTTGATGCAGATAGGTCGCGCTCGCCGTGATGCAAGGCTCGGCGAGCGCGATCGCGTATCAGTTCGGCCTTGCGCCGGCTGCGACAGCGCCGGCCGCGCCGCCGACGGCCGCGCCGACCGGCCCGGCCACCACGGCTCCGGCCACGGCGCCGGTGGCCGCCTTCTGCTCGACGGTCGTGCCGCAGGCCGCCAGCGTCAGCGCGGCGGCGGTCAGGGTCAGGGTGATGATGCGGGTCATGAATTCCTCCAATGGCTGCGCTTCAAACACCGCCGCCGCCCGAGAGTTCCCCTGCGCCAGTCCGCCAGCATTCGAATACGGCCTCGGCCGACAATCCGCCCGATTCCGCTCTTGGCTTGAGCTTATTAACCGCGCACGAATGCAGTCACGCCCAGTATTCCACGCAAACACTCCAGTATATCGCTATCAACCTCGCGACTGATCGACCACGGCTGTCACAATTGCTGGGCCTGCCGCCCACGACACCATGAAACATCGGCGGCTTAACCATCGTCTTGCGAATCGACCACATTAGGGTCACAAACAGCGCTATATAGGCCCGTCCTCGACGTCCGGGCCCGTGAGCCGAACGTCGTCTGCAGGCTGGAACGCGACCGTCAGGGTCGCCCGGCTGGCGAGACTACCCCGGGGGCGGCGTTTCCAGCCCTGCTGACTAGGACTCTACGTTGTCGCATTCCTCGCAGACGCGCGCCGTTTCGGCTGCCGAACGTGTGGCGAAGATCAAGCCCACGCACGCTGCCGCGGCCTTTGGCGGACTGGTGGGACTGGCGATCGGAGCCGCCTATCTGGGCGGCGTGGCGGCGCACGCGACGACCGTGCGCGCCCAGGCCGAACGCATCCAGAGCGCCACCGCCGCCGGCTTCACCGAAGAGGCCCTGTCCGCCGCCGCCGGCGGCCTGGACGCCAGCGCGCTTGCGATCGCCCGCCGTCACGACCCCTACACCAGCGCGGGCTCGGCCCAGCGCGACCGTCAGGCGGAACTGCTCTCCGCACGCCTGGAACAACTGAAGACCACCGGCGACGCCACGCTGCGCCGCGCCAGCCTGACCAGCCCGACGCCGGCGCAGCCGTTCCGGATGGATCACGCCCTGGACGCCAGCCGCGACCTCGATTGCCTTACCCAGGCTGTCTATTACGAAGCCCGCGGCGAAGGCCGCGACGGCATGAGCGCCGTGGCCCAGGTCGTCCTGAACCGGGTGCGCCACCCCGCCTTCCCCAAGAGCGTCTGCGGCGTCGTCTATCAGGGCGCCGCCCGTCGCACCGGCTGCCAGTTCTCCTTCACCTGCTCGGGCGTGATGCGCGGGCGCGTCAACCAGGCCGCCTGGAACCGGGCGCGCACTATCGCGTCCCGCGCCCTGTCCGGCGGCGTCTACTCCGCCGTCGGCAACGCCACCCACTTCCACACGACCGGCGTTGCGCCGGCGTGGCGCAATTCCCTGGTGCGGGTCAACCAGGTCGGCAGCCACCTGTTCTATCGTTTCGGCGGCCGGTCCGGCTCCAGCAACGCCTTCACCTACGCCGCGCGCCCGTCCAGCGCCTCCGACCAGCCGCGCCTGATCCAGGCCGGCATCAATCCGGTCGAGGTCGCCCGCCAGGCCGGAGAGGCCGTGGCCTACTCCCTGGTCCTGGCCCAGGAAGGCCGCTCGCTGCCGGAAGCCGTTCCGGCCCCGACCCAGCCGGCCCGGCCCGCCGCTCAGGCGCAAACCCCGGCCCAAACCCACGCTCAGGCCAACAGCGCCGCGCAGCGCTCGACGTCGGCCCCGTCTCAGCGGACGTCCCGCGCCGCCGACGCCCCGGCCAAGGCCGAGACGACCGAGGTCGCCAACGCCGCCTGACGCTCAGGCGTCAGCGATCCCCAGACTTGTGCTGGGTGGTCATGTTCTGCTGCAGATTGCCGAACCGCCCCTGCTGGGACAGGTTGGCGTCTGCGTCGCCGGGTTGACCGGACTGCAGGCCCGTCTTGGCGTCGCGCCGATCGACCACGGCGCCGTCAAGTTCGGCGGACCCGCCGAAGCTGCGCTGTTCCTTGGGAATTTTCGGCGTCTTGCTCATGGGTTGCTCCTCGCACGATCAGCAACCAAAACGTCGGGCCTTTCGGCCTGTTCCGTACGGCTCCGCTGTCAGAGCGCGTCCAGGCCGATGTCCAGCACGGGCGCCGAATGGGTCAGCGCCCCGACCGAAATGACGTCCACGCCCGTCTCGGCGATCGCCCGCACCGTGGTCAGGTCGACGCCGCCTGACGCTTCCAGCACCAGCGCGCCGTCCACCCGGCGCACCGCCTCGCGCAGGTCGGCCAGGCTGAAGTTGTCCAGCATCACCACATCCGGGCCCGCGCCTTCCGGCAGCAGGGCCAGCACCTGGTCCAGCTGGTCCAGGCCGTCCACCTCGACCTCCACCTTCATCAGGTGGGGCGCGAAGGCGCGGGCGCGGCGCACCGCCTGGCCCACCCCGCCGCAGACGGCGACGTGGTTGTCCTTGATCAGTATGGCGTCGTCCAGGCCGAAGCGATGGTTGATCCCGCCCCCGCACGCCACCGCATGCTTCTCCAGCGCGCGCAGTCCGGGCGTGGTCTTGCGCGTGTCGGCGATGCGCGCGCGCGTCCCCGCGACTGCGTCGACATAGGTCCGCGTCAGCGTCGCTACGCCGCTCAGCCGACCCAGCAGGTTCAGCGCCGTCCGCTCGGCCGACAAAAAGCCGCGCGCCTGGGCGTCCACCACCGCCAGCACCGCGCCGGACTCGAACGCCTCTCCGTCGTGCAGACGCAGATCGATGCGTGCGTCCGGATCCATGGCCCGCACCGCCAGGCGCACGGCGTCGACGCCGGCCAGGACGCCGGGCTTGCGCGCCACAAAGGCCGCCTTCATCCGCGCCGCGGCGGGAATGCAGGCCGCGGCCGTCACGTCGCCCGCGCGCCCAAGGTCCTCGGCCAGCGCCATGCGGACCACGGGCTCGATCAGCACATCGGGAAGGGTTCGGTTCATTCCGCCGCCAGGATCTCGGGTTGGCGCAGCCGCATGCGCGTATGCCGCGCCTCGGCCGCCGTCTCGGGGTGATCGGCCCGGTAGTGTCCGCCCCGGCTCTCGCGCCGATCCAGCGCGCCCCGGACGATCAGGCGTGCGGCCTGCAGCGCCGCAGCGGGGCCGTTCGCCGCCTCCAGCCGGTCGATCAGCGCCAGCAGGGCCGCCAGCCCCTCGGCGTCTCGGATCACGCCCGCCTTTTCGGTCATCGCCGCGCGCAGTTCCGCCAGCGCGGCCTCGGGCAGGTCGGGCGCCGTCTCCGCCCGGCGCGCCCGCCCGCCGCCGGTCTCCTTCGCCGCGGCCTGACCCGCCCTTCGTCCGAAGGCCGCCGCCTCCAGCAGCGAATTGGACGCCAGCCGGTTGGCGCCGTGCACCCCCGTGGCCGCACATTCGCCGACCGCATACAGGCCCGGCAGCGTCGTGCGCCCGTCGGCGTCGGCGGCGATCCCGCCCATGTGATAGTGGCACGCCGCCATCACCGGGATCGGGCTGACGCGCGGATCCAGACCGCTTCTCATGCAGGCGGCGAAGACGGCGGGAAACTCGTGCGGAAAGGCCTCGCCGATCGCGGCGCGCGCATCCAGGAAGGCGCCCCGTCCCTCCATCCGCGCCGCATGCACCGCCCGCGCCACCACGTCGCGGGGCTTCAGATCGGCGTCCTCGGTCTCGCCCAGCAGGAAACGGCCTTGGCCGTCCACCAGACGCGCGCCCTCGCCCCGCAACGCCTCGGTCGCCAGAGGCGCGGGATCCAGGCCGACGTCGATGGCCGTGGGATGGAACTGCACGAACTCCGGATCCAGGATCTCGGCGCCCGCCATCGCGGCCAGGGCCATCCCCTCCCCCTTCAGGGTCGCGGGCGTGGTGGTCGCGGCGTACAGCCCGCCCGCGCCGCCGGTGGCCAGGATCACACAGGTCGCCGTCGTCTCGATCATCCGCCCGTCGCCGCGCGCGATGGTCGCCCCGACCACGCGACCGCTGTCGTCCTGCAACAGGCCTTTCAGCCGGGCGTCATCCCAGACCTGGATGGTCTTTTCGGCGCGCACCGCCGTGACCACCGCTGACAGGATGGCGCGCCCTGCCCCGTCCCCGCCGACGCGGGCGACGCGCGGCACGCTGTGGGCCGCCTCCAGGCTGACGGCGAAGCCCCCGTCCGCCGCCCGATCGAACGGCGCGCCCAGACCCGCCAACCACTCGACGGTCTCGCGGCCGTGGTCGGTCAGCGCCCGCGCGGCCTGCGCCTCCACCAGCCCCGCGCCGGCGGCCAGGGTGTCGCGCGCGTGCAGGTCGGGCGAATCCGCCGCTGTCAGGGCCGCCGCCATCCCGCCCTGCGCCCAGGCCGACGAACAGGCGTTCAGCAGCGGCTCGGGCGTGACGACCAGCACCTTCGCCCCTGCGCGGGCGGCCTCCAGCGCGGCCGAAAGCCCCGCCAGCCCGCCGCCGACCACCAGCGGCCCGTCATGCCTCAGCCGGTTCACAGTCTCACGCCCAGATAGGCCAGCCCCAGCCGCATGGCTTCGACCGGCGCCCCTTCCGCGACCGGCAGCATGGCGCCCACCGCCGCCGCCGCGCACAGGGCGGCCGTCAGCAGATAGAAACCCAGGCTCCGCCCCGCCTCGGCCCAGCTCAGCGTGCCCCAGGCCGGACGCCAGACGCCGCGCCTCAGGTGCGAGATCACCGCCAGCCCCAGGAACACCGCCAGGATGAACCGGCCGGTGGAGATCCCCCACCAGACCACCGCCGCGCCGATGACCAGCAGGACGATATGCTCCAGCCGGGGGTGGACCCGCGTCAGCACCGGGCCCAGCGCCTTGGATCCGTCCAGCGGCGGCGCCGGCACCAGGTTCACCAGGTTCAGCATGGCGATGAAGAAGGCCCCCGCCAGCCATTCGCCATGGCCCATCACCGCCCAGGCGGCGACGAACGGGATCATGGCCAGCAGGCCGAACGCCGGCCCGGCCAGCGAGACCAGCACCCCGTCCCATTCGCTCTTGGGCTCGCGCCGGCCCTTGGCCAGCCCGCCCAGGAACGGAATGATGTAGATGCGGGCCGGACCCATGCCGACGCGGTTCATCACCAGGGCGTGGCCCGCCTCGTGCACGAACAGGCCGAACAGGATGGCGCCGGCCACGATCACGCTGCCGGTGATCCACCACAGGAAACCCGCCATCAGCAGCGTCGAGGCCGCGGCCCAGACGATGCTCTGCTCCTTCTCGACAGGCGCCTGGGCCGGCGCCGGCGTCGCAGGGGCCGCGTTCGGCGCGGCGCCGGGCTTGGGATCCCAGGGACCGGGGGCGCGGCCGGATTTGCTCAGGGTGCTGTCGGTGTCGCTCATGGCGTTCCAGATGGGCGTGGCGCCCGGCCTCCGCGAGGAGACCGAACGCCGCGCCTCAGATCAGTTCCACGGCGACGTGATGCCGGGCCTTGATCAGGTCATAGCGCGCCGGAACCGTCGGCGGCGGCAGGTCGATCATCCGCTGCACCGCCAGTCGCCCACGCTCCAGCATGTCCTCGGGCACCGTGACCTCGAACTGCATCTTGGCCAGGCAGTCGCGGATGTTCTCCAGCGTGATCCGCTTCATGTGCGGGCACAGGTTGCATGGCCCGATGAACTGCACGCCCGGCACGTCGCCGGCGACGTTGGACGCCATCGAGCATTCGGTGATCATCACCACCTGTCTGGGCTTCTTCGCCTCGACGAAGTCGATCATCGCCGCCGTCGATCCGGCGAAGTCCGCCGCCGCCAGAACGTCCTCGGGGCACTCGGGGTGGGCCAGGATTTCCGCGCCCGGATAGGCGGCGCGCATCTCGGCGATGTCGTCGGCGGTGAAGCGCTCGTGCACCTCGCACCGGCCTTTCCAGGCGATGATCCCGACCGTCGTCTGGGCCGCGACGTTGCGCGCCAGATATTCGTCGGGGATCAGGATGACGCGGTCGACGCCCCATTCCTTCGCCGCCCATTCCACCACCTGAACGGCGTTGGCGGAGGTGCAGCAGATGTCGGTCTCGGCCTTCACATCGGCCGTGGTGTTCACATAGGTCACGACCGGCAGGCCCGGATAGCGCTGCTTGATCAGCCGCACGTCGGCCCCGGTGATCGACGACGCCAGCGAACATCCCGCCCGCAGATCGGGGATCAGCACGGTCTTTTCCGGGCTCAGGATCTTCGAGGTCTCGGCCATGAAGTGGACGCCCGCCTGGACGATCACCTTGGCGTCCGACCGCGCGGCCTCCTTGGCCAGGCCCAGGCTGTCGCCGACATAGTCGCCGACCCCGTGGAAGATTTCGGGCGTCATGTAGTTGTGGGCCAGGATCACGGCGTCGCGCTCGCGCTTCAGCTGGTTGATCTCGCTGATCAGCCGCGCCTGCTCGGGCCACTCCAGCGGCGTGACGTGGTCTCTGACCTTCGCCCACACCCCGGCGGTTTCCCGCTCCAGTTCCTTCGTCAGACCAAAGGCGCCGTCGGCCATGACCCGTTCTCCTACCCTTATGCTCAAAGTTAGCATAAGCCGAACCAATGTAGGCCGATCACGGAGCGACGCAAGGCCTTCGTTCAGTCATCCAGGCCGAACAGCGCCTCGACGGTCGTGTCCAGCGCCCGCGCCAAGCTCAGCGCCACGACGACCGACGGCGTGAACACGCCATTCTCCACCGTATTGATGGTCTTGCGCGACAACCGGGTGCGGTCGGCCAGCTCCGCCTGGGTCAGGCCGGCCGCCGTCCGCGCCGCCTTCAGCCGCACCGACAGGCGGGCGTCACCCACGCTCGGCCTCGCGGTCCAGCAGATAGTAGCGCAGCACCGCCGCCGTCGCCGCGAGGTACAGAAGGCCGGGCAGCGCCGCCACGGCTGCCGCGGGTCGCCAAAGACCCAGGATGAACACTCCGATCATCCCGACCGTGGCGACGGCCAGGGCGGTGGCCAGCGCCTTGTGCCGAAACGACAGCGTCAGCTCGTCTTCCAGCAAGCGCTTCATCCGCTTGTCGCGGGGATTATCGAGGCCGGCGACCATCAGCAGCATGACACCCGCAATCATGGGGCCAAGCCCCACCATGACATAGTCCATGCCGGCCGGCGCGCCTGAGGCGATGCCCCACCCGGCCTTGACGGACATGAAGGTCACATAGGCGCCGGTGATCGGCATGAAGGCCATGGCGTGGGCGCGCTGCCGCTGCACCTTGTCGCGATAGGCCACGCCGGCCTCCAGCTTGAAGGTGTCGGTGTTGGGCATGAAGCGCCGCGCCAGAAAGGCGCTGCCGATCAGGGCCGCGAGGCCTGCCGCCATGGTCAGGCCGCCGATTAGCTGGCCCTTCCCCGGGTCCGACGGCCATTCCTGCATCACCACCAGGCCGATCAGCAGCGCGGCCAGCCCCCCTCCGCCCACGCCCGCGCAGGTCGCCAGTCGCCGCGTCCGAATGCGCTCCCTGGCCTGGACCGCCTTGCGTTCGCGATCATCCATAGTCGCCCCCGAAAGTCACCCATGGGTGACGTATCACCTAAAGGTTACATCATCAAGTGCAAGATCGCTCGCCGAATCCAAACTGCCGCCATCCCAATTTCGGAGAAAAAGGACGGAACAATCAGCGATCTAAACCTCCAGGACAGCGACTTTCCGCCTGCCTTCCAAACCGTGCGATAGTTGGCCTCGCGACCCCCTGGGGGATCAGGCGAAGGATTTCACACTATTCAGACTCTCTTTTTTCCGCCGGAGTGTGAAATCCGATCCAAAAGACGAGCCTGCAACAACCTTTCCCGAAGGCGCCACATCGCCTAGACGAACCGCGTATTCCTTCCGATCGACGGCCCCCAGACGACATTTTCATGCAAGACACCATCCGCCG
This sequence comes from Brevundimonas sp., assembly GCF_041911375.1. Lineage (GTDB taxonomy): Bacteria > Pseudomonadota > Alphaproteobacteria > Caulobacterales > Caulobacteraceae > Brevundimonas. Next base: position 2,485 of record NZ_JAYRPA010000067.1, on the reverse strand, counting down.
CATCCTCACCGCCCGCGTCTATGACGTGGCGGAGGAGACGCCCCTCGATCCGCTGAACCGCCTGTCCGCCCGCCTGGCGCGGCCGGTGCTGCTGAAGCGCGAGGATTTGCAGCCGGTGTTCTCGTTCAAGATCCGGGGCGCCTACAACAAGATCGCGAATCTGACCGAGGCGGAACTGGCTAAGGGCGTGATCTGCGCCTCGGCCGGCAATCACGCGCAAGGGGTGGCGCTGGCGGCGGCCCGGCGGGGCGCGGCGGCGACCATCGTGATGCCGACCACCACGCCGGGCATCAAGGTGGCGGCCGTGCGGGCGCTGGGCGGCCAGGTCGTGCTGCACGGCGACGGCTTCGACGACGCCTACGCCCATGCGCGCGAGCTGGAGCGTGAGGCGGGCGCGACCTTCATCCATCCCTTCGACGACCCCGACGTCATCGCCGGCCAGGGCACCGTCGGCCTGGAGATCGCCCGCCAGCACGCCGATCCGATCGAGGCCGTCTTCCTGCCCATCGGCGGCGGCGGCCTGGCGGCGGGCGTGGCGGCCATTCTTCGCTTCCTGCGACCGGAGACCAAGATCATCGGCGTGGAGCCGGTCGACGCCCCCACGATGAAGACCGCCATCGCCGCCGGAGAGGTCGTCAGCCTGAACGAGGTCGGCCTGTTCGCCGACGGCGTCGCCGTGCGCCGCGCCGGCGACCACACCTTTCGCCTCTGCCAGGAACTGCTGGACGACATCGTGCTGGTGGACACCGACGCCATCTGCGCCGCCATCAAGGACATCTTCGACGACAGCCGGGCGGTGGCGGAACCCGCCGGCGCCGTGGCCCTGGCGGGGCTCAAGGCCTGGGCCGCCGAAAACCCCGGCGCCGGCTCGCTGGTGGCGATCAACTCCGGCGCCAACCTCAACTTCGACCGGCTGCGGCACGTGGCCGAGCGCGCGGAGCTGGGCGAAGGCGCCGAAGCCCTGCTGGCGGTCACCATGAAGGACGACCGCGACGACTACCGCCGCTTCCTGGACAGCCTAGACGGGCGGTCGGTGACCGAGTTCAACTATCGCTGGTCCGGCGACGGCGTGGCCCAGATCTTCGTCGGCGTGTCGCTGCGCCCGGCCCCCCACGACGCCCGCGACGCGATCGGGCGACAAAGGGCCGAGTTGTTGGAGTCCCTGCGCGCCGGCGGCTACGCCGTGGAGGACATGAGCGACAACGAGACGGCCAAGCTGCACGTCCGCTACATGGTCGGCGGCCGCACGGTCGGCCTGCCGCACGAACGCATCCTGCGCTTCCAGTTCCCCGAGCGGCCGGGCGCCTTCCTGCGCTTCCTCAACAGTCTGCAGCCCGAATGGGCCCTGACCCTGTTCCACTATCGCAACCACGGCGACGACGTCGGCCGGGTGCTGGCGGGCATCAGCGCCCCGCCCGAGGACCAGTTGCGTTTGGACGCCGTCCTGGCCGCCCTGGGCTATCCCTATGTGGACGAAACGGACAATCCCGCCTGCCGGCTGTTCCTCGACGGGGCCTGAGCGCGGTCGTTGGCGGGGGCGGCCCCGGCGCGCGGCGCGGCCCTGCCGTGGCCCGCCCGCATCAGGGCCAGCAGACCTGCCGATCCGGTCATCACGATCATGCCCGCCTCCCTGCTATTGCGAACCGTTTGCAGGTTTGCGCGGATCGCCCCGCCGTGCAAGCGTCAGATGTCGGTGGCGATCGACAGGAGCATCAACCGTGCGTGAAGACGGAAAACTCGACTACCTCGAACTCCCCGCCGTCGACCTGGGGGCGACCAAGGACTTCTATTCCCGGGCCTTCGGCTGGACCTTCGTGGACTATGGCCCGACCTATGCGGCCTTCGACCAGGGGCTGGACGGGGGCTTCGACGCCGACGCCACCGAGCAGACGCGCACGCCCCTGCCCGTCCTCTACGCCCACGACCTGGAAGCCATGGCCGACAAGGTGACGGCGGCGGGCGGAACGATCGTGCGGCCGATCTACGCCTTCCCGGGCGGGCGCCGGTTCCACTTCACCGACCCGGCCGGAACCGAACTGGCGGTCTGGTCCGAAGGCTGAGCCTCAGCGCGGCTCGACCGACTGGGCGATCTGCTCGGCCTGCGCGCTGTCCGGCCCTTCCAGGTAGGACAGCCAGACGTGGGTCTCGCGCGACTCCAGGTCCTTGGCGAACAGGTGTTCGACCGCCCGGCGCCGCCCGTCCTCCTCGATGACCACCGAGGCCCGGCCGCCGGCGTCGATCAGCTGCCCGTCATAGATCGGGAACTGCGAGGCGGGCCCCTGGTAGATCATGACGAAGCTGCGCCCGTCGCGCTTCACCGCATAGACCTTGGCCTGCGGCCCGGCCTCGGAAGGCTCGATCGTGAAGCCCTCGGGCAGGTCGATCCGGAACGGCAGGGCCGCCAGCGGGTCGGCGGGCGCCGCCGGTGTCGACGCGGACGGGGCCGACGGGGACTGGGTGGACGGGGACGGGGCCGCGGCGGCGG
>NZ_JAYRPA010000066.1:0-75197 GCF_041911375.1 Brevundimonas sp. | reverse complement strand
GGCGGCGGGGGCGGCGGCGCGGGCCAGACCCTGTCCGGCGCAGGCGGCCCGGGCGCCGCCGGCCTGGTGCGCATCACGGCGATCGGGTGAGGCCGATGAGACGCTTGCGCGCGCCCGAGGCGGTCGAGGTGCTGGACGAGGAGGCCTGGGAGGTCCCCGCCAGCCTGAGCGAGGACGACTGGAGGGGCATGGCCCCGGATGGCCGACGCGACGGCCGCGAAGAACGGGAGGACGAAGCATGGTGAGACCGAAAGGTCGGCCGCTGGCGGAGGGGCGGTGGTTCTGGCGCAGGCTTTACGCCTTCGCCGTGACGGGATCGCTGCTGTGGCTGTTGCGGCGGGCGGTGCTGGCGACCCCGCCGGAGCGGATGCCCGAGACCGCGCGGGGGCTGATGGTGCTGATGGCGCTGATTTTGGTGCTGTATCTGGTGGCGCCGACGGCGCAGCAGCTAGCCGCGATGGCGGCGAACCTTCGGCTGCGCCTGGCCGTTCGGGGGCGGCCATGAGCTTCCGGCTTTCGGCGCGCTCGCGGGCGCGGTTGAAGGGCGTTCATCCGGCCCTGGTCGCGGTGGTCGAAGAGGCCATTCTTCGCACGCCCGTGGACTTCATGATCACCGAAGGCGTGCGGACGCCGGAGCGGCAGGCCGGCCTGGTCAAGGCCGGGGCTAGCCGAACGCTGAAGTCGCGTCACCTGACCGGTCACGCGGTGGATGTCGCGGCCGTGGTCGAGGGGCGGGTGCGCTGGGACTGGCCGCTCTATCCCCGCATCGCCGAGGCCTTCCTTTCGGCGGCGGACGAGCAGGGAGCCGCCGTCATCTGGGGCGGCGACTGGCCGACGTTGCGCGACGGCCCGCATTTCGAGCTGGATCGGAGGGGGTTTCCATGACGGGCGGCTGGATGCCGAGGACGCTCCGGCCAGCGGTCTGGATCGCGATAACGGCGCTCGCCGCCGGTCTGGCGCTGATGGTGCTGAACGGCGCGGGCTTTCGCTGGGACCCGCTCGGGCTGACGCAGCGCCGGCTCGAGCGGGCCGAGGCCGGCGCGGCGGCCGGGCGGGCCGAGGCCCAAGCCCGGCGACTTGAAGCCCGCGGGGCCGAGGACCAGGCCCGGCGTCTCGAACATCTCAATCAACGCGATGCGGCGGCGGGCCAGGTCACCGCCGTCGCCGTCGACCAGGCCAGGAGCGCCCATGACGCCGACCACGTTCTTGAACCGGATCGCGCTGATCGCCTGCGCGGTCATGACGACCAGCTGTGCCGCCTCGCGCCAGACCTCGACGGTTGCGCCGGCGCGGCTGCTTCTGCCGGAGGCGGCGACGCGGCCGTGCGCCCTGGCCGTCCTGCCCGCTGGTCCGACAGTCGCTGATCTGGAGGCGGCCTATGTTCTGCGCGGGTCGCAGATCGTGGCGTGCGACGGGGCCCGGCGGCTGGCGGTCGAGACGCTGCTGGCCGAGCGCGCGCTGCAGGATCGGCAGGGCCGCGGCGAGGGCGACTGAAACCGGCGACCGGCAGGATCGACTCGGCAACTTCTGCCGCCATCGGCGGACTTTGCCGGGCCGCGCCGACGCTCCTTCATGCCAATGCGTAGGAAATCAACGGCTTGGCGTTTCCTGCCGTGTCGCCAGCCGTGGCCTCGCCCTTGCTCCAAGGAGGGCGAGCAAAATGCTCCCGGCCGCCAAAATGGCGTCGGACATCACACGAAGTGAAAAAGGACAGCCAAAATGGCTAACAACAGCATCAATGTGAACGTCGGCGCGATGGTCGCGCTGCAAAACCTCAACGCGTCCAACCGTGAGTTGGCCGTGACGCAAAACCGTGTCTCCACGGGATTGGCGGTCTCGAGCGCCAAGGACAATGGCGCGATCTTCGCCATCGCCACCAACCAGCGCGCCGAGCTGGGATCGCTGAACGCGGTCCGCCAGTCGCTGCAGCGCGGTCAATCCATCGTGGACGTGGCCCTGGCCGCCGGCGACACCGTCGTCGCCGCCCTGACCGAAATGAAAGCTCTGGCCGTCGCCATCGAGGCCGGCGGATCGTCCGCCACGACCACCGCCCTGCAGAACGATTACGACGCCCTTCAGGATGAAATCGACGCCGCCCTGGCCGGCGCCAACTTCGATGGCGTCAACCTGTGGACCGACGGCGCCGTCACCGGCGTCCTGACCGACACCTCCGGCACGACCTACGACATCGGCTTCGCCGCCGCCGTCGACCCGACGCCCGCGAGCGCGACCGCGGCGGACGTTCAGGCCGCCATCGAGTCCTTCACCGCCGACCTAGCCACCATCGGCACCCAGTCCAAGTCGCTCGAGCGCCAGACCACCTTCAACAGCAAGATGCAGGACGCGGTCGAGGCCGGCATCGGCAATCTGGTGGACGCCGACCTAGCCAAGGAAAGCGCGCGCCTGACGGCTCTGCAGACCAAGCAGCAACTGGGCGTCCAGGCGCTGTCGATTGCGAACTCGTCCAGTCAGATCCTGCTGAACCTGTTCAACTAAGCCGTCCTCTTCCCGAAAATCTGAGCCCTTGAGGCGGCCGGACCCAGTCCGGCCGCCTTTTTGCTTGTCCGGCAGATCGTGCCGGGCATTTTTTGCCGGGCGCCAGGCGTTTTTTGCCGCGGCTCGGTCAGATCTGCCGGGCGGCTTAACCTAACCGCCTGAATAAAGCCGCAAAATCAATATGTTATGGCGATGTTGCGAGGCCTCGTTAACCTTTCGGCTGGCCCGGCACTTGCTTCCATCGATGTGGGCAAAAAGCCCTCGGTCGCCAAAACGGCGCCGGACATCACGAAGTGAAAAGGACAGCCAAAATGGCTAACAGCATCAACACGAACTACGGCGCCAACGTCGCGCTGCAGACCCTGAACGCCACCAACCGGGCGCTCGCCACCACCCAGAACCGCGTCAGCACCGGCCAGGCCGTCTCCTCGGCCAAGGACAACGGCGCGATCTTCGCCATCGCCACCAATCAGCGCGCTGAAATGAGCGCCCTGGGCTCGGTCAAGCAGTCGCTGCAACGCGGTCAATCGATCGTCGACGTGGCCCTGGCCGCCGGCGACACCGTCATCGACGCTCTCACCGAGATGAAGGCGCTGGCCGTCGCCATCGAAGCCGGCGGCTCCTCGGCCACCACCACGGCTCTGCAGGCCGACTACGACGCGCTGCAGACCGAAATCGACAACGCCCTGGCCGGCGCCGACTTCGACGGCGAAAACCTGTGGACGGCCTCGGTGGACGTGATCACGGACACCGCCGGCACGGTCAAGACCATCGGCATGGGCACGCCGTCGGACGCCACGCCCGCGGGCGCGACGGCCGCTGAAGTCCAGGCCGCGATCGAGGCCTTCACGGCCGACCTGGCGACCCTGGGCACTCAGTCCAAGTCGCTGGAACGTTCGGTCGCCTTCACCAGCAAGATGGAAGACGCCCTGGAAGCCGGTATCGGCAACCTGGTCGACGCCGATCTGGCCAAGGAAAGCGCCCGACTGACGGCCCTGCAAACCAAGCAGCAGCTGGGTGTGCAGGCGCTGTCGATCGCCAACTCGTCGAGCTCGATCCTGCTCGGCCTGTTCCGCTAAGACGACCGGCCGGGGCGGCCCGCGTGACCGCCCCGGCCGATCTCTTGACTAGGAGGGCGCGGCGTCAGCTGCGCCTGGAGCCATGTCCAATCATGTCGCGAGAGTAGCAAGCGTACCCACAGCCGCCATCGAGATCGCCGTTCCCGCCTCGCCGCCAAGGCCCGACGCCCGGAACGACAACATCGACATCAGCCGGCTGCGGCTGACCATCGAGGCGACCCCGGAGGGGCACTTCATCTACAAGGTCCTGGACCGCGTCACCGGGGAGGTGATCCGGCAGCTTCCGCGTGAGGAGGTTCAGCGGCTGAACGCCGACCCGACCTATCGCGGCGGCCAGGTGGTCGACACGACCGCCTGAACGCCTGAACGCCAGGGCGTCCCGGGTTCCATCCGTCGCCGGCGCTCGCCGAGCGACGTCGTCGGCGTTACTTCGCCGTTAACCATACGCACACGACTCACGGGTATTCTGCTTCGAACAGAAGTTCCGAGGCTCGAAGCCCCCATGACCACCAGCATCCATACCAACGCTTCGGCGCTTGTGGCGCTGCAGAATCTGAACCGGACGAACGAGCAGCTCGCGGCCACGCAGAGCCGCGTCAACACGGGCCTGAAGGTTCAGGGCGCGAAGGACAATGCGGCCGTCTGGGCCGTGGCGCAGGGTCAGCGGGCGGACAAGGGGTCGCTCGAGGCGGTGACCACCAGCTTGAACCGGGCGACTTCCATCGCCGACGTCTCACTGGCGGCCGGACAGCAGATTTCGGACCTGCTGATCGAACTGAAGCAGAAGGCCACGGCGGCGTCGGAGCCCAGCGCGACGCAGGCGACGCGAGATTCCTACAATTCGGAGTTCCAGTCGCTTCTGGAATCGATCCAGTCGTTCGCCGACAACGCCATCTTCGACGGCGCCAACATTCTGGACGGCACGATCGCCGCGCCGCTGGACTTCCTGGCCAACGCCAACGCGACCGAGACGATTTCTCTCTCCCCGCAGGACATGACGCTAGTGGGGCTGGGGCTCGACGGGCTGGATCTGACCAGCGAGGCCAACGCCGATGCGGCCCTGACGGCTGTGACGGCCGCCATCACGACCAGCAGCGGACGCCTTGCGGAGCTGGGCGCGGCGGCCAAGCAGATCGAGCGCCACACCGTCTTCGTCAGCAAGCTGTCCGACTCGCTGGAATCCGGCATCGGCAACCTGGTCGACGCCGACCTGGCCAAGGAAAGCGCTCGTCTTCAGGCCCTGCAAGTGCAGCAGCAACTGGGCGTCCAGGCGCTGTCGATCGCCAACCAGGCGCCGCAGGTCATCCTGTCCCTGTTCCAGGGGTAGGCGCCAGTTAACGCGCCGTTATCGCGGCTCAGCGCAGACTGGAGGCGCGGAGACGGATGATGATCAACCAGAGCTATCTGCTCGGCCTGTTCGGCGCGTCGTCCTCGACCGCGGCCGGCGGCGGCGCGTCCGCGATCATCCCGCCCAAGAAGACCCAGCCGACGGCGCCCTGGTCCAGTCCCGAGACGGCGTCCAAGCCCAGCGATCTGGTGCGTTCGGCCCTGGCTGGCCGTCGCCTGATCAACGAAACGGCCGTCGATCTGGACATGGCCGGCGCCTCGCCCGACTACACGCGCCTTTTCGCGCTTTATCAGGGGCTGGAAACGCTGAGCGCCTTGGCCGATCGGGCCAATGAGCGGGGGCTGAGCACCCTCGAGCTGTCCCAGACGGCGAAGCGGTTCTCCAGCGGGCTGCAGGAGATCAGCGACTGGCTGTCGACGACGAAGTTCCAGGACATCGACCTGGTGCAGGGCGTGTCTTCGACCAAGGTCAAGACCACCGCCGGGGTCGAGAAAACCTCCACCACCTTCGTCTCACAGCCGGTCCACAGCGGCGCCATCTCCGAGCCGGTCGCGGCCTTCGCGGGCGATGTTCGGTTCACCATGACGGTGGGCGAGGGCGCCGCGGCGCGCACGATCCAGATCGACCTGGCGGACATGGGCGATACGCCGCGCACCTTCGGCGCCGTCACCGAACACATCAACGGCAAGCTGGCCGACGCCGGCGTGGCCACCCGCGTCTCCTACGAACAGATCCCCGGAGAACCGAAAACCGTCAAGAGCGGGGACAAGACCATCACCCTGCCGGCAGGGCCGGACCAATGGGCGTTCGAAATCCAGGGCGCCGCCGGCGAGGCGGTTTCCTTCGCCGCCGACGCCGTCTCCGATGCGATCTATGTCACCCAGGGCGTAGGCGCCAAGGGCGCCGACCAACTGCTGAAATTCCAGTCGGACGGCGGGGCTGCGCCGGCGCCGTCGGCGGCCATCGCTGATCCATTCGCGGTCGAAGGGCAGGTCGGCCGCACGACGCTGCCGGAAGGCGTCGAGACGGTGCGGGCCAGCGCCGTCGCGCCGGACGGGACGCTGTGGGTGGTGGCGGACATGACGTCCAGCGACCCCAACCAGCCGATCAAGGGTCAGCGGGACGTGGCGCTGATGAAGTACGACTCCGCGGGCAACCTGTTGTCGACCAAGCTGCTCGGCGCGGCGTCCGACGCCAGCGGCTTCGCCATCGCCATCGACGCCGATGGCCGCGTCGCCGTCGCCGGCTCGGTGACCGGGGCGCTGGAACCGGGCAAGAGCGGCGCGGATGCGACCGTGGCCGACAGCTTCGTGACCGTGTTCGACGCGGCGGGGGCGGAGCTCTGGACCCAAAGGCGCGGGGCCAAGGCGGCGGACGAGGCGACGGCGGTCAGCTTCGGGCCCGACGGCCAGGTCTATGTCGCCGGACGCGCCAAATCCGCCATGCCCGGAACGGTCGCCCAGGGCGGCTGGGACAGTTATCTCCAGACCTTCACCGAGCAACAGCAGACGCCGATCGCGCCCAAGGTCGGCGTGTCGACCTCCACGCTGCAGTTCGGAAGCGTCGGCGACGATTCCGTCCAGGCCATGACCGTCTCGGGCGCCGATCTCTACACCGCGGGGGTGGAGAACGGCCGCATCATGGTGCGCCAGTTCACCCTGGGCGCGGACGGATCGCCCACGCTGGCGGCGACCCGCGACCTGGGCCTGGCCCAGGGCTCGATCGCCGGGATCGCGGTCGCCGACGGCCGCGTGATCCTGACCGGTCAGACGGAGAACGCCGCGCTGGATGTCGGAACGCCGACCAACGCCCACGCCGGGGGCTCCGATGCGTTCGTCGCGGTCCTGTCGGGCGATCTTCAGCCTTCCGCCGGCGACCGGCTGACCTACGTCGGCGGCGCGGGCGACGACAGCGCGGCCGATGTGGCGTTCAAGGACGGCAAGGTCTGGATCACCGGATCCAACCGCGCCGCCGCCGCCGGCGAGGAGGATCCCAGCCAGGGCTATCTGATGCGGATGGACCCGGAAACGGGCGCGACCGAGTGGAGCCAGACCTGGACGGCCGACAACGGTCAGGCCCGGCCGGCGACGATCGCCGTGGCGTCGGGCGGCGCCAGCGTTCTGGACCGCCTGGGGCTTTCCGCAGGGGACGATCTCGCAGACCAACGCCAAGCAACTGACCCAGGCCACCGCCTTGCGCGTCGGCGACCAGTTCACTGTCACGCCCGGCAACAGCGGGCGCGCCGTCACCGTCGAGATCACGGCCAAGGACACGCTGGACACCCTGGCCAAGAAGATCGTCAACGCCTCGGGGCGGCAGCTGAAAGTCGCCGTGGTCACCGACAAGACCGCGCCCTTCATGCAGCGCCTGGAAATCACGGCCGAGGACAACAAGGCGGGCGCCGTCATCTCGTCGGGCGCGCCAGGCAAGGATGCGCTGGGCGCATTGGGACTGTCGCCTGGCCTTATCAGCCCCACGACGGACTCCAAGGACAAGGCCGAGGCCAAGAAGGCGTTCGGTCTGACCTTGCCCAACAACCTGAATCTCAACAGCAAGGAGTCGATCAAGGCCGCGATCGAAGCCTTGTCCGCGGCGATCTCCACCGTGCGGTCGGCCTACAAGGGCCTGGCGCCGCGGACGACCGAGATCACCAACTCCCTGACCGGCAAGGGGGGATCGACCGCCTACTACAACACCCAGGCGGCCAACTTTCAGGCGGCGCTGGATCGGCTCGGCGGCCTGACCGCCTGAGGCGACGCTTCCCGGTTGACGGCCGGCGCCGGGTCGGGGTTATTGACGGTCCCCCCTCCGTGAAAGCCGTCGCATGGCCCTTCCTCAAGACAATCGCGTGATCATCGCCATCGGCGCCGCCGTGGTGATCGTCGCCGCCGTCGTGCTGGCGCTGGTCTTCACCGGCGGCGAGCAGCCTGAGGAAGCGCCTCCGGCCTCCAAGGGCGGGCTGGTGGTCGATCTGGCCGAGGCGCCGTCGCTGGAGCCGACGCGCGAGCTGCGCTGCTTCGTCGACGGCCAGTTCGTCGGCATGGCCACCCTGGCGGACTGCGCCCAGCGCAACGGACTAGCCACCGATGCGCTGGATGTCGGCCTGGACGAAACGGGCGCCCTGGCGGCGGCCCCGACCGCCGCCTTCGCCCCGCCGCCGCAAGCGCCTTCGGTCGATCTGGCCGAGGCCGCGCCGCCGCCGACGCCCGAAGACGACCCGCAGCGTCCTGCCCCCGCGCCGGCCACCGCCGCGACCCCCTGCCTGCGCCACACCGGTTCGGACTGGCGCGTGCTGTCCAGCGGGATGAGCCTGAACGCCTGCGTTCAGGCGCTTTACGCCGGGACCTGCGTGCGTCCGGGCGACGCCCTGTACGGCCGCTGGGGCGACACCACGCTGCGCCTGGTGCCGCGTCGGGTTGAACAATCGGCCGACAACACACGTTTCCGCACTCTGGCGGAGCAGGACCGCAACTGCCAATTTCCGGGACTGAACTGATGCGCGCTTCCATCGTCCTCGCCGCCGTCGCCGGCGCCGCCCTGGTGGGGGCGTGCAGCAACGAGCCCGATTTCACCTTCGAGCCCGGGGTCTGCTACTTCGTCGCCACGCCCGAGGGCGAGGCCCCGCGCCTGGAGGTCGTGGCCCGCGATCAGGCCCAGATCGAGTTCTGCGCCGCGCGGCTGGAGGAAATGCGGTTGCGCTTCCTGCGCATGGGCGGAACCAACCAGGAGATCACGGGCGCTTACCAGGGTCGGTTCGTCTTCGTTGACCGCGAGGGCGTGAAGATCGGCCAGTCCCTGAATGGCAGCCGCTTCTTCGCCATGGCCCGCACCGGCGATGGTCGTCTGGCCATCCCCGGCGCCATCGCGCGCGACGACACCGGCCGCCCCGTCGCCGTCGCGCCCGCGCCGGAGGGCCAGTAATCGGCCTTGCGCGATGCGAACAAAGGTGGAACATTCTTTAATCCACCGGTTTGGAGGGCCCGAGATCGAATGCGGGGTGGCGACAAGTCGTCTGCGCCTTAAGAGATCGGGCTGAATTTCGGGCGCGGCGACCGAGTCGTCGGCCCATGCGAAAAGGGAATCCCATGGCGGGCAGCGTCAACAAGGTCATTCTGGTCGGCAACCTGGGCCGCGATCCGGAAATCCGGTCCATGCCGAACGGCGACCGCATCGCCAACCTGTCGATCGCGACCTCGGAAACCTGGCGCGACAAGTCCTCGGGCGAGCGCAAGGAAAAGACCGAGTGGCACCGCGTCGTCATCTTCAACGACAACATCGTCAAGGTCGTCGAGAACTATGTGAAGAAGGGCTCGACCGTCTACATCGAGGGCGCGCTCCAGACCCGCAAATGGACCGACCAGCAAGGCGTCGAGAAGTATTCGACCGAGATCGTCGTCAGCCGCTTCAAGGGTGAACTGACCATGCTGGGCGGCCGTTCGGAAGGCGGCGCGTCGGGGGGCTATGGCGGCGGTGGCGGTCGCGGCGACGACGACTATTCCTCGGGCTTCTCCACCGGCGGCGCCAACAAGCCGAGCGGCCCCAAGGAAAGCTACGACCTGAACGACGACATCCCGTTCTAGGACGGGCCGGGCGTCGTCTTGCGACGCCCGATCGGGGGCTCCACGCAGGCCGAAACCTGGGGTCATTCAAAGTGAGCCGACGCGGCCGCCGCGTCGTGCCATACGGCGGTCATGACCCAAGTCGAAGCCCCCGCAAAGCCCCACGCCCTGACCGGGCTGGAGATGGCCGCCATCCTGGCGATCATCGTCACCTGGGGCGTGAACAATGCGGCGGGCAAGCTGGCCACCGAGGTCATGCCGCCGCTGCTGGTCGGCGCCTTGCGGTTCCTGATCGCGACGCTCTGTCTGTTTCCCTTCGTGCGGCCGCCCTTTCCGGACTGGCGCAGTCTGGTGCTGATCGTCTTCGTCGGCGGCGCCCTGCAGTACGGTCTGCTGTATGTCGCCTACTGGCTGGCGCAGGATGTCAGCCCCGTGACGGTCGCCAACCAGCTGTGGATCCCGCTGACGACCCTGTTCGCCTTCCTGCTGCTGAAGGAACGGCTGGGCAAGGCGGCGCTGGCGGGCATGATCATCGCCTTCGCCGGGGTGGGCTGGATGATGCTGGACGCCCACGCCTTGCAGGATTGGCGCGCCATCCTGGTCGGCATAGCGGCCGGGGCGGCCTGGGCGTTGACGACCGTCGTGGCGCGCCGGACCACCTCGATCCCGCCGCTGAAGATGCAGGGCCTGCTGGCGGCGGGCACCCTTCCGGTCATGGCGTTTGGGTCGGCCGTGTTCGAGCGCGACCAGGTCGAGGCGATCCGACAGGCGACGCCGCTGGTCTGGGCCTCGCTGCTGTGGGCCGGGATCGTCTCGTCGGTTCTGGCCACGACCCTGCTGTTCTGGCTGGTTCAGCGGCGCGAGGCCGGGCGTGTCACGCCCTATCTTCTGGCGACGCCCGTGGTGACCATCCTGATCGGCTGGGCCTTCATGGGCGACGTGCTGACGCCGCAGATACTGACGGGCGCCGCCCTGGCGATGGGCGGGGTGGCCGTCGTGGCCCTGGCGGAGCGCGGCCTGCGCGCCGGCGCCGCCAAGGCTTGATCTTTGGGGCCGTCGGACTTCGCCCTGCTTGAGCCGGCTGGCGTCAGCTCGCGCTGAGCGCCGCGCAGGCCACGCGGTCGCCGGCGCCGCCGATGGGCTGGCTGTTATGATCGTCCGGATTGGCGTGGATGATGATGGCCGAGCCGTCCTGGTCCCACAGCCACTGGCCGGGACCTTGCGACGATATGCGGGCGTGGGTGGTGAACAGCTCCGCGTTCACCTTGCCGTCCGGGCCGGCGTAGACGTTGGGCAGATCGCCGTCGTCGGGCCCCGCCGTGTTCAGCAGGCCGTGCGGCGCCTTGGGTTCGGCATGATTGATGTGGGCGCCGGACGAGGTGAAGGGCGCCTCGCAGGCTCCCGTGGCGTGAATGTGGATGCCGTGCCAGCCCGGCGTCAGGCCCGAGGCCTCGACCTTGATCAACAGGCCGGTCGGCCCCTGGCGCAGGTCGACGCGGCCGATATCGACGCCCTGGGCGTTGATGAGCACGGCCTGGCCGGTTGCGCCCACCGGAGCGCGGTTCATCGACAGCTGCGACTCTTCGACGGTCGAGGCGCAGGCGGCGGTCAGGCCGAGCGGAGCGGCGATCATCAGGGCGGCGGCGAGGCGATTGACGCGAAGCTGAGGGCGCATTGGGAAAGTCCTTTCAGAGACGGGCTTTCATGGCGGCGTTGCTTTGCCACCCGAGCCCCGGAATGCTAGAAATCGTCACAGCGGATCACGTTCCGATTCCGGCCGCATAAAGCCACGCTTCCTTGACCGACGACAGCTACGAAAACGCCGCAACCCCGATCAACGGCCGAGGCGGCGGCTCCGACATTTCCACGATCACGATCGAGGACGAACTGAAGCGTTCGTATCTCGACTACGCCATGAGCGTGATCGTTTCGCGCGCCCTCCCGGACGCCCGTGACGGGCTGAAACCGGTTCACCGTCGCATCCTGTATTCGATGCACGACCTGAACATGACGCCGGAGCGCAGCTATTCGAAGTGCGCCCGCGTGGTCGGCGACGTGCTGGGCCGGTTCCACCCCCACGGCGACGCCTCGGTCTACATGGCCCTGGTGCGGATGGCTCAGCCCTTCTCGATGGGGCTGATGCTGGTCGACGGTCAGGGCAACTTCGGCTCGGTCGACGGCGATATGCCCGCCTCGATGCGTTACACCGAGTGCCGCATGGCGCCGGCGGCGACGGCCCTGATGGCCGACATCGACAAGGACACGGTCGATTTCCAGCCGAACTACGACGAGAAGGAGCTGGAGCCGGTCGTCCTGCCCAGCCGGATTCCGAACCTTCTGGTCAATGGCGCGGGCGGCATCGCCGTCGGCATGGCGACGAACATCCCGCCGCATAACCTGGGCGAAGTCGTGGATGCGGCCTTGGCGCTGCTGGATGATCCGGACGTCTCGGACGAGACGCTGCTGGACATCGTGCCGGGTCCGGACTTCCCGACCGGCGGCGAAATCATGGGCCGCACCGCGCCGCGCAACGCCCTGCGTGACGGCCGCGGCTCGGTGGTGGTGCGCGGTCGCGCCTCGGTCGAGGAGATCCGCAAGGATCGCGAGGCCATCGTCGTCACCGAACTGCCGTTCCAGGTCAACAAACAGACTTTGATCGAACGCATCGCCGAAATGGTGCGCGAGAAGCGTCTGGAAGGCATTTCGGACGTCCGCGACGAATCCGACCGCCAGGGCATGCGCATCGTCATCGAGCTGAAGCGCGATGCTTCGGGCGACGTGATCCTGAACCAGCTGTGGCGCTACACCGCGATGCAGAGCTCGTTCGGCGTCAACATGCTGGCGCTGAACCACGGCCGGCCCGAACAGATGGGCCTGCGGCAGTTGCTGCAGATCTTCCTCGACTTCCGTGAGGAGGTGGTGGTCCGCCGCGTCAAGTTCGAGCTGAACAAGGCCCGCGATCGCGGCCACGTCCTGGTCGGCCTGGCCGTCGCCGTTGCCAATATCGACGAGGTCATTCACATCATCCGGTCCTCGGCCGATCCGGCCGAGGCGCGCGAGCGACTGCAGGCCAAGGCCTGGCCGGTCGGCGACATGATGGCCCTGGTCGAGCTGATCGCCGACCCGCGCACCGTCATCGTCGAGGGGGACAAGATCCGCCTGACCGACGAACAGGCCCGCGCCATCCTGGCGCTGACCCTGTCGCGTCTGACCGGCCTGGGCCGCGACGACATCTTCGGCGAGGCGCACGGCCTGGCCGACACCATCCAGGGCCACCTGACCATCCTGTCGGACCGTAAGAACGTCCTGGCCATCATTCGCGACGACCTGATCGACGTGAAGGACAGGTTCGCCACGCCCCGCCGCACCCTGATCGGGGAAGGCGACGGCGAGATGGAGGACGAGGACCTGATCCCGCGCGAGGACATGGTCGTCACAGTCACCCACGGCGGCTACGTCAAGCGCGTGGCGCTGAACGCCTATCGAACCCAGCATCGCGGCGGCAAGGGCCGCAGCGGCATGGCGATGAAGGATGAAGACGCCATCACCGGCGTGTTCAGCGCCTCCACCCACACGCCGGTCCTCTTCTTCGCCACCAACGGCAAGGCCTACAAGCTCAAGACCTGGCGTCTGCCGCTGGGCAATCCGCAGTCGCGCGGCAAGGCCTTCGTCAACCTGCTGCCCATCGAGCCGGGCGACAGCATCATGAATGTGCTGCCCCTGCCCGAGGACGAGACGACCTGGGGCGACTACGACATCATGTTCGCCACCAGCTCGGGCGACGTGCGCCGCAACAAGCTGTCGGACTTCGCCACGGTCAACCGCGCCGGCAAGATCGCCATGAAGCTGGAAGGCGACGACCGCATGGTCGGCGTCGGCCTGTGCACGGCCGACGACGACGTGCTGCTGACCACGGCGCTGGGCCGCGCGATCCGGTTCAAGGCCGACGACGTGCGCGTGTTCAAGGGCCGGGATTCGACCGGCGTCCGCGGCGTGCGCCTGCAGAACGGCGACGAGGTCATCTCCATGGCCATCCTGGGCCGCGTCGACGCCACGCCCGAGGAACGCGCCGCCTACGTCAAACACGCCAACGCCATGCGCAAGGCCCTGGCCGGCGCGGAGGGCGAAGACGAGCCGCCGACCGCCGAGGCCGAGGACGACGTCGCCGAGGCCCCGATCTCGCCCGAGCGGATCGCCGAACTGGGCGCCGCCGAACAGTTCATCCTGACGGTCACCGAGACGGGCTTCGGCAAGCGATCCTCGGCCTATGAATATCGCCGCACCGGTCGCGGCGGCCAGGGCCTTACGGCCCACGGCCTGGGCGGTCGCGCCGGCACGCGCCTGGCCGCCGCCTTCCCGGTTGAGGAGACCGACGATCTGCTGCTGGTCACCTCGGGCGGTCAGATGATCCGCACCCGCATGGATCAGGTCCGCATCGTCGGCCGCGCCAGCCAGGGCGTCACCATCTTCCGCACCGGCAAGGACGAGAAGGTCGTCTCGGTCGAACGCCTGCCGGAAAGCGGCGGATCGAATGAGGCGGATGTCGCAGACGAAGGCGGAGACATCTGATCCTCCATCGCGCAGCGGGGAAGGGGAGGATCGTTTGAAGTCGGACATCCTGATCGACGGCCTCCCCGCCGCCCCTGACGACCTCGCCCACCAGGCCCTGGTCAACTACGGCGCCTATACCTCCTTCCGCGTCGAGAACGGCGCGGCCAGGGGGCTCGATCTCCACCTCGCCCGCCTCGACCGGGCCGCCGTGGAACTGTTCGGCGAAAGCCCCGGCGAGGCCGAGTTCCGCCGCCTGATGGCCGTCGCCGTCGCCGGCCGCGACGCCTGCTGGCTGCGCCTCAGCCTGTTCTCGCCTGAAATCGGCCACCGCGCGCCGTCCTACATCGGGCGTCCCAAGGTGATGACCGTCGCCTCGCCGCCGCCGCCGCCGCTGGCCGCCAGCGTGCGGGTGACCGCCCTGGCCCACTGCCGTCCGACGCCCCACCTGAAACATGTGGCGACGATGGACCTGACGCGGGCCCGGCGTGCGGCGCGAGAGAAGGGGTTCGACGACGCCCTTTTCATCGACGCCGAGGACTGGGTCTCCGAGGGAACGTTGTGGAACATCGGCTTCCTGCGCGATGACGCCGTGACCTGGCCCCAGGCGCCGATGCTGGCAGGCGTCACCCAGGCCCTCATCGCGCAGGGGCTGGATCGGATGGGCGTGTCCCAACAGACGCGGCCGGTCCGGCTGGACGAAGTCGCGACCTTCGACGGCGCCTTTCTCTGCAACAGCGCCACGCCGGTCTGTCCGGTCACCGCAATCGATGACGTGGCGTTTGCTGGTCGTCCGGCCCTGCTGGACCTGTTGGAGGCGGCCTGGGCGTCCAGCCCGCCGCAGCCCATCTGAAACCGTCGCGATGACGAAGGCGTCAGCCGGCTAGGCCGCTGATTTCGCACCTGCTAAACGATCCCGACAAGCAGGCGACAGGCTGGGGAGACACGCCGTGCGCATAGGACTTTACCCGGGCACCTTCGACCCGGTCACAAACGGCCACACCGACATCATCAAGCGGGCGCTGAAGCTGGTGGACCGCGTCGTGATCGGCGTGGCGCAGAACGACGACAAGGGCCCGCTGTTCTCGACGGACGAGCGGGTCGAGATGGTGCGCGCCGAGATGGCGGCCATCGGCGGCGACATCGTGGTGCAGCCCTTCTCCACGCTGCTGATGCATTTCGCCGAGGAGGTCGGCGCCAGCGTCATCATCCGAGGTTTGCGCGCGGTCGCCGACTTCGAATACGAGTTCCAGATGACGGCCATGAACCAGCGCCTCAATCAGGACATCGAGACCGTCTTTCTGATGGCCGACCCGCGGCATCAGGCTATCGCCTCGCGGCTGGTCAAGGAAATCGCCCGTCTGAACGGGAATATCGAAAGCTTCGTCAGCCCGGCCGTGGCCGAACAGGTGCGGGCGAAGGTCAGGACCAAGGGATGATCTCGCGTATGCCTTTCAAGCTTATGGCCGCGGCGGCCGCCGTTCTCGCCGTCGCCGCTCCGATGACGCTGCCTGCGTCGGCACTGGCGCAGGCCGCTTCGGACTGGCGCACGGTCGCGCCCGAGAACCTCCTGGTGATCGACACCGCCAAGGGGCGGGTGCTGGTCGAGGTGTCGCCGCTGGCCGCGCCCAACCATGTCGAGCGCATCCGCACCCTGGCGAACCAGGGCTTCTACGACGGGCTGAAGTTCCACCGCGTCATTCCCAACTTCATGGCCCAGACGGGCGATCCGCAGGGAACCGGGCAGGGGGGCAGCGACCTGCCGGACCTGAAGGCGGAGTTCAGCTTCCGTCGCGGCGCCGACGCCGCCTTCGCGCGACTGCCGACGGCGAGCGGCCTGGTCGGTCTGGTCGGCGCCCTGCCGGTTCAGACCCAGCCGGACGCCCAGATGATGATCACGGCCGACTTCAAGGTCGATGCGGGCGGTCTGTTCTGCACCGGCGTCTTGGGCATGGCCCGCGCCGGCTCGCCGGACAGCGCCAACAGCCAGTTCTTCCTGATGACCGGCGAGCGCGACATCCTGAACGGCCAGTACACCGCGTTCGGCCGCGTCCTGTCCGGCCAGGAGACCCTGCGGACCCTCAACGCCGGGTCCGAAGCGGAGGACGGCAAGGTGGCGAATCCCGACGTCATGACCCGCGTCCGCATGGCCTCCGCCCTGCCCGAAGGCGAGCGCCCGACCGTCCGGGTGCAGACCGCCGCCGCCGCCGTGGCCGCAGCGCAGGCCGTCGGCCAGACCAACGTTTGCGCCATCCAGCCGACCGCCGAGGTGAGCGGCGGCTGACGGCTTTCAGCAAGGGGGACCGAGGGGCATGAGAGTTCGCGACATCCTGCTGGCGGCCGCCGTGGTCGCGTCGCCGGCCGCAGCCCAGGAGGCGGCCGCGCCGCCCCCGCCTGCGCCGCCCGGAGAGTGGCGGTCGATCGCGCCCGAGAATCTGCTGATCATCGACACCAGCCGCGGCCAGATCCTGGTCGAGATGGCGCCGGCGCTGGCGCCCGGCCACGTCGAGCGCATCCGCCTTTTGGCCTCTCGCGGCTTCTACGACAATCTGAGCTGGCACCGGGTCATCGACTGGTTCATGGCCCAGACCGGCGATCCGCTGGGCACCGGCGACGGACAGAGCTGGTATCCTGACCTGAAGGCCGAGTTCACCTTCAGGCGCGGCCCGGACATGGCCTTCACTCCGGTCTCGGCCCCGGCCGGTTCGTTGCGCGGCTTCGTCGGCTCTGTCCCGGTGGAGACGCAGCCCGACGCCCTGATGGCCGGGACGCCGGACCGCAAGGTGCACGGGTGGGGCGTCTATTGTCACGGTGTGGCGGGCATGGCGCGCGATGAAGGCGTCGACACGGCCAACAGCCAGTTCTTCCTGATGCGTCAGCCCTATCCGTCGCTGGACAAGCGCTACACCGTCTGGGGCCGGGTGGTGGTCGGACTGGACGTCGTGCGCGCGCTGAAAGCCAGCGACACCCCCGATGGCGTCGTCCCCGATCCGGATCGCATGATCCGGGTTCGAGTGGCCGCCGACCTGCCCGAGGGGGACCGGCCCGCCGTGGCCGTCATCAACACTGCGTCGCCGACGTTCCAGGCGCTGGCCGAGCGGGCGCGTCAGGCGCGCGGCGCGGATTTCTCCATCTGCGACATCGACCTGCCGGTGCGGATCACGCCGGCGACGACGGGGCCGATTTCCCCGACCCCCTAGAGCGGCCACGCCGACGCCGCCGCCGCGCGGGCCTGCGGGCCTCGCGCATCATCTGCAGAAGCAGGCCCTCGCGCAGGCCGCGATCGGCGACGCGCACGCGCTCGGAAGGCCAGGCGCGCTGGATGGCCTCCAGTATCGCGGCGCCCGCCAGCACCAGATCGGCGCGATCCGGACCGATGCAGGCCTCGCGCGCACGGCCGGACGGCCCCAGCGCCTTCAGGCGGTCGGCGGCCGCCTCGCATTCCGCGCGCGTCATCCACAGCCCATCGACTCGGTCGCGATTGTAGCGGGGCAGTTTCAGGTGGATGCCGGCCAGGCTGGTGATGGCCCCGGACGTGCCGACCAGATGCGCCCGATCGGCCGCGAACAAGGCGCGGATGTCGTCGTGCCGGATGCCCCCGGCCGTGATCGCCGCGCCCATGTCGGCGACCATCGCCTCGTACCAGTCGTCGCCAGAATCCGCCGGTTCAGGGTGGCGCTCGGCCAGGGTCACGACGCCCAGGGGCGCCGACATCCATCCGGCCGTCTCATAGCCGTCGCCCGCCCGACGCAGCCAGGACATCTCGGTCGAGCCGCCGCCGACGTCGATGACCAGCGCGGCCTCGGCCGCCGGATCGATCAGATTGATGCACCCCTCGACGGAAAGGCGGGCTTCCTCGGCCGGATCGATGATGCGCAGGCTCAGGCCGGTCCCCGCCCGCACCCGTTCGACGAAGGCGGCGCCGTTGTCGGCGGCCCGGCACGCCTGGGTGGCGACCGCGGCGAGACGGTCTGTGTCGACGCCCTTGCGGGCCAGTCTTTCCGCGCAAAGGGCCAGCGCCTCATACGCCCGGTCCATGGCCCCGTCATCCAGGCGCCCGGTCCGCGACAGACCTTCGCCCAGGCGCACGATGCGGCTGAAGCTGTCGACCACCCGGAAGCCCTCACGCGCGGGACGCGCGATCAGCAGGCGGCAATTGTTGGTCCCCAGGTCGAGCGCGCCATAGAGCGGCGCATCCCGACCCGACGCATCCCGTTGCCGGGAAGGCTGGGACCGCTCGTCGCGCCGTCTTGGCGCGCCGTGGGTCTCCGGCATGGGCCGTATCCAATGTGGGCGGTCCGAAGCGGCGCCCGTCTCCGCGACCCTAGCGCGACGGAATCGTCCGCGCCAAGCCATTCTGTCAGCAAGATGAACGGCCTTGGGGGCGTCCGCTTCAGATGCAGGGGCGTATCAGATCGACCATGACCCGGATTCATATCGCCCGCTTCAACATCGGCCAGGTCGTCCGCCACCGCGACGACGCCTTTCGGGGCGTGATCATGGATGTGGACGCCGGCTACGATGGCCCCGCGTCGGACACCGGCGACCTGTCGGCCGATCAGCCCTTCTACCGTGTCTACGCCATGGGCGAGGACGGCGGCTTCGTCGCCTATGCCGCCGAGGGCGTGCTGGAGCACGATGACAGCCGCCTGACCCGCGCGGACGAAAAGCGCTGGTTCACCGTCGACGCCGACGGTCACCACGCCCCGCTGGACATGCGGCTGCACTGACGGTTGGAACCGACGGCGGCCGAGGGCTATATGCGGACAAAAGAGGAAACGCGCTCCATGTCCGATTTCGAGCATGTCTTCGAACAGCCGCCGGAAGGCGCCGCCGCCGACTGGACCATCCCCCAGAACTGGGCCGCCTACACCGCCGTCGAGCACCAGACCTGGGACACGCTGTACGCGCGCCAGATGGAGATCCTGCCGGGGCGCGCCTGCGAAGCCTTCCTGAACGGGCTGAAGGCGCTGGACCTTAACGCTGGCGGCATTCCCGACTTCGACGTCATAAATCCCAAGCTCCAGGCCCTGACCGGATGGACGGTGGTGTGCGTGCCGGGCCTGGTTCCCGACGAGGTCTTCTTCGATCACCTGGCCAACCGCCGTTTCGTCTCGGGCCAGTTCATCAGGAAGCCGGACCAGCTGGACTACCTGCAGGAGCCCGACATCTTCCACGATGTCTTCGGCCATGTGCCGATGCTGACCGACCCGGATTTCGCGGCCTATATGGAAGCCTACGGCAAGGGCGGTCAGCGCGCCGCCGGCCTGGGCATGCTCCAGAATCTGGCGCGCCTGTACTGGTACACCGTCGAGTTCGGCCTGATGAAGGAGGCCGACGGCCTTCGCATCTATGGCGCCGGCATCGTGTCCTCGGCGACGGAAAGCGTCTTCGCCCTGGACGACCCGTCGCCCAACCGGATCGGCTTCGACCTGGAGCGGGTGATGCGGACCCTCTACCGGATCGACGACTTCCAGCAGGTCTATTTCGTCATCGACGGCCTGGAAGCGCTGAAGGACGAGACGCTGAAGGACTTCGGGCCCGTCTATGAGCGGTTGAAGGGCCAGCCGGACATCGGCATCGAGACCGTCCTGCCCGGCGACCACGTGTTCACGCGCGGCACACAGGCATACGCCGCCAAGGGCGGTCGGTTCGCGGCCTAAAAAGGCAAGCGACGGGCGCAGCGCTCACCGCCGCGCCCGTCGTCCGTCCGCCTATTTCAGCAGGTCGAACCGGTCCAGGTTCATGACCTTGGTCCAGGCGCGGGCGAAGTCGCGCACGAACTTCTTCTGGGCGTCGGCCGCGGCATAGGCCTCGGCGATGGCGCGCAGCTGGGAGTTGGAGCCGAAGATCAGGTCGGCGCGCGTCCCGGTCCATTTCAGCTCGCCCGACAGGCGGTCGTGGCCCTCGAAGACCTGCTCGCTGTCGTCCTTGGCCTTCCACACCGTCTTCATGTCCAGCAGGTTGACGAAGAAGTCGTTGGTCAGCACGCCCGGACGGTCGGTGAAGACGCCCAGGTTGGACGCGCCGTGATTGGCCCCCAGGGCGCGCAGGCCACCGACCAGCACGGTCAGCTCCGGCGCCGTCAGGGTCAGCAGCTGGGCGCGGTCGATCAGCAGCTCTTCCTGCGTCAGGGTGAAGCGGCGGCCGTGATAGTTGCGGAAGCCGTCGTTCAGCGGCTCCAGCACGCCGAAGCTCTCCACGTCGGTCTGGTCCTGAGAGGCGTCCGTGCGGCCGGCGGTGAAGACCACCTCGACCGGATGGCCCGCGTCGATCGCCGCCTTCTCGACGGCCGCCGTGCCGCCCAGCACGATCAGGTCGGCGATGGAGACCTGCTTGCCGCCGGAACCCTTGGCGTTGAACTCGGCCTGAACGCCTTCCAGCACCTTCAGCACCTTGGCCAGAACCGCCGGTTCGTTCGCGGCCCAGTCCTTTTGCGGGGCCAGGCGAATGCGGCCGCCGTTGGCGCCGCCCCGCTTGTCCGATCCCCGGAAGGTCGAGGCCGCCGACCAGGCCACGCCGACCAGCTCGCCGACCGACAGGCCCGACGCCAGGATCTTGGCTTTCAGTTCGTCCACGTCCCCCGCGTCGATGGTGGCGTAGTCGGCTTTCGGGATGGGGTCCTGCCACAGCAGGACCTCCTGCGGCACTTCCGCGCCCAGATAGCGGTCGGTCGGCCCCATGTCGCGGTGGGTCAGCTTGAACCAGGCGCGGGCGAAGGCGTCGGCGAACTCATCCGGGTTCTGGTGGAAGCGGCGCGAGATCTTTTCGTAGATCGGGTCCATCCGCATCGCCATGTCCGCCGTGGTCATCATCGGCGGATTGCGCTTAACCCCGTCATGGGCGTCGGGCACCAGCTCGTGGGCCGCCGGATCGACGGGCCGCCACTGATGGGCGCCGGCGGGGCTCTTGGTCAGCTCCCACTCGTGGCCGAACAGCATGTCGAAATAGCTCATGTCCCACTGGGTCGGCGTGGGGGTCCAGGCGCCTTCGATGCCCGAGGTGATGGTGTGGCCGGCCATGCCCGTGCCGTGGGTCGAGTGCCAGCCCAACCCTTGCGCGGCGATGTCGGCGCCCTCCGGCTCGGGCCCGATCAGGCGCGCGTCGCCGGCGCCGTGGCACTTGCCGAAGGTGTGGCCGCCCGCGACCAGGGCCACCGTCTCCTCGTCGTTCATGGCCATGCGGCCGAAGGTCTCGCGGATGTCGCGGCCCGAGGCGACCGGATCGGGCACGCCGTCCGGCCCCTCCGGATTGACGTAGATCAGGCCCATCTGCACGGCGGCCAGCGGGTTCTCCAGCTCACGCTCGCCCGAATAGCGGGTCGAGGCATGCTTGCTGTCGGCCAGCCATTCGTCCTCGGCGCCCCAGTAGATGTCCTCTTCAGGCTCCCACACGTCCTCGCGGCCGCCGGCGAAGCCGAAGGTCTTGAAGCCCATCGACTCCAGGGCGACGTTGCCCGTCAGGATCATCAGATCGGCCCAGGAGATGCGGTTGCCATACTTCTGCTTGATCGGCCACAGCAGGCGCCGCGCCTTGTCCAGGTTGGTGTTGTCCGGCCAGCTGTTCAGCGGCGCGAACCGCTGGGTGCCCGAGGAAGAGCCGCCGCGCCCGTCGGCGGTGCGGTAGGTGCCGGCGCTGTGCCAGGCCATGCGGATGAAGAAGGGGCCGTAGTGACCCCAGTCGGCCGGCCACCACGGCTGGCTGTCGGTCATCAGGGCGGTCAGGTCGGCCTTGATCGCCTTCAGGTCCAGCTTGCGGAACTCGTCGCGGTAGTTGAACCCCGGTCCCATCGGATTGGCCGGATCGACGTTCTGGTGAAGCACCTTGATGTTCAGCGCATTGGGCCACCAATCACGGTTGTTGCGGCCGCGCGCGGTCGGCGGCTTGGGCGCGCCCGCGCCCGTCACAGGGCAGCCGCCGGTGGGTTTGTTGTCGCTTCCGTCCATTTCGCTCTCCTGTCGTCGGCCCCGTGGGGTGTGGCGGGGGCGCGGGATGACCTTCCCGCGTTCGTGGCTCGACAAGAGGTATCAAAGGCTCGTGGATAGGGTAAGCGTTATCTTTTTGTCCTCTCCATAAGTTGAGGTTATGAAGGCGCTCGCTCAGGTCCGTTGGAAGGGGTAGAAGCCGCCGCCAAGGCCAAGGATCTGGGTCAGCTCGTCCAGTGCGCCCCGGCTCTCGGCCAGGAGCTGCGGATCGGCCAGGTCGGCGGGACGCAGCTGGTCGCGATACCAGGTCGCGCCCCAGACGCTGAGCGCGCCGTGAAGCTCGTCGTTCAGCCGCATGCAAGGATTGACGGCCGCCAGCTCTTCGTCGGTCAGCACCACGCGCAGGCGCAGGCAGGCCGGCCCGCCGCCGTTGCGCATCGACTGGCGCACATCGACGTACCGGACGCGGCCGATGGGGCCGTTGGAGGCGGCTAGGCCTTGGGCGACCGCATGGCTGCGCGGATTGTCGCGGGTTTCGGTCGGACAGATCAGGGTCAGGCGGTCCTCACCCGGGATCTGCACCAGCATGGAGTTGAACAGATAGCTGCTGATCGCATCGGCCAGCGGCAGGTCGGCGGACGACACCTCCACGAAGATCGGCTCGAACAGACCCTTGGCCGCGTGGCGAATGGCGGCCTGCGTCCCAGCCGCGTCCTCGAACGCCAGGTCGTGGAAGAACAGCGTCTCCAGCGCCCCCACGCAGACCACGTCGTTGTGGAAGGTTCCCCCTGCGATGGCCGCCTTGGACTGTTGAGCCAGCACGACGCCGGATGCGTCGTGACGGCGGGCGATCGCCTGGGACGCCTCGCGCGTTTGACGGGCGGGGTAGGGGCCGTCCCAAGGCGTGAAGGCGTCGCGCCCCCACACCAGCAGGTTGACGCCCGGCGCGCCGTGTTCGGCGCACAGGCGGACATGGTTGGCGGCGCCTTCGTCGGCCAAATGGGCGACCGAAGGCAGGGCGTCGTGGACGGCGAACCGCGCCGGGTCGGGAAACAGGGCGTCCAGCGCCCGCTTCGTCTGCCGATGTTCCAGCGACCGATGCAGGTTGGTGACCAGATTGGCGGGGGTGAAATGCACCCGGCCGTCGGCGGCGTCGGCGCTCGGCGTCACCGTCGCGGCGTTGGCGGCCCACATGGGCGAGGCCGAACAGGCGGCGGCGGCGAAGGACGGCGCATCCTTCCAGGCCCGCTCCAGCACCTGGGCGTCCGAACCGGAAAAGCCCAGCGTCCTCAGGAAGGGGATGTTGGGCCGTTCATGCGGCGGCAGGACGAACTGGGGCAGGCCCAGGTCCGCCAGGGTCTTCATCTTGTCGAGGCCCTGCAGGACCGCCGCACGCGGATTCGACGCCTCGCCCTTGTTCAGGCTGGACGCCAGATTGCCCGGCGACAGCCCGGCGTAGGAGTGCGTCGGCCCGATCAGGCCGTCCGCGTTGGCTTCGACGGCGTGGGTCATCGCAACCCCTTGATCTCGCCCTCGATGTTCGCGACCGCGTCGGCCTCGAAGCTGGCGACCGGATAGGCGCAGTAATCCGCAGCATAATAGGCGCTGGGCCGGTGGTTGCCGCTGGCTCCCAGGCCGCCGAACGGCATGTCGCCGGCGGCGCCGGTGGTCGGACGGTTGAAGTTGACCACGCCCGCGCGGATGCGGCGGATGAAATGGTCCCAGTTCTTCGGATCGTCGCTGACCAAGCCGGCGGACAGGCCGTAGCGGGTCGCATTGGCCGCCTGGATCGCGGCGTCGAAGGTCGGGACGCGCATCACCGACAGGAAGGGGGCGAACATCTCCTCGTCCGGGACGTCGATCCCGGTCACGTCGATGAGGGCCGGCTTGACGAAGGCGCCCGGCAGATTGGCGACCGGACCCGAGGCGCGGATGACCTTGGCGCCCAGGTCGATCCGTTCCTGCAAAGCCTTCAACGCCGCGTCCGCCGCGCGCGCCGAGATCAGCGGCCCGGCGTAGGGTTCGGGATCGCTGTCCCACGGACCGAAGATCAGGCGGTCGGACAGGGCGGCGATCGCTTCGATGACCGCATCCCCCTGCGGCCCTTCCGACACGATCAGCCGCCGTGCGCACGAGCAGCGCTGGCCGGTGGTGATGAAGGCGGACTGCACTGCGATGCCGGCGACGGCCTCGGCGTCCGCCGCATCCCACACCACCAGCGGATTGTTGCCGCCCAGCTCCAGCGCCAGGATGACGTGCGGATCGTCCGCGAACTTCCTGCGGAAATGCGCGCCCGCCGCGCCCGAGCCGGTGAACATCAGGGCGTCGATCCCGGCGTCCAGCAAGGCGGCGCCCGTCTCGCGCCCGCCCTGGACCACATTGACCACGCCGGTCGGCAGGTCGGCGGCGGCGAAGGCCTCGGCCATCACCTGGCCGACCAGAGGCGTCTCCTCCGACGGCTTGAACACGACCGTGTCGCCGGCCAGCAGGGCCGGGACGATATGGCCGTTGGGCAGATGGCCGGGGAAGTTGAACGGGCCCAGAACCGCCGCAACGCCGTGCGGCCGATGCCTCAGGGTCGCGCGCCCGAAGGCCGTGTCGCTGGTCCGCTCGCCGGTGCGTTCGTCATAGGCGCGGATCGAGATGTCCACCTTGCCGATCATGGCGGCGGCCTCGGTCTTGGTCTCCCACAGCGGCTTGCCCGTCTCGCGGGCGATGGCTTCGGCGATCTGGGGCGCGCGCGCCTTCAGCACGGCCTGATAGCGCTTGACCGCCTCGATCCGGTCGGCGCGCGGCGCATCGGCCCAGGCGGGGAAGGCGGCGCGGGCGGCGTCCACGGCGGACTGGACCTGGGCGGGGGTGGCGGCCTCGCCCTCCCAGTTGGTGGCTTCGGTGGCGGGGTCGGTGGATTTGAACAGGGTCATGATTTCACGCGAACGGTGGCGCCGGCCTTGATCTTGAGGGCGGCGGCGGTTTCGGCGGTCAGGCGAGCGATGTCGCCGTCGATATCGGCGCGGGCGCGGACGGCGCGGAAGGCGGCGATGCTGTCGGTCGAAATCAGGGCCGGCAGCTCGGCATCGACCGATCCGACGACCTCGACCGTCAGGCGCCGCGCATCGCGGACCGTGCGGATGTTGTCGCGTCCGCACGACACGGTCGGCCCGGCGTCGAAGATGTCCACCAATCCATTGGGCCGGAAACCTTCACTTTCCAGCAGGGCCATGGCGGGCACGCCCTGCGGATGCACCTTGCCGATCACGGCGCGGGCCGGCTCGGGCAGCAGTTCGACGTAGATCGGGTGCCGCGGGGCCAGGTCGAGGATGAACTGCTTGTCGGTCGATCCGGTCATCCGATCGGCGTCGTCGAACTCCATCGGGAAGAATTTGTGCGCCACATGGTCCCAGAAGGGGCAGGCGCCGTCCGGCGTGAACACCCCGCGCAGCTCGGCCAGCACATTGTCGGCGAACAGCTCGGGCTGGGCGCCGATCAGCATATAGCGCGACTGGCTGAGCAGGCGGCCCGCGCCGCCCTTCCTCCGGTCGGCCTTGAGGAACAGCGACCCCACCTCGGTCCAGCCGGTGCATTCATTGACCAGCACCAGGGTCTGGTGATCCAGCTTGACCCCCAGCGATGGCGATGACGCCGTATTGTTCACCACCCGAAACGAGAAGAAGGGCCGTTTCAGCCCCACCGTCGCCTTGACCGAGCCGACGCCGTCGATGTCGCCCGTGTCGCCGTCTTCCAGCATCAGGGTGTACCAGGCCTCCTGCCACGGAACCTCGCCCCGGAAGCTGGCCTGGCTGAGCTCCAGCCGGTCGGACAGGGCGTCGGGGTCTTCGGGCAGACTGGTGAAGCCGGGTCCGGACAGGATGGCCAGTTCCAGCAGGTGATCGAGGTCGGCGGGGCCGGCGGGACGGACGACGAGCATTCTAGAGGGTTTCCATCCGCAGGGATTTCAGTTTGGCCGCGTCGATCTCGCCCGACGCGATCTTGCACAGGATCAGGGCGCTGAGCTGGGCGCGTTCGACGAAGCTGTCGGGCCAGGCGAACTCCTGGTCCGAATGGATGTCGCCGCCGCGCACCCCCAGGGTGTCGATATTGGGCAGGCCGGCGGCGTGCAGATTGTTGCCCTCGCACACCCCGCCGGAGGATTTCCAGGCGATGGGCTGGCCCAACAGGGCGCCGGCTGCCTTCACCGCCTCGAACAGGGCGGTCTGGGCGGCGTCCATCGGCTTGGGCGGGCGGGTGAAGCCGCCATGCAGATCCAGCGTCAGCCCCTCGAACGACGGGGCGGCGGCGATGGCGCGCACCGAGGCGTCGATCCAGTCCGCAGCGGCCTTGTCCGGCACGCGGACGTTGAACCGGACCACGGCCTTGTCGGCCACGACGTTCAGCGCGCCTCCGCCCGAAATCTTGGCCACATTGACGGTCACGCCTTCGCGCCGGCCGTTCAGGCCGTGCAGGGCGGCGGCGATGATGGCCGCGCCGGCCACCGCGTTGCGGCCTTCCTCGAAGGCGCGGCCGGCATGGGCGGCCCGGCCCGCGACGATCAGGTGGTAGTTGCCGCTGCCCTTCCTCGCCCCCGCCAGCGTTCCGTCGGCCAACGCCGGCTCATAGGTCAGGCCTACGTGTCCCCGCGCGCCCAGTTCGGCCAGCAGGGGGGCGGAGGCGGGCGAGCCGATCTCTTCGTCTGGGCTGAGCAGCACGGTCCAGCCGACGCCGTGGCGGTCGGGGTGGGTCTCGAACGCCTCCAGCGCCGCCAGCAGCACGCTGATCCCGCCCTTCATGTCGGCCACGCCGGGGCCGTTCAGCGCGCCGTCGGCTCGTGTGGCCACGGTCTGGAAGCGGCTGTCGGCCGGGAAGACGGTGTCGTAGTGGCCGGTCAGCACGACCTGGATCGGCGCGTCCGGACGGACCGTGATCTTCAGGGCGTCGGCATGGGCCTCGGTCCGCACCGAGCCGTCGTCGGCGACGGTGGTCGAGCCTTGCGTGGGGACGCGTTCGACGTGGGCGGGCAGGACGCGGACCGTCGTTTCCAATGCGTCCAGCACCGCGTTCAGCCCGGCGGCGTTTCGGCTGCCGGAGTTGATGTTGGCCCAGTCGATGGTGCGGCCGATGATGGCGTCGCGGCGCGCGGCGACGTGGTCGAGCACGGTCTGGTCGTCTGGAGATATCCGCATGCCGCCCGACCCTAGACCGCCCCGCCGCAAAGGTGAAGGCGAGCCAAAATCGACCCCGGGACCCGTCGCGTCGACCGCCGTCGTGGGCGATCCTTGCCGCCTTTCCTGTTCCTCAAAGGCGAATCTGAACCTCGGGCGCCCGCCGTTCGCTGTAGCGATCGACCAGCGGTCCGGCGATCTCCCGCGTCAGCAGCGTGAAGCGATAGAGCTCCTCCATCACATCGACCAGCCGGTCGTAGTAGGCGGACGGCTTCATTCGGCCGGCCTCGTCGAACTCGTCATACGCCTTGGCGACCGACGACTGGTTGGGGATGGTCAGCATCCGCATCCAGCGGCCCAGCACGCGCAACTGGTTGACGGTGTTGAACGACTGCGACCCGGCGTTGACCTGCATCACCGCCAGCGTCCGTCCCTGCGTCGGCCGCACGCCGCCGGACTCCAGCGGCAGCCAGTCGATCTGGCTCTTGAACACGCCCGTCATGGCGCCGTGGCGCTCGGGGCTGCACCAGACATGACCTTCGGACCACAAGGACAGGGCGCGCAGTTCGGCGACCTTGGGATGGTCCGGCTCGACCCCGTCGGGCTGCGGCAGGCCGCGCGGATCGAAGATGCGCGTCTCGCCACCCATGCGGCGAAGCAGCCGGTCGGCCTCCTCGATCAACAGCCGGCTGTAGGATCGCTCGCGCAGCGATCCATAGAGCAGCAGAAAGCGCGGCGGGTGATCGAAGCGGCGCGATGGCGTCAGCGCGGTCGCCGTGGGCGAAATGAAACGGGCTTCGTCCACCGCGGGAACATCGTCGGTTGGGGATTGTCGTTGATCCATATTTCCATCATCATAGAAATATGGAATCGATACAAGCCATAGGCGCCTTTTCGGCGCTGGCCTCGCCCGCGCGGCTGGCGATCTTTCGCCTGCTGGTTCAGGCGGGGCCCGAAGGGGTCCGGTCCGGAGATATCGCCGAGGCGATCGCCGCGCCAGCCAATACGACGTCCAGCCATCTGGCGGTTCTAAGCCGCGCGGGCCTGCTGACGTCGCGGCGCGACAGTCGCGCGATCTATTACGCCGCCGACTATGACCGGACGCGCGAGTTGCTGGCCTTCCTGGTCGAGGACTGCTGCGGCGGGCGCGCGGAAATCTGCGCGCCGCTAGCCGAGGTCGTCCAGCGCGCCTGCTGTGCCGAAGGGGGACGAGCATGAACGTTTTCGAGCGCTGGCTGACGCTCTGGGTGGCGTTGTGCATCGTCGTCGGGGTCGGTCTGGGTTGGGCCGCGCCTCAGGCCTTCGAGGCCGTGGCGGCGCTTGAGGTCGCCAACGTCAACCTGCCCGTCGCGGTGCTGATCTGGCTGATGATCATTCCGATGCTGCTGCGGATCGATTTCGCGGCCCTGGGCGGCGTGGCCCGCCATTGGCGGGGGATCGGCGCGACCCTGTTCGTCAACTGGGCGGTCAAGCCTTTCTCGATGGCGCTGCTCGGGTGGCTGTTCATCGGCTGGCTGTTCCGGCCCCTGCTGCCCGAGACGCAGATCGAAAGCTATATCGCTGGCCTGATCATCCTGGCGACGGCGCCGTGCACCGCCATGGTCTTCGTCTGGAGCCGGCTGACGGACGGCGAGCCGCATTTCACCCTCAGCCAGGTGGCGCTGAACGATGCGATCATGGTGATCGCCTTCGCGCCGATCGTCGGTCTGCTGCTCGGCTTGGCGGCGATCACCGTGCCGTGGGCGACGCTGCTTCTGTCCGTGGCGCTGTACATCCTGATCCCCGTGGCGGTCGCCCAGGGTCTGCGCAGGGTCCTGCTGGCCAGAAACGGCGAGGCGGGCCTGGAGAAGGCGCTGGCCTGGCTGGGGCCGGTGTCCATCGTCGCGCTTCTGGCGACCCTGTTGCTGCTGTTCGGATTCCAGGGCGAACAGATCATCGAACAGCCGCTGGTCATCGCCCTGCTGGCCGTGCCCATCCTGATCCAGGTCTATCTGAACGCGGGCCTCGCCTATGGCCTGAACCGGATCAGCGGCGAGGCGCACTGCGTGGCGGGGCCCTCGGCCCTCATCGGGGCGTCAAACTTCTTCGAACTGGCCGTCGCGGCCGCGATCAGCCTGTTCGGCCTCGGGTCGGGCGCGGCGCTGGCGACGGTGGTCGGCGTCCTGATCGAGGTGCCCGTCATGCTGTCGGTCGTGTGGATCGTGAACCGGTCCAAGGGCTGGTACGAAGCCGGACCGGCCGTTCGGCGCGTCGCCGCCCGCCAATCTTCCGCAGGCAGGAGCCATCCATGACCATCACCATCTGGCACAATCCGAAATGCGGCACCTCGCGCAACGTCCTGGAGATGATCCGTCAGGGCGGCGAAGAGCCGGTCGTGGTCGAATATCTGAAGACCGGCTGGGAGCGCGCGACCCTGGAACGTCTGGCGGACCAATCGGGGGAGGGGCTCAAGGGCCTGCTTCGCGTAAAGGGAACCCCGGCCGAGGAACTGGGCCTGACGGCGCCCGACGTCGATGACGTAACGCTTATCGCGGCCATGCTGGCGCATCCGATCCTGGTCAACCGCCCCATCGTCGAGACGCCGAAGGGCGTTCGTCTGTGTCGCCCGTCGGAGGCGGTCCTGCCTTTGCTGGACAATCCGCCCGCCGTCTTCACCAAGGAAGACGGCGAGGTCGTGAAACTCTAGTTCCGGTTCGGCCGGCGGTCGCGGCGGGCGCCGGCCTCGCGGCTTTCGCGGCGCCAGCGGATCGACAGGCTGGTGTCGCCCTGGCCGCCGACCTGGGAGCTGATGGCAAGGTTGCGACGCGGCTGGTACTCGACCTTGACCGCCGCTCCGCCTTCGCCGCCGCCGATGACTTCCAGATAGATGTCGTCGGTGATGTAGCGGCCGCCCGCGACCGTCAGCGCGCTGGCCTCGCCGCCGAAGGACAGTCGGTCCAGTCCGGCCAGTTCCCGCAGATTGCCGATCACGTCGAAGCCGCCGCCGCCCGCCAGCGCCGCGACCCCGGCCGCCAGCTGGGCCGCCTCGAACGCCGACAGCTGCGAGGCCGAGCGGCCGAACAGCACCTGGGACAGTATTTCGTCCTGCGGCAGGGACGGAGTGGAGGTCAGGGCGATGCGCGGTTCGGCCGCCGTGCCGGTCACGTCGATGGAAGCCGTCAGCGCCGGGTCCTCGCGCACCGCCGACAGGTTCAGGCGAATCTGGGCGGGGTCGGTCGACAGGGTCACGCGGCCGTCCTCGTCGAAGACGAAGCGCTTGCCGGCGAACTCATAGTCGCCGCGGACGACGTTGGCCGTGCCCGTCAGCTGGGGCTGGGCGACGGTGCCGCGCACGCGGGCGTTGACGTCCAGGATCACGTTCAGACCGCGTCCCGTGACGCGAGCCTTGCCGCCGGTGGAGCGCAGGGCGATGTCCATTCCGATCTGCGGGCCGCGGGCGCGCTGCTCGGTCTCGACCGGGTCGCCGCCGGGTCGGTTGATCTCGACCACGTCCATCGAGACGATGCCGGTGGCGCCGGGCACCTCGGGCTCGATGCGGGCCTCGTCGACGTTGATCCGGCCGCCCAGCAGGATGTTGCCGTCCTGGCCGCGGACGATGGTGATGGGGCCAGAGGCGCGGGCCTCGGCCAAGTCGTTGTCGATGACGCGGAAGCGCTGAAGCGTCAGCTGGGCGGTGGAGCCGGACCCCTGCCTCAGGCCGATACGGCCCTGGCCCGTGACCGTGCCGCCGGCGCCGTCGTTGGCCGAAAAGGCCTCGATGACCGCGGTGGTGTCGTCGAAGGCGGTCCGCAGCGTCAGGTCGCCCAGCACCAGCCCGACCGCGTTCTCGCGATAGCTGCCCTGCGTCAGGTCG
Organism: Brevundimonas sp.; assembly: GCF_041911375.1. GTDB lineage: Bacteria > Pseudomonadota > Alphaproteobacteria > Caulobacterales > Caulobacteraceae > Brevundimonas. The sequence continues at coordinate 44,230 of NZ_JAYRPA010000066.1, read as the reverse complement.
AACCGGCCGTTGATGCGCGGCGCGTTCAGGGTGCCGGCCAGGGTGGCCTGGCCGTCGACCTGGCCCGCCAGGCTGCGCTCGCCGCCCAGGAACAGGTCCCAGATAGGCTGGATCTGACCGTCAATCGCGACCTGGCCGGACATCGCGCGGGTCCGGGCGATGGCCAGGCGCAGCGGCGCGGCTGAGGTTTCCACCGGCAGGACGACATTGGCCGAGGCGCGTACGGCGCCGTCGTCCACGGCGCTGGCGCGGATCGTCAGGCTGTCGCCGGCCAGGGTGGCGTCCACCCGACCATCGACCGACAGGCCGCGTGGGGCGTCGATGCTGCGCAGGCCCTGAAGGGTGACGTTGGCCGCACCCGACAGGTCGTCGCCGGCGCCGCGCAACGACAGACGGCCGGTGGCGCGGCCGCGCAGGTCCGGCGAGATGGAGCCCAGGTCCACGCTGGTCAACTCGGCCTGGATCGCCGCCGTGGAGGCGTCCTGGCGCAGATCGGCCGTCAGCACGCCGCCGCCGACGCCCAGGTCGATGCGCGCCGTGCGGTTGGGGCCGGCTAGAGTGACGGTCGCTGGATTGCGCGTCGTGAAGGCCACCTCGCGCACGCGGCCGCCGCCGCGCAGCGTCAGCGTCTGGGCGTCGCCGCGTCGGGCATAGACGCCCGAGCCGTTGAACTGCACGGGCGTGCCGCCGCCGACGTCCAGGGCCAGGGTGAAGGGCAGGTTGCCCAGCGTGCCGCGACCGTCCAGGTCCAGGGTGCGGACGACGAAGCTCTGGCCCGCCAGCCGGACGTTGCGGCCGCTCACGTCGACGATGGCGCTGTCGGATCCGCCGCCCTCGGTCAGGCGGATTCGGCCGTTGGCCTCGCCCGACGCCAGGAAGGCGCCGGCGCGGGCGGTGAAGCTCAGGTCGGCGCTGGAGGGGATGTTGTCCGACAGGGCGATCGCGCCCTGCGCCGTCACCCCGCCGGCGTTGAGGTCCACATCCGACAGTCGGATGCGGTCTCCGCCCAGGAAGAAATTCCCCTGCGCCCGCGCCGGGCCGTAGTTGGAGCCGCTGGTCACGGTGATCCGACCGTCGGAGGCGTCCGCGCCCTTGCGGAAGCTCAGGATCAGGTCGGCGTCGGTCAGCGTCAGGGCGCCGGCCGTGACGCGCTGGAAGCCGGCGGTCAGGTCGACGCGGGGCTGGGCCAGGGTGCCGGTCAGGGCGCCGCGGCCATTCATGTCGCCGCCGATCTCGACAGGGCCAGCCGCGAACGGACCCTGCGCGTTCCAGTCCAGCGCCAGCCGAAGACGGCCCGCCGTCTCGATCAGGCCCTTGGCGCCGGCGCGTCCGTTCGCGCCGGTCAACTCGCCGCGATCGACCTCGATGCGGCCTTCGTTGAAACGGCCGGCAAGCTGCAGACGCGGCGTGCGGCCCAGCAGGCGGTCCAGTTCGGACATGCCTGTTGTCAGCGCGCGTCCCCGGCCGTCGAAGCTGATCACCCAGGGCGCGCCGGAGCGGGCGGAAGACGCGCGGATCGCGCCGCCGAAGGCGCCCTTGGCCTGCGGCAGGACACGTGAGGCGTCAGTCAGGCGCGCGTCGCCTCGAAAGCCCAGGCCGCCCAGCAGATTGCGCGATCCCGAGCCGGTCAGCGTCAGCCCTTGGCCGCGAGCGTCGATCTTCTCCAGCAGGATGGCGCCGTCCTTCATTCGCGCGGCCTCCATCCGGACGCGCGGCGTCGCGCCCAGCAGGCCGCCGATGATGCCTTCGGCCGCGCCGCCCACGGCGCTGACGTCGGCGTCCACATCGATGCGGCCGTCGCGAACCTGGACGTTGACCGGCCCGGCGATGCGGGTGGCGCGGTAGCTGGCCAGATTGGCGTTCAGCAGGCTGGCCTGGCCCGCCAGCGTCCAGGTCTGGGCGTCGCCCTTGAACAGCCCGGAATAGGCGGCCGGCCCGGCGACGTCTGAGCCCAGCAGGCGGCTGAGCGACGGCGTCGCGATTTCCAGACGCACGCCCTGCGGCGAACTGCGGTCCGACAGGCGGATCAGGCCTTGCGCTTCGGAGGTGACGTTGTCGGAGACCAGTTTCCAGCCCACGCCCTGGAAGCCTTCATCGTCGGCGTCGGGCACGGCGGCGAAGCCGAAGCGAGCGGTGCGGCCCACGCGCTCGACGAACGGAGCCAGCAGGTCCGAACCGCTGAAGTCGAAATAGCCGGAAACGCGCGAACCCTGCTTGCCGAAGCGGCCATCGACGGTCAGCGGCGTGAACTGGCCGGTGCGGACCACGGCATGGATGACGTCGGCGTTCAGCACGGCGACCGCGGTGAAGGGCTGATCCGGCGAATAGCCCAGCGCCCCCGCCAGCGGCCCGCCCTGGGCCTCGTTGGCGCGCAGGTTCAGCCGCGTGTCCTCAAGCTTGCCGCCGAACGACGCCGCCAGCCGCAGGAAGTCGCCGGGCCGGTTCAGGCTGTCGGCGTTCAGGCTGGCGTGCTTGACGCCACGGCGCGGAATGTCGGCGTCGCCGGACAGCGTCCAGCGGCCGTACTCCTTGGAGAAGTCCTCCATCAGTTCGACGTTGGCCGAGAAGCGGTCGATGTCGATGGAGATCGGCTGCGGGCTGGGCGGCTCGCCGGTGGGCGGGTCGATGATGGGCTGGCGCACCAGGCGGATGACGTCGGCGCTGATGTCGGTGGCGTGGAAGCGGCGCGTCAGCAGCGGCCAGTAGGACCAGTCGACGCGCACGTTGCGGGCGTCCAGCCAGACGCCGTCCCGGTCCGTGACGGTGACGCGTTCCAGGGTGAAGTCGTCGAACAGATCGCCCTTCAGCCCATAGACGTTGATGCGGCCATAGCGGCTGATCTTCTGACCCTGCACGAAGCCGGTGACCAGTTCCCGCCCTGCGTCCGAGACGATGTACAGCCGGCCGCCGAACAGGGCGGCGGCGACCAGAAGCACCAGACCGCCCAGGACGCAGCCCAGCACCAGCCCCGCCAGTTGCAGGCGCGTGCGGCGCTTCTTCGCCTCTTTCGGCGTTTCGACGACCTCGGGCTCGGGCGGGGGGGTGTCGGTCAAAACGCCTGGCCGATGCTGATGTAGATCTGGAAGTCCGCGTCGCCGTCCTGCTTGTTCAGCGGCAGGGCGATGTCGGCGCGGATTGGGCCGAACGGCAGCTTGTAGCGCACGCCGAACCCGGCCCCGTAGCGCATGTTGCTCAGGTTCGGCGTCTCCTGAAAGCCCACGGCCCCGGCGTCGACAAAGGCCACGGCCTGAAAGTCGCCGAACAGATCCCGGCGCACCTCCAGCGAGGTTTCGAAAAGGCTCAGGCCGCCGCGCGGGGTGTTGTCGGGCAGGCGGGGGCTGACGCCCTGATATTCGTAGCCGCGCACCGAACCGCCGCCGCCGGCGTAGAAAAGGCGGTCAGACGGTACGGTCAGTTCTTCGCCGCCGACGATGCTGCCGATCTTCAACCGGCCGGCCAGCACGGTGCGGGCGTTGTCCTCGACCGGCAGATAGGCGGTCACCTGGCCCTCGGTCCTCAGGAACAGGACGGTGTCCTCGCCCGCGACGGCCGTGGGCTGGACCGATGCGGTCAGCCGATACCCGGTGGTCGGGTCCAGAGGGTCGTTGGACCGGTCCATGTAGAAGCCGCCGCGCCCCGTCACGATGGCCAGGTCGCGGTTCAGGCTGATCGGCGCCTGGGTCAGCGGATCGTAGCGCCGTTCGTCATAGTGGCCGACGTCCAGGCCCAGCCCATAGCTATACCATGAAGACTTGCCGAGCCGTTGGCGCGCATCGGCGTACAGGACGCCGGCGAACCGGCGGTAGGCGTCGGTGTTCTCGTTCACCACGGCGGCGCCCAGGGACAGCGTCTGGCCCGGCCGACGCCAGTGAGGCAGCTTCAGATCCGCGCCGAGACGGCTGTAGACCTCGGCCAGTCGCGCCTGGAACGCCAGTGTGTCGGCGCGTCCGTAGCGGTTGTAATAGGTCCACAGGCCTTCGATGGCCGAGCCGCCCGTCGCCGAATCGGCGCGTCCCGCCGTCACCGTCGCCTGGGCCGTCGAGATGGTGATCCCCGCTTCCTGCACCCACCGCGGCCGGTCGGTCAGCGTGACCACGATCGGGCGCAGGCCGCCCGCGTTCGTCTGGTCCTGCGGCGACAGGGCGACGCTGACGCCGTCATAGACGCCGGTCTCCAGCAGCCGGCGCTCCAGCTCGGCCACCAGCTCCGGATCATAGACCGCGCCTTCTTCCCAGGGCCTCAGGCCGTTCAGCCAGGCGGGGTTGGTCCGGGTCCGCCTCTGCACGCTCAGCCCGTCCAGCCGCACCAGCGCGCCCGAGGCGATGCGGTACTCCGGCGCGACGGTGAAGGCGGCGTGATCGACAACCACCCGGCGCGGCTCGGCGCGGGCGTCGGCGTAACCGACACGGGTGAGGGCGGCGACCAGTCGACCCTCGCCGGCGATGACCTCGACCGCCCGACCCGGATCGCCGGCCTCCAGGCCGATGGCGGCGCGGGCGTCTTCGGCGGACCGGGCGTCGGGCGCCGGCTCGGTCCAGCGCACGGCCGGCTCGGTCAGCAGGAAGCGGCGACCGGGTTGAACCGAGACGATGGCGACGGGCGAGTCGTCGCCCTCGACCAGGTCTTCCAGGACCGGCTGATAATAGCCTTCCGAACGCAGCAGGGCTTCGGCGGCCTCGGCGGCGGAGCGCGCGTTGCGGCGGGCCTCGAACCGGCTTTCGGGCGCGTCGTCGACTTCGCCCACGGCCCGTTCCAGCATGGCGCGCAGCTCGGCGTCCATGTCGCCCCGGATCTGGGCGCGGGGCGCGGCCTCGGCGCCCTGGGCCACGGCGGAGGCGGCGAGGGCGGCGAGAAGAAGAACGGGCCGAAAACTCAAGCTGAGACCTTGGTCAATGCGCGGAACGCGACGTGCGGGACGCCGCGACCTCCCACGCCCGTGTGACGCCCGAATGGCGATCAATAGAAGAGCGTCTCGCTCTCTGGCTGGACCGTCTCTTCGGACGAGCGTTCCTCGGGCGGCAGGCTGTCGACGGGCGGCGGCGTCGGGGCGGGATCCTGCACCTCGGGCGTGACGACGGCGGCGTCCTCCTCGACAGGGGGCGCGACCTCGACCGGCTGGGCCGCGTCATAGTCGTCGCGGGGCTCCTGGCGATAGTCGTCACAGCCCGCCAGGGACAACGCGCCCAGCGCGGCCAGAACGAGAGTTGTACGTAGCATCAGAAAATTCCCCGGCTTTGCGCCTTGCAACGCTTTGGCGGCGTCGCTGTTCCATAGCGCCGAACCGCAGTGCGGTCATCCCGGCACGGACCATTGCGCCACGGCCTCGTCCAGGGACAGGCCGACGCCCGCGTCGGGCGGGACGGGGCGGGCGCCGTCGAAGCGGGGCGCGGGGGCCGGCAAGCCGTCGTGGAACGTCCCGCGCGCCCGGTTGTGCGGATGAAGCGCCGCCTCGGTCAGGCTGAGCACCGGCGTGACGCAGGCCTCGGTCCCGGCGAAACGCGACGCCCAGTCATCGCGATCTCGCTCAAGGAACAGCGCCTCGAACCGGGCCGCCAGCGCAGGCCAGGCCGCAACGTCGTGCTGAGGCGCCTCGGCCGGGTCCAGCGCCAGACCGGCCAGCAGGGCGGCGTAGAACCGCGGCTCCAGCGCGGCCACGGCGACGAAGCCGCCGTCCCGGCAGGCGTAGCAGCGATAGAAGGGCGCGCCGCCGTCCAGCAGGTTGACGCCCCGCCGGTCGCTCCAAAGCCCTTGGCCGCGCAGGGCGTGGAAAAGGCCGCCCAAAAGCGCCGCGCCGTCGGTCATGGCGGCGTCCACGACGCGGCCGCGCCCGGTGGTCCGGGCCTCGACCAGGGCCGCCAGCACGCCGACGACCAGCAGCATCGCGCCGCCGCCATAGTCCCCGACCAGATTCAGGGGCGGCGTCGGCGGGCGATCCGCCGACCCCATGGCGTGCAGCACGCCGCTGAGGCCGATGTAGTTCAGGTCATGGCCGACCTGATCCGCCAGCGGGCCGTCCTGCCCCCAGCCGGTGACGCGGCCGAAGACCAACCTCGGATTGGCGGCCTGCAGCGCCTCGGGACCATAGCCCAGCCGCTCCATGACCCCGGGCCGGAAGCCTTCGATCACGGCGTCCGCGCCGGCGGCCAGCGCCAGCACGCGGTCGCGGTCGGCCGACGACTTCAGGTCGACCGGCACGGCGGAACGCGCCCGGTGCAGAACCGCGCCGCCGACCTCGTCGAACACGGCCGCGCCGGCGGAGGCCGAGCGGGTCAGGCGCAGGACTTCCGCCCCTAAATCCGCCAGCATCATGCCGGCGAAGGTGACCGGCCCGAGGCCGTCGAATTCGAGGATGCGGATGCCGGCCAGGGGTTGCATCCTGATTGACTATCGACCCATGGCCTTGACCGGAAGAGCGGATTGCAACAGAAGGCGCCCTTCGACGTCTTGGGTCAGCCCCGGACGGCGTGCGGTGCGTCCTTAGCTCAGTTGGTTAGAGCATCTGACTTTTAATCAGAGGGTCCTCGGTTCGAGCCCGAGAGGACGTACCATCTCCCCTTCATCGGAGCCCGCATGAGCCAGCCCGTCTTCCTTGCGGTCGAGACGGGCGGCACCAAGATCGTCTGGCGCGTGGCGGACGCCGCCGGCGCCGTCCTGGGCGAGGGGCGGTTCGCCACCGGCCGGCCCGATGACGCGGTCGAGGCCCTGGTCGCCGCCGCAGACGGGCGCGCCGTGGCGGCCCTGGGCGTGGCCAGTTTCGGGCCGGTCGTCGTTGATCCCCAGTCTCCCGACTATGGGCGGATGCTGCCGACGCCCAAGCCTGGGTGGGCCGGCTTCAACCTGGCTCGCGCGCTCGGCGAACGGCTGGCGGCGCCTTATGCGGTGGACACCGACGTCAACGCCGCGGCGATGGCCGAAGCGGCCCTGGGTGCGGGACGCGGCACGCGGGCGGCGGCCTATGTCACCGTCGGCACTGGGATCGGCGGCGGACTGAGCGTGGAAGGGCGCACGCTGAAGGGCGCGCTGCATCCGGAGATCGGCCATCTGTTCGTGCGCCGGGCGCCGGGCGACGCCCAGCAGAGCGCCTGCCCCTTCCACGCCGACTGCGTCGAGGGACTGGCGGCGGGACCGGCGGTCCAGGCGCGACTGAACGGGCGGCGGCTGGAGGATGCCCCGGAGGTGCGCGCTGTCGTGGCCGACTATCTGGGCCAGCTGGTTGCGGGCCTGGTGTTCGCCTGGGCGCCGGACCGGGTCGTGTTCGGCGGCGGCGTGATGTCCACGCCCGGCCTGCTGGCCGAGGTGGAGGCGCAGGCGCGCGCGGCGGTGGCCGGCTACGGCTCGGCGGTGGTGATGGGCGAGGGCGGCTATGTGGTTCCCGCGGCGCTGGAGCACGCGGGGCTGGAGGGCGCGCTGTTGATGGCCCGCCGGCTGCTGGACTGACGGAGCCGTACGGAACAAGGGCGGCGCCGGGCGGGTTGGCCTTTTGCACGAGCAGAAGGGAGAGCCTCATGCCCCACCAGAATGTCACCGCCTCCAAGGCCACGGCGCAGAACGCCGCGACGGACCCGCGCGCGCCCAACGACAAGGGCGTCGAGGAGAACGACGCCGTGCGGCCCGAGGCGCGCAGCTACGCCGCCCCCGACTACCGCGACGCCAGCCTGGCCGCGCCCGCGGCGGGCGAGATGGGCGACTACGCCGACGAGGGCGAAGCCCTGGGCGACGACGGCCTGCAACAGGGCGGCGCCCACGCCAACCGCCCGATCCGGACCGAGGCCCGTAGCGGCCAGGGCCCCAAGACCGTCAAGGCCAACCGCGACATCGTGCGCGGTCGGAACTGAGCCCTTTCGAGCCCCCGCCGGGCGTGATCTAAGGTCCGCATGAGACACGCGATCCTTCTGGGCCTGGCGCTGCCGCTGGCCCTGGCCGGCTGCAACGCCGGACGCTCGGCTGTCGGCGGCGTCGAACAGGTCGGCGCCGGCCTCGGCGCCGCCGTAGCCGCGCCGCTCGAGGACTTCAACCTGCGCCAGTCGCCGATCCCGATCGTGCTGCTGCAGGCCAAGGCCAACCCCTACGACCTGCGCAACCTGAACCAGTGCACGACCATCGCCGCCGAGGTGGCCCGGCTGGACGAGGCGCTGGGTCCCGAAACCGACGAACCCCCGCGCCAGAACGGCGCCTATCTGAGCGAGCGCGCCGCCGACGCCGCGGCCAAGGCGGCGCTGGATGCGATCCGCGACGCGACCACCGACTTCATACCCGGCCGTAGCTGGATCCGCCGGCTGAGCGGGGCCGAGCAGCACAGTCGGGAAGTCCAGTCGACCATCCAGGCCGGTCGGATGCGCCGCGCTTTTCTAAAAGGCATCGGCATCCAGCGGAACTGCGCCCCGCCCGCCGCGCCGAGCTGGTTCCGGCCGAAGTAGGACGCGGCGTCCCGCGCTCCACGAAGAGGCGACCAAGGCCTCAGCCGTTGGACGTGTGACGGGCGTGGAAGTCGCGGCGGAACTGCTCGAACCGGCCCTCGGCGATCGCCGCGCGCATGGCGGCGGTCAGGGCCTGGTAGAAGGCGATGTTGTGCCAGCTGAGCAGCACCTTGCCGAGGATTTCGTCGGCCCGGATCAGGTGGTGCAGATAGGCCTTCGAATAGCCTGAGGACGCCGGGCAGGGGATGGCGGGATCCAGCGGGTCCTGATCCTCGGCGAAGCGGGCGTTCTTCAGATTCAGCGGACCGTCCCAGGTCCAGGCCTGGCCGTGACGCCCGGCGCGAGTGGGCAAGACGCAGTCAAACATGTCGACGCCGCGCCAGACGGCCTCGACCAGATCGACCGGCTTGCCGACGCCCATCAGGTAGCGGGGGCGATCGGCCGGCAGCATCTCGGGCGCATAGTCCAGCACCTCGCACATCGCCTGGTGGCCTTCGCCGACGGCCAGGCCGCCGATGGCGTAGCCGTCGAAGCCGATCTCCCGCAGCTGTTCCGACGACTGGCGGCGCAGGTCCTCGAAGGTGGAGCCCTGCTGAATGCCGAACAGGGCCTGGGTCTCGCGCTGGCCGAACCGCGCCTTGGACCGCGCGCCCCAGCGGATCGACAGCTCCATGGCCTTGCGCGCCGCGTCCTTCTCGGCCGGATAGGCGACGCACTGGTCCAGCTGCATTGAGATGTCGGCGCCGATGCGGTCGGCCTGGATCTCGATCGAGCGTTCGGGCGTCAGCTCGTGCTTGGAGCCGTCGATGTGGCTGGAGAAGGTGACGGCGTGTTCGTTGATCTTGGAGATGCCGGCCAGGGACATGACCTGGAAGCCGCCCGAGTCGGTCAGGATCGGCTTGTCCCAGCCCATGAACTTGTGAAGACCGCCCAGCCGCTCCATCCGCTCCGGCCCGGGGCGCAGCATCAGGTGATAGGTGTTGCCCAGCAGGATGTCGGCGCCGGTCGCCTTGACCTGATCGACCGTCAGGGCCTTGACCGTGGCGGCGGTGCCCACCGGCATGAAGGCGGGGGTGCGGATGTCGCCGCGCGGGGTCTTCAGCACGCCGGTGCGGGCGCGGCCCTCGACGGCGGCGATCTCGAACGGGAAGGGCATCGGGCGAGCCTCGAAAAAAGCGAGCGGGGGACATGACCGATTACGGCCGTCGTGTCACGCCCTGGACCCTAGCCCCTCGCGCGTAACCGCCCTAAAGGTCGGCGCTTCGCCGATCGGGACACGCCTTGCCGCAGGACGCCGCCAATCCGTATCTGACGCCTGCCTGGGTCTGCGCGCCGGGGGTGCTGAAGGTCCCGTTCCTGAAGGCCTTCCTGCCCGAATACGACCTGCGCCGGACGCCGGGCGGGGATGTGAAGGCCGTGCTGGGCTGGGGCATGAAGCCGACGGCGGCGGCGGGGCGGCGCTGGGCGGCGAAGACGGGACGGCCCTATGTGGCGCTGGAAGACGGCTTCCTGCGCTCGGTCGGGATCGGCGAGGCGGGTGCGTCCAGCCTCAGCCTGATCGTCGACGACCTGGGCGTCTATTACGACGCCACGCGGCCCAGCCGGCTGGAGCGGCTGATCATCGAGGCCGAGACCTGGTGCGACGCAGGCGTGCGGGCGCGGGCGCGGGGGCTGATCGACCGCATCGTCGAGACCGGCGTTTCAAAGACCAACATGGGCGGGCCGCTGGACAAGGCGCGGCTCAAGCCCGGGCGGCGCGTGCTGATCGTCGATCAGACGCTGGGGGACGCCTCGATCGGCTATGGCCTGGCCTCGACCGAGAGCTTCGCCGAGATGATGCGGGCCGCGCGGCGGGACGAGCCGGACGCGCAGCTGATCGTCAAACGGCATCCGGCCGTGGCGGCGGGGAAGAAGCAGGGCTGCATCACGGACCTGGACGGCGTCACGCTGATCGACGCCGACGTGCGGCCGGCGGACCTGCTGGCGGCGGTGGACGCGGTCTATTGCGTGACCTCGGCGCTGGGGTTCGAAGCCCTGATGCGCGGGCTGCCGGTGCGGTGCTTCGGCGCGCCCTTTTATTCGGGGTGGGGCCTGACGACGGATGCGGTCGACACCGGGCGGCGCGGCGTGGCGCGGAAGCTTGAGACGGTCGGGGCGGCGGCCCTGATCGCCTACAGCCGCTATGTCGATCCCGTGACGGGGCGCCGCTGCGAGGCGGAACAGGCTCTGGAGCGGCTTATTGCGCTTCGGGACCGGGCGGACCGGCTGGCGGGCGACTGGGCGGCGGTCGGCTTCGCGCCGGCCAAGCGGCCGCCGGTGCGGCGTCTGCTGAACTCGCCCAAGGCGCGGATGCGGTATTTCTGGCGGGCCAAGGCGGCGGCGGCGCACGCGCGGCGCACCGGCGGGCGGCTGATCTGGTGGGCCGGCAAGGAAAGCGCGGCGATCCGCCAGGCCGCCGACGCCTTCGACGGGCCGACGGTCCGGATGGAGGACGGCTTCATCCGCTCGCGGGGGCTGGGCTCGGACTTCGTGGGCGCCTTGTCCGTCGCCCTGGACGACCAGGGCGTCTACTACGACCCCAGCCGGCCGTCGCAACTGGAGACGCTGATCGAGACGACCGATCTCAGCCCGGCGCAGCGGGCGCGGGCGGCGGCGCTGGGGCGCAGCGTGGTCGGGGCGGGGCTGTCGAAATACAATCTGCAAGGCCGGGCGCCCGAGGGCTGGCCGACCGACCGCGAGGTGGTGCTGGTGGTCGGCCAGGTCGAGAACGACAAGTCGATCCTGAAGGGCTGCGCGCCGGACCTGAACACCAACTCGGCCCTGGTCGCGGCGGCGCGGGCGGACCATCCGGGCGCTTTCCTGGTCTATCGCAACCATCCCGACGTGCTGGCGGGCAACCGGCCGGGGCGGCTGGAGGCCGGCGCCTTGCGGGAAGTGGACGCGACGGCGGACGGCCTCGACATCATCGACTGCCTGGCGGCCTCTACGCGGGTGGCCACCCTGACGTCCCTGACCGGGTTCGAGGCCCTGATGCGGGGCAAGGCCGTGTCGGTCTATGGGCGGCCCTTCTATGCGGGCTGGGGCCTGACGGACGACCGGCTGGGGTTCGAACGGCGCTCGCGGCGGGCGACCGTCGAGGACCTGATCCACGCCGCGCTGATCGCCTATCCGGTCTATGTCACGCCCGAAGGCTGGCCTTGCGAGGCCGAGGATCTGGTCGATGCGCTGATCGCCGCGCGCGACCGGCCCGCGCCGCCGGCGCCGCGCGGAAGGTTGCGGCGCTGGGCCACCGGCGTGATGGCCAGTCTCGACCGGACGCCGCCGCCGTCCTATTGACGCGTTCAAATAGGAAACGCACTTCTGACGCGGGCGCCGCGCGCCGCGCGACAGGAAGCCGCTTCCTCAAGCAGCGAGGCGCCGCGCGCCGAGCGATAGGAAAAGTCCTCAAGCAGCGAAGCGCCGCGCGCCGAGCGATAGGAAAACAAGACCGTGCCTCACGCCGTCATCGCCGCCACCGGCCTTTTCACCCCCGAACAGTCGGTCTCGAACGCCGAACTGGTCACGGCCTACAACGCCTGGGCCGACGGCTGGAACGCCGAACACGCCGAGGCAATCGCCGCTGGCGAACTGGAGCCCAAGACCCATTCCTCGGTCGAGTTCATCGAGAAGGCGTCGGGCATCAAGAGCCGCTACGTCCTGGACAAGGCCGGGATCATCGACCCGGCGCGCATGACGCCGAACCTGGCCGAACGGTCGAACGACGAGCTGTCGATCCTGGCCGAGATGGCGGTCAAGGCCGCGCGTCAGGCGATCGAGGCGTGGGGCAAGCCGGTCTCGGAGATCGGCGCCGTGCTTTGCGCCGCGTCCAATATGCAGCGCCCCTATCCGGCCATGGCCATCGAGGTGCAGCAGGCGCTGGGGATCGAGGGCTTCGCCTTCGACATGAACGTGGCCTGCTCCTCGGCCACCTTCGGCATCAAGACGGCGGCGGACTTCATCGCCGGCGGATCGGTCAAGGCGGTGCTGATGGTCAATCCCGAGATCTGTTCGGCGCACCTGAACTTCACCGATCGCGACAGCCACTTCATCTTCGGCGACGTGGCGACGGCGGTCATCGTCGAGTCGTCGGAGACCGCGGGCGCAGGCGGCTGGGACGTGCTGGGCACGCGGCTGAAGACGGTTTTCTCCAACAACATCCGCAACAACTTCGGCTTCCTGAACCGCCCGGGACGGGACACCGCGCACCTGGATACGCCGGCGGCCGACGACACGGTCCAGAACGACAAGCTGTTCGTCCAGCAGGGCCGCAAGGTGTTCAAGGATGTCGTGCCGATGGTGTCGGACATGATCGTGGACCACGCCGGCGAGCTGGGGCTGGAGCCGCAGGGGCTGAAGCGGCTGTGGCTGCACCAGGCCAACATCAACATGAACTCGCTGATCGGCAGGAAGGTGCTGGGCCGCGAACCGTCGCCGGAAGAGAACGTCATCATCCTGGACGACTACGCCAACACCTCGTCGGCCGGATCGATCATCGCCTTCCACCTGCACAACGACGGATTCGCCCCGGGCGACACGGGCCTGATCTGCAGCTTCGGGGCGGGTTACTCGGCGGGCACTGTGTTCGTCAGGAAGCGCGGCTGAGCGGATGTCCGACGATCGTCGTTAACCTGTCGCAAAGGCTAAATCGTAGCGGAGTATCAACGTGATTTGTGATCACGATCACAAAATCGCTGCTCCGCTTGAACTTCGGGCGGGATTTTGCGAGGCGTTTCATATCGAGAACGATGGGGAGTTCCCGAATGACCCAGAAGACCCCGAGGCATGTGCTGGACAGCCTGGCGCAGGACATCGCCCTCGTCCTTAAGAGCATGGGCGGTTCCGCCCACCAGACCATGATTGTCGACTGCGTCGCCGCGATGAAGCGGCAGCGTGGGGAACCGGTGGTTCCTTCCGACCTGCGCCAGAAGATCGTCGAGGTGTTCGAACACTACCGCGACCTGTTCTTCCGGCCGTTCGGAGAAGGTTCGCAGCGCTGGGCCCTGGCCGACGCTGCGGTCTGACGGCGCCGCATGAAGAAAGGGCGCGCTCCTCGCGGAGCGCGCCCTTCTCATATTCGGGACCGCGTCTGGATCAGAAGCGGCGGACGTAGCTGAGCGAGTAGCTGTCCAGCTCGTTGCTGTCGCCCTCGAAGTCGCGGCGCGTCCAGTCGGCGCGGACGCCGTTCGCGCCGTCCAGATTGTAGGTGGCGCCGGCGCCATAGCTCCAGTGATCGCCGCCGACGTCGGTGGTCTGGCCCGCGATCTCGTTCTTCAGCTCGGTGTGGCCGTAGCCGCCGCGCGCGAAGACCTCCATGCGGTCGCCGACGGGGTATTTGCCGACGACATAACCGGCGGCGTCCCATTCATGCTTCAGCGTGCCGTCCGCGCCGGCGAAGCTGTAGTCCTTGTCCTTCACCCCGACCGAGGCTTCGGTCTCGACGGCGAGGTAGCGGTTCAGATTCACCCCCAGGCGGCCGGTCACGGCGCCGGTATAGGCGTCATCAAGATAAGTATAGCCAAGCGAGCCATAGCCACGAGGCTCGCTATCTACGGTTTGGGCGAACGCCGGTGCGGCGATGGCGGAAACGGCGACAGCAGCGAGAAGAATGTTACGCATTGTTTCTTATTAACTCCTAGATGTGATGACCGTTTGGATCATCAGCCCCATCCAGCGAGTGCTTAAATAGGTCGTGAGCTGATCTGTTCCATAGTCATGCTCTCGCGACGAATGCCTGTGCGGTTCAGGCCACACACGCCGTTCTGCTAAGGCGGGCAGGATTGTGACTGAAACGAAAAAGGGCGGCTTCCGGGGAAGCCGCCCTTTCGACTCTGAAGAAGCGAAGGATCAGCGATCCTTTTCGCGCTCCACATTCAGCGCGGCCTGCGCGGCGGCCAGCCGGGCGATGGGCACGCGGTAGGGCGAGCAGGAGACGTAATCCAGCCCCGCCTTCTCGCAGAAGGCGATCGACGACGGGTCTCCGCCGTGTTCGCCGCAGATGCCCAACTTGACCTCGGGCCGCACGGCGCGGCCCCGCTCCGCCGCGATTTCGATCAGCCCGCCGACGCCGTCCTGGTCCAGACGCACGAAGGGGTCGGTCTCGAAGATGCCCTTGTCCAGATAGGCCTGCAGGAACCGCCCGGAGTCGTCGCGGCTGATGCCGAAGGTCGTCTGGGTCAGGTCGTTGGTGCCGAAGCTGAAGAACTGGGCGTGGTCGGCCAGATCGCCCGCCCGGATGGCGGCGCGCGGCAGTTCGATCATGGTGCCGACCAGGTATTCGACGCTGTCGCCGGCGTCCGCGAACACGGCCTGAGCGGTGCGGTCGGTCAGCTCGCGCAGATACTTCATCTCCGGGCCCATGGCGACCAGGGGGTGCATGATCTCGGGGATCGGCGCCTGGCCGGAGGTCTTCTTCACCTCCAGCGCGGCCTCCAGCACGGCCCGCACCTGCATCTCGTAGATCTCGGGATAGGCCACGCCCAGGCGGCAGCCGCGGTGGCCCAGCATGGGATTGGTCTCGTGCAGTTCCTTGGCGCGCCGCTTCAGCTTGTCGGCGTCGATGCCGGACGAGGCGGCCAGGGCGTCGATGTCTTCCTCGGTATGGGGAATGAACTCGTGCAGCGGCGGGTCCAGCAGGCGCACCGTGACCGGCAGGCCGGCCATGATGTCGAACAGTTCGACGAAGTCCGACTTCTGGAACGGCGCGATCTTGGCCAGGGCCGTGCGGCGGCCTTTTTCGTCGTCGGCCAGGATCATCTCGCGCACGGCGGCGATCCGGGTGTCGTCGAAGAACATGTGCTCGGTCCGGCACAGGCCGATGCCCTCGGCGCCGAAGCCGCGCGCGGTCTTGGCGTCCAGCGGGGTCTCGGCGTTGGCGCGCACCTTCAGGCGGCGCACCTTGTCGGCCCAGGCCATCAGCGTCTGGAAGTCGCCGGTCAGCTCGGGCTCGATCATCGGCACGGCGCCGTCCAGCACTTCGCCCTTCGACCCGTCGATGGTGATGATCTCGCCGGCCTTGAAGGTGCGGCCGCGCGCGGTGAAGACGCCCTTGGCCTCGTCGATATGGATTTCGCCGGCGCCGGAGACGCAGGCCCGCCCCATGCCGCGCGCCACGACGGCGGCGTGGCTGGTCATGCCCCCGCGCGCCGTGACGATGCCGCGGGCGGCGTGCATGCCGTGGATGTCCTCAGGCGACGTTTCCTCGCGCACCAGGATGACCGCCTCGCCCAGGCCCGACAGGCGCTCGGCCTCGTCGGCGTCGAAGACGATCTTGCCGGTCGCCGCGCCGGGCGAGGCCGGCAGGCCGGCGGCGACCACGGTGCGGGCCGCATCGGGGTCCAGCGTCGGGTGCAGCAGCTGGTCCAGAGCCGACGGCTCGACCCGGCTGATCGCCTCTTCCTCAGAGATCACGCCCTCGGCGGCCAGATCGACGGCGACCTTCAGCGCCGACTTGGCCGTGCGCTTGCCGTTGCGGGTCTGCAGCATCCACAGCCGGCCCTGTTCGACCGTGAACTCGATGTCCTGCATGTCGCGGTAGTGGCTTTCCAGCTTGCCGACGACATCGACGAACTGGGCGAACACCTCGGGCATGGCCTCTTCCATCGAGGGGGCGGTCTCGCCCATCTCCTCGCGGCCGACCTTGGTCAGGCTTTGCGGCGTGCGGATGCCGGCGACGACATCCTCGCCCTGGGCGTTGATCAGGAACTCGCCGTACAGGCGCGCCTCGCCGGTCGAGGGGTTGCGGGTGAAGGCCACGCCCGTCGCCGAGGTCTCGCCCATGTTGCCGAACACCATCGACTGGACGTTGACGGCCGTCCCCCAGCTTTCGGGGATGTCGTGCATGCGGCGATAGAACTTCGCCCGGTCGTTCATCCAGCTTTCGAACACCGCGCCGACCGCGCCCCACAGCTGGTCCTTCGGTTCCTGGGGAAAGGGGTGGCCCAGTTCACGCTCGACCACGGCCTTGTAGTCGGCGACGACCTTTTCCCAGTCGGCGGCGCTCAGGTCGGTGTCGACGGTGACGCCCAGCCGATCCTTGTGCTGGTCCAGCACCTCTTCGAAATCGTCGTGGCTGAGGCCCAGCACCACGTTCGAATACATGGTGATGAAGCGGCGATAGCTGTCGAAGGCGAAGCGGCGGTCGCCCGACAGTTTCGCCAGCCCTTCCACCGTCCGGTCGTTCAGACCCAGGTTCAGCACCGTGTCCATCATGCCCGGCATCGAGGCCCGCGCGCCCGAGCGGACCGACACCAGCAGCGGATTGTCCACGTCGCCGAACGTCTTGCCGACCACGCCTTCGACCTTCTCCAGGGCCGCCTGGACCTGGGCCTCCAGGTCGCCAGGATAGGTCTCGCCATTGGCGTAATAGTGGGTGCAGACCTCGGTGGTGATGGTGAAGCCTGGGGGAACGGGCAGGCCGAGCGAGGACATCTCGGCGAGGTTGGCGCCCTTGCCGCCGAGAAGGTTCTTCATCGACGCGTCGCCGTCGGCGGAACCCCCGCCGAAGCCGTAGACCCACTGAGTCATCATCTATCCCTGAGCTTGGTCATCTGATCGGCAGGGTTGGCCCTGCTCGCACGTGCGGCATGACTAGCGCGCGTCGCGCGGCTTGGCCATGCCGGTTGTTACAAACCGTGAAGTGACGCCCCGGGTTCCGGCGAAATCAGGACCGGCGGACCAGAAGCACCCCGGCCAGGACCAGGCCGACCCCCGCCACGCGCCCCAGGTTCAGCGGCTGGCGCGGCACGCCCAGGGCGCCGAAGTGGTCGAGAAACAGGCTGATCAGCAGCTGGCCTCCCACCATCAGGGTGATGGTCATGGCCACCCCCAGCCGCGGAACGCCCCAGGCGGCGGCGACCACGAAACAGGCGCCGTAGACTCCGCCCAGCCAGGCGTACCAGGGCAGGGCGCGCGTGGCGGCGAAGTCCGGCCGGGTGTGCAGGGCGGCCGCCGTCACCCCCAGCACGACCGTGCCGACGGCGAAGGAAATGAAGGCGGCGTTGACCGGCGAGGCCACGGCGCCGGCCAGCCGGGCGTTGGTCGGCGCCTGCAGCGCGGTGGCGCCGCCGGCCAGGACGACGATGAGAATGGCGATCAGCGAAGGGTTCATGCGCCTTGGCTAGCATGCTCCTGCGGCGCGCGGCAGATCGCCTTTTTTGAGGCGGCCTGACGCCGGTCGCGGCATCCGGATTGCCGCCGACGGCCCAGGCGATGCTAGATGACGCCCATTCGGAGAGACCGACCCGTGCAGAGTTCCAGCAGCAACAGCCTGAGCGGCGCGCCGCGCCCGAATCGACGCGCCGTGGCGCTTGGCGGGCTGGCCGCAGCAGGCGCCGCCGCCCTGGCCGGGCCTGCCGCCGCGCAGGCGCGGGTGGAGCGCGCATCGCCGGGGGTCGCATTGACGCCCTTGCCCTTCGTCGTCGGCGGCCGGGTGATTTCGGACGCGGCGGGCCTGACCTACCAGTGGCCCGGCGTCTATTTCGAGGCGGCGTTCACCGGCGGATCGGTCTTCTTCCGCGTCGGCGACGGGGCGCAGATCCTGCACCTGCTGATCGACGACCGACGGGTCGGCGAGTTGGTCCGGCCAGCCGCCGGCCTCTATCGGATCGCGGGGCTCGATCGCGCCGCGCACCACGTCCGGATCGACGTCGTGTCCGAACACCAGGCGGGACCGGCGCGCTTCGGCGGTTTCGCGCTGGACGCCGACGGCGTGGCGGGGACCAGCCCCCGGCGCGCGCGTCGCATCGAGTTCATCGGCGATTCCCACACCGTCGGCTACGGCGCCGCGCTGGACCGGCGCGCCTGCACGGCGGAGGAGGTCTGGGCGTCCACCGACAATTCACTGGCGTTCGGACCGCTGACCGCCCGTCGCTACGCGGCGGACTATCAGATCAACGCCATCTCCGGCCGGGGGGTGGTGCGCAACTATGGCGGCGCGCCCCTGCCCACCTTGCCCCAGGCCTATCCCTACGCCCTGTTCGACGGGGCGACGCGCCATGATGCGAGCGACGGGTCGCCGCAGGTGGTGGTGATCGACCTGGGGACCAACGACTTTTCGACGCCCCTGGCCGGCGGCGAGCCATGGGCGTCGCGCGAGGCGTTGAGGGCGGATTTCGAGGCGACCTATGTGCGCTTCGTGCAGATGCTGCGCGCCCGGCATGGCGGCGCCTTTCTGATCCTGCTGACCCCGCCGAGCGCGGAGGACGAGATCGCGGTTTCGGTCGGTCGGGTCGCCGAACGGCTGAAGGCGGCCGGCGAACAGCGGCTGGCGGTGCTGTCGACAGGGCCGCTGGCCTTCACGGCCTGCGACTGGCACCCCTCGCGGGGGGATCATCAGCAGATCGCAGGCGTTCTTTCGGCCTTTCTGGACGCCCACCCCGAGGTCTGGAGCGGGACGGGGGCATGAGGTTTCCGACACGGCTGGGCCGGGCAGGGCGCTGCATGGGCGCGGCCCTGCCGGCGGCGATGCTGGCTGCGGAGAGGCGGGACGCTTGAACCGCCGCGCGGCGCGCTTTATGCGGGCGGGACAACTGGAGCGCATCTCATGCTGGCCCTCTTCATCATCCTCGGCTTCGTCGCCGTCCTGGCCCTGATCAACTTCGTCGAGTTCGGCCGGGTTGACTGACGCCGTCCCGAGCGCGGGACGCGGCGTCGCCCTGGTCACGGGCGGCGCCAGGCGGATCGGCCGGGCCGTCTGCCTGAAGCTGGCCTCGGCCGGATTCGACGTGGCCATCCATCATCACGCCTCAGGCGACGAGGCCGAAGCCCTGGCTGCGACGATCGCGGGCCTGGGTCGGCGGGCGGTCGCGCTGAAGGCCGACCTGCGCGACGAGACCGCGGTCCGCGCATTGGTCCCCCAGGCGGCGTCCGCGCTGGGGCCGGTCACGGCCCTGGTCAACAACGCCTCGGTGTTCGAGGACGACCGGGTCGGCGGGCTGAGCCGCGAAAGCTGGGATCGGCATATCGAGACCAACCTGCGCGCGCCCATCGTGCTGGCCGAAGCCTTCGCAGGCCAGGGAGGCGAGGGCGCGATCGTCAATCTGCTGGACCAGAAGGTGCTGAAGCCGGATCCGCGCTTCTTCTCCTACAGCCTGTCGCGCAACGGCCTGTGGTGGGCCACGCGCACCCTGGCCCAGGCGCTGGCGCCGCGCATCCGGGTGAACGGTGTGGGGCCCGGACCGACCCTGCCATCCATCCACCAGACGCAGGCCGAGTTCGACGCCGAGGCGGCGGGCACCCTGCTGCAACGGTCCGGCGATCCCGAGGCGGTGGCCGACGCCGTGCTCTGGCTGATTGACGCCACGCTGGTGACGGGTCAGATGATCGCCGTCGACGGGGGCCAGCATCTGGCCTGGCGCACCCCCGACATCGTGCAGGAGTAAGCGCGTGGCCCTTTCCTCCCAGGTGTCGCCCTTCCCGGGCGAGGAGCCGGTGCGGCGCGAGGCGCTGCGCGTCTTCGTCCGCGGGCTGGAAGTCCAGGCCGGGATCGGCGTCTATGATCATGAGCACGGGCGGCTGCAGCGGCTGGTGATCGACGTCGTGCTGGAGATGGAGCCGCACGCCATCGAGCGGCTGGGCGACACCGTCAACTATGAGACCGTGGCCGAGGCGGCGCGCGCGATCGCGGCGGACGGTCACGTCGGCCTGGTCGAGACCTTCGCCGAGCGGCTGGGCCGGGCGTGCCTTCAGGATCGGCGCGTCATCCGGGCCGCCGTGCGGGTCGAGAAGCCCGGCGCGCTGGAGGCGGCCGCGGCGCCCGGCTGCGAAATCGTGCTGGCCCGCTGAGCAGCCGAGGTTGCGCCGGGGCGGACGCCCCGCCATTGTCCGAACCTATCCGCCGCCGCATCGGGCGGCCCGAGAGAAGCGTCTGAACCGCATGGCCGAACCCGGCGATCCCAAGGTCCATCAAGGCGACGATCACGACCACGACGCCGAGATCGGCTTCGTCTCGCCGGCCTCGCTGTCCGGCCGCCAGGTCCAGCAGGTCGAGCGCGACCTGTTCGAGGCGCCTGAGCCCGCCTACGACCCCTTCCGCGCCAGCGCGCCCGCGCCGCTGCGCCAGATGCGGGCGGGCGAACCCGGGTTGCGTCCGACGCCGGCGCGCCGCGAGCCCGGGTGCAGCGACACCACCCCGGAGCCGACGCCGATCCGCGCGCCGTCGACCCTCTACGCCGTCTATGTGCTGATCCTTCTGGCCGTGCCGACGCTCGGCGTCGCCGCCGCGGTCGCCTTGCTGGCCGTCTGGAAGCGCCGCTCGCCCGAGGGCGAGTTCGCCGCCAGCCACTACGTCTTTCAACAGCGCACCGTCTGGATCGCCGCCATCGGGGCCGTGGCCGGGGCGGTGCTGATCATCGTCAACGTCGGCGTCTTCATCCTGTTCGCCGCGGCGGTATGGACGCTTGCGCGCGGCGCCTATGGCGTGATGAAGCTCAGGACCGGCCGCAGCATTCCGCATCCGACCGCCTGGCTGTTCTGAGGAGAGACCGATGACGACGCCGAACTTCACATCCGGCCAAGAGGCCGAGGGCAAGGTTCCGGCGCTGATCGCCTGGGCGCTGTTCATCCTGTCGATCCCCAGCGCCAACATTCTGGTGCTGGTCGGGCTGGTGGTCTCCTACGTCTCGCGCGCATCGGCCACCGGCGTGCCGCGCCAGCACATCGAGGCGCAGATCCGTCTGTTCTGGTCGGTGTTCTGGTGGACCATCGCCGCCTGGATCGGCATCGCCGTCAGCGCGGTCGCCTCGCTGGTTCTGATCGGCATTCCGTTCCTGCTGCTGTTCCTGCTGATCTGGTTCCTGCTCAGCGTCTGGTTCACGGTGAAGAGCGTGCTGGGCCTGATCCAGCTGCTGCAAGACCGGCCGATCTGACCGCCGATGGAACGCCCGCCCTCCCAAGCTGTTGAACCGGCAAAGGAGTTAAGCATGGGCCAGTTCAGGGACGACGCGGGCGAGCAGCGCTTCGAGCAGGATTTCGAGGGGGCGAACGGCGCCGGGCAGGTGTGGGCCGATTACGCCGTGCGCGGCGGGGCGCGGGTGATCCTTCACGTCGAGGCCGAGCAGGCCTTGCGCGGCTCCGGCGCCGCGAGCCGCTTCATGCAGTCGATGGCCGAGCACGCCCGCGAAAAGGGGCTGCGGCTGTTCCCCCGCTGCAGCTATGCGGTGACGTGGCACAAGCGACACCCGGACTACGACGACGTCCTCGCCTGAGGGCCGCGCATAGGTCGGAGGACGGCGCGGTCCTTGCGCGCCCGCGCTGGCCATGCGACCGCAACACCTTCGCCGGCGAAGGCCTGGACCCCCGCCGGCAAGCGCGCCTGGATCGTCCGCTAACCGTCAGCCGCCTGAATAGCCGCCGATGATCGGCAGGATCTCGCCGGTGATGAAGCTCGACATCTGCGGCGAGGCCAGAAAAACGTAGGCGGGGGCGATCTCTTCGGGTTGAGCCGGGCGCTTCATGACCGTCTCGGCGCCGAACTGGGACGTCTTGTCCGCATCCTTGTCGGCCGGGTTCAGCGGGGTCCAGACCGGGCCGGGCGCGACGACGTTCACCCGAATTCCGCGCGGCGCCAGATGCGTGCCCAGGGACCGCGCATAGGCGTGAATCCCGCCCTTGGTCAGCGAATAGTCGAGCAGATCCTTGTTGCCCTGAAGCCCGGTGACCGAACCCGTCATGACGATCGCGCCGCCGGCCTTCATGTGCGGCACCGCCGCCTTGGTCATGTTGAAGTAGCCGTACAGGTTGGTCTTCAGCGTGCGGTCGAAATGCTCGTAGGTCAGGTCCTCGAACGCATTGACGTGCTCCTGAAAGGCCGCGTTGGGCACCAGCACGTCCAGCCGGCCGAAGGTCTCCAGCGTCGCCTTGACCGCCGTCTCGGCGAAGGCGGGGTCCGAGACGTCGCCCTTCAGCACCACGGCGCGACGGCCCTCGGCCTCCACGGCGGCCTTGGTGGTTTCGGCGTCGGCGTCCTCGTCGAGGTGACAGATGACCACATCGCAGCCTTCCCGCGCGAACAGGACGGCGACCGAGCGGCCGATTCCGGAATCGGCGCCGGTGATCAGGGCGGCGAAGCCTTCCAGCTTGCCCGAGCCCTTCCAGAACGGGGCGTCGTAGAGAGGGGCGGGGTCCAGCGCGGCTTCGTCGCCGGGCTTGGTCTGGTGCTGCTTGGGGAAGGGCGGTTCGGGATAGCGTCGCGCGCCTGCCTGGACGGCGCCGCTGTCGCTATCGTCGGCCTGAGCCTTATCTGTCTGGTCGATGTCGCGCTGGATCGCACGCTCGTGGTCGGCCACGTCTTCGGCGCGGGATTTGAATTGGTCGTCCATGGCGGGTCTCCTGAGGCTTGGCCCTCAGGAAGCGGACGACGGCGAAGGACGTTCCGTCCTTTACCCCACGCGGTGGACGATGGTCTTGATTGTCTCGGCCTTGGTGGGCAGGTCGGCGGCGAGGCGGGAGGCCATTTCACGGGCGCCGACGGGATAGGCGTCGCCGCCGTTGGCGATGTCCTTGGCCTTGGCGGCGGCTTCGAGCAGCAGCTTCTCCAGCGCCTCGATCTCTTCCAGCGCCAGGGCGTGGGCCTCCAGCTGAAGGCGTTTCACGCGTTCGGCGGTGGTCTCGGGCGCGCGCATCAGATCATAGATCTCGGCCTCGGCCGCGACGAGCCGCAGGTCGGGCTTGGCGTCGGAACCGCTGTTGCTGGCCATGGAATCAGATCCCTCGCGTCCTGTGGGATGCCAAGGTGATGCGGAACGGCCTCGACGTCGAGCTTGACCGTAGCGGTTCTCGCCACAGTGTGGCCGCCGCGCATCGGTGAAGGTTACAGCTCGGGGGCGCGGGCCGGCACCATGGCCGGCGCCACCGCCGGGGCCAGGACGCCGCCGGCCACCGCGCGCAGCGGCGAACGCGACGTGTGCAGCACGGCCGGATTGACGCTGACGCCGTCCTGCGCCGGGGTCAGCAGGAAGCCCTTGGCGGCCAGGGTGTCGCCCGAGCGGACGCGCGAAGTCCAGACCGCGATCGGCGCGGCCAGCAGCAGGGGCAGCACGATCGGCGCGAACCAGGTCGCCAGGTCGGGACGGACGCACAGCGGAAGGATGAAGCCGACGCCGGCGACCATCTGCCAGCGCATGGCGCGCAAGGCGTCGGACCAGGCCAGGCCGTCGGCCTCGCGCTGCTGGGTCGACCAGCCGGTGTCGTGACCGGACAGGATCTGGATGAAGGCCTTGGTGTTGGCGACCATCAGGATGGGGGCCAGGATGGCCGACAGGGCGATCTCGGCGGCCATGCCGCGAGCGATGGCGCGACGGCCTCCGAAGGCGCGCAGTTCGGCCGGACGGCTGAGAACCAGGGCGGCGCCCATGAACTTGGGTCCGATCAGCAGCACGCCCGACAGGAAGGACGCCAGCATGAAGGGCGTGAACTGCGGGTTCAGGATGTAGAAGAAGCTGGTCCAGTCCACCGGATAGAACATCTGGATGAACAGGCCGACCATCAGCGACGCCAGCCACAGCGGCGAGGACAGATAGGCCATGCAGCCCATGGCCAGCTGCAGGCGGCTCATCGGCGACAGACCCTTGGCGCCGATCAGGCCCAGGTGCTGCAGATTGCCCTGGAACCAGCGGTGGTCGCGGCGGATGAAGTCGGTGATCGACGGCGGGGTCTCTTCCCACGATCCGTCCAGGGCGGCGGTGACGTGAACGGCCCAGCCGGCGCGACGCAGCAGGGCGGCCTCGACCACGTCGTGGCTCATGATGTGCCCGCCGAAGGGCTTGCGGCCTTTCAGGTGGGGCAGGCCGCAGCAGGCGGCGAAGGCGCGCGTGCGGATGATCGCGTTATGGCCCCAGTAGCTGGATTCCGAGCCGGTCCAGTAGGCCAGGCCGGCAGCGGCGACGCGGCCGTACAGGCGCACCGAATACTGCGACACCCGCGCGAAGATGGTGCGGGCCTTGATGATGACCGGGGCGGTCTGGATCAGGCCGACGCCGGGATTGCGCTCCATGGCGTCGACCATGCGCAGCAGGGTCTCGCCGGCCATGGTGCTGTCGGCGTCCAGAACGATCATGTTCTCATAGGCGCCGCCGAAACGACGGACCCATTCGGCCAGATTGCCGGCCTTGCGCTCGCTGTTCTCGGTCCGGCGGCGGTAATAGGCCTTGCAGTTGGCGGCCAGACGGAAGGCCTGGAACACCGAGCGTTCGGCGGCGGCGGCCTCTTCCTTGGTGGAATCGCTGAGCACGAACAGGTCGAAGGCCGACGACGCGCCCAGGCGGGCCAGGGACGCGTCGATCTGGGCCAGGCGCGCGAAGGAGGCGCGTGCGTCCTCGTTGTACAGCGGCATCAGCAGGGCGGTTCGGGTGCGCGGCGTATCCGGGTGGGCGGCGAAGCGCAGATCGGCCTGGTCCTTGCCGCGCAGCATGACGATCAGGCCCATCAGGCCGCTGACGAACCAGCAGGAGATGGCGGTGATCAGCACCATGAAGATGCCGAAGGCCAGCATCTCGGTCGGGTCCCAGCCCTTGCGGGCGTACAGGTAGAAGGGCGCGATCGCCGACAGGCTGGTCAGCGCCAGCGTGCCGACCAGCAGCGTCAGGCGACGGAACAGCACCGTGTGCGGCGAGGTCGCCGGCGTGACGTCATGCGCCGACTGGGCCGCGTCCAGCGACTGGCGTGGCATGGCCAGCGGCGCCTCGTCGGGCAGCCACGACCAGGCCGGCTCACGCGGAGCCAGGTCGGAGATCTCGATTTCAGCCCGTTCGACAGGCCGGATCGCCAGCGTGTTCATGCCGCTCAAGACGCCCCCTGGTGAGCTGCGCCGCCCGGTGGGCGAGACGACGCGGCATGCTGCATTGCAGCACGTTCCCTATACTCGATCACATTCGCGCGATTTTCAATCACGCGATGTTGATAAGGACGAAAAATATCGGGGATGGCCGCGTGGCCTACTCCACCAGGGCGCCGGTCGGGGCGGCCGCGGTGGCGTCCGGGTCGGGATCGCGCAGTTTCCGTTCCAGAACCCAGGCGGCGACGCCGACCCAGCATACCAGAACGATCGCATAGGCGCGCTCCCACCAGCCCACATTCGACGGATTCACTGTTCCCGGAAAGACCAGGTGCTTGGTGAACAGGGTCAGGGCCGCCATGACCACGAAGGTGACGACCAGGAACAGCTTCAGGCGCGGCAGGTCGCGGCGTCGCGACAGGCCCCAGACCAGCAGCACCGGCGCCAGCTGGATCCCCAGGCCCAGGTTGATGATCATGTGGCGCGGATCCGGCCACGGGTACAGGGTCGAAAGCGACAGCCCCGCGCCGGCCAGGACGAACACCGCCGCCGTGACCGCGCCCGCGATTCGCGCCCCGCTCAGCGCATAGACGGCCAGGCCGAAGCCTATGCCCGCCAGCCCGGCCATCACGCCGGCGGCGAAAACGCCCGCGTTGAAGATGATCGGCGCCTGCGCGGTCGCCCCGCCCAGCTCACTCAGGAACTGGGTGGCGTTGTCGAATCCCGGATAGGCGGCGGCGGCGATCAGCACCACGGCCAGGGCCAGCACCGGCGCGGCCACGCCGACGGCCAGCAGGCCGCGCCGACGGCGGTACCGGGCCCCGTCTTCGCGCCAGGCGCGCAGATCCAGCGGCCACGGCCGGCCGTCCAGCGGCTTCAGCCCCCACAGCGGCCGGATGGGATCAATGCGCCGCACGATCTCATAAAGACCCAGGCTGCCCAGAAAGGTGACGGCGATCAGCGACACAGCCTCCAACGGCGCCGGCAACTGGGCGGGACGAATGACCCAGACGGCGACGACCAGCACCGTCTGGTGCGCAAGGTAGAGGGGGAAGGTCGCCTGCGTCAGATAGGTCAGCACGCGGCTTGAGCGGTCGCGCAGGTGTCGGCTGCCGAAGCCCAGGATGGCGGCGATCACCGCCCACTGGTCGACGCCGTAGACGATGGCCTTGGGCACGCCCAGGAAGGCCCGGCCGCCCGGGTGCCAGACCTGCAGCATCATGATGGGCAGGGCGACCGCCGCCAGACCGACCGCGACCCAGCGATAATCCTCCAGGCCTCGCCAGATCGATTCCCGACCCACCACGGCGAAGCCGAACACGAACGCCCCCAGCGACAGGAAGTGGTTGTACCAGTCGACCGGCAGATTGTTGGTCAGGCCGAAGAAGGGAAACAGCGTGATCCGGATCGCGATCAGATAGAGGATCGGCACGACCAGAAGGCGCCTGCCCCGCAACAGCCGCTCCAGACCGTCGCCGATCCGCTCGATCAGGCCGGGGCGGCGCCACAGCAGGATGGTCACGGCGCTGTAGGCGGCGATGTAGACCACGAACCACAGATGGTTGACCGGCACCCCGTCGGCCAGTCCGCTCCAGCTGAACTCGCGGCCCATCCAGGCCAGATAGCCGTCCAGTCCGCCGGGCCAGTTCGCCTTGTCCCGCGCCTCGATCCACGACTGGATGGGCACCAGGATCAGCGCCCCGAACACAAGCGGCGGGAACAGCCGCTCGAACCGGGCGCGAGCGACCTCGCGCGGGGTACGGCGCAGGGTCATGAAACGCAGCGCGGCGCCCGAGACCAGGAACAGCAGCGTCAGCCGCCAGGGATTGGTGACCAGAACCGCCTCGCGCATCCACTCGAAGGTGTGGGCGCTGTGCACGTGCCAGTCGTAAACGCCGTAGACCAGGCCCACGTGATACAGGATCAGCAAGGCGAACGCGCCGACACGGATCCAGTCCAGATCGTAGCGGCGGACGGACGGGGCGGGTTGCGGGGTCACGGCGGCGTCTATGAGACGAGCGCGGTCGTCAGGCAAGCGGGCGGATCGTCTCGGTTCCCTGCGCCCGCAGAGCCTGACGTCAGACGGCGACCGGCTGCGAAACGCCCAGGGCCTTCAGCGTCGCCGCGACCGAGGCGTCCTGCTCGGCCTGGTACAGCGCCATCTCATCGTGCACCGGCCGACCCAGGGCGGCTTCGAAATCGGCCTTGGCGGGATCGACGGCGTAGGCCGACCCGCGCGCCTCGGCGCCCAGGTTGGACTGGAAGATGCCGGCCGCGCTGACGGGCAGGAAGTCCTCGTAGGTGATCGGCTGGGCGACCACGTCGCCCGACCCGACCAGGCTGTCCAGATCGCCCGACAGCCGTCCGGCGCGCGCCAGGCCCTGGTCACTGGGGGCGTAGCGGAACCACGCCAGTCCCTGGCGACGCAGCTGCGTCCAGTCGTCGGGCAGGGCGGTGAAGTCCTTCTTCGCCAGCGCCGCGTCATAAAGGGCCCGTCCGGTCGGCGTCAGGGCGCAGCCGCGCTGTTCGATCTCGCCGAAGCGGGCCGTGTGCGTCCCCGCCACGGCCCCGTCGGCGCCGGGGAAGGCGATCTTCTCCTCCAGCGCCTTGAAACTGGTCTGGCGCAGCAGGATGGGACAGGCGCGCGCGGGCGGTCCCTCGATCGTCTCCTTGGGCGTGATGCCGCGCATGGGCATGGCCGCCTGCGCCGCGTCGATGTCCAGGGTGCGCGGGGTCAGGTGGTTGATGTGCGGCCCCTTGAAGCTGACCACGTCGGCGATCAGGCGGTGGGCCGCGACCAAGCGCTCATAGGTCCCGGCGCTGACCGTCGCTTCCGCATGCCAGCGGAAGGTCTCCAGCAGTTCGGACACGAAACGGTCGGCCTGGCCCTCGTCCAGCCCGCCCTGACGCTCGGCCGCATCGATCAGCTCCCGCGCGCCGGGGGTGAAGATGTCGCGCCGGGCCAGGGTCGCCGTCGCCTCCTCGCGCAGGGCGGCGTCCTCGATCAGCTCCATCCGCAGCAGTGAACAGAACACCCGGAACGGATTGCGACGCAGGGCCTCGGGATCGGTCGGGCGAAAGGCGGTCGAATGCACCGGCACCCCGGCGGGCGCCAGATTGTAATAGCTGACGGGCTCCATCCCCATGACGGCGAAGGCGCGGGCGATGGTCGCCAGCTCCTCGGCCGTGCCGACGCGGATGGCGCCGTGTCGTTCCTCCGACAGACGGCCCAGTTCGCCCGCCTGCCCCAGCCCTTCGGCCAGCGCCGGGTCGCGCTTCAGGGTGTCGGCGTTGATGTCCGCCACCAGCGTCAGCAGGTCGCCGTACTGCGGCACCTCGGCCCGGTACATGGCGGACAGCGCCGCCGAGAAGCGGCTGCGGATCTCATCCGAAGGAACGTGGCCGGAGGTGGGGGCGGACATGGACGGACTCCCTGATCTTTTGGTCCGTCCTACGCCTGTCGGCCGCCGGGGTGAAGCCGGCGGCCGCGGGGCGTCCGTCAGGCCTCGACGCCGACGCCGATCGGGCAGGTCACGCCCGTGCCGCCGATGCCGCAGTAGCCGTCGGGGTTCTTGGCCAGATAGCCCTGGTGATAGTCCTCGGCGAAATAGTACGGCCCGGCCGGCTGGATCTCGGTCGTGATGGCGCCGCGTCCCGCCGCGGTCAGCGCGGCCTGATAGGCGTCGCGCGACGCCTCGGCCTCGCGCTGCTGTTCGTCGCTCAGCGTGTAGATGGCCGAGCGGTAGGTGGTGCCGATGTCATTCCCCTGGCGCATGCCCTGGGTCGGGTCGTGGTTCTCCCAGAACGCCTTCAGCAGCTCGGCGTAGGAGATCTCCTTGGGATTGAACACCACCTGCACCACCTCGGCGTGGCCGGTGCGGCCGGTGCAGGTCTCCTCATAGGTGGGATTGGGCGTGATGCCGCCCGAATAGCCGACCGAGGTCACCCACACGCCCGGCAGGTTCCAGAAGACGCGCTCCACGCCCCAGAAGCAGCCCATGCCGAACAGGGCGGTCTCGAACCCTTCGGGATGCGGGCCCTTCAGCGGACGGCCGTTGACGTAATGGACCTCGTCGGTGCGCAAAGGCTCGGACCGGCCGGGCAGGGCGGTGTCGGCGGTCGGCAGTTCGACGCTCTTCTGGAACAGCATTGGGCAGGGCTCCTTTCGGAAATAATGACTTCGGCGCCTATATGGGGATGTCGGAGGCGCTTGCCGAGGGGGCCGTCGTGTTCTATCAGGCCCGCCTCCCGCCGGATCGACCTCCGGCGGCGCGCACGACGTGGCGTGAACGGACAGGTGGCGGAGTGGTCGATCGCGCACGCTTGGAAAGCGTGTGTACGTGAAAGCGTACCGAGGGTTCGAATCCCTCTCTGTCCGCCACGGCCTGTCGGATCCAAACAAACTTGTCCTTAGGCGTGTGGTGAAATTGGCCCAGAGTCCGGCCTGCGCCGTCCGAGCGCGCCCGCCGTGGCCTCCGCCGGAGGCAGGAGCCTCGATCGGACGGCGGAACGGCTGCTCCTGGTGGATCCTCCCTGCAGCGGGCGCTTTGGCTGTCTAACGTCCCAACGGCGCCGACAGGCAGCGGCGGACGATTTGGGGGTGCAGGGCGGGGGCGGCGCAGATCAGGCTGGCCTGGCGCGGGTCGGGGCGGTTGAAGCGCCAGGGGCGGCCGTGGTGGTCGCTGACCGCGGCGCCGGCCTCCTCGGCGATCAGGCTGCCGGCCGCCACGTCCCAGTCCCACTTGGGCGTGAGCGCGATGGCCGCATCAAAGGCGCCCGCCGCGACCAGCGCCATGCGATAGGCCAGGGCGTTTCGTTTCTCGAACCGCACGGGCGGCCAGGGTTCGGGCCAATGAGGGCCTTCGATCAGCCGAGCATCGCCCAGAAAGGACGCGTCCTCCAGGGTGTCGACGTCCGAGGCCGCGATCGTCTCGCCGTTCCGTATCGCGCCGCCGCCGCGCGTCGCCACATAGGTTTCCCCGACCACCGGCGCGTGGATCACCGCGGCGACCGCCTGGCCGTCCTCGACCACGGCGATGGGCACGCACCACCACGGCGTCCGCTTCATATAGGCGAGGGTGCCGTCGATGGGGTCCACCACGAAGATGCGGCGCTTCGACAGGCGCTCGGGCGAATCCGCCGTCTCCTCCGAGAGCCAGCCATAGTCCGGTCGCGCGT
Source organism: Brevundimonas sp. (assembly GCF_041911375.1). Lineage (GTDB taxonomy): Bacteria > Pseudomonadota > Alphaproteobacteria > Caulobacterales > Caulobacteraceae > Brevundimonas. Next base: position 13,828 of record NZ_JAYRPA010000066.1, on the reverse strand, counting down.
CCAGCAGCCGCCGGCGCAGCATGGCGTCCACCTTCAGGTCGCCGCTGGTGACGGGCGATCCGCCCGGCTTGGCCTCGATCGTCAGCCCCGCCTCGCGCTCGGCCAGCGCCAGGGCGCCGGCGTCGATCGCCGCCTGGCGGATCAGTTCGAGATCGGCGGCCAGATCGATCATTTGCCCGCGATGGCCACCGCGTCGAACATCAGGCTGGGCACGTTGAAGGCGCCCCGGAACTCCAGGTCCGATCCGCGCTGGAGGCGCAGGTAGAGGTCCGTCAGCTTGCCGGCCACCGTCACCTCGCTGACCGGATAGGCGATCGCCCCATCCTCGAACCAGAAGCCCGACACCCCGGCGGACCAGTCGCCGGTGTTGCCGTTCAGCGACGGCCCGAACATGGAGGTGACCAGAAGGCCCGCCCCCGCGTCGGCCATCAACTGCGCCAGCGTCCGCTCGCCCGGCTCCATGTGCAGATTGTGGGTCGAAACCCCGGACGGTCCCGCCAGGCCGCGCGAGGCGTGACCGGTGCTGGCCAGGCCCAGCTGCGCCGCCGAGGCCGTGTTCAGCAGCCAGGTGGTCAGCACCCCGTCGTCGAACAGCTTGCGTTCCTGAACCGCCACGCCCTCGTCGTCGAAGGGGGTGGAGCCCAGGCCGCGCGGCCGGAACGGATCGTCGATCAGGTCCACGCCCTCGGCGAACACCCGCTGACCCAGCCGGTCCTTCAGGAAGGAGGTGCCGCGCGCGATCGACGGGCCGGCGACGGCGCCGATGGCGGGCGATATGATCTGGCCCGCCACGCGGTTCTCGAAGATCACCGGAGCGGTGGTGGAGGCGATCTTGCGCGCGCCCACCCGCGCTGTGGCGCGCCGTCCGGCGAAGTCGCCGATGGCCTGGGCGCCGGGCAGGTCGGCCAGGTGCCGCGTCGTGCGGCTCTCGCCGCCGCGCTCCATCGCCCCGTCCTTCTCGGCGATCACGCCGACGCCCAGCGAGAAGGCCGAGCCCTGATAGGCGCCGTCGAACCCGGTGGAGGTCACCAGACGCCAGCGGCTGGACGACCAGGAGGCGTGCCCGCCCTCCGACTTGGCCACGCCCGGCACGGCCAGGGCGACGCCCTCCGCCTCGGCGGCGGCGGCCTCCAGCTCGGCCGCGCCGCGCTCGGTCGGATCGTACAGATCCATATTCGCGAACGGCCCGCGCGCCAGCCGATCTTGCGGCGCCAGGCCCGCATAGGGGTCTTCCGGCGCCATTCGCGCCATGGCGACCGCCCGCTCGATCAGCCGCGCGCGCGTGGCCGGCGACAGGTCCGAGGCCGACACCGTCGCCTGCCGCCGCCCGACAAAGACCCGCAGGCCCAGGTCGCGCGACTCCTCGCGCTCGACGTCCTCCAGCCGGCCGTTGCGCACGCCGACGGACAGCGACTGGCGATCGGCGGTCACCGCCTCGGCCGCGTCGGCGCCGGCCTTCAGCGCGGCCTGGACGATGTCATTCAGGATTTCGGGAGCGACGGACGCCTCGGGGGCGGACAGGACTTCGGTCATGCCCCGATATGGCGGACCCCCTTGGTCGCCGCAACCGGCGTCACAGCACTCCGTAGGCGATCAGGCCGACGCCCGCCGCCAACAGCGCGATCCAGGTCAGGGCCATGCCCAGCACCCGGCCGATCGAGGGACCCGTCTGGAGCAGCAGGCCCAACGCATGGATGATCCGACCCGCCAGCAGGGTCGCGCCGACCGTATGGACCATCCAGGCCTGTCCGCTGACCAGGGCCAGCATCGCCAGCGCCGCCATGCCCGTCGTCGCATATTCCACGCAATTGCCGAAGGCCCGGCTGGCCGCCATCAGGTCGGGGTGGCCGCCGTCGCCGAACGACACCAGATGCTTGCGGCGCCCGCTGACCACCATGCCGGACAGCACCAGCATCAGCAGGATCAGCAGGCCGCTCCACAGGGCGGCGGCCTGCAGGGCGTGCATCACGGCTTCGCTCGTCATCATCATCAATCCTCGCGCCCGACCGGATAGAGCAGATAGCGGTCGTCGTAAAACGGCGTGCGTTCATAGAACCAGGCCAGACGGGCGTGGGGATCGGCCGCGAACGCCGGCTCGGCCGCCAGCCTGGCCTCGAACTCGGCCTTCAGCGCCGGATCGGCCGCAAGCATTCGGTCCGCCAGCGGGGCGATGGCGTAGGGCTCGATGTATTCGACCCGGCTCAGCACCTCGGGGAACATCCCCCAGGCGAAGAAGCTCTCGCTGGATTGCGGCTCCAGCAGCAACACGACGATGTCGCCCAGCGGCTGGTCGGTCGGCACGCGGACCGAGCCGGCCGGGAAGGTCCAGTCGCGCGGTTCGACCTCGACCGTCTCGACCGAAGCCTGGACGTGCCCCTCGTTGGCGCGGGTCGCCAGCCTGGGCTCGACCAGGCGCAGCATGGAGACGGCGACGGTGCGGGGCGTCGTCACCGCCTCCATCTCGATCCCGTGGGTCTTCAGGCGCTCGATGATGTCGGCGCGGTAGCTGGGGACCCAGTAGGCCGTCGGGCGCTTCAGCGTCAGCGTCGGCCTGGAGCCGTAGAAGGGCAGGGACCAGATCTCGGGATCGGGTTCGCCCAGCCAGCGGATCTCCTTGCGGCCGGATGCGGCGCTGTCGACCATCTCGTAACGGATGCCCTTGAAGGCGCGGGTGGAGGACGGGGCGTCCTCCTGCTCGAAGTTGGCCGGGATCTCGGCGGGCCGCAGGGTCTTGTCCTGCTCCGTCGCCGCGCGCAGTCCCGCGCCCTGCTCGGCTAGCAGCCGCATCGCCTCCTCGATGAAGACATAGGTTCCCAGCACCCGCTGTTCGTGGGGTTTGAGGCTGTGGTTCTCGATCAGGATGGTCGGCACGTGGGCCGCCGCGCCCCAGCCGTTGGAGAAGCGCTCGCCCAGGCCGCCGTCGTTCAGGCCCGCCCTCGGATCGTCGTCGTCCATGCCGAAGACCAGTTCGCCGGGAATATGGCCTTCGCGTTCCAGCGCTGCGTTCATCGCCGGCTTGAACACCGAATCCAGCCAGGCGGAGCTGTTCGGCGAGCGGCTGAAGGCGCCGTCCTCGCCGTTGAAGCCGTAGGTGACGTCGTACTGGTAATCCATGCCGTCGGTGACGTGGACGTCCACGTAAAGATCGGGCCGGTACTTCAGGGTCAGGCCCCGCACCGCCCGCATCTCGGGCTGGTCCAGCTTCAGATAGTCGCGGTTCAGGTTCTGGTTCGTGGCCGTGTTGCGCCAGCCCTGGATGCGCGGCCCGCGCTGGTTGGGGCGGGAATAGGCGCCGGACCGCTCGTGCCCGTCCACGCTCAGGATCGGGATCAGGATCAGGTTCACCCGGTCCAGCAGGGCGTCCTTGCCGTAAAAGGCGATGTCGCGCAGCAGCATCATGCCCGCGTCCTTGCCGTCGATCTCGCCGGGATGGATGCCGGCCTGGATCATCAGCACGGGCTTGTTGGAATCAAAGGCTGCGCCGTCCTTGGACGCGATCACGGCGTAGATCGGCCGACCCTCGGGCGAGACGCCGAACTGTTCGATGCGGATCAGGTCGCTGGCCTGGTTCAGCCGGTCGAACCAGGCGCGGGTGTCGACATAGTTGGGCGAAAAGTCATGCGCCGGATCGGCCTCGAAGGCCGTCACGCACGGGTCGCCCGCATCGCGCAGCAGCGCCTTCGACGCGCCGTCCCACGCAGGCGCGGGCGGCAGGAAGGGCTGATCCCAGGGGGCGGCGTTGGGCAGGGACGGCGGCGGGGACTGGGACATGGCGGGGCTCACGCTGCAGACTAGGACGGCCAGGGCCGCGACGATGAAACGATCAGGGCGCATGGGTCTTCGTGGGCTGGTTGGGACGCGGTGGCAAGGTCAGCCGCCGGTGACCGGCGACCAGCCGCCCATGGCCGCCAGCGTGGCCGCCGACTTCGCCACATTCCACAGGCTGTATAGCAGAACCACGGCCAAGGCCGCGATCACCGCCTTTCGCCAGGGGGCGAAGGCCGCGGTCGCCGTGCCGACCACGAAGATCGACACCCCGACCCACAGGCTGATCGAACGCGCCACCCTGGCGAACCCCGGATCGGCCATGGCCAGCACGATCACGACCAAGGCGACGATCAGGTTGGCGGCCAGGACGCAGGCGAACACCAGCCGCCGATGGGCCCAGAAGTGGGCGTCCATGTCGATCCGCTCGCCGCCGCCTTCGGCCGACACGCGCGGGAAGGTGGTGCTGGCGGCGACATAGAAGGTCGCGGCGATGGCCAGCGAGATCAGCAGCACGAAGGTGTTGAACGGCGCGCCGCGAAAGATGACCCAGGCCTGGTTCCAGAAGGTGGCGATGTCGATGGCGACGAACAGGGCCAGCGCCGGCGTCAGCCAGCCGAACCGGATCCGCTGCTTCTCATGCAGCACCCGCGCGAGACCGCCCACCAGTTCGGCGACCGACAGCCCAAGCAGCAGGCCGTAGAAGCTGAAGAAGAACTCGAACGCGCTCAAACCGCCCCCCGGCGTCGATCAAAGACCAAGCTTATTTCCAGATCGGCGTTCCGTCACCCGGCAATCCCAACCGGCTCCACATGTCGCTGACCTTCTCGACCACCGCCGCGTCCATGCGGATTTCCTCGCCCCATTCGCGCTTGGTCTCCGGCGGCCATTTGTCGGTGGCGTCCAGGCCGATCTTGGAGCCCAGGCCGCTCTCGGGCGAGGCGAAGTCCAGATAGTCGATCGGCGTCGACTCGATCACGGTGATGTCGCGCGCAGGGTCCATCTTGGTCGAGATGGCCCACATGACGTCCTTCCAGTCGCGGGCGTCGATGTCGTCGTCCACGACGATGACCCACTTCGTGTACATGAACTGGCGCAGATAGCTCCAGACGCCCAGCATCACCCGCTTGGCGTGGCCCGGATAGGCCTTCTTCATCGACACCACGGCGATGCGGTAGCTGCACCCCTCGGGCGGCAGCCAGAAGTCGACGATCTCCGGAAACTGCTGGCGCAGCAGGGGGATGAAGACCTCGTTCAAGGCCTCGCCCAGCACGCTGGGCTCGTCCGGCGGGCGGCCGGTGAAGGTGGTCAGATAGATCGGGTCGCGGCGCATGGTGACGGCGCTGACCTGGAACACCGGGAACTTCTCGACCGAGTTGTAATAGCCGGTGTGGTCGCCGTAGGGGCCTTCGTCCTCGAACTCGTCCAGCAGGACGTGGCCCTCCAGCACGATCTCGGCCTGGGCCGGAACCATCAGCGGCACGGTCTTGCAGGGGACCAGCTCGGCCTTGGCGCCGCGCATCAGGCCTGCGAACTGATATTCCGACAGGGTGTCCGGCACCGGCGTCACCGCCGCCAGGATGGTCCCCGGATCGGCCCCCAGAACCACGGCGCAGGGCAGGGGCTCGCGCTTTCCGGCCTTCTTGTGCCGCGCATAGTGTTGCGCCCCGCCCCGGTGCGCCAGCCAGCGCATGATGGCCTTGTCCTTGCCCAGCACCTGCATCCGATAGATGCCCAGGTTGAAGTCGTCCTCGCGCTCGTCGGACGGCCCCTTGGTCACCACCAGGCCCCAGGTGATCAGGGGCGCCGGCTCGCCGGGCCAGCACGACTGGACGGGCAGGGCGGTCAGGTCGATCTGATCGCCCTTCAACACCACCTCCTGCACCGGCGCCTTCTTCACCGTCTTGGGCCGCATCGCCATGACGGTCTGCGCCAGCGGCAGCATCTCCATCGCGTCGCTCAGGCCCCGCGGCGGCGTGGGATTTCTCAGGAAGGCCAGCAACTCGCCGACTTCGCGCAGGTCTTGCCCCGTCGTCCGGTCCTTGCCCTCCAGCGTGACCCCCATGGCCACCCGCTTCACCGTGCCGAACAGATTGGCCAGGCAGGGAATGGGGCTGATGGAGCCGTCCGGCATGACCGGCTTTTCGAACAGCACCGCCGGCCCGCCGTTCCGCAGCAGCCGCGTCTGGATCTCGGTCATCTCCAGCACCGTGGAGACGGGTTCGGACACCCGCACCAGCTCGCCGCGGGCTTCCAGCTGTTCGATGAAATCGCGAAGGGATTTGTACGCCATGCCGCGACGCTTAGGCGGGAGCGGGCCCGCTGTCACGCGCGCTGCGTCCCAGGGTGCGGTCCAAGCCGACCAGAACCAGTCCGATCCCCAGGAACAGCGCCAGCATGACCCCGGCCCAGAACCCCGCCTTGGCCCACCCCAACGCGGGCACGTTCAGGAACCAGTAGGGCCACCACCCCGAGGCGTAGCCGTGCGCCAGCGTCCATCCGACATAGACCAGCGGAAAGCCCAGCCACTTCACCGCATCGATCCAGCGCAGTCGTCCCTTGGGCGTGAACAGCAGCCAGTCCAGCACCACCGCCGTCGGCATCACATAGTGAAGCAGGGCATTGGTCAGCCACGCCAGACCCTGCGGGTCCCAGGCGTGCGACAGCAGGACGTGATAGGTCAGACCGACCACCGCGATGTACATGGCGATCGCCGCCCGCACGCCTTCGGATGCGCTCCAGCGGCCCAGCCGGCTGTCCGCCCGGATCAGCGGCGCCGTCAGCGCCAGCGCCGCCAGCACATTGGTCAGTATGGTGAAATAGCTGAAGAAGTTCAGCGTCAGCGCCGGGATCGCGCCTGGCGCGCCTGGCCCGATGATCAGCAGGTACTGCAGCGCCAGGGCCGCCCATCCGACCACCGCGAAGGTCGCGCGCCAGATGCGGGCAGGCGGCGTGCGGCGCATCCTACCGCTCCAGGTCCGCCAGTCGGCGGTCCAGATCGACAGGGGCGTAGGCGGCGGACAGGTTCATGAAACCCTTCTAGCTCCCGTCCGGCCGCGAACGCCAGCGCTGCGCGATCAGGCTTGCGGCGCGTCCCAGCTGAACGCCGGGTCCAGCCAATCGCCCAACCGCTCGCCGCGATTCAGGGCGTCCATCCGCTGCATCTCCTCGCTGCTCAGCTCGAAGTCGAAGATGTCGAAGTTCTCGCGCGCGCGGCTTTCCTTGGTGGTGCGCGGAATGGCGATGATTCCGTGCTGGATCAGCCAGCGCAGCGTCACCTGGCCGTTGGTCTTGCCGTGCGCCTTCGCCAGTTCGCTGATCGTGGCGTCATCGACGATCTTGCCCTGGGCCAGCGGCGACCAGGCGGTGATGGACGAACCCAGCTCCTCGGCCGTCTGCACCAGCAGATCGACGCCCAGATAGGGGTGGTGCTCGACCTGGTTCGTCACCAGACGGGCCTCCGACAGGGCCTGCGCCTGGCGGAACTCCTTGGATGGGAAGTTGGACAGGCCGATCGACCGGGTCAGGCCCTGCGCCTTGGCCTCGTTCAGCGCGCCCAGCGTCTCCGCGAACGACGGCGTCGTCTTGGGCCAGTGCAGCAGCAGCAGGTCCGGCGTCGTCCCCAGGCTCTCTGCGGATTCCTTCGCCTGCTTCAACAGGGCGTCGTGCGCGAAGTGCTCGACCCAGATCTTGGTCGTCAGGAAAATGTCCTCGCGCGGCACGCCGGAGTCGCGGATGCCTTCCCCGACCGCCTTCTCGTTCTTGTAGATCCAGGCCGTGTCGATGTGGCGATAACCGATGCGCAGCGCCTCGGCGACCATGCGGCGGGCGTCGTCCGGCTCCAACTGCCAGGTCCCGAAGCCCAGCAGGGGAATTTCGATGTCGTCCACCTTCACGGTGGGTTGGTCGCCATAGGCCATGGGGCGCTCCTTCGCGTTGTCGGGGACGGTTCAGTTAGGCGTCCGACGGCCGCTCCGAAAGGCCGCTTTCGAACCATTCGAGGATTTCTTCCCACAACGGCTCCATGCCCTTGCGGAACGCGCCCTCGTGGCCGACGCGCTTCACGCCGAAATCGCCGGGGGTCCTCACCACGATGTCGGTCGGCGCATTGGCGTAAGCCTGCATGAGCCGGGCGGCGGTGCGTGGCGTGGCGATGGGATCGTCGGGAAAGATCCACGACCGGATCGGCGCCCGCACCGCGGCGAACTGCTGGGGCTCAAGCCGGCCTTCGGCCAGTTCGCCAAGGAAGTAGGCGGGCTTCAGACACCACCGCCTCCAGGTCTCGAACACGCCGCGCGGCAGGTCCGTGCCCCGCCACCATCCGCCGGACTTCACATAGCCGTGGCGGCGGATATGGCGCGGCCCCAGCCCGAACCAGAAGAACAGTTCGGCCGGGTTGTAGGTCCGGTGATGCCCGCCCCACCAGCCGCTGCCCACCGAGACGAAGGCGTGCCGCGCGATCTGGTCCTGGTTGGGCATGAAGCCGACGAAATGGCCGCCGACGCTGTGTCCCACATGGAAGACCGGCAGCTCCGGCGCAGCCGCCTTCAGCGCCTTCAGCGCGGCGGGCATGTCCAGCCGGCCCCAGTCGGGATAGTCCATCTGCATCGCCGCCAGGTCTTCCGGCCGCGATCCGCCGATTCCGCGATAGTCATAGGTCAGCACCACCGCGCCGCGCGCCGCCATCCAGCGCGCGAACCGGGCGTAGAAGCCGCGTGGAAAGCCCGTGCCGGCCGACACCAGCACCGCCATCCGCGGCGATTCCGACCGGAACATCGTCGCGTCCAGCGACCAGCCGTCGCTCGTCTTGACGAAGCGGTCCTCGACCTTCAGCCCCATGCGTTCCATCGGTCCGTTTCCAATCCGCACGGACCATGCGCGACTTCCCTCGCGTCAGGTCAAGCCGCGTCGAACGCCTCCACCAGCCATCTTGGGGCGACCCGTCGTCATCGCCTTTCCAGCGCCGCCCTAATAGGCGATGGCGATGCCGTCCTTGCGCATCTCGGTCGCCGCGCCATAGGTCCAGCGGCCGCCGGGGTTCTGCTGCATCATGACGTTCTGATAGCCGCCGAAGCCGCCGTCCGGTTCGCCCAGCGTCCAGCCCATGGCGCGCAGCCGGGCTTTGGTCGCCTCGGGCACGCCGCTCTCCAGATGCAGGACCCCGGCCCCTTCCTGCGGCTGGCCTGTCGGTTCGGACGAGCCGTAGTGCTGCCAGCGCGGCGCGTCGCCCGCCGCCTGGGGGTCCAGGCCGTAGTCGACCATGTTGACGATGATCTGCGCCTGGCCTTGCGGCTGCATGCCCCCGCCCATGACGCCGAACGCCATCCACGGCTGGTCGCCCTTGGTCGCAAAGCCCGGGATGATGGTCTGGAACGGCCGCTTGCCGGGCGCATAGACGTTCGGATGGCCGTCGGTCAGGGCGAACAGCTCGCCCCGGTCCTGGAACATGAAGCCCAGCGGTTCACGGCCGTTGTCCGGCGCCAGGCCCGAGCCCATGCCGCGATAGTTGGACTGGATCCAGCTGACCATCATGCCGTCGGCGTCGGCGACGCTGAAATAGGTGGTGTCGCCGTGGTGCGGGGCGTCGCCGGGCATCACCCGATCCATGATCCGGTCCGGCCGGATCAGCTTCGCCCGCTCGGCCGCATAGGCCTTGGAATTCAGCCATTCCACCGGGATGTCGCCGAAGCGGGGGTCGGCGAAGTAGCGGGCCCGATCCTCGAACGCCAGGCGCTTGGCTTCGGCCTGCACGTGCAGCGATGCGGCGGACTGGAAGCCCATGCCCTTCAGGTCGAACTGCTCGCAGATGTTCAGGATCTGGTTGGTGGACAGCCCTTGCGTGTTCGGCCCCAGGGCATGGACGCCCACGCCCCGGTAATCGGTGCGGATCGGCTCGACCCATTCGGTGCGGTGCGCGGCCAGGTCGGCGCGGGTCAGCCAGCCGCCGACGCGCTTGAAATAGGCCTCGATGCTGTCGGCGATGGGGCCGTCGTAGAAGGCGTCGCGCCCGCCCTCGGCGATCATCCGCAGGGTCTTGCCCAGGAAGGGGTTGGCGAACACCTCGCCCACCTTCGGCGTCGCGCCGGTCGGGGCCCAGATGCGCTTTCTGTTGTCGTTCTCCTCGATCGGGATGCGGCCCCGGTCGAAGGCGGCCATGTTGCGCTCCAGATAGTAGGCGATGACCTGCGGCACGGGCACGCCCTGCTCGCACAGCTCCGCCACCGGCAGCAGCACGTCCTTCCACGGCAGCTTGCCGTAGCGCTGGTGGGCGCTCCACCAGGCGTCCACCGTGCCCGGCACGTTCACCGTCACCGCGCCATAGCGGGGCAGATAGCCGTCGATCGCCTTGGAGCGCGCCGTCTCCAGGCTCAGGCCGCGCGGGCTGTTCCCCGATCCGTTCAGGCCGACGACCTTCTTCAGCTTCGGATCCCACAGCATGCAGAAGGCGTCGCCGCCGATGCCGTTGGCGACCGGCTCCAGAAAGCCCAGCGCCGCATTGATCGCGATCGCCGCGTCGATGGCCGATCCGCCGCGCCGCAGGGTGTCGATTCCCACCAGGGTGGCGACGGGATGGGCCGTCGCCGCCGCGCCGTGCATGCCCCACACCGTCGAACGGCCCATGAATTTCGGCCCCTCGATCCGGTCGCCGATGCCGATCCCGGCGTAGGGGTCCGCCGGTCGCGCCGGCGCGGGCGCCGCCGCCGTCGGGGACTGGGTCGCCCCGGAAGTCTGGGCCCCGGTCTGGCCTGCGGCGGCGGCCAGCGCCCCGGCGGGCAGGGCGGACAGGAAGGTGCGGCGACGCATGGGCGAACTCCTCGAACAGCCTGGCTGCATCAAGGCCGCCCTTCGCCGATCCGGCAACCCTCCAGCCAAAGAAAAAGGCCGCGTCCCGAAGGGCGCGGCCTCTTTTTTTCGGTCCTGAACCTTGGGCTCAGGTGATGTCTTCGTTCAGCAGGCCGACCTGGAAGAAGCCGTTCTCCTGAAGGTTGTTCATGACCTCCATGAACTGCGAGTACTTCACTTCCGGCTGGGCGCGGATGAAGACGCGCTCCTCGCGGCAGGCGCCGCCGCCCAGGGCGTTGCAGACGTCGGCGGCCAGGGTCTCGGTGGTGGTCTGCTGATCAGCGATGAACAGCGAGCCCGAGTCCTGGATGGTGACGTACACCGGCTCCTTGGGGTTCGGGTCGTTCGGGTTCGGCACGGGGGGCGGCAGGTCCAGGCGGATCGACACGGTCGCCAGCGGCGCGGCCACCATGAAGATGATCAGCAGGACCAGCATCACGTCCACGAAGGGCGTGACGTTGATTTCCGAATTCTGCTCGATGGTCTTTCCACCACCGCCGGGTCCACTCAGCTTCGCGCCCATGTGCGTCTCCGTTTACTGGCCGGACCGCTTCCGGCGTGTTCTGTCGCCCGATGGGCTTCGAAGGGTTCTTGGCGTCCCGATCGACGCTTGTAAAGCGGTTCTAAACGTCGGCGGGTTCCGAAGCGGCAATTTACCGCCGGAAAGGGCGGTCTCAGCCCTTCGCCAGCTTCAGGAAACGGTCCATCAGGGCAGGATCGTCCTTGAAGGCGCCGGTGAAGCGGGTCGTGACGGTCGAAACGTGCCGATGATGCACGCCACGGGTGGTCATGCACTGGTGGGCCGCGTCGATCATCACCGCCACGCCCTTGGGCTGCAGGTGCGATTCGATGGCGGCGACGATGTCGTTGGTCAGGGTTTCCTGGTTCTGCAGGCGACGCGCGAAGATCTCGACCACCCGCGCCAGCTTGGAGATGCCCACCACCTTCTCGCCGGGCAGGTAGGCGACATAGGCCTTGCCCAGGAAGGGGGCCAGGTGGTGCTCGCAATGGCTCTCCACCTCGATCTCGCGCAGGATGACCATGTCGTCATAGCCCTGCACGTCCTCGAACGTCCGGCTCAGCTCCTTGGCCGCATCGGCGTCATAGCCTTCGAACCATTCGCCATAGGCGTCCACGACCCGCTTGGGCGTGTCGATCAAACCCGCGCGCTCGGGGTCGTCGCCGGCCCAGGCGATCAGGGTCCGCACCGCCTCCAGCGCCTGTTCGCGGCTGGGGCGTTTGACGGTCTGCTCGTCGCTGACGAGCACGGGCTTGGCGGGGGTGACGCTCATTGAACCTGATTTCCGGCCGGTCGGGCGCAGCCGCCCGGTTTACCTTCTACAATCCGTCGGGACTGTATATCAGGCCGCTATATGGGACGGACCCTCCGTCCCGCAAGAAAACCCGCTGAAGACTTAATCGATGCCGCTGCACATCCACGACACCCTGCGCCGTGAAAAGCGCCTGTTCGAACCGCGCGATCCGAACCGGGTGACCCTCTATGTCTGCGGCCCCACGGTCTATGACTACGCCCATATCGGCAACGCCCGCCCGCCGGTCGTGTTCGACGTGCTGGTCCGGCTGCTGCGGCGCACCTACGGTGCGGACAAGGTCGTCTACGCGCGCAACGTCACCGACGTGGACGACAAGATCAACCAGAAGGCCGCCCGCGAAGGCGTGCCGATCGGCCAGGTCACGTCCCGCTACGAGGCCGCCTATCTGGCCGACATGGCCCTGCTGAACGTGTCGCCGCCCGATCTGGCGCCCCACGTCACCGACTACATTCCCGCCATCGTCGATCAGATCCAGGCCATCGTCGACGCCGGCTGCGCCTATGCCGCCGAGGGGCACGTGCTGTTCGACGTCTCGTCCTACCCGGCCTACGGCGCGCTGTCGGGCCGGAACCTGGACGACATGATCGCCGGCGCCCGCGTCGAGGTCGCGCCCTACAAGAAGAACCCCCACGACTTCGTCCTGTGGAAGCCGTCCAAGGCCGACGAGCCGTCCTGGCCCTCGCCCTGGGGGCAGGGACGTCCCGGCTGGCACATCGAATGCTCGGCCATGATCGAACAGGCCCTGGGCCTGCCCATCGACATCCATGGCGGCGGCATCGACCTGGTCTTTCCGCACCACGAGAACGAGATCGCCCAGGGCGTCTGCGCCCACGGCCACGCCCACGGCGAGGCGGCGCACGACGAATACGCCCGCTACTGGATGCACAACGGCTTCCTGACCGTGGACGCCGAGAAGATGTCCAAGTCGATCGGCAACGTCCTCTTGCTGCACGACCTGGTCCAGGCCATGCCGGGCGAGGTCGTCCGCTGGGCGCTGCTCAGCGCCCACTACCGCCAGCCGCTGGACTGGAACCAGGGCCTGCTGGACCAGTCGAAGAAGTCGCTGGATCGCCTCTACGGCGCCCTGCATCGCTCCAGCGGGGTCGAGACGCCCGATCTCGACCCGCCCGCCGACTTCGTGAAATCCATCGAGGACGACCTGAACACGCCCGGCGCCATGGCCAGCCTGTTCGCCCTGTCCAGCGAGATCGAGCGCGGCATGACGTCGGGCGACCTGGACGCCGTGTCCCAGGCGCGCGGCCGGCTGGTCGCCTGCGCCTCGATCCTGGGCGTGCTTCAGGCCGACCCCGTCGCCTGGCTGGAAGGCGAGGTCTCCGACGCCCTGCGCGTCGAGGTCGAGGCGCTGCTGGACCAACGCGCCGCCGCCCGGGCGGCCAAGGACTGGCCCGAGGCCGACCGCATCCGCGACCGCCTGAACGCCCTGAACGTCGTCGTCATGGACGGCCCGACCGGCGCGACCTGGCGGGTGAAGGGCTAAGGCGGCGCGGACCCATCCATCTCCCGCCGGGAGAGGGGGAAGCGATGCGAGTTCGAACCGGCCAACTATCCTAATGACGCTGGTCCGTTCCCAGCGATTTCAATGGGTTCCCGGATTCTCGCCCTGATCGACGCGCCTGGGTTGGAAAGGGCCTTATGCTTCTATCGTCCCGTCGCACCGGAGGGCTCATAAGGCCTGCGACCTTGCGGCGGCGGGAGCGGATGGAGCGGGGGCGGGTCTGAAACGACCCGCGCCGCCTCGCCGGCCGGCATACCGGACGCGCGCGGCGGAGGGTCGAGGGGGATACTCGGCCGCACCCGGACGGTCTTCGCAGAGACCGCCGGCCCGCCGCAGGCTTATGGGGTTAGGCGATAAGACCGCCACCACT
>NZ_JAYRPA010000065.1:0-57046 GCF_041911375.1 Brevundimonas sp. | reverse complement strand
GCCACCGCCGCCGCCCGGGCCGCCGAGACCCTGGCCGGCGTCGACGGGGTCGAGGAGGCCGCCGCCCTGGAGCGCGAGGCGGCCGAGGAGCTGTTGCGGCCGTGGCTGGGCGACGCCGTCCTGCCCGACCTGCCCCTGCCCTTCCTGGTGACGGTGCGGCTGGACCCTGATGCGCCGGCGAGCGCGGTCACCCTGAGCCGCGCCCTGGCCGAGGCGGGGCTGGACGCCAGCGTCGACGATCACAGCCTTTGGCGCGCCGAGGTGGAACGCTCGGCCGCCCTGATCGCCGCGCTCGCCGGCGCCGCCTTCCTGGCGACCGCCTTCGCCGCGGGGGCCGCCATCGCCTACGCCACCCGCGCGGGACTGGCCGCTGGCCGGACCGTCATCCAGACTCTGAGCCTGAACGGCGCCACCGACGGCGCGATCGCCGCCCTGTTCATGCGCCGCTTCGGCCTGCTGGCCCTCGCCGCCGGTGCGATCGGCGCGGGGCTGGCGGCCCTGCTGCTGGCCTTCCTGCGCTTCCTGGGCGGTTCGCAGGGGCTGACCCAGGCCTTGCCGCTGGCGTGGAGCGACCTGTTGCTGCTCTCGCCTTGCCCGCTGCTGGCCGCTACTGTGGCGGTTCTCGCGGCCAGATTCGCCGCCATGAAGGTTCTGGGCGCGGACAGGGAAGACGGATGAGGCTGCTGGTCATCATCGCCATCGTCGCCCTGATCTGGCTGGTCGGGCTGTTCGCCTTCGCCGATCGGGTGCGGGGGCTGACGCCGGCCGACGAGCCGACGCGCGCCGACGCCATCGTCGCCCTGACCGGCCCCTCGGCCGAGCGGGTCAACGCCGCCATTCGCCTGCTCGAGCAGGGCAAGGGCCAGCGCGTGCTGATCTCGGGCGTCAACCGCGAGGTCCGCCGCCGCGAACTGCGCGAGCTGACCCCGGGCTCCAGCCGCCTGTTCAACTGCTGCGTCGACCTGGGCTTCGAGGCCGAGGACACCGTCGGCAACGCTCAGGAGATCGCCGCCTGGGCCCGCGCCAAGGGCTATGACGACCTGATCGTCGTCACCTCCGACTACCATATGCCGCGTTCCCTGGTGGAGATCCGCGGCGCCCTTCCCGGCGTTCGACTGACGCCCTATGCCGTGTCGACGCCCTCGCTGGACAACGCCCGCTGGTGGCGCGCGGCGGTGACGGCGCGACGCATGACGCTGGAGTACATGAAGTATCTGGCCGCCCTGGGCCGGGAGGGCTTCGAGCGCCTAACCCGCGACACGCCCCTGGCCAGACCCTCTGCTGAAAAGGCTGCGGCTTAGTGAACACCCTTCGGTCCCTGCTCTTCACCCTGTGGCTCTATCTGTCGATGCCGGTCTTCGCGATCGGCCTGTCGCCGGCGCTGCTGATGCCGCACCGCTACGCCCAAGGGGTGGCCAAGGCCTGGGCCAGGACGGTGCTGTTCGGCCTGCGCTGGATCGCCGGCGTGAAGGTGGAGTTCCGCGGCCTGGAGCACGCCCCCTCCGGCGCCGCCCTGGTCGCCTCCAAACACCAGGGCATGCTCGACATCGTCGCCCTGCTGGCTGTGCTGCCCGACGCCTGTTTCGTTATGAAGAAGGAGCTGATGCCGCTGCCCTTCTTCGGGTGGTTCGCCTGGAAGACGAAGATGATCGCGGTGGACCGGGCTGGCCACGCCAAGGCTTTGAAGGACATGACGCGCCAGGCGCGCGCCCGGCTGGACGAAGGCCGCCAGATCGTCATCTTCCCGGAAGGCACCCGTAACGCGCCGGGCGTCCCCGGCGACTACAAGCCGGGCGTCGCCGCCATCTACCGCGATCTGGCGGGGCCCTGCTGGCCCGTCGCCACCAACTCCGGCGTCTGCTGGCCCGCCCACGGTTTCCGCCGATATCCGGGCGTGGTCGTGTTCGAATTCCTGGAGCCCATCCCGGCCCAGTTGAAGCGCGGCCCCATGATGGCGTTGCTGGAAGATCGCGTCGAGAGCGCCTCGGCCGATCTGTTGGAGCCAAAGGCGGCGCTTGCGCATTCTGGTCCGGCCTGAGCCTCCCCGGCCGGGCGCACCCTGATCGCCCAAGGCCGTTTCATGTCGCTTCGCACGCTTCTCCTGTCCGCCGCCTTCGCCGCCTTCGCCGGTTCCGCCCTGGCGCAATCGCAGCCCTACGAACAGGTCGAGGCGCCCAGGGCCTGGCGGGTCGACGTCGGCGGGGGCGTCACGCACGGCTTCAGCGCCACGGGGAACACCGGCGACGACGTCAACTTCACCGCCTGGGGCTCGGCCAACTATCGCGACATCGTCTACGCCAACGGCCTGGACGGCCTGGGCTGGAACGCGCTCAAGACGGATGACTTCCGCGCCGGGGTCCAGTTGCGCCCGCGCTTCGCCGCCGGCGACATCGAGGGCTCCAGCCTGGAGCGGCCCGAGTTCGGCGCCGACGCGGCGCTCTACGCCTACAAGCGGCTGGGCGGCGTCGTCATCGGCGGCCGCATCGCCCAGGACGTGTCCGGCGATGACGCGGGCATGCAGTATTTCGCCTCGGTCGGCCATCAACGCATCACGCCCGTGGGCCTGCTGCGGGTGTCGGGCTATGTCACCGGCGGCGACGACGACCGTATCCAGCGCTACTTCGGGGTCACGCCAGAGCAGGCGCCCGGCAGCGGCTACGCGCCTTACGAAGCTTCGGGCGGGCTGTCCGGCGCCGGTGCCGTGGCCTTCCTGGCCGTCCCGATCGGCGATCGGTTCGGCGTCGGCGGCTTCCTCAACTACGAGCAGCGCCTGGGCGACACGAAGGACAGCCCGCTGGTCGACGACGAAGGCGTCTGGCGCGCGGGTCTGATCGGCGTGATGCGCTTTTCAAGCGGGAGCTGACAGACGAAGGGCCGCGGATCGCTCCGCGGCCCTTGTTCTTCTCGTATCGGGCCGACGTCAGGCCAGCGAGGAGTCGATGTCCTTGCAGGCCTGCAGCAGGCCCTGGACCGAGGCGACGGACTTTTCGAACATCGCCTTCTCTTCGTCGTTGGTCGCGAACTCGACCACCTTCTCGACGCCGCCGGCGCCGATCAGGGCCGGCACGCCGACGTAGAGGTCCGACAGGCCGTATTCGCCCGACAGCCAGACGGCGCAGGGCAGGACGCGCTTCTGGTCCAGCAGATAGGACTTGGCCATGGCGATGGCCGATTCCGCCGGGGCGTAGAAGGCCGAGCCGGTCTTCAGCAGGGCCACGATCTCGCCGCCGCCCTTGCGGGTGCGGTCGACGATGGCGTCCAGCTCGTCCTGCGACAGGAAGCCGGCCTTGACCGCGTCCGGCAGGGGCAGGCCGCCGACCGTCGAGTGGCGCACCATCGGCACCATGTCGTCGCCGTGGCCGCCCAGGGTCCAGGCGTGGATGTCCTGCACCGACACGCCGGTCTTTTCGGCCAGGAAGTAGGCGAAGCGCGCCGAGTCGAGCACGCCGGCCATGCCGACGACCTTCTCCTTGGGCAGGCCCGAGAACTTCTGCAGCGCCCACACCATGGCGTCGAGCGGGTTGGTGATGCAGATGACAAAGGCGTTCGGAGCGTGGGCCTTGATGCCCTCGCCGACGGCCTTCATGACCTTCAGGTTGATGCCGATCAGGTCGTCGCGGCTCATGCCCGGCTTGCGCGGCACGCCGGCGGTGACGATGCAGACGTCGGCGCCGGCGATGTCGGCGTAGTCGTTCGCGCCCTTCAGGGCCACGTCCTGGCCGAAGACGGCTGAGGCCTCGGCGATGTCCAGCGCCTTGCCCTGGGGGGTGCCTTCGGCGATGTCGAACAGGATGACGTCGCCCAGCGCTTCCCGCGCGGCCACGTGGGCCAGGGTGCCGCCGATCATGCCGGCGCCGATGAGGGCGATCTTCGCGCGAGCCATGGATGTCTCCGGTTGTTGCGTGTGCGAAAGGATGAATCGTGGCGGCGGTCTAGACCCCTGCGGCGACTGTCGCAAGAACCTCGCTTTACGGGCCGCGCGCGGACTGCGAAGGTCGGTCCAAACGGAGGAATGCTCATGCGTCGCGCGCTGCTGCTGGCCCTGATCCCCATCTTCGCGGTTCCCGCCGCGCCGGTCCTGGCCCAGACGCCGCCGGCGACGATCGGCGACCGCTATGTGCCGGCGCCCTGGTGGATGCGCGAACCGGTGATCGCCTCCATCGGTCAGGTCCGCGTCGAGCTGCAGGCCAACCGCGCCTCGGTGTCCGCCAACTTCCAGGCCGTCGACCGCAGCGTGGCCGACGCCTCGCGCGCCGCCGCCGATCAGGTGCGGGCGCTCAGCCGGGCTCTCGCGGGCTATGGCCCCGACAAGGTGCGGGTCGAGACCTCGGTCACGACGCGACCGCTCTACGACCAGTACCGCGACGAGAACGGCGTGTTGCGCGACAACACGCGCGCCGACCGCATCGCCCGCTACCAGGCCGACGCCTCGGTCAATGTGACGATCCGCGACGTGGCGCTGGTCGAACGTGTCTACGCCACCCTGGTCGCCTCCAGGCCCAGCTCCATCAGCCGGGTCGGCTTCGGCCTGGAGCCGGAGAACAGCTGGAAGGCCAATCTGGCCGCCGAGGCGATGAAGGACGCCCGCCGCCGCGCCCAGGCGGCGGCCGAGAACGCCGGCGCGACCCTGGGTCGGGTGCGGGTGATCGATCCGACCGGTCGCGTGTGCCAGACCGACGTCCTGGCCGGCTGGCCGTCGTACGCCTCGGGCGGCGGGCAGGAGACGACCGTCGATGAAGTGGTGGTGACCGGCTCGCGCGTTCAGCGCTCGGCGTTTGCGCCCCCGCCCCCGCCGCCTCCCCCGCCGCCCGGCGCCCCTGCGCCGACCGAAGCTGAGATCGAGGCCGCGCGCCTTGCGCTTCAGCCGCCGCTGCAGACCCTGACCGACAGCGCCTGCGTCATCTACGGCCTGGAATGACGGACCGGGCCTTCGCCGTCGATCCCGCCTTCGCGGCCGGATCCGTCCCGGCCGCCGAATGGCCGCTGTGCCATGTGCGGCTTCAGGACGACGCCCGCTTTCCCTGGCTGATCCTTATCCCACGGCTGCCCGGCGCGACCGAGCTTGACCATCTGCCCCCCGACCAGCGGGCGGCGCTGATGGAGGAGTCCGTGCGCGCCGGGGCGCTGGCGCGGCGTCTGGGCGAGCTCGCAGGTCGTCCCCTCGACAAGCTGAACGTCGCCGCCATCGGCAATGTGACCGCCCAGTTGCACGTCCATGTCGTCGGCCGGCGGCGCGACGACGCGCTGTGGCCGGACCCGGTCTGGGGGCGCGGCGCCGCCGTCCGGCACGCGCCCGAGGCTCTGGCGGCGGCGCTGAAGATCGTCGGCGAGTGACCCCTCGACTGTTATAAAATAACAAGCTATAGGCGGCCCATGGTTCCCCCCGCCGAACAGTCCGTCATGCTGTCCCTGCTGGGCGGCGGCTTCGTGGCGGCCTTCCTGCATGCAGCCCTGCCGACGCATTGGCTGCCGTTCGTCCTTGTCGGGCGCGCCCAGCGCTGGGCGGCGCCGCGCACTCTTCTGGCCGTGATCGCCGCCGGCCTGGCGCACATCACGACCACGGCGGTGGTCGGCGGCCTGATCGTGGCGGCGGGTCTGGCGCTGGATCAATGGGTCGAAGGCCTGCTGCCGCACCTGTCCGCCGTGCTGCTGTTCCTGTTCGGCGCCTTCTACCTGACCCGCGCCACCCTGAGGCGCCCCGCGCCGGCCGGAGGCCCGGCCCTGACAGAGGCCGAACCGGCCGTTTCGGATCGGGCGGCCTTCCTAGGCCTGGTGGCGATGATGGCCGTGTCGCCGGGCGAGGTGCTGCTGCCGATCTATCTTTCGGCGTCGTCCGAGGGCGTGGCCGCCCTGGCGCTTCTGACTCTGACCTTCGCGGTCGGGACCGTTCTGGGCATGGCGGTCTTCACCGCCCTAGCCAGCGCCGGCGCGTCGATCCTGAGGCTGGAACGCTGGGCGCGCTATGAAGGGGCGGTCCTGGGACTGGCGCTGATCGCACTGGGGCTTCTCGTGGCGACCCACCAGCACTAGGGTCCAGGCATGGTCCACTCCCACGCCCACCACGACCACAGTCACGCTCATGACCACGGCCACGGCCATCATCATCACGGGCATGGGCACGTCCACCGTCCTGTCGACACCGGCGACTGGCGCTACGCCGTCGGCTTGGTCGTCAATCTGGCCTTCGTCATCTGCGAGTTCACCGCCGGGGTGATCGCGGATTCCACCGCCTTGATGGCCGACGCGGGACACAATCTTTCCGATGTGCTGGGCCTGGCCATGGCCGGCGGGGCGGCCTGGCTGGCGCGGCGCGGCGCGCACGGGATCGCGGGCGGCAGGCGCACCTACGGCTATGGCAAGGCCACGGTGCTGGCGGCGCTGGGCAACGCCCTGCTGCTGATCTTCGCCTGCGGGGCGATCGCGTTCGAGGCCGTCCGCCGCTTCGCCGAGCCCGCGCCGGTCGGATCGACGACCATCATGGCGGTGGCCGGGATAGGCTTCGCCATCAACCTGGGCACGGCGCTGCTGTTCATGAAGTCCCAGCACGACCTGAACGCGCGCGGCGCCTATCTGCACATGATGGCCGACGCCGGCGTGTCGCTGGGCGTGGTTCTAGCGGGCGCGGCGATCCTGTGGACCGGCTGGGCCCTGATCGACCCGCTGGTCAGCCTGGACATCGTGGCGGTCATCCTGATCTCGACGTGGGGCCTGCTGAAGGATTCGGTCAACCTGGCCATGGACGGGGCGCCCAGCGGCGTCGATGTCCGGGGCCTGGAGCAGGCCCTGGCCGGCCTGCCCGGCGTCGGGGCCGTTCACGACCTGCACGTCTGGGGCCTGTCCACCACCGAGGCGGCGCTGACCGTGCATCTGGTGCACGAGCGCGTGGACGCCGACGCCCTGCTGATCGAGGCCCAGGCGGTGGCGCGCCGGTTCTCGATCGGTCACACGACCGTTCAGCTGGAGACCGCGCCCCTGCCGGACTGTCCCGGCTGCTAGGCCTGCGCGAACGTCAGCGGCGCGCCCCAGAACTGGGCGACCAGATCGGACTGCGGCCCCGCCTGACCGGTGGTCAGGAAGTCGCGCCGGGCGTCCTGGCCCAGGTCGTATTCGGGATGGCGCGCGAAATAGCGGTCCAGGGCGTCCGCGACGGCGGTCGGCTGATGGATCAGTCCCGTGCCCGGCGGCAGGGCGGCGGCGAACAGGGGCGCCACGATCTCGTAGTGGGTGCAGCCGAGGATGGCCTTGTCGGGATAACGCCCGATCCGGCGACGCAGGGCGTCGACATGGCCGTCGACCACCAGCTTCAACTCGTCCTCCGGCGCCCCCAGTTCGATCAGCCCCGCCAGGCCTGGACAGGCCTCGGAGAAGACCGCCAGATCCTCGCGCCGCTTGTCGATCTCGATCTCGTAGACGCGGCTCATCGCCGTGGCGGCGGTGCAGAAGACGCCGGTGATGTCGATGGCGGCGACCTTCTCGCCCTCCTGCGGCCGCTCGGCCTCGAACGACCAGGGCAGGCCGGTGGCCGCTTCGATGGTCGGGACGATGATGCCCAGAATATTGACGGGCCGTCCGAGCCGCTGCGTCAGCGACGGGACCCAGGTCTGCTGGAGGCGGCGCAGGGCGATGGCGCTGGCCGTGTTGCAGGCCAGGACGATCACCGAGGCGCCCGCCTCGAACAGGCGTTCGCAGCCGGCGCGGGTCAGGTCCACGATCTCCTCGCCGCCTCGGCCGCCGTAGGGCGCGTTGGCCTGATCGGCCAGATAGACGAAATCCCGCGTCGGGAAACGTCGCGTCAGTTCGCGATGAACGGTCAGCCCGCCCACGCCGGAGTCGAATACGCCGATGGCCATCAGGCGGCTTTAGACCGGGCGGCGGGCGCCCTCAATGGCCGTCGGCCGGAAAGCGCGACGAAAGCGCGACGATTAATTACAGGCCTGTCATGTGACGGACCGTCCCCAGGGGTCTAGGGTCCGCGCAACATGATCCCAGCAAGGAACATTCGATGCTTAGACGACACCTTCTCCTTGGCGGCGCAGGCCTGATGATGGTCGCGGGCTGCGCCAGCGCGGGCATGGGCGGCATGGGCGGAACGAGCCCCGCCGGCCTGGCCGAGGAAGCGGCGGCCGCCCGTGCGGTCCTGCCTGCGCAGACCCCGCGCGCCGAGCTGCTGCAGGCGTGGACCGGCCCCTATGGCGGCGTTCCGCCCTGGGACAAGGTCACCCCCGCCAAGCTTCGCGAGGCCATCCTGGAAGGCATCGAACTGCAGCGCGCCGAGATCGCCGCCATCGCCGACAACCCGGACGCGCCGACCTTCGCCAACACCTCTGTGGCGATGATGATGGCGGGCGAGCCGCTGGACCGCGCCCTGACCCTGTTCGGCGTCATGACGTCCAACATCGGCGGCGACGAATGGGATGCGCTGGAGACCGAAGTCTCGCCCGTCCTGTCGGCCGCAGGCGACGAAATCACCTTCAACGACAAGCTGTTCCAGCGCATCAAGGCCGTCGCTGACGGCGCGCGCGCTGCCGGGCTGAACGCCCAGCAGACGCGCATCGCGACGCGCGCCCGCGACGCCTACGTTCGCAACGGCGCCGCGCTGGACGCCGCCGGCAAGGCTGAACTGGGCCGCATCAACACCGCCCTGACCAACGCCTTCACGGGCTTCGGCCAGAAGGTGGTCGCCGACGAGAACAGCTGGACCCTGATCCCCAACGAGGCGGGCGTCGCGGGCCTGCCGGCGTCGAACAAGACGGCGGCCGCGGCCGCCGCGCGCAGCCGCAACCTGCAGGGCTGGGCGATCCTGAACACCCGATCCAGCGTCGATCCCTTCCTGACCTTCGGCGACGACCGGGCCCTGCGCGAGCAGGTGTGGAAAAAGTTCGTCAACCGCGGCGACAATGGCGACGCCAACGACACCAACGCCACCATCGCCGAGATCGTGCGCTTGCGCGACCAGCGCGCCAAGCTGCTGGGCTTCAGGAACCACGCCGAATGGCGGATGCAGGACACCATGGCCAAGACCCCGGCCGCGGCGAACGACCTGATGATGCGCGTCTGGGCGCCGGCCAAGGCCCGCGTCGCGGAAGAGGTGGCCGACATGCGCGCCATCGCCGGCCACGACATCGAGCCGTGGGACTATCTGTACTTCGCCGAAAAGGTGCGGAAGCAAAAGTACGACCTGGATCAGAACCAGCTGAAGCCGTACTTCGAGCTGCACAATGTGCGCGCCGGCTCCTTCTACATGGCCGAGCGCTTGTACGGCTTCACCTTCGAGCGCCTGGCGCCCGGAACCGTGCCGGTCTTCCACGAGGACGTCGTGGTCTATGCGGTCAAGGACCACGGAGAGCCGGTCGGCCTGTTCTACGCCGACGACTACGCCCGGCCGGGCAAGCGTTCCGGCGCCTGGATGAACACCTATCGCGCCCATTCGACCTATGACGGCGCCGAGAACGTGCTGGGCTCCAACAACAACAACTTCGTCAAGGCGCCCGACGGCGATCCGGTGCTGATCTCGCTGGACGACGCCGAGACCCTGTTCCACGAGTTCGGCCACGCCCTGCACTATTTCGCGTCGCAGGTCGTCTATCCGTCGCTGGGCAACACCCCGCGCGACTTCGTCGAGTATCCGTCGCAGGTGCACGAGCACTGGGTGCTGAGCCGCCCGGTCCTGGACGGCTATCTGAAGCACGTCGAGACCGGCCAGCCGATGCCGCAGGAACTGGTCGCCAAGATCGAGGCGTCCAACACCTTCAACCAGGGCTATGCGACCGTCAGCTACCTGTCTTCGGCCATCGTCGACATGGACCTGCACACCCAGGCCACGCCGCCGACCGACATCGACGCCTTCGAGAAGGCCAGCCTGGCGCGCATCGGCATGCCCAAGGAGATCGTGATGCGGCACCGCCTGCCGCAGTTCAATCACCTGTTCACGTCCGACGCCTACTCGGCCGGCTACTACAGCTATCTGTGGTCGGAAGTGATGGACGCCGACACCTGGGCCTATTTCGAGGAGTCGGGCGACGTGTTCAATCCGGACATCGCCGGCCGCTTCAAGTCGATCATGCTGGCGCCGGGCAACACCACAGACCGCGCCGAGGCCTATCGTCAGTTCCGCGGTCGCGACCCGGACGTTGCGGCCCTGCTGCGCGTGCGCGGCTTCCCGACTTCCTAGGGCCTGACGTCCATCGGGCGACTTAGGCCTGGTTGAACGGGTCAGCATTTCGGCCGGCGGAGCGATCCGCCGGCCGTTTTGTTTTAACCTTGGCGCGCCTAAGTCGGAGGATCGATCCCGCGAGGCCCCGCCATGACCGTCATCGCCTCCTACGTCTATAAGGACGGCCGTCGCGTTCGCGAGGCGCCGCTGACGCCGGAAGGCCTGGCCCTGGGGCCCGACGAGTTCGTTTGGGCCGGCCTCTACGATCCGACCGACCAGGAACTGGCGGTTCTGGTGGAGCGGTTCCAGCTCCACCCCCTGGCGGTCGAGGACGCCCTTTCGGCCCACCAGATGCCCAAGGTCGAGGTCTATGGCCACGAACTCTTCGTGGTCGCCCGAACCGCCGAGAAGGTCGAAGACCATATCGAATACGGCGAGACGCACATCTTCGTCGGCGACGACCACGTCATCACCATCCGCCACGGCTCGGCGCGGACCCACACGGCGCTGCGCAGCCTGCTGGAGGCCTCGCCGAGGCAGCTTCGCGCCGGGCCAGACTATGTGCTGCACGGGGTGCTGGATTTCGTCGTGGACGCCTATGTCCCGATCGTCGACGCTTCCGAGGACAGCGTCCTGGCCCTGGAGCAGAAGACGCTGGACGCCTTCCTCAGCCGGCACGAGATCCGACGGCTGTTCACCCTGCGCCGCGAACTGCTGAAGTTTCGACGCATCCTGGGCCCGATGGAGGAGGTGGCCGGCAAGCTGCAGTCGCTGGATCTGCCCTGCATCGACCCGGACGTCCGACCCTACTTCCGCGACGTCTCCGACCACGTGCGGCGAGTGAACAGCCGGCTCAACGGGCTGAACGACATCCTGTCCTCGGTGTTCGAGGTCGCCAACCTGCTCGAGCAGCAGAGGCAGGGCCTGATCACGCGCAAACTGGCCGCCTGGGCCGCCATACTGGCCGTGCCGACGGCGATCGCCGGCATCTACGGCATGAACTTCGACTTCATGCCCGAACTGCACTGGCGCTACGGCTACGCCTACGTCATGGGACTGATCGCCGTGGTCTGCGCCGCGCTCTACGTCACCTTCAAGCGGACACGATGGCTGTGATCAGCCGCTGTTCCTGAGCCCGGCCGCCACGCCGTTGATGGCCAGCAGTATGCCTTCGCGCACTCGGGGGTCCTCGTCGCCCGCGCGACGGCGCCGGATCAGCTCGATCTGCACGTGGTTCAACGGCTCGACATAGGGCATGCGCAGCCGGATCAGTCGGTCCAGCTCCGGTTGGCCGCCCAGCAGCTTGTCCTGGCCGGTGATGGCCAGGACCGCCGCATGGGTGCGATCCCATTCAGCGCGAATCTCGCCGTAGATGCGGGCGGCCAGGGAGGCGTCCGGGACCAGGGTCGAATAGCGCCGGGCCACGGTCATGTCGGCCTTGGCCATGACCATCTCCATGTTCTGGACCAGGGTCTTGAAGAAGGGCCAGGCCTCGGCCATCGCCCTCAGTTCGCCCATGTCGCGGCCCTCGACGGCCGAGCCGAAGCCGTACCAGCCGGGCAGCATGACCCGGCTCTGCGACCAGCTGAACACCCAGGGAATGGCGCGCAGATCCTCGATGCGGGTGGAGGCGGTCCGTGACGACGGACGCGAACCGATCTTCAGGTCGGCGATCTCGGCGATCGGCGTGGCGGCCCGGTAATAGTCCACGAAGCCGTCGGTCTCGTAGACCAGCTTGCGATAGGCGGCCATCGAGGCCGAAGACAGGTCGGACAGCAGAGCGCCGTGCGCGGCGGTGTATTCCTGGTCCCGACCCTGCCCCAGCGAGGCCAGCACGGCGCCGCAGGTCAGGGCGTCCAGGTTCCTGAGCGCGATCTCGGGCTCGCCATATTTGTTGGCGATGACCTCGCCCTGCTCGGTGGTGCGGATGCGGCCCTGCACCGTGCCTTCCGGCTGGGCCAGAACGCCGGCGAACGCCGAGCCGCCGCCGCGCCCCACCGTGCCCCCGCGACCGTGGAACAGCTGGAGCTTCAGCCCCTGCGCGCGCGTGACTTCGACCAGCGCGCGCGACGCCTCGTGCAACTCCCACCCCGACGTCAGATAGGAGCCGTCCTTGTTGGAGTCGGAATAGCCGATCATGACTTCCTGGACGCCCCGCGCCTTCGCCACGGCCAGGGCGGACGGCTCCTTCAGCAGCCGTTCCAGCGTGGGGCGTGACGCCCGAAGATCCTCAATGGTCTCGAAGAGCGGCGCCGCCTGGACGGGGCATTCGCCCGGCGCCTCGGGGCGGAACAGACCAACCTCCTTCAGCAGCAGATAGACCTCCAGCAGGTCCGAGGCGGCGTCGGTCTTGGAGACGATGTGGGTGCGGATCGCCTGCGGCCCGAACGACGCAAGAGCTGCGGCCGCCGCCAGGAGAATGGCGCGCTCCTTCAGCGTCTCGGCCGCATATTCCGTGTACGGACTGAACAACAGGCGCGGCGAGCCCAGTTCGGCCGCCAGGACCGCCAGCCGCCCCTCCTCGTCCAGCGCGCAGTAGTCCGCGCAGACGCCGGCGCCGCGAAGCAAGTCGGCCACGACCCGCTCGTGCACGTCGGAGTTCTGGCGCAGATCCAGCGTCGCCATATGGAAGCCGAACACCTCCACCGCCGCGATCAGATCGCTGAGCCGGTCATCGGCGAAGACGCCGCCGTGGTGCGCGACCAGGCTGTCGTGCAGCACCTTGAGGTCGGCGGCGAAGGCGTCCGGTCCCGTATAGGGCTCGGCCTGAACCGACGCCCGGCGCGGGGGCGGCGAGCCGCCCAGCGCCTCGTGCGTCGCGGCCAGCCGGGCGTAGACGCCGGTCAGGGCGCGGCGATAGGGCTCGTCGGCCCGATGCGGCGACAGGTCGTGCGCCGCGTCGGCAAGGGCTGCGAGCGCGGGAGACACCTGTGCCAGCTCGGCCGCCAGGCTGAGTTCCGCGCCAAGGGCGTGGACCTCGTCCAGATAGAAGGCCAGCACCGCGCGCGCCTGGCTGCGAAAGGCGGCGGCGAGCACCCCGGCGTCGACATTGGGATTGCCGTCCCGGTCGCCGCCGACCCAGGTCCCCACCCGCAGGAAGGGCTGCAGCGACGGCGCATCCAGCAGGCGTCTCCAGGCCGCGAGCTGCTTGGGCGCGACCCGCAGAAAGATGCGATCCAGGAAGGAGACCACGGTGTCGATCTCGTCCTGGACCACCAGGCCTTGCGACCGCACCAGCCGGGTGGCCCACAGGATGACGATCTGGCGGCGCAGGGGTTCCTGCAGCGTCGCGGCCGAACAGGCGTCGCCTGCGCGGTCGCAGGCGTCCAGCATGTCGCTGATGGCGGCGATCCGGTCGATGACGCTCTTGCGCCGGACCTCCGACGGGTGCGCCGTCAGGACCGGCGAGACCAGCGCCTCCTCCAGCAGGTCACGCACCGCGTCGCGGTCGACCCCCTGTTCAGCCAGCCGCTTCAGCATGCCTTCGGGCGTATCGGCCCGCGCGCCGGCCTCGGCCTGCGCCTGGGCGCGGCGGCGCGTCGCCCGGTCCTCGGCGATGTTGGCCAGCAGCGAAAACAGGGCGAAGCCGTGGGCCAGCCCCGCCGCCTGATCCGCCGACATCGCCGTCAGCAGCTTTTCCAGCCGCTTGGCGGGATGCGAAGCCGGGTCGCGGTGATAGGCGATCGACGCCTGGCGCACCGCCTCGACGTGATCGAACAGGGCTTCGCCGCCCTCGTCGCGAATGACGTCGCCCAGAATGCCGCCCAGAAGGCGGACTTCGTCTCGCAGGGCGTCGTCGGCGGCAGGGCTCATCATGGGCGCATATCCGAAAGGCGTCAGGCGGAGCGCCATGTGAACGGGTCGCGACCGTTCGCGTCAACGCACGATCCGTGACAACGGCCTTTAGCGGCGATCATGGTGAACCCGCCGTTAGGGTTTCTTAACCGGCTGGGTCCAAGGATGCGGTCGAAGGATTCCGTTCGGTCCCCGCCCTTGCCCATGTTCGCCAAACGCCAGTCCGCCCTAGCCGCCGCCGCCGGCGCCCCGCCGAGCGCGCGGGCTCGCCTGTCGATGAAGCCCGTCGCCGCCGCGCTGAAGAAACCGCCCGTCGTCGCGGGCCTGGCGGGTCTGCTGCTGCTGTCGACCAGCGCCCTGTTTCTGACGGTGCTGGGCGACCCCCGCGCCGGAACCCCCTCGGCGCGCGTGGCCCTGAAGCGCGAAGCCGGGCCCCAAGCCCCCGCGCCCACCGGCTATGACGCCTTCAGCGCCGGAGCCATGGGCCTTTATCAGGATCTGACCGCCGCCGGCGGCGAGGGTTTCGGCGGCGCGGCGGGCGGCGAGGCGCTGATCACCCTGCCCGACGGCGCCAGCGTGGCCGGCGGCGCGGGCTACACCGTGCCGACCCATCCGCCTTCGCCCCTGCCCAAGGCGCCGATCGCGGGCCTGTTCCAGCAGGGGCCTTCCGGAACCCTGCCGATGATCGCGCCGGACGGCCGCGTGCCGGCCCAGGCCTACGCCCGCCCGTTCCGCCCGAACGGCAAGCCGCGCGTGGCCCTGATCGTCGGCGGGCTGGGCCTTAACGCTGTCACCACCCGCGCCGCCATCGAGCGCCTGCCGCCGGAGGTGACCCTGAGCTTCGTGCCCTACGCCGAAAACCTGCAGGGGTGGATCGACCAGGCCCGCGCCCAGGGGCACGAGGTGATGCTGGAAATGCCGATGGAGCCCAGCGGCTATCCGAACAACGATCCCGGCCCCTACACCCTGCTGGCCAACGGCAATCCCGACGACATCAACGCCAAGCTGGACTGGCTGCTGGGCCGGGCCACGGGGTATTTCGGCGTGACCAACTATCTGGGCGACCGCTTCGCCGCGTCGGACCAGGGCATGGGCGCCTTCCTGACCTATCTGCGCCAGCGCGGCGTGGCCTTCCTGGACGACGGCTCGTTCCAGCGTCGCCCCGGCGCCTGGGCCCGCGCCAGCGCCGACAAAGTCATCGACCAGACCCAGTCGCCCGCCGCCGTCATCGCCGCCCTCAACAGCCTGGAAGCCCAGGCCAAGATCCGGGGCTCGGCGCTGGGGACCGGTTTCAGCTATCCGGTGACGGTCGAGACCGCCGCCCGCTGGACCGCCGGGCTGGAGCAACGCGGCCTGCAGCTGGCGCCCGCCTCGGCGATGACGATGCGGCCCGGCCGCTGATGGGCGACCTTGCGCGTTACCGCCCCAACGTCGGGGTGGTGCTGTTCAACCGCGACGGCCTGGTTTGGTATGGCCAGCGGCACGCCACGCCCGGACCCTACAACTGGCAATTCCCCCAAGGCGGCGTCGACGAAGGCGAAGACTTGGAAGCCGCCGCCCTGAGGGAGTTGAGGGAAGAGACCGGCGTGCGCTCGGTCGAGCTCCTGGGCCGCACCCACGACTGGATCCTCTACGACTTCCCGCCCGAGGCGATGAACAACGCCAAGGCCTGGCGCGGCTTCGCGGGCCAGAAGCAGCAGTGGTTCGCGTTCCGCTTCACCGGCGACGACAGCGAGATCGACCTGGGCCAGGACGCCGACATCGAATTCGACGCCTGGCGCTGGGGGCCCTTGTCGGAGGCCTGCGACCTGATCGTGCCGTTCAAACGCCCGGCCTATGAACAGGTCGTGCAGGCCTTCGCCCGCTTCGCCGGCTGAGGCGTCAACCGGCGGCGAACTCGCTCAGCGCGTCGATGACCGCGCGGTTCTGGTCTTCGGTGCCGATGGTGATGCGCAGGGCCTGAGGCAGGCCGTATCCGCCGACCGGCCGCACGATGATCCCCTTGGAGTTCAGATAGTCGTTCGCCGCCGTCGCCCGCTCGGCGTTCTCGAACACCACCAGCACGAAGTTGCCGGCGCTGGGCAGGACCTCCAGACCGAAGCCGCGGAGGGCCTGGGTCAGACGCGGTTTCCAGCTGGCGATCAGCTCACGCGACGCCGTCTGGTGCGCCTCGTCCGACAGGGCCGCCGTCGCCGCCTCCAAGCCGGGAACGGAGACGTTGAACGGCAGGCGGATGCGGTCGATCGCCTCGGCCACCTTCAGCGGCGCATAGCCGAAACCGATGCGCAGGCCGCCCAGGCCGTGGATCTTGGAGAAGGTGCGGGTGACGACGATGTTCTCGGCGTCGCGCGCCAGCGGGAAGGCCGTCTCCCAGTCCGGCTCGGTGACGTATTCCGCATAGGCCTCGTCCACCACCAGGATCACGTGGGACGGCAGGGCGGCGTGCAGGCGGCGGATCTCCTCGCCGGAGTTCCAGCTGCCGGTCGGGTTCGACGGGTTGGAGACGTAGACGATCTTGGTGCGCGCATCGACCTGGGCCAGCAGGGCGTCGACTTCGGCCTTGTAGTTCGGTTCGGGCGCCAGCTTGACCTCGGCCTCGCAGGCCATGGCGCTGATGCGATAGGCCAGGAAGCCGTACTGGCCGGTGACGATGTTGTCGCCCGCCGTCAGATAGGTCTGGTTCAGCAGGGCGAAGACCTCGTCCGAGCCGTTGCCGAAGATCAGCCGCTCGGGCTCGAGGCCGTGGGTCTCGGCCACGGCGGCGCGCAGCTTGGTGGCGCGGCCGTCGGGATAGATGTGGATGTTCCTGACCGCCGCCTCATAGGCCGCACGGGCCTTCTCGCCGGCGCCCAGCATGTTCTCGTTGGAAGACAGCTTCATCGGCTCGGCGACGCCGGCGATAGCCGACTTGCCGCCGACATAGGGCGCGATATCCAGGATGCCGGGCTTGGGCGTGGGGCCGCCAGCGGTCGCGTCGGTCATGAAAGGCCTCGAGAAATCAGAACAGGGGCGCGGCGCCGATCACGCCGCTGAGCGAGCCGGGCGCGTCGTGCAGCCGCCCGTCCTCCGCCTGCACATAGCCCGCCAGCATGAACAGCTTCAACCCGCCCGACGCCGCCAGCGGTTCGGCCGCCAGTCCCGCGCCGGACAGCGCCTGGACGATGCGCGCGTCGGTCCAGCCGCTGTCGGTGACCCAGAAGCTGCGGTCGTCCCCGGTCGGCCCGGTCGTTTCGCGAGCGACCACGAAGGCCTGGGGTCGTGACAGCCGGTCATCGGGCAGGGCCGCGACAATCCTGAGGTCCGGTCGGGCCAGAAGCCGCCCCCACCAGGGCCGACCGCCCAGATCCAGAACCGCGCGCGCGCCGTTGTCGACGGCCTTCAGCGCCGCCTCCACATCCGCGACCGGACGCACGGCCAGACCGAAACGATCCGCCGCCAGCCCCTGGGCCAGGCCCCCGCTTGCGACCAGGGGGGCTCGCGCCGCCTCCAGCCGTCCCATGACCGCCTTGACGGCCGCCGCCTCGGACGGGGCGCATCCCGACAGAAAGGGGCGAAGCGCGATGGCCGCCGCGTCGCCCGACGGCCAGCCGCCCGCCGCCAGCCGCGCCCGCACGGCCTCGACCACGGCGCGATCCAGCGCCGTCAGCGCTTCGTCGATCTCGGGCTCGCGCAGCATCAAAACAGCTTCGGCGCCGGGGCGATCGGGAAAGGCCCCAGCCAGGCGCGACCGTCGCGGAACACCACCGTCAGCGTCATCGACTCGCGCCCCGCCGCCTGGGCGACGCCGGCCGTGGCTGCTGCGCCGGCGGCCCCGACCCGATTGGCCACGCCCGTCTGGGCGCCGGCCAAGCCCGCGATGGCCGGCCCGGGCTCCCGCGCCTGGAAGGCGACCGATCCGACCAGTCGGCCATTCCCGTCCGCGCGCAGCAGATCGCTGCTCAACGTAGCCTCGCTGTCGCCGGCCTTCAGTTCGCCGCGCACATTGCGGAACGCGCCGCCCGCTGTGGTCCAGGCTGAGAAAACGCCTGCCGGGTCCATGCCGCTGAGCGTCGAAGCCTTGCCGATCACCGCCTCGATCTGGGTGGTCAGCTGTCCCTCCTGCGCGAAGCCCTCGACTGCGCCATCGGGCCGGCCCCGCGCGTCGATCAGCCGGATCATCACGTCCACGTCGTCCGACGTCGCCTGGTCCGCGACGACATGCGGGCGCGCGTAAAACTCGAACCGGGCGGCGCGCGCGAAGGGAAAGGGTTCGCTGTCGGGATGCGCGGTGAAGGTCGGATTGACCAGTTCGAGCGCCAGGTTCGGCCAGCGCTGACCCAGCCCGCTGGCGCTCATCCGGACGGCGTCGCCGTCGATGGCCACCTTGCCCTTGCCCGCGCGGTCCAGCACCAGGCCCTGGGGCGCGACGACCACCCACTTGGTCGGCTGATAGGCGTTGGCCTCGGCCACCAGTTCCGGTGCGGAGACCGCATGGCCCGACGGCGCGGCCAGGGTGATGTGACGGGCCGCGACCCGCGCCCGGAACGGCCAGCCCGAAACATGGGTGTCCGCATAGCGCACGTCCCAGCCCCCATGGCGCAGGCGCTCGGCCTGATCCTCCAGGCGCGTCTCCACCTGCCGAGCCAGCACGAACCACCAGGCGGTCCAGGCCGCGAGCAGGACCAAAAGGATGATGAACGGCGCGTAGAGGCCCCAACGGCTATGGCGTACGGTAGACGGGGTGTCGGTCATGAAAGGCCCATAGCAGATCGGCGATCCAAGGCGAGCGGCGGGAAGCGCCGCCCGGCATCGAAACGCCGTCCCGCCGGTCATGTTCAGCCGGCGGCCGGGCGGGCCATCGCCTTCGGGCGGCGACCCTTAGCCCAGGAAATCCCGCACCAGTTCGACCGCGTCGGCCAGGCCCATGCGTTGGACCTCGGTTCCGGGGGGCAGGCTGGCAAACAGGCGCGTGGGCGTGGCGGCGTCCAACATCAGGAACACCCCCTTGTCGTCGCCGCGCCGGATAAGGCGGCCGAAGGCCTGGGCGATGCGGGCGCGCGCCAGGGCGTCGTCATAGCCTTTTCCGCCCAGCCGTTCACGCCGCGCCTTGTGCAGCAGGTCCGGTCGCGGCCACGGCACACGATCGAAGGCCAGGACGCGCAGGGACCGGCCAGGCACGTCGACCCCGTCCCGAACAGCGTCGGTGCCCAGCAGACAGGCGTTCTCCTCGACACGGAACATGTCGACCAGGGCGCCGACCTCCAGCGGATCGACGTGCTGGGCGTAGAGGGGAATCCCCGACTTCGCCAGGTCCGGCCCCAGCCGCTCATAGACCGCCTTCAGCCGACGAATGGCGGTGAACAGGCCCAGCCCCCCGCCCCCGGCCGCCAGGAACAGTTCGCGCATCGCCGCCGCCGTCTGGCGCGGATCATCCTTGACCAGGTCGTTGACGACGATGACCCGGCTGTTGGCGGCGTAGTCGAACGGGCTTTCGACCTTCAGCGTGCGGGGCGGTTCGATCAGCCGGGCCGAGCCGGTGCGTAGACGCGCCAGGTCGAACGGGTCTTGCTGAAGCGGATCGGACAGGGTGGCCGAGGTGACCAGCACCCCGTGCGCCGGCACGATCACGGCCGCCTCCAGGGGCACGGTCGGATCGATCCAGTGGCGACGCAGAGCCACGTCGTGAATTCGTCCGAAGGCGGTCTCCGCCGACAGCCAATCGACGAAGTCCGGATCGGGCTGATCGCCGCCGTCCTCCAGCGCCGCCAGCATGGAGCGCCAGCCCGGCAGCGTCATGCGCGCACGGCGGTCCAGGCCGCGCAGGGCGCCCTCGATGCGCGACCGCTGCGATCCATCCAGCTCCGCCGCCTCATCGTCCAGGATGTCCTCCAGGTGCCGCGCCAGGGCCAGCAACGGCGCCTCGATGGCGGCCAGGGCCTGGGCCGCCGCCCGCGCCGATTCGGCGACCGGATCGGTGACGGGCTTCAGCGCACATTCCATGCCGAACTCGGCGCCGCCATAGGGCGCCTCGGCCGTGCGGGCGCGAAGCTGTTCCAGCGCCGCGGCCAGGAAGGCCTCGATCGGGCCGATGGGATTGATCTCGCCCGACGCCGGGGCGACGCGGCCCGACACGCCCTCGCCCGGCAGCGCCGCGGAGGCGCGGATGGCGTCCTGCAACGCCTTCAGCGCCGCCTCGTTGTCGCCGACCAGGTCGCCCAGCCGCTGTTCCAGCCCTCGGCCGCGCCGGCCCTTGCCTTCGGGGCCTCGGATCCAACGGCGCAGCTCCGCGGCCTCCTGACCCGAAAGGCAGGCGGAAAAGGCGCTGTCGGCCGCGTCGAAGAGATGGTGCCCTTCGTCGAAGACGATGCGCTTCAGCGCCGCCGTCTCTCCGTCCTGCTGCTGCCCACGCGCCGACCGCGCGCCGTCGAAGGCGGCCTGGGTGAGGACCAGGGCGTGATTGGCCACAACGATGTCGGCCCTGCGGCTGGCGCGAATGGTCTTTTCGACGAAGCAGGCGCGATAGTGCGGGCAGGCGGCGTGGACGCATTCGCCGCGCCGGTCGACCAGATTGCCCGCCCCCGCCGCATGGGCCGCGGGCATGGCGAACAGGCCAGGCAGCCATCCCGGAAAGTCGCCGCCCGTCATGTCGCCGTCGCGCGTATGCAAAGCCCAGCGCCCGGCCAGGGCCAGACCGATCAGGTCGCCGTTCCCCAGCTGCGCCGCCTGCACCATGTCCTGCAGGTTCAGGACGCAGAGATAGTTCTCGCGTCCCTTGCGGATCACCGCCTTCTTCCTGCGCTCGGCCGGATCGGGCCACAGCGAATGGCTCTCGCGGTCGATCTGGCGCTGAAGCGCGCGGGTGTAGGTCGAGATCCAGGCCGCGCCCTGGTTCCGCTCGGCCCAGAGGGAGGCCGGCGCCAGATAGCCCAGGGTCTTGCCCGTGCCCGTCCCCGCCTCGGCCAGCAGCACGCGCGGCCGCCCCTCCTCATTCCTCGGCGAGAAGGCGAAGGCGGCTTCGGCGGCGTAGTCGGACTGGGTCGGGCGCGTCTCGTCCAGGCCCGAGGCCTGAAGCAGCTTCTCCAGCCGGATGCGCGCGCTCTCGCTGTCGACCGGGGCCGAGCCCGCCTCGCCGCGCGGCGCCTCGTCCTCCCACTCCGTCAGGCGCGACCAGACGTCCAGGCCCGACCCGCGATGCTGGCGTGCGCGCACGCCGCCCGCCTCCAGCGCCTGCACCACGCGCGCGCCCCAGGCCCAGCCGGCGCGCTGCATCGTCAGGGCCAGGACATAGGCCGCCTCGCGCTCGGGATAAGCCGGCGACGCCAGCTCGCGCAGCAGCAGGCCCGCCGAGTCGCGCAGCGATGCCGCCTGTTCTTCGGGCGACTTCGGCTCGGCCAGACCCAGCGACAGGGCCAGGCCCGTCGGCGAGGGGGCGCAAAACCGTGCCGGCCGAACGAAGGCGTAAAGCTCCAGCACGTCCATCAGGTCCGGCGACCGGGGCGGCGGCGTCAGGCCCAGCCGCCGCGCGGTCAGCGAGGCGTGGGCGACCAGGACCGCGCCGCCGGAGAAGAACCCCTCCGCCGCGCCGCGCCCGATCTTGCGCGCACCCGCGTCGTCGCAAACCGCGCCCGCGCCCGGCGGTGTCGCAAGCGCCGGCGGCAGGCCGAGCCACGGTTCGGCGCCGGTCGTCCGGGCTTCTGCGATGACGGATTCGTCGGACACGCGCGATAGATAGCGACCTCGGGGCTGAAACGGAACGGGAACATGCTATATCCGCCTCGTGACGACCGCCGCCGCTCCCGCAACGCTTCCTCCGCTGTTCGCCGACTGGTTCGCCGGACGGGGCTGGTCCCCCCGGCGCCACCAGTTGGAGATGATCGCGGCGGGACAGGACGGCGCTCACGCCCTGCTGGTCGCCCCGACCGGCGGCGGCAAGACGCTGGCGGGATTTCTGCCCAGCCTGATCGATCTGGCGGAGCGTGGGCCGAAGCCCCAGAGCGGGCCGGGATCGGGGGTCCACACCCTTTATCTGTCGCCGCTGAAGGCTCTGACCACCGACGTCGAACGCAATCTGATGACGCCCATCCGCGAGATCGGGCTGAACATCCACGTCGAGACGCGCACCGGCGACACCAAACAGTCCAAGCGCCAGCGTCAGCGCGACTTCCCGCCCGACATCCTGCTGACGACGCCTGAACAGCTGGCCCTGTTCTGCGCCTGGGAGGGCGCGCGCGCCTACTTCGCCGACCTGAAATGCGTGGTGCTGGATGAGGTCCACGCGATCTGGAGCGGCAAGCGGGGCGACCTGCTGTCCTTGGGGCTGGGACGACTGCAGAGCTTCTCGCCAGGCATGCGGCGGGTGGGCCTGAGCGCGACCATCGAGGACCCCGATCTGATCCGGGAGTGGCTGGCGCCGCGCTCCGGTTCTCTTCCGGGCGGCGAGGATCCGGTGCGCCTGGTCAAGGGCGATCCGGGCGCGCCGGCCCTCATCGACGTGCTGATCTCCGAGGGCAAGGTGCCGTGGGCGGGCCACACCGGCCAGCACGCCATCCCCGAGGTCTACGCCGCCATCCAGCAGGCCCGGCTGGCGCTGATCTTCGTCAACACGCGCTGGCAGTCGGAGTTCGTCTTCCAGCAGTTGTGGGCGGTCAACGACGACAACCTGCCGATCGGCCTGCATCACGGCTCGCTGGCGGCGGAGCAAAGGCGCAAGGTCGAGGCGGCGATGGCGCGCGGCGACCTCAGGGCCGTCGTCTGCACATCGACCCTGGACCTGGGCATCGACTGGGGCGACGTGGACCTGGTTATCCAGATGGCGGCGCCCAAGGGATCCAGCCGCCTGGTCCAGCGGATCGGCCGGGCCAACCACCGGCTGGATGAACCTTCGCGCGCCCTGCTGGTCCCGGCCAGCCGGTTCGAGATGCTGGAATGCCAGGCGGCGCGAGAAGCAGTCGCCGACAACGCCTTCGACTGGGAGCCCGTCCACATCGGCACCCTGGACACCCTGGCCCAGCACGTCATGGGGGTGGCCTGTTCCGAACCCTTCACGATGGAGGCGCTGCATGCCGAGGTGATCGGCTGCGGCCCCTATCGCGAGCTGAGCTACGAACAGTTCGAGGAGGTCGTCGATTTCGTCGCCACCGGCGGATACGCCCTTCGCACCTATGACCGGTTCGCGCGTATCGTCCGTACACAGAACGGCAAGTGGAAGGTGCGCAACCAACACGTCGCGCAACGGCACCGGATGAACGTCGGCGCCATCGTCTCGGCCGGTACGCTGAACGTCCGCGTGGCGGGCCGTCGGGGCGGCGGAGGGACGCGCGCCTGGGTCGCCGGTCGAAAGGTGGGCGAGGCCGAGGAGTGGTATTTCGAACAGCTGACGCCCGGCGACACCTTCCTGTTCGCCGGCCAAGTCTGGGCCTTCCAGGGCATCACCGGGACCGACGCCTTGGTCACCCACGCCAATGACAGCGAGCCGAAGATCCCATCCTGGGGCGGGTCCAAGTTTCCGCTGTCGACATCGCTGGCCGACCGGGTGCGCGACATGGTGCAGGACCGGGATCACTGGCGCGTCCTGCCGCCCGACGTGCAGGAGTGGCTGGAGCTTCAGGAGACGCGGTCGGTCATTCCCGACGCGGAGTCGATGCTGGTCGAGACCTTCCCACGCGGCAGCCGGCATTTCATGGTCGCCTATCCCTTCGAGGGGCGACTGGCGCACACCACTCTGTGCATGCTGCTGACCCGGCGGCTGGACCGGCTGGGCGTGGGACCGCTGGGTTTCGTCGTCACCGACTATTCGCTGGCGATCTGGTCGATCAAGCCCATGGAGGGGATCGACCTGGACGCCCTGTTCCAGCCCGACATGCTGGGCGACGACCTGGAGGCGTGGCTGGAGGAAAGCTTCATGATGAAGCGGTCGTTCCGCAATTGCGCCCTGATCTCCGGCTTGATCGAGCGCCGCCAGCCCGGCGCCGAGAAGACCGGCCGGCAGGTGACCTTCTCCACCGACCTGATCTACGACGTGCTCCGCCGCCACCAGCCCGACCACCTGCTGCTGAAGACCGCCCGCGCCGACGCCGCCTCGGGTCTGCTGGACGTGGCGCGGCTGGGCCAGATGCTCGCGCGGATCGAGGGCCGCATCCGCCATCAGCCCCTGACCCGCCCCTCGCCCTTCTGCGTGCCCGTCCTGGTCCAGATCGGCCGCGAGCGGGTCGGCGGCGACGCCGCCGAGATGATCCTGGACGAAAGCGCCGAAGCCCTGATCGCCGAGGTGATGGACGAGGCGGCCCCCCCGATCACGGCGGGGGCCGCATGAACGCCGCGCTTCGACAGAGCCTCGGACGCAAGCCCTGCGGATCGCTGCGCGTCGCGGTCGCGGGCGAAACCTGCGTGCTGCGTTGCTCGGGCGCCCTTTGGCTGCCCGCGCACGGCGCGCTGGTGGCTGCCGACCTGCACCTGGAGAAGGGCTCGGCCTTCGCCATGCGGGGCCAGATGCTGCCGCCGTATGACAGCCGCGCGACGCTGGATCGGCTGGAGGCCGAGATCCAGGCGCTGGATCCCGCGACGGTCGTCCTGCTGGGCGACAGCTTCCACGACACCAAGGCCATCCCGCGCATGGCGACCGAGGACCGGGCCCGGCTGAACGACCTGTCGGCCGGCCGCGACTGGTTGTGGCTGGAAGGCAATCACGACCGGCAGGCCCTGGCCCTGGACGCCGAGACGGTCGCCCGCCTGCCCGGGCGGATCGTCGGCGATCTGGCGCTGGGACGCCTGCGGATGACGCACGAGCCCGCGGCGAGGTCGGCCGAGGACGATCGTCACGGAGAGGTCGCAGGCCATCTGCACCCCTGCGCCCGGGTGGCGGCCTATGGGCGGGGCGTGCGACGCGCCTGCTTCGTCACCGACGGATCTCGCATGATCCTGCCGGCGTTCGGCGCCTTCACCGGCGGACTGAACGTGCGCGACCCCGCGATCGCAGGCCTATTCGCCGCGCCGCCCATGGCCGCCGCACTCGGCCGGGATCGGGTCCATCCGCTGGACTGGACGCGACTGAATTAGCGACCGGCAGGCGATCTCGTGGCTCGTCCATCAGGCCCGCATGTCGAGGAGATTGCCGTGGCCGACACCAAGCCGGACGTGCAGATGAGCGCCGCCCTCGCCGAGGTCGAACTGGAGTTTCGAGTTCGGGGGCAAGCCGGTCAGCCGCATGGCTCTGTTCCGGGCGCGCTGATCGAAGGCCCGAAGACGGCTCAGCAGGCGTCCGCTTGCCGCCGGCGGGCGTCGTGCCGTCGGATCGCCTTGCCGATCGCGGCGGACGCCAGCAGGATCATCATCAGCCAGCCTATGCTGTTGCGCAGCAGGGCGTTGGAGCGCACCAGCAGAGTGGCGTCGAGCCAGCTGGACAGGTGCAGCAGCAGCGCGCAGCCCTGCAGCGCCAACATCAGGATCAGCCATCGGTCGGGCCAGCGCCATACCGCCGCGGCGTAGGCCGCCAGCACGAGGCCGGCCTTGATCTGAACGACCCACCAGCGGACCGACGGATCGATCTGGCTCAACACCGCGATATCGACAAAGGTCTCGCCCACGACGATCAGGGCGCAGGTCCGTTCAGGACCGCGCCCCAACGCCAGGGCCAGGACAACAGCCAGCGCCGTCGCCATATAACCCAGGATCTGGTGGAGATCGTCGAGCGCGCTCAGCATCGCCACAGGCGATACACCATCGCGACGATCCCCGCCGCCTCAAACTCAGGCGCGCAACCGCACGACCGTGTCGGCGAGATCCGCTGAGGGTCGGATCGGCTCATCAGGCTTGTCGTTCGACGTGCCCTCGGCCACCGTCACACCCAGCTTGCGCTGCACGACCGACAGGCTCTTGTGAGCCGAGATCAGCGAGGCGCGGGCGCCCGTCATGTCGTTCAGCGCGGCGCACACCGACGCCACCGCCGGCTGTGCCCAAGCGCCGTTCAGCCCGGCCTGGCCCTGCAAGGCCGGCAGCTCGGTCAGGAGTTGCGACGCCCGCGACATCGCCGCGTCCATGGCGCGTTCGGCTTCGTTGATGATGTCGGCCACGCGTGCGGCCGCGATGTCCCTGTCGGACATAGTGGTGCTCCCCCGCCCCCGGCGGTTCTGTTTCGGTGTGTGTCGGTTCAGGGACGCGTCTGAAGCGTCTCGACCATCTTCTGAAGGGCCACCGCCCCGCCGAGCGCGGCGGGAACGGCGACGGCCAGCGCCAGACTGATGCCGAAGGCGATCAGCAGGCGACCTGCCGGAGACCCCGTGAGCCCTAGCTGTGAAGCGGCTTCCTGGGCAGGTCGGCGAGACACGCCGCCGAGCACAGGATTTCGAACATCAGCATCGGCCCGTTCAGGAACGGCGCCTGCTGCTGCAAGGCCGAAACCAGAAACGGAACCATGCGCTTGTGTTCGCGCCCCGACGCCACCAGCTCCAGAGCCTCCTGGAAATCCCGGAAACTCATCGGCGGCAGCGCCTCGTCCAGCGAGGCTTCGCGTCTGATCTGTATCGAGTCGCTCATGCGCTTCCCCTGAATGACCAGGCAAAGGTGGGGCATGATCGGCGGCCAGGGCCATTGGCGACGGCGCCCTATGGGAATTTTCCCCCATGGGCGCCAGCAGACCTTCATCCAGCAGCAGCCGCACCGCCTCGACCCGAGAACTCACGCCCAGCTTGCGGCAGGCGCTGGCCACCTGGGCGTCGACGGTCTTCGGCGTTTTGCCCGTCAGACGCGCGATGGTCTTGCTGCGATGATGCGCGGCGACGTAGGCCATCACCTCGCGCTCCCGTTCGGTCAGGAGGCGAGACAGCGGACGGTCCTGAGGAGTCTGCAGCGGCATGGCGCAACGTTAGCGGGAGGCTCCCACCGCGTCCATGCCGCTCACGGCGCCAGCGCTCCTCCGCTGTGCGCCTGGAAGTTCAGACGGCTGCGACCGCCCGAGCGCGCCTGCGTCGCCGTCCTCAGTCAGGCTTGGCCGCGCGGCCAGACGGCCGGCGCTCGCTCCACAAGTCGAGATCCGCCTCACGTCCGATCAGGGCCAGGCCTGAGGCGATGGACTCGAACTCGCCGCCGGTTTCGATACGGTCCGGACCGAAACGACGATGGAATATCTCACGCACTGCAGGGACGAAGGAGGTCCCGCCGGTCAGGAAGACGCGGTCGATCTGGTCCGGTCCCAAGCCCGACTGGCGGATCGCCTCATCCACGGCGGCTTCGATGGCGGCGAGCTCCGGCGCGATCCAGGCCTCGAACTCGGACCGCAGGACCTGCCGCTCGATGTGGATTGAACCGGCCGCGAAGGCGAAGGTCGCAGCCTCGCTATGCGACAGGTCGAACTTCAGCCGGGAGACGGCCTGGTAGAGGGCGTGGCCGTGGTTGTCGTCCAGAACCTCGATCAATCGGTCGATCTTCGCCGGCTCCAGCGCGGTCTTCGCCAGCGCCCGGATGTCGCGCATGTCGCGCGAGGTTCGCAGCAGGGCCAGTTGATCCCAGCGGGCGAAGGCGGCGTAGTAGCGCTGGGGTATGGGCAGGACCTTGTCGAACGTCCGATAGTCGCCGCCCTTGCCCAGCTGCGGCGACACCACCTGGTCGATGATGCGGTAGTCGAAGGCGTCCCCCGCCACGCCCACGCCGGACCGGGCCAACGCGCTCGACCTCAGGCCCTCGGGCGAAGGCTCGAAGCGAACGATGGAAAAGTCGCTCGTGCCCCCGCCGAAGTCCGCGACCAGCACCGTCGCGGACGACTTCAGCGTCCGGGCGAAGAAGAACGCCGCGCCCACCGGCTCATAGGCGTAGCGGATGTCGCTGAAGCCCAGTCGGGCGAAGGCGGCTTCATAGCGATCAAGCGCAAGAGCGGCGTCGGGCGAACCCCCGGCGAACGTCACCGGACGGCCGACGATGACGCGCGGCGGCAGGGTCTCCATCGCGGGCCCGGCGTGATGGCGGAGCCTGAGGAGGAAGGCCGACAGAAGATCCTCAAACTTGTAGCGGCGATTGTCGATCACCGTCTCGGTGAAGGCGGCGCTGGCGGCGAAAGTCTTGAAGGACTGGATGAAGCGCGTCTCCAGCGGATCCTCGGCATAGGCCTCGATGGCCCATGGACCGGCCTGCACGACCCGCTCGGGCGTCCGTCCGTCCGCGCCTGCATGAAGCTGGAAACTGAGCGCCGAGCGAAAGGCGGCCACGTCCCCGTCCGGCGCGCCGACACGCAGGACCGCGACCTCGCCGTCCGGGCCTGTCACGGCGACGACGGTGTTGGTCGTGCCGAAGTCGATGCCGATCGTGGTCGCGGGAGAGGAGGTCATGACGGATATCCGCGTCGCATGGGGCGCGGCTTCTAGCCCAGAATTCTGCTGCGGGCTTCTTCAATATGCAGG
The DNA here is from genome assembly GCF_041911375.1 of Brevundimonas sp. Classification (GTDB taxonomy): domain Bacteria; phylum Pseudomonadota; class Alphaproteobacteria; order Caulobacterales; family Caulobacteraceae; genus Brevundimonas. Next base: position 28,732 of record NZ_JAYRPA010000065.1, on the reverse strand, counting down.
GCTCCGGGACGTCGCATGGCTCGCCCGGCCCGGCGTTCTGAATGGACACGAGTTGTAACGGCGAAGGATCGCGCCTTGACACTGGAGCGCTTGGAAAATCCGATGGCGCCAAGCTGGCGATCCCGAACTCCGGGCTCAAAGACCGCTGGAGGAGCGCATTTCATGAAAACCTGGTCCGCCGTCATGGCCTCGGCCTTCGTCCTGACCCTGGCGGCGCCCGCATGGGCGAGTGATCGCGAATGCGTCTCCTCGCCGTCCGGCGCCCTGACCTTCTGCGTCCAGGCCACGCCGGACGGCGCCGGCTACGAGGTGTCCCGCTCGGGACGCGCCCTGATCGGCCGTTCGTCCTTGGGCCTGACCTTGCAGGGCGTCGCCCTGGCTGCGGGCGACCGCATCGCGGAGGTCGAGCGCAGCGCCGCGGACCAGACCTGGGAGCAGCCGTGGGGCGAGCAGCGGCTGATCCGTGATCACCACAACGAGATGCGGGTGTCCCTGGCCGGCGGCGACGGTGCTGCTCCCTACGACGTCGTGGTGCGGGTCTTCGATGACGGTTTCGGCTTCCGCTACGACCTTAACGCCCTGGCGCCGGGCCAGGCCGTCGCCATCACCGACGAGGCGACGCAGTCAACTTCGTCGGCGACTTCGACGCCTGGTGGTATCAGGCGCGCGAGCGGGAGCGGGACGAATATCTGTATCACCGCAGCGCCCTGAACGCCGTCACCCTGGCCGAGACGCCGTTCACGCTGGAAGGCGACGGCCTGTATCTGTCGGTCCACGAGGCGGCCCTGACGGGCTATTCCAGCATGAACCTGCGCCGCACGGGCGAGAACGCCTTCAAGGCCGACCTCATGCCCTGGTCGGACGGCGTGCTGGTGCGTCGGACCGGACCGTTCGCGACGCCCTGGCGCACCGTCCTGGTCGGAGACACGCCGGCGGCGCTGGCCGACTCGCGCCTGGAGCTGAACCTGAACGAACCGAACAAGCTGGGCGACGTGTCCTGGTTCCAGCCCGGAAAATACGTGGGCGTCTGGTGGGAGATGCACCTGAACAAGTCAACCTGGGGATCGGGGCCGACCCATGGGGCGGAAAACGCCAATGTCCGCCGCTACATCGACTTCGCCGCCGAGCATGGCTTCAACGGCGTGCTGGTGGAGGGGTGGAACCGGGGCTGGGACGGCGACTGGGTGGCCAACGGCGACCAGTTCAGCTTCACCGAAGCCTATCCCGACTTCGACCTGCCGGCGCTGGCCGCCTACGCCCAGTCGAAGGGCACCAACATCATCGGTCACCACGAGACCGGCGGCGCGGTCGAGAACTACGCAGCCCAGATGGACGCCGGCTTCGCCCTGTACGAGAGCGTGGGCGTCCACGTCGTCAAGACCGGCTATGTGAAGCCCAGCGGCACCATCGTTCGCGGAACCAATCCCGACGGTTCGCCGCAGCTGGAGTGGTTCGCCGGGCAGTACCGCGTCGATCACGAGCTGAAGGCGGCTCTGGACGCCGCGGCCCACCGGGTCGCCATCAACGCCCATGAACCGGTGAAGGACACCGGCCTGCGCCGCACCTATCCCAACATGATCTCGCGCGAGGGCGCCCGCGGGCAGGAGTTCAACGCCTGGGGCCGCCCGACCAATCCGCCCGAGCACGTCACCATCCTGCCCTTCACGCGCATGCTGGCCGGTCCGATGGACTACACCCCGGGCGTCTTCGACCTGACGTTCGGCAAGACCGAGGTCAACGAGCGGGTGCAATCGACCCTGGCGACCCAGCTGGCGCTCTACGTCGTGCTGTACAGCCCGGTGCAGATGGCGGCAGACCTGCCCGAAAACTACGCCAAGCATCCTGACGCCTTCCAGTTCATCCTGGACGTGCCGACGGACTGGGAGACGTCCCGGACGCTGGAGTCGCGCATCGGCGACTATGCCGTCGTGGCGCGTCAGCAGCGCGGCGGGGCCGACTGGTTCCTGGGCGCGGTGGGCGACGAAGAGGCCCGCAAGGTTTCGGTGAAGCTGGACTTCCTGGATCCCGCCAAACGCTACGAGGCCCAGATCTATCGCGACGGCCCCGGCGCCGACTACCGCACCAACCCCTACGCCTTCGAGACGACGCGGCGTGCGGTCACGGCCGCCGACGTGCTGGATCTGAACCTCGCGCCCGGCGGCGGCCAGGCGATCCGCTTCAAGGCGCTGGACTAGGGCTTGTGCCCGGGGCGCGCCTGCGGCCGCCAGCCGCGCGCGCCCCCGCCGTCGATCAGGGTGAAGGCGGGCGCGTGATCGTCGATCGCGGGCCCGCTCAGATCCTCGGCCGTCACGTTACGAAGCACGGCCTCGCCGGGCGCCCGAATCTGGATCACCGAAGCGGCGCCCCGCACCGTCAGCCCTTCGACGGAGACGCCCGCGATCGACTGCGGGCCCAGCACCTGAAGGGCGGCGTCCGTGCTGTCGATCACGGTCGTGTCCGACAGGCGGATGACGGCTTGGTCGATGGGGCGGTCCAGGGCGTAGAGCCACACCGCCCCGACCCCGAACTTCCAGACCGGATCGATCGATCCGCCGCGCAGCAGGGTGTTGCCCCTCAGGGTGATCTCGCCCTCGAAGGGCGTGGCGTCGAAGCGCGCGCCCAGATGGACGCCGCCGCCGCGCGTGAGGGTGTCGGCCACCACATTGTCGAACACGCCGATGTCCCGGCCGCCGTACACCGCAATGCCGTTGGCGAGCACGGGCGCGATCACCGTGTTGCGGCGGAAGATCACGCCGGCGTTCGGCGTGGGATGGGACCACATGGCCAGGCCGTCGTCGCCGACGTTGCGGACGAAAACGTCCTCGACCAGGGCGTTGGTGACGCCGCCATGCAGGTTCAGCCCGTCCGCCGCCTGGTCCAGGATCACCAGCCGCCGCAACGTGATCCGGTCCATCGGACCGTCCAGCCACACGCCCACCTTGGTGTGCTGGATGAACAGGTTCTCGACCAGGGAGTCGCTCAGCGCACCGCCGACGCCATTGGTCTGAACGTGATCCTCGCGACGGGTCACCTCGCCGATGACGGCGAAGTCCCTCAGCGTCACCGAACGACTCCCGCCGTCGCGCGCATGTCGGCCGTAGACGCCGACGCCGTCGCCCCGCAGCACCGAACGCCACGGTCCCGCGCCGACCAATTCGACCCGGTCCACGATCAGATGGCCGTCCACGCGATATTCGCCGGGGGCCAGCCATACCGGCCGGCGGCTGCGTCGGCCCGCGTCGATCGCCGCCTGGATCGCGTCCAGCGAAGGCTGGGCGCCGGTCGGGTCGGCGCCGAAATCGAGGACGGACAGGGCGTCCGGCGGCGGTGCGGGCTCGGCGCCCATGCGTTCGAAGTCGGCGACATCGATGACGGCCCAGGGGGCGCCGCCCTCCTCCAGCGTCAGCTCCACCCGGGCCCCGGCGGGCGCGATCCGTTCAAGGCGCTGACGCGCATGGTCAAAGGCGTGATGGGCGCCCGGCCCGTCCACCTCGTGGGTGAAGGGATACTCCCCGTAGTACCAGCTGAAGCAGGGCGTCAGCGCCAGCGTCCCGGCGGGTCGGCCGTCGACGCGGACCGCCAGACGGGCGTCGCCCGCGCGGCAATCGGCGGCGTCGGGCACGGCGTAGCGCACCGTGAACGCGTCGGCCGGCGCGTCGAGCACGAACCCTGCTGATCGACCTGGCGTCAGCCGCACCGCGCGGCGGCCTGAGGCCTCGGCCGGCAGGCTGCCGAAACGCCGGTCGGGGCCGATGATCTCGCCGTCCGTCAGACCGTCTTCGGCCTCATGCTCGACGAAGGGGACAGACGCGCCGCGCCCCGCCGTCAGTTCGGGCGGCGCGCCCGCCACCGAGCGGGCGGTGGGCGCCTGGGCCGTCGCGGTCGGCGCCGCCAGCAGACCCACAGTCGCCGCAAGGGCCCACAGCCTCATGGCCTGGACAGCGACCGCGACAGGGCGGATCGAATGGCGCGGATGATGCGGGCGTCCAGCCGCCCCGCCACGCCCCGTCTTTCCGGCGGCAGGTGCTCGGCGACGGGACCGTCGTTCTCGAAGACATAGTGGTCGAACATCACGCGCCAGGCGGCCCGGTGCGCGGGCGGCAGGTCGCGCACGGAGACCATGGCGTGCATCAGGGCGTCGATCGGGCGGCCCCTGCCCTCGTCCGGCGGCGTCCACCAGTAGTTCACCAGCATGCTGACGGGGTCCATCGCCCGCACGTGGTGCCACCAAAGATAGGGGATGTAGAGGGCGTCGCCCGGCTCCAGTTCGGCGCAAAGCGCAGCTTTCATCGCCTCGGCGAACCGCGGGAAGCGCGCCAGGTCCGGCGCGTCGACGTCCACCATGCTGATGGCGGGGCCGGCGGGCGTGCTTTCCAGCGGGCCCATGTAGAGATTGGGCAGTTGCTCGGGCGGAAATAGGGTGAATCGACGCCGCCCCGCCACGCAGCAGGCGATATTCTCGGACGGGTCATGGTGGGCGAGCGTGACGGCGGCGTTGCCGACCCAGATGCGCGGCTCGACCGCATTATCCAGCAGCGGCATCCGGTTCTCGCGCTCGAAGCCTGAAAGATGGGCGCGCACCGGCACGGACTGCACGGCCAGCGAGGGAGCCTGCTCCCGGCTCGCATAGTCCAAAAGCAGATCCAGCGCGTCCGACAGCCGCAGCGACACCCGCCGGAAGTTGAAGCCGCTGAGATCGCCGTTGTAGGCGAAGGCGCCGCCGATGTTGGCCGGCCCGGTCATGGCGCTGACCGGCGCGCCCGCGTCCATCTGCTTCAGGTAGGCCGCGAGCGCCGTCGGCGACGCGAGCCCCGCCTTCGTCAGGGGCCAGTCGCGGACCAGGCCGCGGAAGACGACAGGCCGCGCGGCCGCCAGGATGGTGTCGGCGAACTGTCGGGACGTGGCGACAGACACTTCGGGAATCGGGGCTGGGGAGTGCGACGCTTCGGCAGGGGATGACATCAATTTCCGCGCGTTCTCATTCTCGAAACAGCCGGCCCGCTGGCCGAAGCCACCGTTGCGTGATGGGAAACCATACCCGAGTTCGGTCCGACCGTTTTTGTAACACAATGCTACTGGCGGATTTTCCCCCGTTGGCCGTAAAGCCCGGGCAAGTTCGGAATAACACGAACGTCACTTAGCTTGGGGGGATGCCAGCGTTCGTTTCGGACGGACGACGTGATTTGCGTATTCGGCGCGCTCGCGCCGGATCGATCGTCATTCTCTTGAAAATCAAAAGATCCAGCCGCCGCTCCCGACGAGCTGGGCCGTAACCGCTCAGACCTGCTCAACAGACGGGTCTCTAACCGTAGTAGACACGCCGCCGCGCGCGGCCGGACCCGTCGTTGGAGGCGATGGCATGAAGACATTCAAACACAAGACGCTCGGCTGGAAGGCCGGCGTGTCCTTGATCGCCCTGGGCGCGCTGGCCGCGTTCGCCGCGCCCTCGATCGCCCTGGCGCAGGACGCCGCCGTTCCGCCCGCCGACGACGAGACGGCCGAGGTGTCCGACGTCATCGTGACGGGCACGCGCCGCGCCCTTCAGACCTCGCAGAACATCCGCCGCAACGCCGAAACGGTTGTCGACTCGATCACCGCGACCGACATCGGCGCCTTCCCCGACAAGTCGGTGGCCGAGGCGCTGCAACGCGTGCCCGGGATCACCGTCAACCGCTTCGCCGCCAGCGACGACACCTCGCACTACGGCGCCGAACCGTCCGGCGTTCTGGTGCGCGGCCTTCAGCAGGTCCGCTCCGAGTACAACGGCCGCGACACCTTCAGCGCCAACTCGTCGCGCGGCCTGAGCTGGGGCGACATCTCGCCCGAGCTGATGCAGGGCGTCGACGTCTACAAGAACCAGACCGCCGAGATGATCGAGGGCGGGATCGCGGGCACCATCAACCTGCGCACCCGCGTGCCGTTCGACGCGCCGGGCGAACTGATCCAGATGTCCGCGACGGTCAACTACGGCGACCTGTCGAAGAACTACACGCCCGAAGCGTCGCTGATCTACAGCAACCGCTGGGACACCTCCGTGGGCGAGTTCGGCTTCCTGGCCAACTTCGCCTACTCCAACGTCACGACCCAGTCGGAGACCATCCAGTACGGCCGCATGGGCGTGTTCGAGGAGGTCTTCGGCCCCGGCACCCAATACATTCCGTCCAGCGTCGCCAACCGCGACACGGAATATGATCGCGAGCGCAACGGCGTGGCCCTGGCGGGCCAGTGGCGCAGCAACGACGGCCGGTTCGAGGTCACGGGCCAGTACAACCGGTCCGACTTCACCAATGAATGGCGCGAGCGTGGGATCATTTCCTACAACGCCGACATGTTCGCCCTGCCGGTGGACTTCACCTATACGCCGGGCGGCGCGCGCTCGACGTGGATTCCGTCGCCCGGCGCCGGCGGCGCGGACTTCGTGTTCGACTCGGACGGCAACTTCCAGAACGGCACCCTGCTGGTCCAGCAGACCGACACCTTCTGGTGGGGCGCCAGCGACGCCGAGTCGGCCCAGATCGCCGTCAACGACCAAGGGCAGGCGATGATGCATCCCTGCTACAACTGGCAGCCCGAGTGCACCAACCCCGTCCGGGGCGGCGACCTGAACGCGGTGACGCGGTTCAACCAGCTCGAGAACATGACGCAGGACGCGGCCATCCACTTCAAGTGGGAGGTCAGCGACCGTCTGCGCGCGGACTTCGACGTCCAGTATGTCGACTCCACCGTCAACGCCTATGACGTCGAGGTCGGCCAATACAGCTTCGCGGACCTGACGCTGGACGCCACCGGCGACCGGCCCCGCATGACCCTGGGCGCGCCGACGAACATCAATCAGTCGGCCGGCGGGCTCTCGAACCCCAACAACTATCGCTACAACCATGCGATGGACCACATCGAGGACAGCGACGGCAACGAGCTGGCCCTGCGTGCGGACGTCGAGTACGACCTCGGCTCTTCCTGGTTCGACTCCCTGCGCGTGGGCGTGCGCTACGCCGACCGCCAGCAGACGGTCCGCTACAGCGGCTTCAACTGGGGCAACATCGCCAACAACTGGAACCTGGGCAGCGGCCAGGCCGCCTACTGGAACATCGACCGGACCGCGCCCAACGGCGCCTTCACCGGCTATCCGGAAGGCCTCTATGACGTTCGCTCCTTCGGCAGCGACTTCTTCGGCACGCGCGGCGAGTACGTCTTCTTCGACATGGATCGGCTGGCCGATCACGCCATCGACCTGCTCAGCTACGACAACATCGGCGTCGGCCAGGACCAGTGGCGCCCGATCTGCTCGCGACCGGGCGAGACCGAAGGCTGCTTCCGCCCGAACGAGCTGAACGACGTCGAGGAAGAGACCCGCGCCGCCTATGTCATGCTGCGTTTCGGCGGCCCGGACGCGCTGATCGGGAACATGTCCGTCTCGGGCAACATCGGCGTTCGTTACGTGGAGACCGACAACACCAGCACCGGTTCGCTGTCCTATCCGATCCCCTTCTCGCCCAGCACGATCGAGTGCCAGCCCGTGGTTCCGATCCCGGGCGCGCCGATCGGCGTTCCGGGCTCGATCGGCTGCTATCTGTCGCCGGACGACATCGCCTTCAACTCTGGCGGCGGACTGCAAAGCACGGCGGAGGCCAAGCATCGGAACTGGCTGCCCAGCTTCAACCTTCGGGTCGATCTGGCGCCCGACTGGGTGCTGCGCTTCGCCGCGTCGCGCGCCATGGCGCGGCCGGACATTGGCCTGATGAAGAACTATGTCGAGCTCTCGACCTCGCTGCCGGGCAACGACCCGACCGATCCGCGCTATGTCCGCAACAGCGCCGGCGAAATCTCGGGCGTGAACCCGACCTACACGGCCAACGCCTACAACCCCTATCTGAAGCCGATGACGGCGGACCAGTTCGACATCGCGCTGGAACACTACTTCGCGCAGGTGGGCGCCTTCACGGTCACGGCCTTCTACAAGAAGTACAACGACTACATTCAGTACGGCGGCTATGAGCTGGACGTCACCAACAACGGCGTCACCCGCACCGTTCAGGTGCGCGGCCCGATGAACGGCGACGGCGCGGAGGTTCAGGGCGTCGAGTTCGGCTTCCAGCGCTTCTTCGACTTCCTGCCCGGACCGTGGGCGGGACTGGGCGTCCAGGCCAACTACACCTGGATCGACAACCAGGGCATCACCAACACCAATCTGAAGGTGGCCACCGGCTCCGGCGGCGGCGAAACCGCTCAGCCCGGCAGCAACGGCACCGTCCTTCAGGTCGACAAGCTGGAGGGCCTGTCCGAGCACACCTACAACCTGGTCGGCATGTACGAGCGGGGACCGTGGGCGGTTCGACTGGCCTACAACTGGCGCTCGGAGTTCCTGATCGCCGCCGTGGACTGCTGCGTCTTCCTGCCGATCTGGCAGGACTCCGCCGGCTTCCTGGACGGTTCGATCCGCTATCGTCTGAACGACCGCCTGGAGCTGAGCCTGCAAGGCAGCAATCTGCTGTCGACGGAGACGAAGCTGTACCAGCAGGTCACCGACGCGGATGACGGCGGCGTCCTGACGCCGAACGCCTGGGTGAAGGCCGACCGCAGGCTCGTCCTGGGGCTGCGCTTCCGCTACTGAGGTCTGCGAGGATCGAAGGGCGCGTCGCCGACCGGCGACGCGCCTTTTCCTTCAGTTCCTGGGAGTGGTCGTGAACAGGCCTCTTGAAGTCGTGATCGTCGGCGGCGGGACGGCCGGCTGGATGACCGGCGCGGCCCTTTCGGGCGTGCTGAAGCGGACGCAATGCACGGTGAGGCTGATCGAGTCCGACGCCATCGGCACGGTCGGCGTGGGCGAAGCCACCCTGCCGCAGATGCGCGAATTCAACGACTTGGTCGGCATCGTCGAGTCCGAGATGATGCGGCGAACCAACGCCACCTTCAAACTGGGCATCGAGTTCCGGGACTGGGGCTTCGTCGGCTCGTCCTACATCCACCCGTTCGGCGCGCACGGCCGCGCCATGGGCGGCGTGGCCTTCCACCACATGTGGACGCGCGCCAAGCTGGCGGGACACGCCTCGAACATCGAGGATTACTCCTACGCCATCGTGGCCAGTCGTCGGAACCGCTTCGACTTTCCAGTCGACGACGTGGAAGCGATCAACTCGACCTACAACTACGCGTATCATTTCGACGCCGGCCTTTATGCGCAGTATCTGCGGACGTTCGCCGAGGTGCGCGGGCTGGTGCGCACCGAGGGCCAGGTTCAGTCTGTCGCCTTGGATCCGTTGACAGAAAACATCGCCAACCTGCGGCTGGAGTCCGGTGAGACGGTCAAGGGCGACCTGTTCATCGACTGTTCCGGCTTCCGCGGCCTGCTGATCGATCAGGCCCTGAAAGGCCCATTCGAGGACTGGACCCGCTGGCTGCCGTGCGACCGGGCGCTGGCTGTGCCGACCGAGCGCGTCGGCGACCTGGCGCCCTACACCCGCTCGACGGCGCTGGAGGCGGGCTGGCAGTGGCGGATCCCGCTGCAGCACCGCACCGGCAACGGCTATGTCTATTCCAGCGCCTTCATCAGCGACGACGAGGCGGCCGCCCGGCTGATGGGCGCTCTGGACGCGCCGGCCCTGGCCGAGCCCAAACCGATCCGCTTCCGCTCCGGGCGGCGGACGGCGTCGTGGACGAAGAACTGCATCGCCATCGGCCTGGCCAGCGGCTTTCTGGAGCCGCTGGAGTCGACCAGCATCCATCTTACCCAGGTCGCGGTGATGACGCTGCTTCGGAACTTCCCCGAAGCCCGGATCGACCCGGCCCTGGCCGATGCCTTCAACCGCGCCGTCGACAATGAGTACGACCGGGTGCGGGACTTCCTGATCCTGCATTACCACGCCAACACCCGGACGGATTCCGCGCTGTGGCGGCATTGCCGGGAAATGGACGTTCCCGACAGTCTGAAGGAAAAGATGGCCCTGTTCCGGCATCGGGGTCACGTGCCCCAGTACCGCCACGGCCTGTTCTCGGCCCCCAGCTGGCTCAGCGTCTTCCTCGGCCAGGGCGTCCTGCCCCAGGCCTATCATCCGATGGCGGACAATCTGCCGCTTGAGGACGTGCTGGCGGAAATGGAGGCGGTGCGGGACTCCATTTCCCGGCGCGTTGACGCCATGCCGACGCACGCGCAGTTCGTGCGGGATTATTGCGAGGGCTCAGAGCCCCTGCGCGCCGGCGGCGCCGCATGAGCCGGTCCGTGGGCGAGGTGGCGATCGTGGGCCGGGACGCGGACGCCTGGCTGGCCGCGCTGGCCCTGAAGCGAGCCTTCGCCCGCACCGCCATGCGCATCCGGGTGGTCGAACTGACCAGCCGTCTCACGGCGGCCGACGTCTATGTCGCGACACCGTCGCTGGGCGGACTGCATGCTCTGCTTGGGCTGAACTCGGGCAAGCTGCTGGCGGCGACGGGCGGCGCCCCGGCGCTGGGCCAGCAGTTCGCGGACTGGAACCCTGGCCAGCCGGCCTTCACCCACGGCTATGACACCCAGCGCGTGGCCATCGAGGACATCGACTTCCTGCAGTTCTGGGTGAAGGCGCGCGGCGAAGGCCTGCGGGTGAACTGGGACGACTTCTCCCTGGCCGCCGCCGCCGCGCGGCAGGGCCGCTCCGCCCTTGCGCCCGACGGGATCGAGGAGACGATCCCGGTCGCCGCCGGCCTCCACCTGGACGCCCGCGCCTATGTGGACCTGATCCGGCGCCACGCCCTTCACCTGGGCGTGGAGGTGACGCCCGGCGGCGTCGAGACGATCCGGCGCGACGGCGAGCGGATCGTCGAACTGAGGCTGGGCGACGGCGCGTCGGTCGCGGCAGACCTTTTCATCGACGCCTCGGGGCCCGAGGCGATCCTGAGCGATCCAGGGGCGCCCTTCACGTCCTGGCGCGGCTGGTTCGGGGCGAACCGGACGCTGACCGCATCCGCGCCCGCCCTGCCCGCCCTGCCGGGCCACAGCCGCATCGTCGCCTTCGAGGGCGGATGGGCCGGGCTGTTCCCCCTGGCGAGGCGCACCGCCATCGTCGCCGCCTATGACTCCGCAAGCCTCGGCGACGACGCCGTCCTGGCGCGACTGCCGCAGATCACCGGCGCGCCCCAGATCGCGGACGTGGCCTTCGGCGCCGCTGAACCGGGCATGAGAACCGCATGGATCGGCAACTGCGTGGCGCTGGGGGGCGCCGCCGCGGTGCTGGAACGGCTGGACGCCACGGATCTGCACGCCCTTCACATCGGCCTGACGCACCTGATCGCCCTGTTCCCGGTCGATGCGGACCACATGCCCGAGGCCGAGGCCTTCAATGCCGGGATCACCGATCACCTCAATCACGTGCGCGATTTTCAGCTGGCTCACTACGCTCTGAACGGCCGAAGCGAGCCGTTCTGGGCGCAGGCGCGCGGCGTCGACCTGCCCCCTTCCCTGGCCGCACGCCTTCGCCTGTTCGGCGCGCGCGGCCTTTCCCTGCTGACCGAGAACGAGACCTTTCAGGAGCAGAACTGGTCCGCCGTGCTCCTGGGCCACGGCCTGACGCCCGCGACTCACGATCCGCTGGTGGATCGCGTGCCGGCCGATGAACAGAGGGGCAAGTTCCGGGCTCTTCTGGCGCGGATCGCCGAGGAGGTGCGGGCCCTGCCGCCCGCCGACGCCTTCAGGCGCGCCCCGCGATGACGCCGTCCGATCCCGTCCGCGACATTGTCATCGTCGGTGGCGGCACGGCCGGCTGGATGGCCGCCGCCGCCCTGGCCAAGGTCGCGGGGACCCGCGAGCGATCGATCACCGTGGTCGAATCTGAATCCATCGGGACCGTCGGCGTGGGCGAGGCGACCATCCCGCCGATCCAGCTGTTCAACAAGCTGCTGGGCATAGACGAGGCGGATTTCCTGCGCGAAACCCAGGGCTCCTACAAACTGGGCATCCAGTTCGTCGGCTGGGGCCGCCGGGACAAGGTCTACATGCACCCGTTCGGCCTGTTCGGACCGGACATGAACGGCGTCGCCTTCAGCCACTACTGGCTGCGCGCGCTGAAGGCGGGCGGCGATCCGGACAACCACCTGTTCATCGCCGAAGGGGAGGCCATGCGGCTGAACCGTTTCGGCCGGGTCCCGCCGTCACCGGGCCTGCCCCGCATCAACTACGCCTACCATTTCGACGCCTCGCTCTACGCCGCACAGCTGCGCGCCTATGCGGAGCGGCTGGGCGTGGTCCGGCGCGAGGGCCGGATCGTCGCCGTCGACCAGAATGGCGAAAGCGGCCTGATCCGATCGGTGCAGCTGCAGGACGGCCGCACGGTCGGGGGCGATTTCTTCATCGACTGCTCGGGCTTCACCGGCCTGCTGATCGAGGGCGCGCTGAAGGCCGGCTATGACGACTGGACGCACTGGCTTCCCGCCAATCGCGCCGTGGCCGTCCCGTCCGAGCGTGTCGACCCGCTGACGCCCTACACCCGTTCGACCGCGCGCGACGCCGGATGGCAGTGGCGGATTCCGCTGCAGCACCGCACCGGCAACGGCTATGTCTTTAGCGACGCCTTCATCAGCGAGGACCAGGCGACCCGCGACCTGATGGCGTCGCTGGACGGCCGAGCGCAGGGCGAGCCGCGCGTCCTGCGCTTCACCACCGGTCGGCGGCGCAAGAGCTGGGTCGGCAACTGCGTCGCCCTGGGTCTGGCCAGCGGTTTTCTGGAGCCGCTCGAATCCACCAGCATCCACCTGATCCAGGCCGCCATATCCAAGCTTCTGGCCCTGTTCCCCGCGACCGTGGCCGATACGCGCATGGCCGGCCTGTTCAACGCCTTCATGGACAGCCAGTACGAAAGCGTGCGCGACTTCATCATCGCCCACTACAAGGTCAGCCAGCGCGACGACACGGCGTTCTGGCGACACTGCCGGGACATGCCGACGCCGGACACGGTCCAGGCCCGCCTGGACAACTTTCGCGCCCGCGGCGAAGTCATGGTCGAGAACCACGAGCTGTTTCGCGAGAGCAACTGGTTTCCCGTCCTGTACGGCCAGGGCCTGACGCCCGAAGGCTATCACCCCCTCGCCGACGCCATGCCGGACGCGGAGCTGGCCGCCACGCTGGTCCGGATTCGTCAGGCGATCCGCTCAAGGGTCGACGAACTGCCGTCCCACGCCGACTTCCTCGCAAGGCTGTGCGGCGCGCGCTGAAAGGGCGAGCGTGATGCGAGCCCGACCATCGCAGCGGGCGACGGAGGCTAGCGCGGTCGGATCGGCGGCGACCTGCTAGGCCGCCGCCGCCGAACGCCGTCTCAGACGCCGCCCGACATCAGGACAAGGCCGAACAACGGCGGCAGGGTCAGGCGCATCGTCGCGCCGGCCTCAATCCGCGCGCCCGTCAGGGCGTCGACATAGGCGCGACCGCGCAGCGCCGGCGGCACATCGATCTGAACCGTTCGCTCCGTCTCGGAATTGTTCACCGCGACCAGGGCGACCTCGTCCTTCAGCGTCCGGGGCGCGACGACGACATGGGCGTCCGTGTAGAGTGGCGCCCCCACTTCGCCCATGGCCAGGATCGGATGCTGACGGCGCAGCGCGATCAGTTCGCGCATCTCGGCGTACATGGTCATGTCCGGATCGCCGCCGGTGTCCGCCCAGGGGAAGGGTCTGCGGTTGTCGGGATCCTCGCCCCCCGTCACCCCGACCTCGTCGCCATAGAAGACGGTCGGGGCGCCCGGCCAGGCGACCTGCATCAGCACCGCCAGGCGATAGCGGCGGCGCGCCAGCGCCGTCGCCGCCGGGTCGTCGCCCCGATCGCCCAGCAGCCATAGGCTGCGTGCGGTGTCGTGGGTGGACAGCAGGTTCATCGACGCGCGCCAGGCCTGGGCGGGATAGAGCTCGCGCATCAGCTCGATGTTGCGATAGGCGCCGGCGACATCGCTGCCGGAGGCGATGTTCAGCGCCGTGTCGCGGAAGATATAGTTCATCGTTCCGTCGAAGGCGTCGCCCAGGAAGTATTTGGACGAGTCGAACCAGGTTTCGGCGATGGTCACCGCCTCGGGGTCCTTGGCCTTCACCGCCTGGCGCCATCCCCGCCAGAAGTCATCGGGCACCCAGGGCGCCACATCCATCCGCCAGCCGGAGGCCCCGCGATCCAGCCACAGGGCGGTCACCGAATCCGGCGCGCCATAGGCGAACGATCGGAAGGACGACGACGCCTCGTTCAGTTCCGGCAGATCGCGCGCCCCGGTCCAGCCGGTGTAGCGGTCGTCGGGGTCGGCCTGCGAGGCGTCCAGGCGATACCAGTCGGCGTAGGGGCTGTCGGTGCGCACCTCGCCCCCCTCCAGCGCCCCGACGCCCGGATGCTTGGCGAAGCGATCGAAATACAGGCTGTCACGGCCGGTATGGTTGAACGAGACGTCCACCACCACGCGGATGCCGCGTTCGGCCGCCTCGCGCGTCAGCCGCTCGAACTCGGCGTTCGTGCCGAAGGCGGGATCGACGTTGCGATAGTCGCCGGTGTCGTACTTGTGGTTGCTGGCGGCCGTGAAGATCGGCGTCATGTACAGCGCCGTGGCGCCCAGGGCGGCGATATGATCCAGCTTCTCGGTGATCCCGGCCAGGTCGCCGCCGAAGAAGTCGTTGCCGCCGCGATTGTCCGAACCATCGCCCGAACCCGGTCGGTAGGGCCGCCCGTTCCAGTCGGCGTGGGTTTCCACCGATCCGTTCTGGAAGGTGTTCGGCCCCGCCTTCGGATCGTTGGAGGCGTCGCCGTTCCGGAACCGCTCGGGGAAGATGTAGTACCAGACCGCCTGTTGCGCCCAGGACGGCACGGCGTAGTCGCGCGACGTGACGGTCAGGCGAAACCGCCGCACCGTCCCCGTATCCTCTGGCGCGTCGGAGGCGACCCCCAGCCCGTTGCCGCCCCGCTCGCGCGTCCAGTAGATCGGCGTGGTGTTGTTCTGATAGACGAAGCGTCGTCCGCCGATCTCGACGTCGAACCAGTAGCCGTAGACGCCCGTCGTCGCGAAGACGTGCCGACCCGTCCAGCGGCCGTCCGCGCCACGCACCAGCGGGACGCGCTCCAGTTCGTCATAGGCCAGGACCTCCTGATTGCCCTCGAGACGGCGCCGGTCGATCACCAGGGTCGCCCGCTCCGCATCCGGCGCATCGAGGCCGAAGGTCACCGCGCCGCCGTCGACGACCGGACCGAAGGGAGCCTTGTAGGCGACGTCGCGGCTGTCGTGGCGCAGGGCTTCGGCGCGCGGGTCCGAAAGCGGCTCGACCTGGGGTTCGGCCTTCGCCACCGTCAGCACGGGGCGGCCGTCCTCGAACTGAAGGCGAAGCGTGCTCCAGCCGTCGAACCGATAGCGCAGATTGTCGGAGCCGCCCTGGTCCGGGCGCGCCGTGGGAATCAACGCCCCTTGCGGCTCCGATCCTCTTGGCCCGGCGAAGGTGGAGTCGCCGCTCCAGCCGGCGTCGGCGATCTTGAAGTCCTGAGCGCCCTGCAGTTCGGTGGTGACGACATAGGCGTCGCAGTCCCACCGCATCGCATATTCGTCGACGGCGGCCCAGCCGCTCATGGCCCCGCGCAGATAAAGGCGCGTATCGCCGAACGGGGGCGCGCTGCACTGCTCGACCGCCGCGTCCGCCACGCTGGCGCATCCGGAAAGCAGGCCGCCGGCGATCGCTACGGCGGCGCAGGCCATGACGTGTCGGTTTGCGAACATCGTCGACGGCCTTCCCCGATCAGTTGGCGCGCCGAAGCCACCCTCCGAAGCATTCTCGTTCGCCGCCGATGTCGCCTTGCCGGGTGTCATATGCCGATCCATCCCTCGTTCGATTTGTTGCAACTTTTCACAAGATGGGCCGGATAGCGACGCCGGCAGATCAGTTTTGCTGAGAATTCGGCCGCAGACGCGATGCAATTTTCTGCAAACGCACCTAGCTGCAAGTGGCCGGGACGACGGGGTGCGCTGGGTGACCGCGCCGACGCCTGCGACGGAGAGCGCGGGTTCGACGCTGGTTCCGAGGCCTTGGCTCAGGCGTCGTTGACGTCCGGGCAACGCCGCCCCGCCCCATTCGTTGAACGATCATGGACCCGGCGTTCTTCCATTCCCCGGCGCCCGCCGTGGCGCGCGATCTGATCGGCGCGCTCTTTCTGGTCGATGGCGTGGGCGGGCGGATCGTCGAGACCGAGGCGTACGACGCGGACGATCCGGCGTCGCACAGCTTCAACGGGCCGACCGCGCGCAACGCAGCCATGTTCGAAGCGCCCGGCCACGCCTACGTCTACCGCATCTACGGCCTGCACTGGTGTTTCAACATCGTGTGCGACGCCCAACGCGCGGGGGCGGCGGTGCTTATCCGCGCGCTGGCCCCGACCGCGGGCGTCGACCTCATGCATCGACGGCGCGACCTCGCCCCCCTCCGACAGCTATGCGCCGGTCCGGGCCGGCTTTGCCAGGCGTTGGCGATCGACGGTCGCCTCAACCGCGCGCCGGTGACGCAGGCGCCCTTCACCCTGGTCGCCGCGCCCCGGCCCGCGACGATCGCTCAAGGGCCTCGGATCGGCGTTCGGGCGGGAGCGGACACGCCGTGGCGATTCTGCGAAGCGGGATCGCCGTTCCTCAGCCGGCCGATGCGCGAGGCGTCCGCATGAGCCCGATCCTCTCCGCCGTGCCGATGGAGGCGAAGTCCAGTCGCAGCCTGCCCCAGGGCGCGGGCTGGTGGTTCGAACCGAAATGGGACGGGTTCCGCTGCCTGGCGTTCAAGGCCGGCGACCGGGTCTCTCTGCTGGCCAAGTCGGGCAAGTCGCTGGATCGCTTCTTTCCCGAGGTGGTCGAACGGCTTCGGGCGATTCCGGAAACGACCTTCGGCCTGGACGGCGAACTGCTGGCGCAGCAGGGCGACGCCTGGTCGTTCGAGACCCTGCAGGCGCGGTTGCATCCCGCCGCCTCGCGCATTCGCCGTCTGGCGCTGGAGACGCCGGCGACCTTCACCGTCTTCGACATGCTCGTCGACACCGACGGACGGGATCTGCGGAGCGAGCCGTTGCGTCATCGACGGGACAGGCTGATCGCCTTCACTGGCGCCCATGGCGATGCGCGTCTGACGCCCAGTCCGGGCACGGACGATCTTGAGCAGGCGCAGGCATGGCTTGACGAGGGCGTGCCGGAAGGGGTGGTGGCCAAGCGTCTCGACGGCGTCTATGCGCAGGGCGAGCGGGCCATGGTGAAGGTGAAACGCCTGCGGTCGGCGGACTGCGTCGTGGGCGGGTTTCGCTATGCGAGCCGCGGCCCGCACGTCGGCTCCCTCCTTCTGGGCCTGTACGACGAGGCGGATCGGCTCAACCATGTCGGCTTCACCTCGGGCTTCGCCGGTGTGGACAAGTTTGACCTGACGGCGCGGCTGGAGGCGCTGAAGGGCGGGGACGGATCCACCGGGCGCGCGCCGGGCGGGCCCAGCCGGTGGGCGACCGATCGCTCCACAGACTGGGTTCCCTTGCGGCCCGAACTCGTCGTGGAGGTGTCGTTCGACCACGTCTCGGACCAGCGGTTTCGACACGGAACGGGTCTGTTGCGCTTTCGCCCCGACAAGGCGCCGCATCAGTGCCGGATGGAGCAGTTGGACGGATGAGCTGCCGTCGGCGCGCCCTGCGGCGCCGCACGGCTCCAGCCGTCCGTCGGAACGGCCCCGGGCGTTCGGAACGGTGCGCGTCGCGGCGGGTTGACGGTCTCATGGAGAACCGATCGGATGAGCGCCCGCGCAACCAGGCCACGGTGAGGGCCCGTGCGGGCAAGGCGCGCTTCACGGCGAAGGTCGAGGCGACGCCGGCCGGCCTCCTCGCGATCGGCGGCCTGGTCTCGGGGATTCTGCTGTCGACGGCCGCCCTGGTCTGGGTTTCCGCGAGCGCTGCGCGGTCGCGCGCCTGAGGGCGAGGCGGGGACCGCCGCCTAGGCGGCGCGTCGCGCCGCCTGGCCGCCCATGGCCAAAAGACTGGCGGCCGCGCGGGCGGGGCTGAGACGGCGGTCTTCCAGCCGCTCGGCGAAGGCGGCCGCCTTGGCGCGGTACGAGGGATCGTCCAGGACGGTGCGCACCGCGCGCGCAATGGCGGCGACGGAGGCGTGCTCCGACAGCCGAACGCCGGCGCCGAGCCACGCCAGCCGGGCGGCGTTGTCGGGGTGGTCGCGCCCCATCGGCAGGGCGACCACGGGGACGCCGTGGGACAGGGGGCGAAGCAGCGTGCCGTGGCCGCCATGGCAGAGCACCGCCGCACATTGCGGAACGAGGACGTCGTGCGAGGCGTGGGAGAGAATCCGGATGTTGTCGGCGCTCGGCAGGCCGGTCCGGTCGACCGCCGGACCGAGCGTGACCACGCCGTTCACAGGCAGGCGCGCCAGCGCCTTCATCGCCCGCCTCATGACGGGTTTCTGGTCCTGGAAGGTGGTGCTGAAGGAGATCAGGACATTGGGTCGTCCATTGTCCGGCAGCACCGCCGCGCCCTGCGCCCACCCGGGCGTCTCGAACAGCGGACCACAGTATTCGAAGCCGTCCGGCGCGGCCGGACCGTCGAAGTCGAAGGCTTGGGACGCGCCCAGCAGGACGCGGTCCGCAACCTTCAGCTGGTCGAGCGCGTGGCTCAGCGGCGCGAGCGCGAGCGCCCGCCGCGCCGAGTTCAGATCGGCCAGGCCGGCGTCGAACAGGCGGTGGATCACCGCCCGCGTGATCTGATCGCGAGATCGGTCCGAAGCGCGGACCGCCAAGGGAAAGCCGGGCCCGAACGCCGGCACGTCCGTTCGCGTCGGATAACACCAGACGCTGGCGGTCAGCAGGGCCAGGGGCACGGCCATCTTCTCCGCAGCCATCATCACCCCGAACAGCAGCTCGTTCGACACGATCACATCGGGCCGGAAGGCGGCCGCGATCTCCATCACATCCAGGGCGTAGGCCAGGGCGGGCGCCGCGATGACGCCGTCGCACAGCCGCCGGATGACAGCGGGCGGCCAGCGCGTGCGCCAGTCGTCGAGGCCGCTGTCGGCCTGACCCAGCGCGCCGCGGTCCGGCGCCCGGTCCCAGGGACGGAAAGGCAGGCCCTTTTCGGCGGCGGCTGCGGCGTTGCAGCGGTCGCTCACGATAAGAACCTCGTGCCCCTGACGCCGAAGCGCCTGCGCGACGAGCATGGGCGCGGGCACATGGCCGCCGCCCTCGAAGGTGGCGAAGAGAAGGCGCATGGGGGCTCCGCGGGGACCGTCCCCGTAAAAGGCCAAGCGCCGCCGGGCCAGTCCGGTTCCGTGGCGCCCCCCCTGTCCATTCTTAACGCCGTGGAGGACGTGTGCGTCCGCGACGACGACACCCGTCCTTCTGTCGGAAAGCGGACCCCCGGCAACCCTGGGTGCGGCGGCGTATTACGATCGCGAGCCGGGGCGACGCCGCCGCGAAAGCGCGGATGTCTCGCCTTGTCAGCCGAGAGGGACCTGCCGTGCTGCCGACCGACCCAGGCGTTTTCGTGCGGAGCATCGAACGGGCGATGCGCTGGAGGCGGTTCGGCGTCGTCCTTCTGGGGCTTGCCGGCGTCCTGGCGCTGATCGGTTGGTTTGGTCCGGCCCTCCTCGGCTGAACGCGACAGGCGCCGCCTGCCCCCCGACCGCCGGTTCCAGGGCGTTCAGGCGTACGTGATCGACACCTTCGGCGGGTCTATGGCGCCCGCTCACGGTCGGGCCGCGGGCGTCTCGCCGGAAGAGGAGGGGGCGACGCGGCCCGGAGGTTCGCCCGCAGGAACGGCGACCCCGCGATGCGCCTGCCACGCGGCGCCGATGGCGATGGCGGCGGCCAGGGCGCCCAGCCAGACCAGACAGCCGAGCCAGCCCTTGGCCTCGGAAACGGGGCGGGCGTCCTGGGTTTCCTGCGCCATGGGTCAGAAGGAGCCGCCGGGCGGCGGCGTCTCCGCCGGCTGGACGACCGCATCCTCGCTGTCGCTGACCAGGTGCGTATTGCGCCAGAAGAACTCTCCGACAATCAGATAGCCCACCAACACAGCCATGAGGATGGCGAGGACGACCAGCCAGGTCGGGCGTCGGTTCCGTTGCATGACACGCTCCTTTGAACCCAGAACGGCGAGCGCGTCAGCGGGTGCCCGAGAGACGGATCGCAGACACACCGGCGGGGCGGTGGCGCTGGACGGACGCCTGGAGAAGAGGCTTTGGCGCCGGTCCACCGCGAACTCCCGCCTCTCCGCGCCGGCGGCTTCACATCCCCTTGGAAGGGTCGTCGCCGGGCGTGTTTGGATCGATCTGCTTGTCCCGCTTGGCCGAACGGAACTGGGCCCAGGCGAAGGCAAGACCCAGGAGGACCGGACCGCCGATGACGGCCACGGCCCAGGGGAAGGTTTCCATGGTCGTCTCTCCTATTCCGCGTCGTCCGCCTTCGGGCCCGCGGCGGCGCCGCCGGATCCATGCTCGCGGGTGGGGCTCTGGGTGAAGGGCGACGAACTGATCGGGCCTTCGTGGGTGGCGTCATTGACGGCGGGAGGCCGCTCCTGCAGCTTACGGGTTTCGGGTTGCGGGCCGACCTGGCCGCCAGGCCCCACGCCGCCCGAAGTCAGGCGGTCGTCGTCCGGCGTCTTGCCCGGCCCGGTCCCTCTGGCGACGCCCGGCGGCAGTGCGGCTTCGGCCTCTTCGTCGGTGATCATGATCGCTCTCGCTGCCAATCGGAGGACGGCCCGTCGCCTTCCGGCGCGGGCCCGGTTGCAGGAGGCCAACGAGGCGCCAGGCGGCCCGTTCCCGTTCCGCCACCGAACGTCGGATATCGCGCACAGGACCGTGCACGGTCCGATGCGCGGACCGATTACCGACGGCCGCCAGCGTGCGTTCGAAGCGGCTAAGGCAGTGGTGCCCGCCTCGGAGCTTGCGCCGGAGCGACAGCCCTCGCGCCGCGCCCCTTAAAGACCGAACGTCTTGGTGAATCGCACCCGAACTTGCGGGGCGGCAGGACGGGCGTAGACGTTTGCTTCCCACCCGCCCTTGCTACAGCTAGGCCGACGCGCCGCGGCCTGATGACTGGGCTTCATCCGGATCGCGGCCTTGGCTGCGGTCGAACCACCGCATGACCGGCGTGACCGTGATGCCGTGCAGCATGATCGACATCAGGCAGATCAGCCCCACGAAAGCCCACAGCCGGTCGCCCCCCTCGAACGGCGCGGCGTTCAACCCATAGGCCAGATAGTAGAACGACCCCACGCCGCGGATCCCGAAGAAGGCCATGATGAGCTTCTCGCGCAGCGGCCGCTTCAAGCCGATGAAGCCGATCATACCGGTCAGAGGCCGCACCACCAGGACAATCGCCACCGCCACCCCAACGTCCAGCGGCCTGAGCGGTGCGAGCAGACCCGACACCAGCGCCCCGCCGAAGAGCACCAGCACGACCATCATCGCCATCCGTTCGATCTGCTCGATGAAGTCGTGCATCTCGACGTGAAAATCGTGGTCCCGGTCGGCGTGCCGGAAGGCCAGGGCCGTGATGAACACCGCCAGAAACCCGTAGCAGTGCAGCATCTCCGTCACCGAATATGAGATGAAGGTCGCCGCCAGAACAATGAACCCGTCGCGGGTGTTGGCCAGTCGCGGGCTGAGGGGAATAGCGAAGGTCAGCCAGCCGAACAGCCAGCCGACCGCCCAGCCGATCCCCAGCCCCGCACCGATCTCCCACAGCACGCTGACGGTCAGCCACTGCGCGAACCAGTCCTCCTTCTCGCCAGCAGCCACCAGCGCCAGGGCGATGGCCATGTGCACGAATGGAAACGCCAGGCCGTCGTTCAGCCCCGCCTCGGACGTCAGGCCGAACCGCACCTCGTCCTCGCGCCCTTCGCGCGGGGCCCCCACCTGGATGTCCGAGGCGAGCACGGGATCCGTCGGCGCCAGCGTCCCGGCCAGCAGGACCGCGCCCGCCAGGCCCAACCCCAGCACGCTCCAGCCCAGCAGCGTGATCACCGCGACCGACAGCATCATGGTTACGCCCAGCAACCGCCAGGTCACGCCCCATCGCTTCAGGTGGAAAATCCGGTCGATCTTCAGCCCCGCTCCCATCAGGGCGATGATCACCACGAACTCGGTCAGACGCTCGGTGATCTCGGGATAGGTCTGCGGCAGCGGATCGAAGCCGACCTGCGGCAGGCTGAATAGCCCGGCGCCCAGGATGACGCAGACGATGGGCAGCGACAGCGGCGCGCGCCGGAACACCAGCGGCAGCCACGCCACCAATGCGACGAGCGCCCCAACGACGAACAACATCAGGATGTAGGGATCAGGCATGGCTCTCCGGGCGGCCGACGCGACGCGCTACTCCAATGCGCCAACCCCGATCCGGTTACCGATGATCTGCAATCGTCATTCCAGACCGGCCTTCGCGGCTGAACACAAACCGTGTTGAGATTCGCCCCTGCCGACGCCCGCCTCACCGGCCGACCTGAACCGTATGGAACATCTCCCCGTATCCGGGCTTGCAGAAGTGTGGATGAAGAGGAGACGACCATGGCGGACAAGCAGGCCGACACGGAGCGCTGGGGAGGCCCCGGCTCCAGCCACCAGGATCGAACAGAACCCCGTCCCGATCCGCTGGTGAAGGACGCGGATGCGCCGGATCACATTTCTCCGCGGAGTCAGGTTTCCGGCGGCGGCGGCGAGCGCGACCTTCACAGCGGACATTCCGACGAGGCGAAGGGAGCCGGACAGGCCACAAGCGAGGAAAAGCGCCACGAGCGCGACAACCGATCTTAGGCGCCCCAGAGCCCGCGTTTCAGACACTCGATCATTCGCCCCTGCCGACGGCATGCGAGGGCGGGAACGAGCGGACCCGGGAAAGAACCCTAGGGCTCCAGCTCGATGTCCCAGTAGAGGTAGTCGAGCCAGCTCTGGTGCAGATAATGAGGCGGGAAGCGGCGGCCGGCGTCCTGGAGTTGCCAGGCGTTGGGCCGATAGGGCGCGCGGCGGATCGGCATCATGGCCTGGCGCGGGGTGCGGCCGCCCTTGGTCAGGTTGCACGGTCCGCAGGCGGCCACGATGTTCTCCCAGGTCGTGCGGCCGCCCTGGGAGCGGGGAATGACGTGGTCGAAGGTCAGCTCGGTCGACTGCCCGCAGTATTGGCAGGCGAAGCCGTCGCGAAGGAAGACGTTGAAGCGGGTGAAGGCGGGGCTGCGATCCTGGTCGACATAGCTCTTCAGCGCGATCACGCTGGGCAGCTGCATCTCCATCGACGGCGAGCGGACGACCTTGTCGTACCGCGAGACGACATCGACGCGGTCCTGATAGACCGCCTTGACCGCCTCCTCCCACGGCCAGAGCGACAGGGGGTAGTAGGACAGCGGCCGGAAGTCGGCGTTCAGCACAAGGGCGGGCCAGCCCGAAGGCGGTCGATGGAGGACCTGCATCAGGCCCTCCCGTCCATGGCGGGGGGTATGGAGGCGACAGGACTGAAGACGCGTCTCCTTCCCTAGTCTTGAGCCTCGACTCTAGTCCCGATTCGACGACGCCGCCATGACGAAGACGCGAACTTTCCCGCTCAGCCTCGCGCCGGAAATCCAGGCAGGCTCCATCCCCACTGGAGCGCGCCGGCGCGCAGGGCGAAGCCGGCCACGGCCGCGACGGCGGCGGCCGGCCACAAGGCCACGTCCAGCATCCGAAGGGCCATATAGAGGGTGGCGGCCAGAATGGCGGCCGAGACCGTGATCTCGCGACGCAGCAGGATCGACGGCTGGCCGGCCAAAAGGTCGCGCACGACCCCGCCGAAGCAGGCGGTCAGGGCGCCCATGACGACGCACAACAGGGGCGCAGCGCCGATCGCCTCGGCCTTGGCCGCTCCCATGACGCCATAGGCGCCCAGCCCCGCCGCATCGAGCCACAGCAGGGCGCGGAAGCGCCAGTCCCGCTGCCCCGTCAGCCAGATGCCCAGCGCCGCGGCCAGACACACGGCGATATAGCGCCAGTCCTGGACCCAGAAGACCGGCAGGCCCAGCAGCAGGTCGCGCAGGGTGCCGCCGCCCACCCCGGTGATCGCGGCGAAGAAGGCCAGGGTGACCAGATCGTGCTTCTCGCGCGCGGCGGCCAGGGCGCCGGTGGCGGCGAACACCGCCACGCCGGCGAAGTCCAGCGCGGCCAGCATGGTCTGGGGATCGCGCAAGGGCTCGGTCAGGGCGGGGTCGATGGGGGTCACGGCGTCAAATCCTCCAGCGCGATCTCGCCGCGGCGGACTCCGCCATACCAGCCCCACAGCAGATGCGCCGCCACCCCGCGATATGGACGCCAGATTTCGGCGCGAACATAGGCCTGCTTCTCGTTGGGGCGCAGTTCGGCCCGGTCGGCCCAGCGCATCGCCTCCTGCAGGGCCACATCGCCGCCGGGAAAGACGTTCAGTCGCCCTTCGCAGAACATCAGATAGGTCTCGGCCGTCCATTTGCCGACGCCCTTGATGGCGGTCAGGGCGGCGATGGCGGCCTCGTCCGACAGGGTCTGCATATGCTCCAGATCGATCCGCCCTTCCGCCTGGGCCAGGGCGATCTCGCGCCCGTACTTCGCCTTCTGGCCGGACAGGCCGAAGCTCCGCAGGGTCTCGACGTCGCAGGCCAGGACCGCCTCGGCCGTGACCGCGCCGCCCAGGCCTTCGACGGTCCGGGCCCAGATGGAGGCGGCGGCGGCGACCGAGACCTGCTGTTCCACGATCATGCGGAACAGGCCTTCGTAGCCGCCGGGGCGCAGGCGCCATTCGAACGCCGGCGTCTGGCGGTGAGCCAGGGCCAGCGCCGGGTCGGCGAGGGCCAGCGCCTCGCGCGCGGCGGCGATTTCTGCAGGCGTGGGGGCGACGGCCATGCCCCAGCTTACGGCGCGGCGCGGCCCCCGCAAGGGGAGGCCTCCTGCCGACGGCCGCAAACCGCTAGGATGGCCGGATGTTCGCCACGCGCTTCGCTCCCTCTCCCACCGGCCGGCTGCACCGGGGCCACGCCTTTTCGGCGCTCACCGCCTGGACCGCGGCGAAGGCGGCCGGCGGACGCTTCCTGCTGAGGATCGAGGACATCGACCCGACCCGCTGCCGGCCCGCCTACGACGCCGCCATTCACGAGGATCTGGCCTGGCTCGGGCTGGACTGGGAAACCCCGGTGCGGCGCCAGTCGGCTCACCTTTCGAACTACGCCGCGGTCATCGACGAGCTGTCGTCTCGAGGCCTGCTGTACAGATGCTTCCGTACACGGAAGGAGATTCTCGACGCCATCGGCGATGCGCCTCATGGCGTCATGGAGGCGGCCCGGCCCGGTCCCCACGCCCCCGCCGAGGAGGCGCGGCTGCTGGAGGAGGGCCGACCCTTCGCCTGGCGGCTTTCGCTGGACCGCGCGCGCGAGACCCTGGGCGAAGCCGACTGGTCCGGCCTGACCTTCGTCGAGGAGGGCCAGGGCCCCGGCGGCGAACACGGGGTGGTGCCGGTCCGTCCCGAGGCGGCCGGCGACGTCGTTCTGGCCCGCAAGGACACTGGCGTCGCCTATCACCTGGCGGTCACCCATGACGACGCCCTCCAGGGGATCACCCACGTCATCCGGGGGCAGGACCTGTTCGAGGCGGCCCACGTCCAGCGCCTGATCCAGACGCTGATGGGCTGGCCCGCGACGACCTATCGCCATCATCGCCTGCTGGCGGGACCGGACGGCCGCCGCTACGCCAAGCGCGACCGGTCGGTGACCCTGGCCGAACTGCGCGCCGGGGGGATGACGGCGCGGGCCCTTCGCGAGGAGCTGGGCTTCGGCGGCTGAGGGCCGGGCGTCTTTCCGGAACGGTCGCCGACGGCGGTCGTTTGCTCCCGGCAAGGGAGAACCATCATGACCGACACCAACCAGAGACCGCCCGCCCCCGGCACGGACGAGGCCGACACCCGCGGCGCGCCCGACAGCCCGGTGCAGCCGAACGACGCCGGCAAGGGCCAGGGCGCGCCCGCCACGGGTGGAGAGGGCGCCGCCGGCGCCGGCGGGCCGGACGGCTTCGGAACCGGCGACTGACGCCGGTCTTTCCACGCGATCAGTCGCCGGGGCCTATCCCCGGCGGCTGAATATGCGCGAGGCGCCGTAGCCGGTCAGGGCCGCCAGCACCACGCAGAGCAGCCCGTAAAGCCAGGGGCTGCGGTGGGCGAACTCATAGATGTCGCGCTCCAGCCCGACCTTCTCCACCGTCAGGGTCAGGTTGGAGACCGAGCGCGGCTCTCCGTCCTGGAACAGCCAGACCTCGGCGTAGTATTTTCCGGTCGGCGCTACGGCCGGCAGCTTGACCTCGGCGCGGAACAGGCCGCGGTCGACGAACTGAACGCCCTCGGGCGCGGTGTCGTAGAGCTGAGCCGCCTCCTTCAGGCGGATCACCGCGCGTCGCCAGTCCAGATAGTCCTCGCCCAGGCGGCTGACGACGACGTCGCGCACGCCGTAGCGGGTGACCGTGCGGCTCTCTTCCGGCGCGTCGATGCGCAGGTGGTCGACGCCCACCCCCAGCCGGCGCAGCTGGCCGAAGTCGGCGATGTCGCTCAGCGGCCGGGTCGAAGCGGTCATGTAGAAGCCGGGCGCGCCCTCGAACAGGACCGGCCGGCTGTTCAGCCAGACGCCCATGTTGCGCGTCTTCTTAACCAGGCGCACCGGCGCCTCGGGCCCGCGGACCACCACCACCACATCGGCCGGATCGGGCGTGGGATTGAAGACGGCGCCGTAGAGGACGATCGACGCCCCCTGGAAGCCGGAATCGACGTGCACCTGGGCGTCGGTCAGGGCCGCGGCCACGCGCAGGTCGCCGGTCGTGGCCTCGGACCGGCCGGTCGCCAGGGCTTCGACCGCGGGAGCCTCGATCGCCGGCGGGGGTGGGGGAAGCGCCTGCATCATTCCGCGACGCCCGGTGCGATCATGAAGATGTCGTTGGGCCGCACGAACAGCTCGAGCCCCATCTGCATGCCGACCAGCAGCACGATCAGGCCCAGCGCGGCCCGCAGCTCCTCGGCGCGGAACCGGCCGGCGAAGCGCGCTCCGACCTGGGCCCCGATCACGCCGCCCAGCAGCAGGATGGTCGACAGGACGATGTCCACGGTCTGGTTGCGGCCCGCCTGAAGGATGGTGGTGATGGCGGTCGTGATGATGATCTGGAACAGGCTGGTGCCGACCACGACCCCGGCCTTCATCCGCAGGACATAGAGCATGGCCGGGACCAGGATGAAGCCGCCGCCCACCCCCATGATGGCCGACAGCACCCCGGCGAAGACCCCCAGGCCGAAGGGCGGGATGGCGCTGATGTAGAGGCCGGACTTGGGGAAGCGCATCCTGAGCGGCAGGCCGTACAGCCACATCGGCCGCCGACGGTCCTTGCGCGGCGCGGGCAGGCCCCGGCGGCGACGCAGGATCTCGCTGAGGCTCTCGTACAGCATCATCGAGCCGATGGCGCCCAGGAACACCAGATAGGACAGGGCCACCACCAGATCGGCCTGTCCCAGCAGTCGAAGGTAGCGGAACAGTTCGACCCCCAGCAGGGCCCCGGCCGCGCCCCCGCCGGCCATCACCGCGCCCATGCGGAAGTCCACCCCGCCCTGGCCGGAATAGCGGATGACGCCCGAGGTGGAGGAGGCGACGACGTGGCTGGCCTGGCTGGCCACGGCCACCGTCGGCGGAATGCCCAGAAAGACCAGGATCGGGGCCATCAGAAAACCGCCGCCGATGCCGAACAGGCCGGACACGAAACCGACCACCGCCCCCAGGATCACCAGGGTCGGCCAGTTCACCGAAACCTCGGCGATCGGCAGGTAGATATCCAAAGGACGCGCCTTCGGCTGGAACGAACGGAAAGGCGCCGGGCGGCGACGAGGAAGCTCTTAGCGGCCCAGGCGGCGTGTCGCCACCCGCGGACCGAGAAAGATCAGCCGTTCGCGCCCTGCGCGTCTCCCGCCTGGGCCATGAAGGCGTCGGCGGCGGCGCGGGCGGCGCGTTGGGCCGTGGCGCTGGCCGTCGGACGCAGACGCGTGACAGCCTCCTGCGCAGGCTGGTCCCCGCCGCGCGCGGCGATCATGTACCACTTCAGCGCCTCGGTCGGGTTCGGCGCAATCCCCTCGTCGCCGTTCTCGTAAAGGCGGGCCACATTGTACTGGCTGTCCACCAGGCCGCGTTCGGCGGCGCGCTGCAGCCAGGTCATCGCCTCCGCGCGATTCCGTTCGCCGCCGACGCCGTCGTACAGCTCCATCGCATAGATATGCATGCCGCGCGGATCGCCGCCCTCGGCCGCCCGTCGCGCCCAGCGGCGGCTTTCGGCCAGGTCGACGGGGGCGACGTCGCCGTTCTGGTACAGCGAGGCCAGGTGCGCCTGCGCCGGCGCATGACCCAGATTGGCCGCGCGTTTCAGCGTTTCCAGTCCGCCCGGCTCGCCCGCGTCGATCTGGGCCAGGGCCTGGTCATAGGCGGCCATCCCTTCGTCGGCCTGCATCTTCGGCATGGCGGGCGTCAGGGCCATGGCGATCGGCGCCGCTTCGCGGTCCGACGCACCGCCGTCCAGGCCCGGCAGGCCCAGGTCCAGGCCTCCGTCGTTCACCAGGGCCAGATAGCCGTAGCCGCCGCCGACCAGGGCCACCGCCGTCGCCGAGGCCAGGAAGGTCTTCTTGACGGTCGAGCCGTCGCGCGCGGCCTGCTTGTCCAGCCGCTCCTGCAGCTTCGACTTGCCGCCGCGGCGCGGCTTCAGGCCAAAGCCCTTGCGCGCCGCCGGTTCGGGCTCGGCCG
>NZ_JAYRPA010000064.1:0-5248 GCF_041911375.1 Brevundimonas sp. | reverse complement strand
GGCCGGCGCGGGACGGGCCTGCGGCACCAGGGACCCGGCCAGAATGCCCCCGGCGCGCGGCACGGCGCCGAGGCCGGCCCGGGGCGCCGTCGCGCGCTGAGGCTGGGCCGGAGTCTGAGCCTGAGCCTGAGCCTGACCTTGGCCCTGCGGCCTCGGCGGGACCTTGATGCGCGCCAGCGGATCCGGCGCGAGGGGGACCGGCCCCACGTGGAAGGTCGTCTGGGGCATGCGGCCCCAGGTGATCGACTTGCGCGCGAAGGGTTCGCCGGATTTCTCCGGCTGCGTCGGGGTCGGGGTCTCGGTCATCTTGTCGTCGGACATGGGTGTGGAATGGCTCGCGATCTGGCCGGTTTCGTGACGGATCAGTTCTTGAGGCGATAGCCGGTCTTGAACATCCACATGACGATGGCCAGGCACACGGCGAAGAAGGCCAGCGTCGCCGCCAGGCTGACGCCGATGGCCACGTCCCCCTGGCCGTAGAAGGCCCAGCGGAAGCCCGAGATCAGATAGACCACCGGATTGAACAGCGTCACCGTGCGCCAGCCGTCCGGCAGCATGTCGATCGAATAGAAGGCGCCGCCCAGGAAGGTCAGGGGGGTGACGATCAGCATGGGGATCATCTGCAGCTGCTCGAAGCCGTTCGCCCACACGCCGATGATGAAGCCGAACAGGCTGAAGGTCACCGAGATCAGGATCAGGAAGGCCATCATCCAGAAAGGATGCAGGATCTGCAGCGGCACGAAGAAGGCCGCCGTGGCCAGGATGATCAGCCCCAGCACCGCCGACTTGGTCGCCGCCGCGCCGACATAGGCCAGCACGATCTCCAGCGAGGACACCGGGGCGGACAGGATCTCGTAGATGGTCCCCGTGAACTTGGGGAAGTAGATGCCGAACGAGGCGTTGAAGATCGACTGGGTGAACAGGCTGAGCATGATCAGGCCCGGCACGATGAAGGCGCCGTAGGGCACGCCGTCGACCTCCTGCATCCGGCTGCCGATGGCGCCGCCGAAGACGACGAAATAGAGCGCCGTGGTGATGACCGGCGTGACGATGCTCTGCCAGACGGTGCGCAGGGCCCGGGCCATCTCGAAGCGATAGATGGCCCAGACGCCGTATCCGTTGAAGGTCATGCGGCGGCTCCGTTCTGGTGGACCAGGCTGACGAAGATGTCTTCCAGCGAGCTCTGGCGGGTGTTCAGGTCCTTGAAGGCGATGTTCAGGGCCTCCAGCCGACGGATCAGCGAGGGCACGCCGGTGTCCTCGGCATTGGCGTCGAAACTGTATTCCAGCTCGTGGCCGTCGCCCTTCAGTTCCAGCGCCCAGTCCGACAGGTCGGCGGGCACGGCCGTCAGCGGTTCGACCAGGTTCAGCGTCAGGGTCTTCTTGCCCAGCTTCTTCATAAGGGCGGTCTTTTCCTCGACCAGGATCAGCTCGCCCTTCAGGATCACGCCCACGCGGTCGGCCATCTCCTCGGCCTCCTCGATGTAGTGGGTGGTCAGGATGATGGTGACGCCGCGCTCGCGCAGCTTACGCACCATCGCCCACATGTCGCGGCGCAGTTCGACGTCCACCCCGGCGGTGGGTTCGTCCAGGAACAGGATGTCCGGCTCGTGGCTGAGGGCCTTGGCGATCATCACCCGCCGCTTCATCCCGCCCGACAGGGTCATGATCTTGGCGTTGCGCTTGTCCCACAGCGACAGGTCCTTCAGCACCCGCTCGATGAAGGCCGGGTTCGGCGCCTTGCCGAACAGGCCCCGGCTGAAGGTGACGGTGGCCAGCACCGTCTCGAAGGCGTCGGTCGTCAGCTCCTGCGGCACCAGGCCGATCTTGCTGCGCGCGGCGCGGAAGTCGCTCCGGATGTCGTGGCCGTCGGCCACCACCGAGCCCGTCGTGGGCGTGACGATGCCGCATACGATGGAGATCAGCGTGGTCTTGCCGGCCCCGTTCGGGCCCAGCAGGGCGAAGATCTCGCCCTTGTCGATGGTCAGGTCGACGCGCTTCAGCGCCTGAAGCCCGGACTTGTAGGTCTTGGTCAGGCCTTCGATTTGGATGACCGGCATCACGCCTCCCCGAATTGCGGAGGCGGCGCCCCGTATGGCGGCAATATGGCGCACCTTTCCGGCGTCTCAAGGGGCGGGGGTCCAGTTCGTTCGCGCAGCCGTATCAGAGGACCATCGCCGCCAGCCCAGGAACCCGAACCATGTCCGTCAGGAACACCGCCGTCGTCGCGACCGCCGCCGCCCTGTTGGCCGGATGCGTCACCGCGCCCTCGCCTTCCGAGCATCGCGCGCCCCAGCCCGCCAAGTCGGTGGAGATTTCGCGCCTCTGGTCGGGACGCTGGCACGAGGTCGCCCGCCTGCCCGACCGCCTGACCGACGGCTGCGTGGCGGGCGCGTCGACCTATACGCCCGTCAGCGAGACCCGCATCGATGTGCGCGACACCTGCCAGGTCGGCACGCCGTCGGGTCGCGAGAAGGCCATAGGCGGACGAGGCGAAATCCTGGATCCCGGGACGAACGCCAAGCTGCGCGTTCGCTATCTGGCAGGCCTGGTCACCTGGGATTACTGGATTCTGGATCGCGCCGACGACTACAGCTGGTTCATCTCGGCCGACCCGACCTTCGAGCGGCTGTTCATCTACACCCGCGAGGTTCCGACCGAAGCGCAGGTCAGGGCCCTGACCGAGCGGGCTCGCGCCCTGGGCTACGACGTCAGTCGCCTGGAATATCCGGCTCTGCCGCCGCGCTGATTGTCGGGAAGGGTGGAGACCGCACGACCCGAAGGTGAATTCGTTGTGGCTGCTGCCTTCCGGCCCTGACCAGGTTGGCGAAGCCTTCGCCCGCACGATCTCCGAGACGGGATATGACGGGTGCGGCCGTCGGAATCAAGCGTTACAAGGACACATGGCCTTCCAGAACATCTTCGCCGGCAATCCGCTCGATCGGGCCGGCGACCTGAGAAACAATCCCGACTGGCTGGCCGAACAGGAGGCCAATCCGGAAGCGCTGGCCATGGTCCTGTGGGAAGGCCGCCCGCTGGTCGAGGAGACGGCCGACGGCCCGCGCCTGACCTGGCTGTCGCTGAAGCATGCGCGCGACATGGTCCCCGACCGGGACCTGTTCCTGGGCCTGTGGAACGGGGCGCCGGCCTTTGCGGTGGAGTTCGAAGGCTCGATCGATCCAGCCGAGGGACCGGTGCGGGGCCTGGGCGCCTTTCACGAGATGCGCGCCGCGGCGGCCCTGCTGCCCGCCGGGGACCTGGCCATCGCCGGCGGGGCCAAGAGCCTGTTCGACTGGCGGCGCCGCCACGGCTTCTGCGCCGCCTGCGGCACGATGAGCGAGAACACGGCCGGCGGCTGGAAGCGCCGCTGCCCGGCCTGTGGGACCGAGCATTTTCCGCGCGTGGATCCGGTGACCATCATGCTGCCGGTGTTCGAGGGCGGGGCGGAGCCGGTCTGCCTTCTGGGCCGCCAGGCGTCCTGGCCGCAGGGCCGAATGTCGGCCCTGGCCGGCTTCCTGGAGCCCGGCGAATCGATCGAGGAGGCCTGCGCCCGCGAGGTGAAGGAAGAGGCCGGCCTGACCGTGGTGGCGACCCGCTATCATTCCAGCCAGCCCTGGCCCTTCCCGTCCCAACTGATGATCGGGCTGATCGCCCAGGTGTCCGACGACCAGGCGCAGCCCGACCAGACCGAGCTTGAGGCCGTGTGCTGGCTGACCCGGGCCGAGGCGAAGGCGGTGCTGGCCGGCGAGCATCCCACCATCCAGGCCCCGCCGCCGTTCGCCATCGCCCACAGCCTGATCCGGGCGTGGGCCGAGCAGTAGCGCCCAGGCGTCAGACCAGGGCGCGCGCCGCCTCGAGGTCGTCGGGATTGTCCACCGACAGCGGGGCCTCGGCGATCACCGCCGCCCAGATCTGCATGCCCATCTCCAGCGCCCGCAGCTGCTCCAGCTTCTCGCGTCGCTCCAGCGGCGACGGCGGCGCGGCGCAGAAGCGATTCAGCGCCTCGCGCCGGTAGCCGTAGATCCCGATGTGCCGCCACACCGGCGCATCGCCGTAAAGGGTCGAGCGGGTGAAATAGAGCGCCCGTCCCTGCCGCTCGCCCTCGACCAGGGCCAGCACCGCCTTGACCACATCGGGGTTCGACCGGTCCGAGACATCCCTTTCGGGCGCGACCAGGGTGGCGATGTCGCAGGACGGCTCGCCGTGCAGGATGGCGGCGCAGGCCGTCGCCAGGCCCGGATCGGCGAAAGGCATGTCGCCCTGGACGTTGATGACGGCGTCGAAATCGCCTTCCGGGTCGATGGCGTCCACCGCCGCGCGGATGCGGTCCGATCCGCTGGGCAGCCCCGGATCGGTCAGGACGGCGCGGCCGCCGATGGCCTCGATGGCCTCGACGATCTCCGGATCGCCGGCGGCGACGGCGACGGGAAGGCCGGACGCCTCGGCCTGCTGATAGGCCCTGACGATCATGGGCCTGCCGCCGATGTCGGCCAGCGGCTTGTTCGGCAGGCGGGTGGCGGCCATGCGGGCGGGTATCAATATCAGCGGATTCATCGACTTCCTGTCGCGTTGATGGGCGGGCCGGTTGCGAAGGTCGCGCTACCGTGCCAGAGACGGCCACGCAAGATTATGTCCGGGGCGTGTTTCGAGGGGCCCGGATTCCGGAGAGGATGCGACCACACGCATGAGCGGCGATCTGAAGTGGAATAAGATTTTCGGCGCGGGCCTGGGGACGGCGTTTGTCATCCTGGTGGTCCAGCAGGTGTCGGGTGCGATTTATCACACCGAGGCCCCGGAAAAGATGGGCTATTTCGTCGACGCGCCCGAAGAGGCCGCGGGCGGCGCCGAGGCCGAGCTGCCGCCGGATTGGGGCACGGTTCTGCCGGCCGCCGACCTGGCCGCCGGCGAGGCCGCCTTTGCGCGCTGCCAGGCCTGTCACGACGCGCATCAGGGCGGCGCCGACAAGATCGGTCCGAACCTGTGGTCCGTGGTCGGCGGGCCGGTGATGCACCGCGCCGGTTTCGCCTATTCGGACGCCATGGCGGCGCACAAGGCCGAGGCCCCGACCTGGGGCTATGACCAGCTGAACGAATTCATCACGGCGCCGGCCCGCTACGTGCCCGGCACCAAGATGTCGTTCGCCGGCATCCGCGACACGGCCACGCGCATCAATCTGATCGCCTGGCTGCGGACGCAGGGCTCGGGCGGCTTCGCCATCCCCGCGCCGGATCCCGCCCGTCAGCCGGGCG
>NZ_JAYRPA010000063.1:0-2734 GCF_041911375.1 Brevundimonas sp. | reverse complement strand
GCGCCGCCAGGAGAACCACGGGCTCCGCTGGGGGGAGGGGCGCGGGATCGGCGACGGCCGCCGCCGCATCGTCCTCGGCCTCCTGCAAGGGCGCGCGGCCGATCCAGGCGGGAATGGCCGGTTCGATACCGGCGTGCGGCCGGTTGAAGGCGGCCGGACCGCCGGTGAAGCCCTTCCAGCGATAGAAGGTGTGGGCGCCGATATTGGCGACCTTGACCAGGGAGGGGCTCCAATAGGGCGCGACCCAGAGGGTGTGGTAGTGGGTGGCGTTGCCGACCTCGGGGGTCACCGCCCCGCCGAGGGCGGCCAGGGCCACCCGGCGCGCGCGCAACCATGCCCCGGGCTCCGGCGCGCGCGCACGCGCGCCGTCGCAGGTGAAGGTGAACTGGCAGCCCGTGCGCCGTTCCGAGCCCGAATAGACCACCCCGCACACGGTGTTCGGAAAGGCGGGGTGCCGCACGCGATTGAGCACCACCTGGGCCACGGCCGCCTGGCCCAGCGCGCTTTCCGACGCCGCCTCGTAATAGACGGCGGCCGTCAGGCAGTCGATGGCGCGGGCCCGGGAGGCTGCGTCCATCTCTGGCAGCCGGAACGGCGCGGCGGCCGGCAGCGGCTCGGTCGAGACGGGTACGGAGGCGTTGAAGCGATAGGCGTCGTTGGGGGCGAGCCGCTGATAGGTCAGCGGCTGATCGATGCGGATGACGGGCACGCCGTCCTTGAGGGGCGGAGCGGCGTAGGACAAGCCGGGCAGGGGATGGAAGACGTGCTCGAACCGGCCGTTCCAGCGCTCCACCGCGATCATCAGGCTCAGGCCGGTGACGACCGCCAGCCCGACGACCGCCGCCGTGGCGACGATCCGTCGGCGCAGGTCGGCGCCGTAGGCGCTCACCCAGAGGCTGTGGTCGTCCAAGGGGGATGTCTCCGAACGGGACCGGTCGGCGGCCACTCTAGCAAAGGCGGCGCCGGTGCGACATCACACCGTGAGCGGGCGCGTCTCGACGCGGACGCCGTCAGGGTGCCGGCGGGCCTGGAACAGCAGGATGCGATCGGCCTTGAGGCGGACCGCGGAGAGGAGGCCCGTGGCGTAGGCGCCGGTGTCCAGACCGAGGCGGCGCCGATCAAGCCAGACCTCCGGCTCCGGCGTGTGGCCGTGGACCACCAGCCGCTCCGTGGGCCGGGGGTCCTGCAGAAAGGCGTCCCTGATCCACATGAGGTCGTCCGGCTTCTGGTCGGCCAGGGCCACGCCCGGACGCAGGCCGGCGTGAACGAAGAGATAGTCGCCCTCGACGTGGTGCAGGGGCAGCGCCTCTATAAACGCTCGGTGGGCGGGGGGGAGCGCCTCGGCCAGGGCGGCGGCGGTTCGGGCCCAGGCCGTCGGCTCGGCGGTGGGCGGGGGCGGCTCGACGCCGTAGCCGAGCAGCGTCTCGCGCCCGCCAAGGTCCATCCAGGCCGGTCCCAGGGCCGGACTGTCGAGAAATCGCAACAGCATCTCCTCGTGGTTCCCGCGCAGGGCGACCAGGGCGGCGCCCTGGCGCTCGAGACCGCGCCACATCTCCAGGATGCGCTCGATCACGGCGCGCGCCCCGACGCCCCGGTCAATGTAGTCGCCGAGGAGGACCGCGGTCCCCCGGCCCGCTCCGGCGGCGCGCAGATCGGCCTGAATCAACTCGGACAGGCAGGCGAAGAGGTCGTCCTGACCATGGACGTCGCCGACCGCCCAGACGACGGCGCCGTCGGGCGCGCGCGGCGGCGAGCGATCGTCCTGGACGGACGGCCGCGGCGCACCGAGCCCGAACAGCCGGCGCGTCAGAATAGCCGTTCACCGATGCGGATGGTGTCCCCCGGGGCGATCCGCGTTTGGCTGGTCAGGCGGTAGGCCACCTCGCCCGTGGCGTTGGCGCGGCGGATGTAGACCCGTCCGGTATTGGCTCGGTAGGTGAAGCCGCCTGCCGTTGCGACGGCGTTCAGCACGGTGAGGCCGGCCGAATAGGGGTAGGTGCCGGGCGCGCCCACTTCGCCCAAGATGTAGAAGGGGCGATAGGTGAGGATTTCGGCGTTGACGCGGGGATCGAGCAGATAGCCGTCGCGCAGCTTCGCCTCGACGGCGCGCTGGAGCTCGGACACGGTCCGGCCGGCCGCCTCGACCTCGCCGATCAAGGGCAGGGACAGGGCGCCGGCCGAGCTGACCTGGAACTCCCCGGTCAAGGACGGCTCGTTGAACACGGTGACTCGCACCTTGTCGCCGGCGCCCAGCTGATAGGCTTCGGGCACCCAGTCGGGCGCGTCGTCGGTGGCCGGCGCCTCGGCCACGGCGGTGGCGCAGGCGGCGGGCAGGGCGAGCACGGCGGCGAGCGCGAGACGTCTTGTCAGCATGAGGCATTATCCCAACAGTGGGTCTTGGATAGCGCGGGCCGGACCGCCGCGCCAGTGCGGCGGCGCGCCGTTCCCCTCACCAAATTTTAGCGCTTCGCCGGATAGAGCGGACGGGCCGCCGCAGGATGCGCGGCCAGCGCGGAGCCAACGTGGGCCCTTCGGTCGCTCTTGTCGCCCTCCTGGGCACGCTCGCCTTCGGGACGGAGGTCGGCCCCGTGGCGCCGCCCGCGGGGGTGATCGACTTCTGCCGTCGAGAGCCCGAAACCTGCCGTTCGCCCGGTCAGGACGACGCCGCCTTCGCCTTGGCCCTCGCCGGAGCCGAGCAGACCTATTGGCGGGCGGTCGGACGCCGCGCCGCGTT
>NZ_JAYRPA010000062.1:0-61731 GCF_041911375.1 Brevundimonas sp. | reverse complement strand
GGCTGTGGCCTCCCGAGGCGCCCGGCTGGCCGGCGCCGCTCACGGCGGCCCCGCCCGCTCCGCCCGCGCCGACCGGCACGGTCACGACGCCCGCCAAGGCCTGGGCCGGCCAGCCCGCCTGCGACAGTCCCGCCGCTCCGCCCCCGCCGCCGCCGTAGCGGACCGTGCCCGACGCGCCGGCCATGCCGGAGCCGCCGCCGCCCCCGCCGCCCACGCAGGTCGCCTCGATCCATTTCGCCCAAGGCGGAGGCGCATAGGCGCCGTCGCTCGTGAACGCCGTGGTTTCGATGCGCGCCGCACCCTGATCGAAGAACACCCGGCCAGTGTGCCGATCCACCGTCACGGCCGTGCGCCACGACGCGCCGTCGGCGCTGACCTTCAGGCTCAGGTCGTCGTCGCCGACCAGACCCAGTTCGGCCCGGCCGCCATAGCCGCTCTGGAACAGCAGGGAGAGCACGTCCGTCGCGACCTCCTTGTTCAGCGTCATCCTCAGGTCGCCGTCGCCGCCCTCGCTGGCGCCCAGGGCGGTGAACAGCAGCTTGTTGACCTTGGCGGCGAAGGGATTGGCCGCGTCAGCGGTGGTGTTGATCCCAAGGCGCAGGACGCTGAGTTCGTCGTCGCCCATCCAGTCCGACAAAGAGATCCAGTCGCCGCTTCGACGGCCTACGACCTCCTCGGCGTCCAGGACCACCACGATCATGCCGTCCGGTGTCGGCGTCATCGTCCAGCCGCCGGCTTCGTGTCGCATCAGGGCGCCGCCAGGCCGACCGGCCCAGTCCGCGCCGGCCGCGTTCTCCGGCAGGATATACAGGTCGCCTTCGCCCGGCGCGGCGGGCTGGACATGCGTGGTCCGGCTGACCACCGCGGCCTGCAGCAGGGCGTCCAGCCGAGTCAGGGCCGTGTTCAGCGTCACATGTTTCTGCATCTGGCCGGCGGCCAGGTAGGGCAGCGCCAGGCGGGCGCTAAAGTCGTCGCTCATGGAAATCTCCATCGGTTGATGGAGATCAGCCTGACTCAGTCGCCGACCCAGGCGCGTCGATCGCGCCGCCAGCGACCCAAGGCTTTGATCCCGCTGGGATTGATCCCGAAAATTAGGATGGCGAGCGCCGGCTTGCGCGCACGATCAGTCGTGCAGATAGACGATCCGTTTCAGCTTCGGCTCATCACGCACCGTGGCCAGGTGCTGTTCGTGGGCGCCGCTGGCGCGCGCGTTGGCCTCGGTGTCCTCGACCCAGTGGGTCGCCTCGATATGCTTCTGCAAGGCGCGGGCGGCCAACAGCTGGCCCGGAAAGAAGGTGTCGACGATATCGCCCGCGATCGGCACGGTCCCCGTCGCCGTGTCGATGGCCATATAGGCCGCCATTCGCGCCAGGACCGCGGGCGTCGCGCGGGCTTGCCTGGCCTGCCACATCAGCCAGCCCGCCGTTCCCACGGTGTAGACCGTGCCCACCACCGGCACCCAGGTCAGCAGGGCGTCCATGCCGAAGCCCACCGGACCGATGCCGATGACACGGTCCGAAAGCTTTTTCACGCCCTCGACATTGGCCCAGATCTTCTCGATATCCGCGATGGTCCGCTGGGCCATGTCCCCTCCTGCCGACGGTCAACGTTCCAGCATGCCTCTCGTTCAACCGCAAAGCCTGTCGCTCGGCCTCATCCTTCGCTGGGTCTTCACCCTGGTCGCGATGGGCGGGTTCCTGGGGCTGGCGGCGTTTGGGGCGGCGGCGCTGAGCGGCATAGGCCATCGGTGGGTCGACATCCTGGCCCAGTTCACCGCCCCCATGCTGGTCGTCGCCGTCCTGGGCGCGGTTCTGTGTCTGGCCTTGCGTCTCTGGCCCGCGGCCGTGGCCGGCGCCCTCGCCTCGCTGATCCTGCTGATCGCGGTCTGGCCGCAGTGGACGCCGCCGAAGGGACGACCCCAGGCCGGCGCCCCCGTCCTGCGCGTCTATTCCGCCAACGTCTGGGCGCTGAACACCGACGTGGAGGCCATGCAACGCTCCATCGCCGCCGCGAACGCCGACATCGTCATTCTGGTCGAGTTCGGCGACGGCCCCGCCGCGCGGATCGACGACATCCTGGCGGGCTATCCGCACCGCGCCCTGCTGGGCCGCGTGGATCGTCCCAGCGGCCCGGCTCGCTCGGTCATCGCCGCGCGCCGCCCCATCCTTCGCCAGCTGCCTGATCCGCCGGATGGTCTGAGCACGGTCGGCGCCGTGGTCGACACGACGCTGGGGCCGATCAACGTCTTCGGCGTCCACCTGACCCGTCCCTGGCCTTTTCAGTACCAGTGGGGACAGATCAATCAGGTGACGGCCCTGGCCGCACGGCGTCAGGCCGCGCCGGACAATCCGGTCATCGCCGCCGGCGATTTCAACAGCGTCTCCACCGCACGCATCGGCCGTCAGATGAAGACCGAGCTGGGTCTGCTGCCCGCCTCCGGATGGCCGGGCACGTGGCCGACAGACCTCCCCGCCGTGCTGGGCATCACCATCGACCAGGTCTGGCGCTCGCCCGACCTCGCCCTGCTTGACCGACGACTGGGCGAACCC
Source organism: Brevundimonas sp. (assembly GCF_041911375.1). Taxonomy (GTDB): domain Bacteria; phylum Pseudomonadota; class Alphaproteobacteria; order Caulobacterales; family Caulobacteraceae; genus Brevundimonas. Next base: position 59,182 of record NZ_JAYRPA010000062.1, on the reverse strand, counting down.
ACGGGATCGGACCACCGCCCGGTGATCACCGAGTTCACGCGCGCGGCGGAATGAGGCCCTTCAATCTCGCCTCGTGCCCCTCGGTGGGGAAGTCGTCGGCGATCCATTGGTCTTCGAAGGCCTTGAGGATGCGCCCGGTCTCTGGTCCGGGCGTCACCCCCAGCCGGGCCAGGTCCCGTCCGCCGACCGGCATCCGCGGCGGCGTCCAGCCTTCGGCCAGCGCGCGCAGCGGCCCGCCGTCCCCGGCCGTTGCGGCCTCGGCGCGAACCAGCCGATCCTCGAACGTCTGGCGCCCCAGGCGATAGATCGCCGCCCGCGCCGACGCCGGATCCATGTCGGGCGCGACCGCCTGCCCCTGCCGCATCATGGCGGCCAGACGGTCCCGCAGCGCATTCGCCAGCCGCAGGCGCCCCGCCACAGCCATCACCGCCGCCTCGTCGGGGGGCAGAAGCGCCGACAGCCGCAGGGCCGCGTCGCCCGTAAGGGTGGTCAGGGCCTCGAACAGGTCCAGCGGCGGGGCCTCCGGCAGCACCTGCGCCAGCACGCCGCTGTCGGCCATCGCCCGCACGGCCGCGCGCGGATCGGGCGCCGCCAGCAGCTTCAGCAGTTCCTTCGACACCCGCTCGGCCGACAGCCGGCCTATCCCGTCCTTCAGCCGCGCGGACGCCGCCAGCCCGACGGAGTCCGGGGCGCCTTTGCCGAACCAGGCATAGAAGCGAAAAAAGCGCAGTATGCGCAGATAGTCCTCGCGGATGCGCGTCTCCGCCTCTCCGACGAAGACGATCCGGCCCGCCGCCGCATCCGCCAGCCCCCCGCCCGTCGGATCGAAGACCGTCCCCTGCGCGTCCGCGTAAAGGGCGTTCAGCCGGAAGTCCCGGCGGGCCGCGTCCTCGGCCCAGTCGCGGGTGAAGGCGACGACGGCGCGGCGGCCGTCGGTCTCCACGTCGCGCCTCAGGGTGGTGATCTCATAGGGCCGGCCGTCGGAAACGCCTGTGACCGTCCCGTGCTCGACGCCGGTCGGCACGGCCTTGAGGCCCGCCGCCTTCAGGGCCGCCAGGGTTTCGTTCGGCGTCAGGCGTGTGGCGATGTCGATATCGTCGACCGGCCGGCCCATCAGACTGTTGCGCACGCACCCGCCGACGAAGCGCGCGCAGTCCTTCCCGCCCGCAGCCTCGAGCGCCGCAATGACCGCCTTGGTCGAGGCGGCCTCCAGCCACGGCTGGCCCGCCATCGAGGTCGCGCCGGTCACGCCGCGTCCTCTTCGGCGGCGGCTTCCGGCGCCGGCTCGTCGCCATACAGCCGCGCGTGGAGCGACTTCAGTATGCCGGCGGTGGCGCCCCAGATATAGCGCTCGCCCCAAGGCATCGCCCAGAACCAGCGCCTCAGGCCGGCCTCGGGGTCATAGAAGTCCCGCCGGTGGTTGGCCGCATCCATCAGGAAGTCCCACGGCGTCTCGAACACCTCGGCGACCTCGTCCGGCGACGGGGTCACCACCGGCGGCTCCCGCAGCCAGCCCACCACGGGCGTCACCAGAAAGCCGGTTCCCGTCTCATAGGCGTCAGACAGGCCCAGCACCTCGACCGCGCCCGGGTCGAGGGCCACCTCCTCATCCGCCTCGCGCAACGCGGCCGTGACCGCATCCTCGCGAGGGTCCAGCCGACCGCCCGGGAAGGCGATCTGCCCGGTATGGCTGGCCAGGGTGTCGGCCCGCCGCGTCAGCAGCACGCTGGCTCCTTCCGGTCGCGCCACCACTGGGATCAGCACGGCCGCCGGCCGCAGGGTCGCGGCCGAGCGGGTCATCGTCGGGTTCAGGTCGAAGTCCGACCGGGCCGCCCGGATTTCGGGGCGCCAGCTGTCGGCCGGCGCCAGACGATCCGCCAGCCGCCTCTTCAGCGACTCCAGGCTCACGACAGGGCTCCCAGATCGAACGTCCCGCCCCCCGACCGAACGACCAGTCGGCCGTCCTTCGCCTCCGCCATCTCGACCAGTTCGTAGAAGACCGGCCGCGCGATCCGCGCCCACAGATCACGCCGCACATGGACCCTTGGCCGGGGCTCGCCCGTCGCCGCATCCGTCTCGACCACGATGGGATCTTCCGCGCTCGCCCGAACCTGATCGCCGACGTCCGTGCTGAAGGTCAGCGCGTCGCCCTCCTGGGTCATGGCCACGGCCCGAAACGGCAGATCCTCGACCCTGATCCGCATCTTCTCGACTGGCGTCACCAAGTGATATCCGTCCGGATCCTTCCTCAGCACCGTCGAGAACAGCCGCACCAGGGCCTCGCGCCCGATCGGCGAACCTTCGTGCGTCCACACGCCGTCCGCCCGGATCACGATGTCGATCTCGCCGCAATGCGTGGGATTCCACAGGTGCACCGGCGGCAGGCCGTGGCCCGGCGCCTGTTTCACCGCTTCCGCGACAGCATTCAGTCCGTTCTTGGCGTCGTCCATCTTCGTCATGTCCGGACATGACTTAGGCCGCCCGACCGGTTCGGAAAAGGCTCAGCCGATACGGACGGGTCCCGACACCGTCTCCACGCCGGTCGCCAGCCACAGGACGCGCTTCGGATCGGCCGGCCCGGGCAGCACCGCCTCAGGTGCGGGCAGGAAGCCGAACCGTTCGAAGTAGGGGCGATCGCCGACCAGAAGCACCCCGCCCACGCCCGTCTCCCGCGCAAGCCGGACGCAGGCCTGAACCAGTTCAGCGCCGAGGCCTTCGCTGCGCACGGCCTTGTCGACCGCGATCGGCCCCAGGAACAGCGCGTGCGTCACGCCGACCGTCACCGGCCACAGCCGCACCGAGCTGATCACCCGTCCGTCCTGCCGCGCGACGAAGCCCGCGACGGGACGGGATCCTTCACGCAAACGCTCCGCCGTCTTGGCGAAGCGGCCCGGGCCGAAGGCGGCCATGATCAGAGCCTCGACGCTCTGCGCGTCGGCCGGCGTTTCCGCTTCGATACGGCGGGGGGCCGCAGACAGGGCGAGGGCGTGCGACATGCGGGCTCCGAAAGCGGCGCGCGCACCTAGGACCAAAGCGCCCCCGCGTCAAGGCGGGGGGACCCGGGTCAGACGCCCAGAATCCAGCCTTCTTCCTGCTCGACCTGCGCGATCAGTTCTGACGTCGCGGTCTTCGGCGGCGCGAAGGCGCCGGCCAGATCGCCTGCGTCATCCATCCGGGCCAGGGCCTCCGCCGTGGTGCGGACCTGGGCCTGGTCCTTGTATTCGCCGTCGACGGGCTTGGTTTCGAACATCGAGGGCCAGACCTCGACCACCAGCGCCGACAACGGCTCCACATCGTCCGGCGCCAGCGCGCGCCACCCCGTGCCGAACGGCCATACGGCCGCCGAGGGGCCCAGCTTCTCCAGCAGGCGGCGAACGACAGGAACGCCGGTCAGGGTCTGGCCGCCGACGGCGCCGGCGCCGTGCATCTGCCACACGCTCTTGGGCTGCAGCCGACCCTTTCGGGCAGCGTTCTCGGCGGCGCGGAACTCGGGGATGTCGCCGGCGCCCTGCGCAGGCTTGGTCGTGGTCAGCCAGCGTTGCGCCTGCTTGGCCGGCGCGCCCCACAGCGGCCAGGCCTCGTCGGTCATCAGCCGGTTCATCTTGGCCGCGACCTGGTAGCGATTGTTGGTGTTGTCCGGCTTGTCGACGACGTTGGCGGCGATGAACTTCCACATCGCCTGCCACGGCGTTCCCTCCAGCTTCAGCCGCTGCGCCGTGCCGACGGGATAGCCCAGATTGAAGTCGAAGCCGACCAGCACCCGGTCGCCCCGCCGCCTGTGGTCCGCCAGGAGGCTGTTCAGCAGCGCCTCGCCCTCCGCCCGCGTCGCGACATTGTGGGTTTCAGTATAGAGACGAAAGCGCACGTCGCGCTTGGCCACGCCGATCCACAGCGAATTATCGCCGAGCTTCTTCGTCTCGGCGGCGGTCCAGTCGGCGACGATATAGGCGTCGAAAAGGCGGGCCACGGCGGGCTCCTCGGGCATGCGGGAAAGGGGGACGAGCCGCCGCTTCTAACGCTCCCGCGTTCGGACCGGAACCCCCGATCGCGCCGTCAGGCCCTCACCAGCGCCTCAAGATGCGACAACCAGCGTCGGCCCAGCCGCAGGGCCTCGCCGGGCGACCCGGTCTGGGCCGGCGAGGTGGCGTCCCACAGCGCCAGTTCGAACTCGGGATTGCGGGCGTCGGCGAACATCAGCCGCAGCACGACCTGTTCGGCGTCGGGCGCAAGCACGTCCAGGGCCTTGCGGGACTCGCCGCGCCGGACGCGCGCGACGACATGACCGTCGACGATGATCTCGCCGCCGTCGACCTCCTCGAACGCATAGGCCAGGCCGTGCCCCCCGCTGGCCCACAGCACGACGACCTGTTCCATGTCGAAGTTGAGGGCGCAGGCCTTGCCTTCCCCGACCGACATGGCCTCGACCTCCGGCGGCGCCGCCAGCGCCTTCAGCAGGGCGCGGCGCATCCGGCGGGGCGGCTCCATCCACCATGCGAACGCCAGCGCCAGCGTCGTCAGCAGAGCGGCCGCAAGGGCGACCAGCAGGATCACCCTGAAGGCCTCGGCCATGATGTCAGCCCTCCAGGTCCAGATCGACGACCACCGGCACGTGGTCGCTCGGTTTTTCCATGTCGCGCGCGTCGCGATGAGTCTCGATCCCCCGGAAGCGATCGGCGGCCTGGGGCGACAGCAGGGCGAAGTCGATGCGGATGCCGTGGTCCCTCTGCCAGGCGCCGGCCTGATAGTCCCAGAAGGTGTAGGTTCCCGCCGGCTCCTGGCCCAGCTCGTGGGCGTCGGCGAGGCCCAGGTTCTTCAGCGCCCGCAAGGCGCGGCGGCTCTCGGGCTGGAACAGGGCGTCGTCGACCCAGGCGGCGGGGTTCTTCGCGTCTTCGGCCTCGGGGATGACGTTGTAGTCGCCGCAGAGCGCCAACGGCTCCTCATAGGCCATCAACGCCCGGGCATGCGCCTGCAGCCGCTCGAACCACGCCAGCTTGTAGGCGAACTTCTCGCCGCCGATCGGGTTGCCGTTGGGCAGGTAGATCGCCCCGACGCGGACGGGCGTCGGCGCCTCGACCAGAGCCTCGAGATACCGCGCCTGTTCGTCCGTCTCATCGCCCGGCAGGCCGCGCCGGATATCGGAAAGAGGAAACTTCGAAAGCAGGGCCACGCCGTTGTAGGATTTCTGGCCGTGGGTCTCGACATTGTAGCCCAGGCTCTCGAAGGCCTCGCGCGGAAACTTCTCGTCGACGCACTTGATCTCCTGGAAACAGGCGACGTCGGGTGCGGCCTGTTCCAGCCACGCCAACACGGTGGGCAGGCGGGCGTTGACGGAGTTCACGTTCCAGGTGGCGATGCGCATGACCGCGACGCTAGGCTGCGTCTCGCGTTCCGAAAAGAGCCGGAATGCAAAAGGGCCGCCGGATCGCTCCGACGGCCCAGGACGTGACGGCTGAAAGACCTACTGCTCGGTCGCAGCGGCCGGCGCTGCCGCAGGCGCGGGTGTCAAGGTGCAGCCGCCGCCAACCCGTTGCGCCGTCGCGCAGGGATAGATTTGTTGCACCACACGGTCGGCGTTCAGCCGCGCGATGACGCCGTCAGCGCCCGCACACTTCGCTTCATAGAACATGCCGTTGTCGTTGCGGCCCATCAGGCGGGCCTCAGTCACCTGACAGTCCGAAGCCGGCGACCCTGACAACCAGCTCTTAAGCAGGGCGGCGTTCTCAGCGGCCGTGGTCATGCTGCAGGTTCCGCCTTCGGCGACGACCTGCAGGCAGTCAGTCTTGGTCCATCCATCGGCGCTCTTTCGAATCCAGTAGCCGGCGATGTCCGTGCAGCCGACCTCATAGATGGTCGCGCCGTCCGACTGGCCCAGAACTTTGACGTTCTCCACTGGGCAGGGCACGCCCGCGTCCTGCGCATACTGCCGCAGAACCCTGTCCGTGTCGGCATTGGCCGGAAGGCTGCATTGGGCGCCGACATCCGCTTCGGCATTGGCGGCCTTGGCGACCTGGGCCGAATGCGCAAGAATCACGCAATCGACCGCAGTGGGCGGCGTCTTCGTCTCGATGATATAGCCAGGGCCGGTTGCGCACGCGACCTCGTAAAGCGATGTGCTGGCGGGCGTGACCCCAAGCAGCTTGGCTTCCGTCGCCTGACAACCGGTATTGGCGAGGGTAGCGAGCTGTTGCGCGGTGGCCAAGACCTCTTCAGGCGACGGAGCAGGGGGCGGCGTTTGGCGGCGTGCCTGACGCTCTCTCGAACGCTCGGTCCGCGACGGCGTCACCCGCTGCGTCGGCGCAGTAATGGCCGGCCCGGACTGTCCCGCTCCAAAACCGGAACCCTTGTCGTTGGGATCCTGAGCGGAGGCCGGTGCGGCCAGTGTCATCGAGATGAGCGTGGCGCCGGCAAGGGCGATAATGGTCTTCAGCAACGCCTGAGGCCTCCTGGACGAATGGTGAGGTACCCTTGTCGCCATGCCAGCAGCCGGTCAAGCTGCGCTTTTGCGAAGTTCGAGCAGATCGTGACCCAGTTGATGGAAATTCCAAGCAGGTCCGAAGGGAGCGCATTAACGGCCGTCGGACGGGGCGTATGGCGACTGAAGGCGCCGCTCCCCTTCCAACTTGATCACGTTAACCTCTTCGTTCTTCAGGAGGAAGGGGATGCCTGGAGCGTTGTGGATACGGGACTGAACACGCCCGACGGTCTCAGCGCCTGGCATCGGGTCCTTTCGGAGTTCTTGCCGATTTCCGGCTTGAAGCAGGTGATCTGCACCCATATGCACCCCGATCACATCGGCCTTGCGGGTTGGCTGTGCGCGTCAGGGAATGCGCCGCTGTTGATGTCGCGTTCCGAATATCTGACGGGACGGATGCTGGCTGCCGAAGAGGCGGCGCAGGCGCCGGTCGAGGGGGAAGTTTTCTACCGGGCGGCCGGCTGGAATCCAGTTCAGATCGAGCGGTGGCGAGACGAGTACGGTGGCTTCGGCAGGCTGGTGGCCCCATTGCCTCGCGCCTTCACGCGGCTGGAGGACGGCGACGTCCTGACGATTGGCGGCGATGAATGGACGATCGTGGTCGGCGCCGGCCACAGCCCGGAGCACGTGTGCCTGTGGCGTAGGTCCGACGACGTCTTCATCGCCGGCGACCAGATCCTGCCCCGAATTTCGTCGAACGTATCGGTCTGGCCGACAGAGCCTGACGCGGATCCCCTGGGCGACTGGATGGACTCTTTGGCCAAGCTGCGTCGCCTCTTGCCGGAGCGGGCCTTGATCCTGCCCGGCCACGGCGAACCGTTCACCGGCGTGCACGCCCGACTGGACGCCCTGCGGCGGGGGCACGAGACGGCGTTGAAACGGCTTGAACGGACGTTGCGGAAACCGATTAGGGTGCTCGACGCCTTCCCGGCCGTGTTCGGCCGGGCGGTCGGGGATGCGATGCTGGGTATGGCTACGGGCGAGGCGCAGGCGCATCTGAACTATCTGGAACGGCGCGGCCGCGCGCGACGCAAGCGGGACGAACAGGGCGTCGACTGGTGGTCGGCCGTCCAGCAACAAGGGGAAACGACATGAGCGATAATATCCGCACCACCCTGGAAGGCGGCGTGCTGACGGTCACGCTGGACCGGCCCGACAAGAAGAACGCCATCACCCAGGCGATGTACGCCGCCCTGTCCGAAGCGATGGAGCGGGCGCGCGCGGACGATGCGGTCCGCGCGGTGCTGCTGCGCGCCGAAGGCGACAGCTTCTCGGCCGGCAACGACATCGGCGACTTCATCGCCATCGGCTCCCAGACCGAACAACCGTTCGACATGGCGGTTTTCCGCTATCTGAAGGCGCTGGCCGAACTGGATAAGCCGCTGATCGCGGCCGTCAAAGGCCGCGCGGTCGGCATCGGCCTGACCATGCTGCTGCACTGCGACCTCGTGGTTGTGGCCGACGACGCCTTGCTGTCGGTTCCGTTCGTCAACCTGGCCCTGGCGCCGGAGGCGGCGTCCAGCCTGCTGCTGCCGGCGGCCATCGGTCACCAGCGGGCGTTCGAGCTGTTCGCCCTGGGCGAAGCGATCGACGGTCGGACCGCCCTGGCCTGGGGCCTGGCCAATCGCGCCGTCCCGACCGATCAGGTCGAGACGACGGCCGCCGAGCTGGCGTCCCGGATCGCCGCCCGGGCGCCGAACTCGATCCGCAAGACCAAGCGGCTGATGCGCGACGCCGAGGCCCTGTGGGCCCTGATGCAGCGCGAAGGCGAGGCGTTCGGTTCGCAGATGAAGAGCCCCGAGGCGATGGAGGCCTTCATGGCCTTCACACAGAAGCGCGCGCCGGACTTCTCAAAGGCGGGCTGAGCCCGCCCTTCGCCCGCTACGCTTCGGGGCCCCACCCGCCCGCCAGCGCCTTGAACAGGGCGATCTGGTACGTCGAGACCAGGGCGTCGGACTGCGCCAGCGCTGCCTCGGCCGCAGCCTGGGTGCGTTGGGCGTCCAGCACCAGCAGGAAGCTGTCGGCGCCCGCGTCGAAGCGCTGACGCGACAGGTCCGCCGCGCGGGCGGCCTGGTCGCGCGCCTCGGTCAGGGCCGCGCGCCGGTCCAGCTCGTTGGCGTAGTTGGACAGCGCGGTTTCGGTCTCCTGCAGGGCGCCCAGAACCGTCTGATCGAAGTTGGCCAGGGCGGCGTCGGACAGGGCGCCGGCCTGTTGGATGCGGGCCCGCGCGGCGAAGACGTTCGGGAACGACCAGCTGATCAGGGGGCCGAAGCTGAAGCGGAAGTTCTCGCTGTCGCCCAGCCCGTCCGCGTCCAGCGCCGTGGAGCCGATCGATCCGCCCAGGCTGATGGAGGGAAACAGGTCAGCGGTGGCCACGTTCACCCGCGCCGCCGCCGCCGCCAGATCGGCCTCGGCTTGACGGACGTCCGGGCGGCGCGCCAGCAGCTGGGCGCCGTCGCCGACCGGGATCGGCTGGTCGAGTTGCGGCGGGCGAACACAGGCGGCGGCGGCCTGGCTGGCTTCGGCGGGCGTCACGCCGGTCAGTGTGGCCAGGCGGAACAAGGCTTCGTTGCGGCCGGCGCGCAGCGTCGGCAGGGTGGCGGCGGTCTGCGCCACCGCCGCGCGGGCGCTGGCCACGTCCAGGCCGGTGCCGGCCCCGCCGTCCAGCAGCCGCTCGGTCAGGCGAAGCGTGTCGCGCTGCAGGCCCAGCGTCCGCTCGGCGACCGCGATCTGGGCGTTGGCCGAACAGGTGTCGGCATAGGCCCGCGCCGTCTCGGCCGCGACCGTGACCTGCACCGTGGCGAAGGCGGCTTCGGCGGAGCGCACGTCCGCCCGCGCGGCCCGGATGGCGGACGCCACCCGGCCGAACAGGTCGATCTCGTACGACGCGTCCAGGCCGACGTCATAGGTGTCGATCTCGGGCGCGTCCTGACCGGCAGGAAGGCCCTGCACCGTCGCCGACGACGCCTGGCTGCGCTGATAGGCGGCGCTGGTCGAGGTGGTCGGCAGGCGGCCGGTGCGCGCCTCTGACAAGGAGGCCCGCACGGCGCGCAGGTTGGCGAAGGCCGCTTCCAGCTGGTTGTTCTCGGCGAAGGCCTGCTGGATCAGGCCGTCCAGCGTCGGATCGGCGTACAGCCGCCACCAGTCGTCGCGCGCCGCGGCGCTCGAGACGGTCGGGCTGGTCGAGCCGACGAAGGCGCCCGTCCCCGCGGGGGGAAGGTCGGCGGCGGGCGCCCTCGGCCCGACCGCACAGGCGGCGAGCAGAGCGCTTGCGGCTGCGGCGGTCAGGAAGGTCAGGGTCTTGGATCGGGTCATCGGATGTCCCCTCCCCGGCCGGTCGCGGGCGCCGGCGCGTCGGGATCGGTCAGGTCGGAAGGTTGGTCGTAACGGATGGCCTGGGTCTTCGGCGCAGGCTTGTGCGAGGTCGGCAGCTTGCCCGACACCCAGCGCATGACGACGTAGAAGACAGGCGTGAACAGCAGCCCGAAGAAGGTGACCCCGAGCATGCCGGAGAAGACCGACGTGCCCAGCGCCTGACGCATCTCCGCGCCCGGACCCGACGCCAGCATCAGGGGCACGACGCCCAGAATGAAGGCGAAGGAGGTCATCAGGATCGGCCGCAGGCGGGTCTTGGCGGCGGTCACGGCCGCGTCGAAGCGGTTCATGCCCTCCTCTTCGGCCTGTTTGGCGAACTCCACGATCAGGATGGCGTTCTTGGCCGCCAGAGCGATCAGGACCACCAGGCCGATCTGGACGAGGATGTTGTTGTCCAGGCCGCGGATGTTGACCCCGACCATCGCCGCCAGAAGGCACATCGGCACGATCAGAATGACCGCCATCGGCAGGGTGAAGGCCTCATATTGCGCGGCCAGCACCAGGAAGACGAACACCACCGCCATCAGGAAGATCAGGGTCGCGCCCGAGCCCGCCGCCTTCTGCTGCAGCGCCAGTTCGGTCCACTCGTACGAGAAGCCCTGCGGCAGCGTCTGCTCGGCCATCTGCTCCATGACTTCCAGCGCCTGGCCGGACGACACGCCCCCTGCGGGCTGGCCCTGGAGTTCGGCCGCCGGGAAAAGGTTGTAGCGCACGATCCGTGACGGACCGGAGTCGTCCCTCAGGTTGGCCACCGAACCGATCGGCACCATCGCTCCGGATTCCGAGCGGGTCTTCAGGTTGGCGATATCGGCGATGTCGTCGCGCGCCGTCGGCTCCGCCTGCGCGGTCACCCGGAAGGTGCGGCCCAGGAAGTTGAAGTCGTTGACGTAGGACGAACCGAGGTAGACGCCCAGGGTGTCGAACACGGCCGACGGCTGGACGCCCAGCATCAGGGCCTTGTCGCGATCGACGTCCGCCTCGACGCGCGGAGAGCCGGTGTTGTAGGTCGAGAAGACCTGGCTGACCTCGGTCGGGGCCTGAGCGGCCGCGCCCATCATGGCGAAGGTCGCCCCCTCCAGCGGTCGATAACCGGCGCCGGAGGTGTCCTGAATCATCATCTTGAAGCCGTTGCCGTTGCCCAGACCCTGGACCGCCGGCGGGGCGATGACGAAGATGTTGGCGTCCTCGATCGAGCCCGTCGCCATGGTGATGGCGTTGCCGAGCGCGACGGCGGCCTGTTCCTTGGACCGCTCCTCGTGCGGCTTCAGGCGGACGAAGATGGTCGCCGCGTTGGAGCCGAAGCTGAAGCTGGAGCCGTCCAGGCCGGCGAAGGCCACGGTGCCGTCCACGCCCTCGGTGCCCTGGATGATCTCGCGGGCGCGGCTCATCACCGCCTCCGTGCGATCCAGCGAGGCGCCGGCCGGCAGCTGGATGACGCCGATCAGGAAGCCCTGGTCCTGCTCCGGGATGAAGCCGGTGGGCGTGTCCAGCAGCCGCCAGGCGGTGACGCCCAGAAGGCCGACATAGACGATCAGCACGATGGTGACGGTGCGGACCAGACGCGCGGTCAGGCGACCATAGCGGTCCGAAAGCCAGTCGAAGCCCTCGTTGAACTTCCGGCCGCCCCAGCCGACGTAATAGACGACCGAACCCCAAAGGCCGGGCTTGCGGCCATGCGTGGCGTGATCCTTGTGCGGCTTCAGCAGCAGCGCGGCCATGGCCGGCGACAGCGTCAGCGACACGAACAGCGAGATCACGGACGCCGAGGCGATGACCACGGCGAACTGGCGGTAGAAGATGCCGGGGATGCCGGGCACGAACATGGTCGGCACGAACACCGAAACCAGCACCAGGCCGATGGCGATCAGGGCGCCGGAGACCTCCTGCATGGAGCGGTAGGCGGCCTCCTTCGGCGACAGACCTTCGCTGATGGCCCGCTCCACGTTCTCGACGACGACGATGGCGTCGTCCACGACGATGCCCACCGCCAGCACCAGGGCGAACAGGGACAGGGAGTTGATGGAATAGCCCAGCGCCAGCTGCACCGCGAAGGTGCCGACCAGGGCGATCGGGATGGCGATGATGGGGATGATGGCCGCGCGCCAGGTCTGCAGGAAGACCAGGACCACGATCACGACCAGGATCACGGCTTCAAACAGGGTGTGTTCGACCGACTCCACCGAGGCCGCCACGAACTCCGTCGGATTGTAAGGCACCGAGATGGCCATGCCCTGGGGCAGCTCGGCCTTCACGGCCTCGACTTCGGCCAGCACGCGTTCGGCGGTGCCCAGCGCGTTGGCGCCCGGCTGCTGCACGATGGCCAGGCCGACGCCGCGTTCACCGTCAAAGAAGCCGCGGATGCCGTAGTCCTGAGCGCCCAGTTCGATCCGCGCTACGTCGCGCAGATAGGTGACGCGCCCTTCGGGGTCGGTCTTCAGGACGACATTGGCGAACTCGTTCGGATCGGTCAGGCGACCCTGAACCTGCACCGGCAGCTGGAAGGCCGAGGCGTTGTTCGCGAACGGCGGCTGGCCGATGGAGCCGGCGGCGGCCTGGACGTTCTGGGCGCGCAGGGCGGCGACGATGTCGGGGCCCGTCAGACCGCGCTCGGCCGCCTTGGCCGGGTCGATCCAGACCCGCATCGAATAGTTGCCGCCGCCGAACACCTGAACCGTGCCGACGCCCTCGATCCGCAGCAGACGGTCGCGCAGCGTCGAGTTGGCGTAGTTGCCGACATAGTCGTTGCTCAGCGCCTCTCCAGGCGAGGTCAGGCCCAGGATCATCAGGAAGCCGCTCTCGGCCTTGTTGACCGTGATGCCGGTCTGGCGGACCGCTTCGGGCAGCCGGGGCTCCGCCAGGGCGACCCGGTTCTGCACCAGCACCTGGGCGTCATCCAGATCCGTGCCCGGGTTGAATGTCACGGTGATCGCCACCACCCCGTCCGACGTCGAGGACGAGGTGATGTAGAGCATGTTCTCGACGCCGTTCACCTCCTGCTCGATGGGCGCGGCGACGGTCTCGGCCAGGGTCTCGGCCGAAGCGCCGGGATAGGCGGCGTTGATGGTGATCGTCGGCGGCGCGATCTCCGGATACTGCGACAGCGGCAGCAGTGGATAGGCGAAGACGCCGATGATGGTGATCACCACCGACAGGACCATCGCGAAGATGGGCCGGTCGATGAAGAAACGTGAGATGTTCATGGATCAGTCGCCGGTGGACAGGCTGTTGGCGAAGGAGGCGCTGGAGGCGGGCGCGGCCTGGGTCACGGGACCCTCGGCGCCCTGCTGCTGCTGGACCGGCTGGATGCGACCGTTCTGCGGGGTGACCTTCGCGCCCGGCTGGGCGGCGCGCTGCAGGCCCGCGATGATGACGCGGTCGGTCGGGGCCAGGCCCGACTTGATCACGCGCAGCCCCTGGACCACGGGTCCGAGTTCGACCGGCTTGGGCGTGACCGAGCCGTCGTTGGCCACGACATAGACGGTGCGGCGCGACTGGTCGGTGTTGATGGCCGTGTCGGGGACCAGAAGGGCCTCATAGGCGCCGGCGCCGGCGACCTGGGCGCGGCCGAACATGCCCGGACGCAGGAAGCCGTCGGCGTTCGGCACGATGGCCCGCAGACGGATCACGCCCGAGGCGGTGTCGATCGCGTTGTCCGAGAAGTCCAGCCGACCGGTGCGGTTGTAGGCGGTCTCGTCCTGCAGGCGGATGCGGACCGGGGCGTTCTGGTTCGCGCCGGCGTCACGCATGTACTTCAGGGCGACCGCTTCGGAGCCGTCGAAGACGAAGTGGATCGGACCGCCCGAAACGATGGTGGTCAGCACGTCGCCCGCCGACGATCCGCCGGCGATCAGATTGCCCGGATCGACGCGACGGTCGGACACGCGGCCCGACACCGGCGCGGTGACGCGGGTGTATTCCAGGTTCAGCTGCGCCGTGCGCGTCGCCGCATTCGCCGCCGCAAGATTGGCCTGGGCGGCCTCGACCGCGGCCTTGTTGGAGTCGTACTCGGCCTGGGACACGGCCTGCGAGGCCAGCAAGGACTCGCTGCGCGCCAGGTTGGCGCGCGCTAGGCTGAGTTGCGACTGGGCCTGGGCGACCTGGGCGCGGGCCTGGGCCAGGGCGGCCTGGGCCGGACGCGGGTCCAGCGTGAACAGCAGCTGGCCGCGCTGGACCGTCTGGCCGTCGCGGAAGTGGACAGCCTGGACATAGCCGCCGACGCGGGCGCGAACGTCCACGGCCTCGACCGCCTCGAAACGGCCGGTGAATTCGTCCCAGTCCACGACCTGCTGCTTCAGCGGAGTGGCCACCGTCACCGGCGGCGCGCTGGGCGCCTGTCCTTCGGCCTTGGGGGAACATCCATATAGCGCGCCCGTCACCAAGACGGACACGGCGGCGATCTTAAGCCCGCGCATCGGCGCATTCTCCCTGTCGGAGGCAAATCCCTGTCGTGCGGACACCGGCCGATGGGGAGTCGGCCGTGTCAACGCGTGGTGACTTAATGGTCAGGGCCGCGACGCTTGTCAACAGGCGTTGACAAAGCCATATGTGATTTACGGTTATTGTTCCCAGGAGTTTCGCCCCCTTGTTGTGCCCCGGTCCCCGCCCGAGAAACGCCGCAGCGACACGCACGGCCATTCTCGACGCCGCGCGCGAACGGTTCGCTGCGGAGAGCTATGACGATGTCGGCATGCGCGACATCGCCCGGGATGTCGGCGTCGACGCCGCCCTGATCAGCCGCTATTTCGGCTCCAAGGACGATCTGTTCCTCGCGGCGCTCGAAAGCTGCGGCGACGGCAGCGCCCTGATGCAGGGCGACAAGGCCGAGTTCGGCAAACGGGTGGCGCACGAGGTCGTGTTCGAGCCCAAGAAGGCCGAGAAGCTGAAGGGCATGTCGATCATGCTGCGCTCCATCGGCTCGAACCGCGCCTCGGAGATGGTGCAGACCATCTGTTCCGCGCAATTCTTCGGTCCGCTTCAGGATTGGCTGGGCGGCCCGGACGCCACCGTTCGCGCCCGCCTGCTGGCGGGGTTCATCATGGGCATGTCGATCAGCCGCGAACTGGGCGGCGGCAGTTTCGATCTCGAGCCCGCGGAATGCGAGCGGATGCGCGACCGCCTGGCGGGGATCCTTCAGGCCCTGATCGACAACTGAAACGGTGACGCAACTAGAAAAGGGGCGCGGCTTTCGAGCCGCGCCCCTTGTGCTTTCCTGACGGTGGACGTCAGTGCGGCGACGGCGCCTTGACCACGTCGGCGTCGCGCACCTTGGTGCGGGCGGCGGCGATGGCGAAGACCGTCAGGCCGACGTAGCCCAGCAGCGGCACGATGAAGGCCGGCTGCAACGCGCCCGCCGCATCGGCGATCCGCGCGGCCACCTGCGGCAGCAGGGCGCCGCCGATGATGCCGAACACCAGCAGGCCCGAGGTCGCCGAGGTCGGCGCGGTCGAACGCTCCAGCGTCAGGGTGAAGATGGTCGGGAACATGATCGAGTTGAACAGGCCGATCGACAGGGCGGCATAAGCCGCCGTCGGTCCGCCGACCTGGCTGACCACCAGGCACAGCAGCGCCGCAGCCACGGTGCAGACCGCCAGAACGATCCCCGCCGGCACTCGCGTCAGCACGGCCGAGCCGATGAAGCGGCCGACCATGGCCCCGCCCCAGTACAGGGCCACCATCTTGCCGGCCGTCTCGATCGGGGCGTTCAGGACGTCAGGGCTTTCCAGGAAGTTGGTCAGCATGCCGCCGATGGCCACTTCCGACCCGACGTAGAGGAAGATGGCCAGGGCGCCGAACACGGCCCACGGCGACGACAGCGCCTTCAGCGGGGACACCGCCTGGGTGGCCGCCGGGGCCGCGGCGTTGATCTTCTTGCGTGCGGTGAAGATGAAGACGGCGATCAGGGCGAAGAAGGCGCCCATGCCCAGGAAGGCCATGTCGATGCTGCGCAGCGACTGGGTGCGGGTCGCCGCCGTCACCACCGCGCCCGCCGCGAAGACGCCGCCGGTCAGCAGGACGTGAGATCCAAGCCACGGCCCGATCGTCGTGCCCAGCGAGTTGAAGGCCTGGGACAGGTTCAGCCGCGTGTGCGAACCCTTGCGCGTGCCCAGTTCCGCCACCAGCGGATTGGCCGCGACCTGCAGCAGGGTGACGCCCGAGGCGATCACGAACAGGGCCACCAGCACGCCGGGATACCAGTCCGCCGCCGTCGCCGCCGGCACGATCAGGCAGCCGGCCACCATCACGATCAAGGCGCCGATGATCGACCGGCTGTAGCCCAGCTTGCCCAGCACCGAGGCCGCCGGCAGCGACATCAGGCCATAGGCGATGAACCAGGCGAAGGTGGTCAGGAACGCCTCGGCGTTGTTCAGGTCGAACACCCGCTTCACCGCCGCGATCAGCGGGTCGATCAGCGAAGTGGCGAAACCCCACGCGAAGAACAGGGTGGTGACATAGGCGAAGGCCAGACCTGCCCCCTTCGGGCGGTCGGCGTCGGATGCGGTCATGTATATGGCTCCCCCAGTGAGAATGGATTTGCGCCGCGCTGGCGTGCGCGGTTCTGCGAAAGACTGGTTCCGACATCGCGGCGAAGGCGTCCAGCCGAAATCCTGTCGCTGTAACCAAACTTTTTGCGAACAAGAAAAAAGGCCGCTCCGTTTCCGGAGCGGCCCAGTTGGCTCAGATGGGAGGATCAGAACCGGTAGTTCACGCCGACCGCGAAGGTGCGGCCGTAGGACTGGTAGTCGATGGTCCGGCGCTCATCGCCGTTCTCGAAGGTCTTGAAAGGCTCGTCCGTCAGGTTGTTGACCTGGGCCAGAACCGACAGGCCTTCCAGCGGACCCGACTGGAACTCGTAGCCGATCTGGGCGTCGACGACGGTTTCCGCCGCGACCGAGCGCAGGGTGCGGCCGTTGCCGAAGCCGGCCACTTCGCCCAGGTAGTCCGAGCGATAGCGGGCCGAAATCCGCGACTGGAAGCCGAAGCGCTCGTAATAGAGCGTGCCGTTGACGACGGTTTCCGACAGGCCCGGCATGGGCGTGGGCGGGTTGGCGGGATCCGGCTGGACCTCGCTTTCCGTCTGCGACGCGCTGAAGAAGCCGCCGAAACCTTCCAGAGCGGGATGGAACATCTCGAAGGGCGCCGACAGCGAGAATTCGACGCCGCGGATCCAGCCGCCGTTGCCGTTCTCAGGGGTCGAGATGATGCCCTGGTTGATCACGGGCGTCACGCCGCCGGTCGGATAGCCGCTGAAGTCGAAGATGCGGTTGTACGTGTAAACGTAGCTTTCCAGGTCGCGATAGAAGCCCGCCAGCGAGACATAGCCGCGACGGTTGGCGAAATACTTCTCGAACGACAGGTCGGCCACATTGGCGATGTACGGCATCAGCTCGGGATTGCCGCCGCCGCCACCCCAGGGCGAGTTCTGCTCGGGCGTGGCGTTCTCGTTGTTGTTGCCGGGATTGAACGAGAAGTTCCGGCCGGCGCGCATGTCGTCCATCCGCGGACGCGCCAGGGTGCGCGACAGCGCGAAGCGCGCGAACATGTCGTCGCCGACTTCCAGGATGAAGTTCGAGCTGGGCAGGATTTCCAGGTACTCCTTGCCGCCCGTGATCTCTTCGATCGCAGCGACGCCGGCGCTGATCTGCTGGGCCTCGAAGCCGCGGCCCTGCTGGTCGGTGTAGACGAACTGCATGCCGACGTTGCCGGTCAGCGGCAGGCCAAACAGGGTGTGGTCGATGTTGGCGCGGATGTAGGCGGTCGAAACCTTCTCGGTCACGTCCCAGTTGCCGGCCGCAACGTCGGCGTTCGGGTTGCGGATCAGGTTCAGCGCGCCGCTGTTGGCCAGCGCCAGGGCGTCGTAGCTCAGCACTTGGGAAATGCCGAGATAGCCCAGGTCGGTCGGCTCCAGCAGGAACTCCGCCGGCACGGCCAGGTCGCCGCCGCCGGGGACGCCCAGGTAGTACTGGTCGTTGACGAAGCTCTTGGTGCGCTCCGAATAGTTGATGCCGAAGTCGATCGAGCCGAACGGGCTCTGGTGCAGCTCGCGGCGCGCGGTCAGGCGAACCGCCTTGATCTCGTCCTCGATGGACGGGGTGTTCATGTAACCGGCCTGGCCTTCCGGGATCACGTCGCCGCCCCAGCCCTGCGGGCTGGTCAGGAAGATCAGGTTCGGATCGGCGTAGTTCAGCTGGCTGGTGAAGCGCGTCACGCCGTCGTCGGTCAGCTCGAAGCCCAGGGTGTCCAGGGCGCCGTTGATGTTGCGGCCGGTGCCGGCGTTGGTCTCGAGGATCAGGTCTTCGCGTTCGACCTTGGAGTAGTTGACGTCCAGACCCAGGGTCCAGTCGTCATTGGCGACGAACTCGGTGTTCCAGCCGATGGCCGTGATGTTGCTGTCGCGCTTGTTCAGGTCGTTGCGGACCACGCCCTTGATGTTGTCCCAGGTGCCGGCGACGATCAGGCCGTCCTCGACGGTATAGCCGGGGCGCAGCGACGGCGCCGGACGGCAAACGGCGGAAGGCACGTTGATGGTGCAGTCGCCAGCCGATCCGCCCCACGCCAGCGGGAATTCGATGCCGCGCAGGACCTGGGTGTTCTTGAACTCCGAGTAGAAGGCGTCGATCGTCGAGTGGAAGCGGTCGTTCGGACGCCATTCCAGCACGCCCATGTAGCCGTCGCGCTCCAGTTCCGACGACATGACGTACGGCTTGACGCCGCCGGTGATCAGGTTGCCGTCGCTGTAGGTCGGATAGCCCCAGCTGTTGAAGCGCTCGGACTGGTAGGGCGAGCTCATGTGGGCGTAGCCCAGGGCGACGCCGATGGTGTCGTCCGCGAACTGGTCGATGTAGGACAGGGTGTAGCGGTCGCCGCTGTCGGTCGTGCCCGAGTTCAGGGCGCCGATGTCGTTCCACTCGTGACGATAGTTCACCGCCATCGCCTGACGGCCGTAGGCCAGCGGCCGAACGGTGCGCAGATCGACGGTGCCGGCCAGGCCCTGGCCGACCAGCGCCGCGTCCGGGGTCTTGTAGACGACGACGCTGCCCAGCAGTTCCGACGGGAACTGGTCGAACTCGACGCCGCGGTTGTCGCCGGTGGTGACCAGTTCGCGGCCGTTCAGCAGGGCGGTGGTGAAGTCCGGACCCAGGCCGCGGATCGAGATGGCCTGGCTGCGGCCGTCGAGGCGCTGCGAGGTCACGCCCGGCAGGCGGGCCAGGGATTCGGCGATGGAGACGTCCGGCAGCTTGCCGATGTCTTCCGCGGAGATCACCTCGACGATCGAGGTGTTGTTGGCCTTGGCCGAGATCGACGCCTCGATGGCGCGACGGATGCCGGTGACGACGATTTCACCGACTTCGGTGGGTTGCGCGTCAGCAGGCTGGGCTTCGGCGGCCTGGACGGCGGCGTCGGCGGTTTGGGCCTGGGCGCTGCTGACGGCCATCAGGGCCACGGCGCCGAAAGCGGCGCCCGACAGCAGGCGCGCACGCCGGTTGAGACGTTGAGACATGGATCATCCTCCCTGAGGGCTGGTCGCGATTCTGAATGTCGCGACCGGAAGCCGTCGCAAAAATATGCAAATCCGATGACAGATTGCAAGCTGGTAATCTTGTCAGTGCAAATTCGGCACGATCGCAAGGGCGCTCATGCCCAGCTTTGGTCGGATGTTGCGACGCATTGCCACGCGACGCGTGCAATGCAGCATTTTTTGCGCGCGTTGACAGGCGGCGGCAGGACTGCAAAATCTTGCAAATCGACTTGGAAGGCTTTGCACTGACCAGGCAATGAGGAAACGATGCTCAATCGACTGAACACCGGGCTATGTGCGCTTGCGGCTCTGGCGACCGTCTGCGGCGCGACCGCGACCCAGGCCCAGCCGGCTGGCGACCCTGTCGCGGCCCTGCGCCAGCGTCCGCCGCAGGACGAGGTGATCTACTTCCTGCTGCCCGACCGTTTCGCCAACGGCGATCCCTCCAACGACCACGGCGGCTATGCGCCCGAGCGCCTGACCAGCGGCTTCGACCCTTCGCACACTGACTTCTACCACGGAGGCGATCTGGCCGGCCTGACCCAGCGGCTGGACTATATCCAGGGCCTGGGCGCGACCGCCGTCTGGCTGGCGCCGGTGTTCAAGAACAAGCCGGTTCAGAGCCACGGTGACTACACCGGCGCGGCGCACCACGGCTACTGGATCACCGACTTCACCGCGGTCGATCCGCATTTCGGCGACGAGGCCACGATGCGCGCCCTGGTCGACGCGGCCCATGCGCGCGGCATGAAGGTCTATCTCGACATCGTCGCCAACCACACGGCCGACGTCATCCAGTATCGCGAGTGCCCCGAAGGCCGCTGCGCCTATCGCAGCCGCGCCGACTATCCCTACACCCGCCGGGGCGGCGTGGACGGGGCGCCGATCAATGAAGGCTTCGACGGCCGCGACTTCTCGCGCCTGACCCGCCCGGACTACGCCTACACCCCCTACGTTCCGGCCGGTGAGGAGAACGCCAAGGTTCCGGCCTGGCTGAACGATCCGATCCACTATCATAACCGGGGCGAGAGCACCTTTGCGGGCGAGAGCGGTCTGGACGGCGATTTCGCCGGACTGGACGATCTGCTGACCGAGGACCCCGTGGTCGTTCAGGGCATGATCGAGGTCTTCGGCGGCTGGATCGACAAATATGGCGTCGACGGTTTCCGGATCGACACCGCCCGCCACGTGAACCCCGAGTTCTGGCAGGCCTTCATCCCCGCCATGATCCAGCGGGCCGAGGCCAAGGGCATTCCGAACTTCCACATCTTCGGCGAGGTCTACGATCCCGATCCGGCCGTGACGGCCCGGTTCACGCGGGTCGACGACTATCCCGCCGTACTGGACTTCCCCTTCCAGAAGCAGGCGACCGACTTCGCCGCCGGGAAGACGGGCGGCGACGCCCTGGCCAAGCTGTTCGACGCCGACGCTCTTTATGCGAACGGCGCCGACACCGCCGCCATCCTGCCGACCTTCCTGGGCAACCACGACATGGGCCGTATCGGCTTCTTCGTGAAGCAGGCCCATCCGGAGGCCGACGACGCCGAACTGCTGGAACGGATCAAACTGGCCCATGCGCTGATGATGTTCAGCCGGGGCGTGCCGACCCTCTATTACGGCGACGAACAGGGCTTCGCCGGCGCCGGCGGATACGGCAACTCGCGCCAGGACATGTGGGACAGCCAGACGCCGGTCTATCGCGACACCACGCCCATCGGCGGTCGTCAGCCCGCCTATTCCACCGAGGCGCCGCTGTATCAGGCCATCGCCGAGATGGCGCGCATACGCGCCGCCGAGCCGGCCCTGCGACGCGGCCGCCAGGTCGTGCGGGCCTATGGCGACGAGCCCGGTCTGTTCGCCATGTCGCGAATGGGCGACGACGGCTCCGAAATCCTGATCCTGTTCAACAGCTCGACCGCGCCCGTTACGGCGCAGGTAGAGGTGGAGCCGACCTCCCTTCGGTGGCAGGCTCTGCGCGGCGACTGCGCTGCCGAGTCGTCGGCCCCCGCGAGCGTCGCCGTCAGCGTCCCTCCCCTCGATTATCTCGTCTGCAAGAGCGCCCCGTGACCGCCCAGCCCCTCGACCTATCCACGGCTGACGCCGCGCCTGCACTCGCGCACGAATGGTGGCGCGGCGCGGTCCTGTACCAGATCTATCCGCGCAGCTTCGCGGACTCGAACGACGACGGCGTCGGCGACCTGAGGGGCATCGCCGACCGTCTGGACCACGTCGCGTCCTTGGGCGTAGACGGCGTCTGGCTGTCGCCCTTCTTCAAGTCGCCGATGAAGGACTTCGGCTATGACGTCTCGGACTATTGCGACGTCGATCCGATCTTCGGGACACTGGCCGATTTCGACGCCCTGATCGCCCGCGCCCATGCGTTGGGCCTGAAGGTCGTCATTGATCAGGTGTTCTCGCATACGTCGGACGAACACCCCTGGTTCACCGACAGCCGCGCGTCCAAGACCGCCAAGCACGCCGACTGGTACGTGTGGGCCGACGCCAAGCCGGACGGCTCGCCGCCGTCGAACTGGCAGTCGGTCTTCGGCGGGCCGGCCTGGACGTGGGACGCACGGCGCGGCCAGTACTACATGCACAACTTCCTGGCCTCGCAGCCGCAGTTGAACGTGCGCAATCCCGAGGTCCAGGACGCCCTGATCGCCGCCGCCCGCTTCTGGCTGGATCGCGGCGTGGACGGCTTCCGCCTCGACGCCATCAACTTCGCCATCCACGATCCGAAGCTGACCGACAATCCGCCGATCAACGACGGCAAGAAGCGCACCCGCCCCTTCGACTTCCAGGACAAGATCTACAACCAGAGCCAGCCCGAGATCATCGGCTTCCTGAACCGCATCCGGGCCCTGACCGACAGCTATGAAGGCCGCTTCACCGTGGCGGAGGTCGGCGGCGATCACGCCGACCGCGAGATGAAGGAATACACCGCCGGAAGCGACCGGCTGCATTCCGCCTATGGCTTTCTCTATCTGTACGCCGACACGCTTCGCAGCGAACTGATCGGCGTGGGCGACAACATGTGGCCGGATCAGCAGGGCGAGGGTTGGCCGTCCTGGACCTTCTCGAACCACGACGCGCCGCGCGCCGTGTCGCGCTGGGCCCAGGGCCGCGACGAAAAGGCCTTCGCCGAGATGGCCCTGCTGCTGCTGATGTGCTTGCGCGGCAACGTCTTCGTCTATCAGGGCGAGGAGCTGGGCCTGCCCCAGGCCCATGTGCCGTTCGAACGGCTGGTCGATCCCGAGGCCATCGCCAACTGGCCCCAGACCCTGGGCCGCGACGGCGCGCGCACGCCGATCCCCTGGACCGCTTCGGCGCCCAACGCCGGCTTCTCCAGCGTCGAGCCCTGGCTGCCGGTCGACCCGCGCCACCTGAAGCTGGCCGTCGATGCGCAAGAGGCCGATCCCAAGGCCACCCTGCACGTCGCCCGCCGCCTGATCGGCCTGCGCAAGACGCATCCGGCGTTGCAGCTGGGCGGGCTGGAGCTGATAGAGGGACCGCAGGACCTTCTGGTGTTCAAGCGGTTCGAGCGGGGCGCAGACGGCGAGCGCCTGCTCTGCGTGTTCAACCTGAGCCACGAGCCCATAGACTGGACGCCGCCCAGCCACGCGCGCCGGATCGAGGCGGTCAACTGGAGCGAGGCCGACGGATCGAGCCTGAAGCCTCTGGCCGGCCTGTTGTTCGCGGTCTGATGACCGGATCAGCCGCCGCAGGTCTCGCGAACGATCAGCTCGGTCGGAACGCGTTCGGAACGGCCTGCGGTCGCGCCCCCGTGATCCAGCAGCTTGGAGACCATCAGCCGGCCGGCCTTCATGGTGTCCTGGGCGATGGTGGTAAGGGCCGGGCGCGAGTAGCGGCTGAAGGGCACGTTGTCGAAGCCGATCACCGAAACCTGTCCCGGCACATCGATGCCCGCGTGCAGCAGGGCGCGCACGGCGCCCAGGGCGATCTGGTCGGAGGCGGCGACCACGCCGTCGAAGTCGAGGCCGCGCCGGATCAGGGCGTCGACGGATGCCTCGGCGGACTCAACTTCGAAGTGGGCCGGCGCGATCAGGTCGGCGTCGACCGACAGCCCGGCCTGGCCCATGGCGTCCAGATAGCCCCGATGCCGTTGCATCGCCTCGGGCGGGTCCAGGTCGCCCAGAAAGACGATGCGCTTGCGGCCCAGTCGCGCCAGGTGCAGCGTCGCGCGCCGGCCTCCCGAGATGTTGTCGGAGCCGATGGAGCAGTAGTCCTGTTCCGGCAGTTCGGCGCCCCAGACGACGAAGCGATGGTCCGCATCCACCAGCCGGTTGAAGGCCGAATGCAGGCTGGACTGACCCAGGAAGATCACCCCGTCCGCCCGGCTGGTGTTCAGCGCCGCCGACAGATCCTCATAGTTGGCGGGCGAGATGTGGCTCATCAGCAGGTCGCAGCCCCGCTCGCGCGCCGCCTCGCCCACCCCGGCCAGAAGCTCCAGGAAGAAGGGGTCGGATATGCGTCCTTCGCGGCCCTGGGGACGCGGCGTGACCAGGGCGATAGTGCCCTGCGCCCCGATCGGTCCGGCGGGCATGTGGCGGCGGAAAGGGTAGTCGTGCTCCTTCGCCAGCTTCCAGATCAGTTGCTTGGTGCGGTCATTGACCGCCGGGTTGTCGTTCAGCGCCCTGGAAGCTGTGGCGATGGACACGCCGGCCAGGCGGGCGATGTCTTCCAGGCGGGTCGTCTTGCGGCTCAAGGTCGCGGATCCTTAGGACAGCGTTTCGGCGCTGCAAATTTTTCTGCAAATATTTCAGCCACCGTTCGCGGCGGTTGGCAAGAGGCGGCGTAACGGAGTTCCGATGATGAAGCGCAGAACCTTTCTGGCCCTAGGCGGGGCGTCCGTCCTGGCGTTCGGGGCCACTCACGGCAGGGCGCAGACTGCCCCGGCCCATGCCCGCGCCACCTCCCCTGGCGGGACGCTGACGGTGGAGGCCTTCACCGACAACGACGGGCGACCGATGTATTCGGTGACGCGTCAGGGCCGGCCGGTCGTCGCGCCGTCAAAGCTGGGTTTCCTGCTGACCGACGCCCCTGCCATCGAGCGCGGCCTGGCCATCACGGCGGGTCAGCCCGTGACCGTCGACGAGACCTGGGAACAGCCCTGGGGCGAGCGTCGCCTGATCCGCAACCACTACAACGAATGGCGCGTGGCCTACGCCGAGACCGGCGGACTGCAGCGCCGCGTGGACGTGGTCTTCCGCCTGTATGACGACGGCCTGGGCTTCCGCTACGAGTTCCCGGACCAGCCGGCGCTGAAGACCGTCCGCATCGGCTCGGAGATCACCGAGTTCAACCTGGCCGAAAACGGCGAAGCCCTGTGGTGCCCGGCCTGGGAGTGGAACCGCGAAGAATACCTCTACAGCCGCACGCCGATCGACGCGGTCGGCAGCGCCCAGACCCCGATGACGGTCAAGGGTCGGTCCGGCCTGCACGTCTCGATCCACGAGGCCGCCTGCGTCGACTACGCCGGCATGAACCTGCGCCGCTCCGAGGGTACGAACTTCCGCGCCCAGCTGACGCCGGGCCTGACCAACGCGGCCGTGATCCGGCAGGCCCCGTTCAACACGCCGTGGCGCACGCTGCAGATCTCGGACAGTGCGGCGGGGCTGATCGATTCCAGCCTGATCCTGAACCTGAACGAGCCCAACAAGCTGGGCGACGTCAGCTGGTTCAAGCCGATGAAGTACGTCGGCGTCTGGTGGGAGATGCACCTGGAGCTGAAGACCTGGGGCTCCGGTCCCAAGCACGGCGCCACCACCGAGAACACCCTCAAGCACATCGACTTCGCGGCCGAACACGGCTTCGGCGGCGTGCTGGTCGAGGGGTGGAACAAGGGCTGGGACGGCCAGTGGTTCGCCAACGGCTCGGACTTCAGCTTCACCGAGGCCTATCCCGATTTCGACCTGGAGCGCGTCACCCGCTACGCCCGGTCCAAGGGCGTGCAACTGATCGGCCACCACGAGACCGGCGGCAACGCCTTCCACTACGAGCAGCAGCTCGAGCCGGCCATGGCGCTGTATGAACGCCTCGGCGTCCATTCGGTGAAGACCGGCTACGTCGCGGACGCGCAAGGCGCCCGCGTCGCGGGGCCGGACGGCCAGATGGTGATGGCCTGGCACGAGAGCCAGGCCATGGCTCAGCACCACATGAAGGTCGTGGAGGCCGGCGCCCGTCACAAGGTGGCGATCAACGCCCACGAGCCGTTCAAGGACACGGGCCTGCGCCGCACCTATCCGAACATCATCAGCCGCGAGGGGCAGCGCGGCATGGAGTATTCGGCCTGGGGCAGTCCGTCGAACCCGCCGGATCATGTGCCGAACCTGGTCTTCACCCGCCTGCTGGCCGGGCCGATGGACTATACGCCCGGCATCTTCGGCATGGAGACGCGCAGCCCGCAGGGCATCCAGACGACCTGGGCCAAGCAGCTGGCCTACTACGTCGTCATCTACAGCCCGATCCAGATGGCCGCCGACCTGCTGGTCAACTACGAGGCCAATCCCGGCCCGTTCCAGTTCATCAAGGACGTGCCGGTCGACTGGGAGGAGAGCCGAACCTTGGCCGCCGAGTTGGGCGACTATGTCGTCACCGCCCGCAAGGAACGAGGCGGCGACATCTGGGCGCTGGGCGCCGTCACCGACGAGCACCCGCGCGTCCTGTCCGCGCCGCTGAACTTCCTTGACGCCGGTCGTCGCTACCGGGCCGAAATCTATCGTGACGGTCCGGACGCCGACTACAAGGGCAAACGCGAGGACATCGTCATCGAACAACGCGAAGTCACCTCGGCCGACGTCCTGACCCTGGCGCTCGCGCCAGGCGGCGGTCAGGCCATCCGCTTCGTGCCGATCGGACGCGCCCGCAGATGAGCAGCGCGACCCCTGAACTGATCCACGCCCACCGCCCGCGCCTGTCCGGCCTGGCGATCTGGAACATGTGCGTCGGCTTCTTCGGCATTCAGATCGGCTTCGGCCTTCAGAACGCCAACACCAGCCGTATCTTCCAGACCCTGGGCGCCGAGGTCGACAGCCTGGCCATCCTGTGGATCGCGGCGCCGCTGACGGGCCTCCTGGTCCAGCCGATCATCGGCCATTTCAGCGACCGCACCTGGACGCGGTTCGGGCGTCGCCGCCCCTATTTCCTGGTCGGGGCGATCCTGACCACCCTGGCGCTGATCGCCATGCCCAACAGCCCCAGCCTGTGGTTCGCCGCGGCCATGCTGTGGATCATGGACGCGTCGATCAACATCACGATGGAGCCGTTCCGCGCCTTCGTCGGCGACAACCTGCCCGAGGAGCAGCGCACCGCCGGCTATGCGATGCAGAGCTTCTTCATCGGGGCCGGCGCAGTCTTCGCCTCGGTCCTGCCGTGGCTGCTGTCCAACGTCTTCGATGTCGCCTCGACAGCCGAGGCCGGCGTCGTCCCGCTGTCGGTCAAGATCGCCTTCTACGTCGGGGCGATCGGCCTGTTCACCGCCGTGCTGTGGACCGTACTGAGCACCAAGGAATACACCCCCGAACAGATCGCCGCCTTCGAACGCGCCCGGCTGGGCGCGGCCGCCGTCGTCGATGACGCGCCCGAACCGCCCGCCCGGTCCGTGCAGGGCTGGCTGGGCTCCGGCTTGGTCTGCGCCATCGTCGGCCTGCTGGGCTTCGTCCTGATCGGCGCCCTGGATCTGGAAAAGGAGCTGCTGATCCTGGCGGGCTTCGTCGCCGGCTTCGGTCTGCTGATGATCGCCGTCGGCATGATGCAGCGACGCGGCATGGTCAACGCGGCCACCGAGATCCTGAACGACATCTTCCGCATGCCCGCGACGATGCGCGGCCTGGCGGTGGTTCAGTTCTTCAGCTGGTTCGCCCTCTTCTCCCTGTGGATCTACGCCACCGCCGCCGTGACCAGCGTTCACTACGGCACGACCGACACCACCTCGGCCGCCTATGCCGAGGGCGCCGACTGGGTCGGGGTGCTGATGGGAGTCTATAACGGCGTCGCGGCCGTGGCCGCCTTCGCCCTGCCGGTGCTGGCGAAGCGGATCGGCCGCAAGGCGACCCACGCGGTCATGCTGCTGCTGGGCGCGGCGGGCCTGTTCGGCGTCTTCGCCATTCGCGATCCGGGCCTGCTGTGGCTGCCGATGATCGGTGTCGGCTTCGCCTGGGCGTCGATCGTCTCCATGCCCTACGCCATCCTGTCGGCGGCGGTGCCGGGCCGGAAAATGGGCGTCTACATGGGCGTCTTCAACATCTTCATCGTCGTGCCCCAGCTGCTGGCCGCCACCGTCCTGGGCCTGATCCTGCGCAGCCTGTTCGACGGCCAGGCCATCTGGGCCCTCGTGCTGGGCGCCGCCTCCTTCGTGCTGGCCGCGATCAGCGCCCTTCTGGTCAAGGAGCACCGGGCGTGAACCGCCGCACCCTTCTGGCCCTGACCGCCGCCCTGCCCTTCGCCGGCGCGGCGCGGGCCGAGACGCCGACCGCAGGTCGGCTGGTGCTCCATGAGGCGATGGCGTCCGAAT
Organism: Brevundimonas sp.; assembly: GCF_041911375.1. GTDB lineage: Bacteria > Pseudomonadota > Alphaproteobacteria > Caulobacterales > Caulobacteraceae > Brevundimonas. The sequence continues at coordinate 31,285 of NZ_JAYRPA010000062.1, read as the reverse complement.
ACGCCAAGCCGCGCAACGTCTCGGTCTGGCTGCCGCCCGGCTATGACACGTCGGACGCTCGCTATCCCGTGCTCTACATGCACGATGGCCAGAACCTGTTCGACGCCTCGACCGCCAACTTCGGCGAATGGGGCGTGGACGAGCATCTGGACCGGCTGATCGCCGGCGGCCAGGTTCGCGCCCCCATCGTCGTCGGCGTCTGGAACACCGATCTGCGCCGCCGCGAATACCTGCCCAGCGACCTGATCGCCGCCCTGCCCGCCGACATGCGCGACGAGGTCCAAGCCATCTACGGCGGCCCTCCGCTATCGGACGGCTATCTGCGCTTCCTGACCGAAGAGTTGAAACCCTTCGTCGACCGGACCTATCGCACCCTGACCGGCCCGCAGGACACGACGATCAGCGGCTCCAGCATGGGCGGGCTGATCTCGTTGCAGGCGGTCATGAAGCGCCCCGACGTCTTCTCCGCCGCCGCTTGCCTGTCGACCCACTGGCCGTTGAAGATCGAAGGGCTGGAGCCCGGTCCCCGATTGGACGACTGGCGCGAGCGGCTGGTCACCGCATGGAGCGATGTGATCGCCGCCGGCCTGCCGCCCGTCGGCGCGCACCGCTTCTACTTCGATCGCGGCGACGAGACGCTGGATCAGTTCTACGGCGCGTTCCAGACGCGGATCGACGGCGTCTTCCGCGACGCCGGCTACGGCCCCGGCCGCTTCCAGAGCCTGCTCTTCCCGGGCGCCCAGCACAATGAAGCCTCGTGGAACAGCCGGCTGGACGTGCCGCTGACCTTTCTTCTTTCCCCCCGCCCCACGCAAACCTCGTGAGGACCTGCATGCGTAATCTCAAGACCTTCTGCCTGGCCGGCGCCGCCGGACTGGCTCTCGCCTCCGCCGCCGCGGCCCAATCCGGCGCCGCTCCCAATGCCGTAGCGCCGGGCGCGCCCGGCGACCTGCCGACCTGGTCCAGCGCCGCCAAGACCGGCGCCGGCTCGTCCTACGAAGCCTATGTCGATGGCCAGTACCGCGACGGCGGCCCGACGGGCGCGGTGTCCAGGGTCTGGTACTCGATCGCCGACGGCGTTCTGACCGAGACCATGTACGGCCTGATCCACGAGGCGCAGATCAAGGCCCTGCGCTTCGCCCTGGTCACGCCGGAAGGCGTGTCGCTTGAAGGCGACGACACCACGGCCCGCACCGAATACATCGACACCGACGCCGAGGGCCGCCCCCTGGCCCCGGCCTACAAGGTCACCACCCGCGACAAGTCCGGGCGCTACGAGATCGTCAAGCGCATCTACAGCGACCCGGATCGCAACGCCCTGGTCCTGCGTGTCGAGATCAAGGCGCTCAGCGGCGAAGTCACGCCCTATCTGCTGCTTGAGCCGCACATCGCCAACACCGGCGTCGATGACAGCGGCCAGGTGACGGCCGAAGCCTTCCACGCCTGGGAGGGCGACACCCATCTGGTCCTGAAGCCGAGCGAAGCCTTCGCCGCCGCCAGCGTCGGCTTCGTCGGCGCTTCCGACGGCCTCACCGACCTGAAGGACGGCAAGCTGGACTGGTCCTACGCCTCCACCGGCGACACGGCGGGCAACACCATGATGACGGGCGCCCTGCCGACCCTGCGCATGGGTCAAAGCCTGAGCCGCGACTTCGTCATCGGCTTCGGCGACACCGCCGAGGCGGCGCAGGCCGCCGCCGACGGTTCATTCCAGACCGGACTGGACGCGGTGCTGGCCCGCTTCGTCGGCGAGGGCGACCACGTCGGCTGGCGCGACTACATGGCCTCGCTGACCGAACTGCCGCGCATCGCGCAGCAGGCGACGGACGGCGGCAAGCTGGCCTACGCCTCGGCGCTGATGCTGAAGGTGCAGGAAGACCGCACCCACGCCGGCGCCCTGATCGCCTCCCTGTCGAACCCGTGGGGCGACACGGTCGACGCCTCCAAGTCCTCGACCGGCTACAAGGCCGTCTGGCCGCGCGACTTCTACCAGGTGGCCATGGCCCTGGCGGCGCTGGGCGACAAGGAAACGCCGCTGGCGGCCTTCAACTATCTGCCGCAGGTGCAGGTCGGCGCGAATACGCCCGGCAACACCGGCGTCGGCGGCTGGTTCCTGCAGAAGACCCACGTCGACGGCGAACTGGAATGGGTCGCGGTCCAGCTGGACCAGACGGCCATGCCGATCATGCTGGGCTATCGCCTGTGGAAGCTGGGCTGGCTGACGGACGCCGAGATGGCCGAGCACTTCCGGTCGATGCTGAAGCCGGCGGCCGACTTCCTGGTCGACGGCGGCAAGGTCGGCCTGTTGTGGAACGACGCCGAGATCAAGCCGCCCTTCACCCAGCAGGAGCGCTGGGAAGAACAGCAGGGCTATTCGCCATCGACCACCGCCGCGGTGGTCGCGGGTCTGACGGTCGCGGCCGAGATGGCGCGGGCCGCGGGCGACGCCGCAGATGCGAACCGCTACCAGGCCGCCGCCGACGACTACGCCGGCAAGATCGAAGCGCGGATGTTCACCACCAACGGCGACTTTGACGACGGGCGCTATTTCATCCGCATCACCCAGAACGAGAACCCGAACGACAAGGCCGCCATCGGCGCCGCCAACGGCCAGATCGCGCCGCCCGAGGACCGCGTCGTCGACGGCGGCTTCCTGGAACTGGTCCGCTATGGCGTCAGGAAGGCCGACGATCCGCACATCGTCGCCACCCTGCCTGTCTATGACGACCAAGGCCTCGAGGACCTGTATCGCGTCCGCTACGACTTCGGCCCCGAAGGCGACAAGACGCCGGGCTGGCGTCGCTACGGCGTCGACGGCTATGGCGAGGACTGGCAGACGGGCGCCAACTACGGCGTCGGCGGCGAAATGAGCCCCGGCCAGCGCGGGCGCGTCTGGCCCTTCTTCACCGGCGAGCGCGGGCACTATGAACTGGCCCGCGTCAGCGTGAACGGCGCACCTTCCCCGGCCGATATCGACGCCATCCGCCAGACCTATGTGCGCGGCATGGAACGGTTCGCGAATGACGGCCTGATGCTGGCCGAGCAGGTGTGGGACGGCGTGGGCGACCCCACGGAAAACGACTACGCCCTGGGCCAGAACACTGACTCGGCCACGCCCCTGGCGTGGACCCATGCGGAGTATCTGAAGCTGTTGCGCTCGCTGGCCGACGGCAAGGTGTGGGACCGGTACGATCCGGTCGAAAGCCGCTACGCCCGCTGACCAAAAAGGCCCCGGAGAGCGATCTCCGGGGCCTTTCCCTTTTGGATTGGAAGAGGCGGCGTCAGAAGACGAACTTGAGGCCGCCGACGATGCGGTCTTCATAGGCCGCAAAGCCGTCCACGTCGGTGTCGTGATAGCGGACGTCGATCGCGACATTGTCCAGCAGGGCGTAGGTCGCGCCGATGTTCCAGGTCACGTAGTCGTCCGACACGTCCAGCGTCTGCTGGCCCACGGCGCCCGAGACCGTCAGCTTGTCCATCGGGGCGAAGCTGCCGTTGACTTCGTAATAGGTCGCGGCCTCGTCGACGCCGAAGAAGTCCGGCGAGTAATAGACGGCCGCCCCGATGCTGGCCGGGCCCACGGCGCGTGACGCCGCCAGCTTGAACTCGGTATAGTTGTAGTCGGCGAAGTTCGGTTCGTTGACGTAGGCGTAGAAGATCACCCCGGCGTCCAGGGCGAAACCTACCGCCTCGCCCCGGAAGCCGCCGTAGAAGTCGACCTCGGCGTCGGTGTCGTCGAAGAAGTCCACGTTCGAACCCCAGACGCCCGCGTAGAAGCTGCCGGCGGTGATGTCGATTCCGCCCTGGATGGCCGGCTCCTCGTCGGTCTGGCTGACGCCCCGGAACACATAGTCGCTCACAACGCCGACGTTGAAGGCGACATCCACATCGGTTTGGGCCGAAGCCGGCGCGGCCAGGGCGACCAGGCTCGCGGCGACCGCCAGAGCGGCCATTTGAAACACTCTCATTACAGCATCCCCTTGTTATGTTTGATTTCGAAAGAGAGCCCCGGCGACCGGGACGCGGGGAGAGCCGCGTCCCGATCGGACCATTCGGTCAGACGGTTTCCAGCGCCTCGCCGTGCAGCGAGGTGTCGAGGCCGGCGGTCTCCTCCGCCTCGCTGACCCGCAGTCCGGTGGTGAACTTGCAGATGAACAGGATCACCAGGGTGCCGACGGCGCTGTAGACGATGGTCCAGACCAGGCCGAGCGCCTGGGCGCCGACGTTGGCGCCTTCCGACAGGCTGTTGATCGCGGTCGTGGCGAACACGCCGGTCAGCAGGGCGCCGATCAGACCGCCCGCCCCGTGGATGCCGAAGGCGTCCAGCGAGTCGTCGTAGCGGAGCAGCTTCTTGATCCACACCGAGGCGGCGTAGCAGACCGGCCCGGCGATCAGGCCGATGATCACCGCCCCCTTGGGATCGACGAAGCCGGCGGCCGGGGTGATGGCGACCAGGCCGGCCACCACGCCCGACAGCATGCCGATCAGCGAGACCTTCTTCTTCTCGATGTATTCGACGATCTTCCAGGTCAGGGCGCCCGCGGCGGCGGCCAGGACGGTGTTCAGCAGCGCCACGCCCATCAGGTCGTTGGCGGCCCCGGCGGAACCCGCGTTGAACCCGATCCAGCCCACCAGCAGCAGGCTGGCGCCGATCATGGTCAGGACCGGGTTGTGCGCCAGGATCGGCTCGACGCCATAACCCTTGCGACGGCCCAGGAAGATGGCGCAGACCAGACCCGCGACGCCCGAGTTGACGTGCACGACCGCGCCGCCGGCGAAGTCCAGCACACCGGCCGAACCCAGGAATCCGCCGCCCCACACCCAGTGGCAGATCGGCGCATAGACCAGCAGCGACCAAAGCGCGGTGAAAAGCAGCAGCGCCGAATACTTCATCCGCTCGGCGAAGGCGCCGGTGACCAGCGCCGGGGTGATGATGGCGAAGGTCATCTGGAACGCGATGAACAGGAACTCCGGGATCCCCGGCAGCAGGCCGTTGGCCGTCTGCAGCGACACATTGTTCAGGAACAGCATGTCCAGGCTGCCGACGAAGGGCTGAAGGCCCTCTGACGGATTGGCCCCGAACGCCAGGCTGTAGCCAGCGATGAACCACACCAGCGACACCACGGCGAAGACGCCGACCGACTGGGTGATGGTGGCGATGACGTTCTTGCGGCGCACCATGCCGCCGTAGAACAGCGCCAGGCCAGGCAGGGTCATCAGCAGCACGAGCGCGGTCGAAGTGCCGAGCCAGGCCGTACCGGCGCCGTCCAATTCAAGCGCCGCCTGATGCGCCAGCAGGGCCGGCGCGGCGTCCTGCGCCGCAGCGGCGCCCGCGCCGAAGAGACAGAGCGTGGGAAGAAGGAGCCCCGCGGCCCCAAGGAGTCGGTTTCCGACCTGCGACATAAGCTAGTACCCCCTATGCAATCTCGCAGACGCGAACTTTTACCGCATTTGCGAAACGCGCAAGAGGCTTGGCCGTTAACGGTGCAACTTTCTTGCAACGGTCACAGATCAAAAGGAAGTCGACGCACGATCATTGCCTAAGAGGCGGGCAGGCGCTTCATTTCTACTACAAGGAACGCTGTTCCCTGACAGGAAATTCGGGCGCCGTTCAGGCCCAGTGCATCTGCACCCGATGCGCCGCGGCCCAGTGGATGGCGCGGATCGCATCGATGACGGCTTCGGTCGCGGCGCGCGTGCCCAGCGCCCCGCCAAGGTCCGCCGTAACGGCGCCGGCGGCCAGGACGGCGGCGACAGCGGCCTCGATGGAATCGGCCTCGTCCTCCAGCTTCAGGCTGTGACGCAACAGCAGGGCCGCCGAAAGGATGGTCCCCACCGGATTGGCCAGGTCCTGACCCGCGATGTCCGGCGCCGAGCCATGGATCGGCTCGAACAGGCCCGGTCCTTCCGTGCCCAGCGAGGCCGATGGCAAGAGGCCGATCGATCCGCCCAGCACCGAGATCTCGTCCGACAGGATGTCGCCGAACATGTTTTCGGTCAGGATGACGTCATAGTCGCGCGGCTTCCTGATCAGGTGCATGGCCATGGAGTCGACCAGCGCGTGCTCCAGCGCGATCTCCGGGAACTCCTCGGCGTGGATGCGGGTCACGACTTCGCGCCACAGACGGCTCGTCTCCATGACGTTCGCCTTGTCGACCGAGGTGACCTTGCCGCGGCGCTGTCGGGCGGTCTGGAAGGCGGCGCGGGTCACGCGCTCGATCTCGGGCACGGTGTATTCGCACAGGTCGGTGGCGCGGTCGGCGGTGCGGGTCTTCTCGCCGAAATAGACGCCGCCGGTCAGTTCGCGGAAGACGATCAGGTCGACGCCCTCGACGATCTCCTTCTTGAGCGGCGAACGGTGCGCCAGCACGGGCGACACCTGCAACGGGCGCAGATTGGCGAACAGGCCCATGGCCTTGCGGATCGCCAGCAGCCCCTGCTCAGGCCGCGCCTTGCCGCCGTCCCACTTGGGTCCGCCAACCGCGCCCAGCAGTACGGCGTCGGCCGCGATGCAGGCCGCGCGCGTCGCTTCCGGCAGGGGATCGCCCGTCTCGTCGATGGCCGCCCCGCCGATCAGGTGCTCGGTGAAGCTGAAGGTGTGGCCATAGAAGTCGCCGATGACCGACAGGACGTCGCGCGCCGCGCGCGTCACCTCCGGCCCGACCCCGTCGCCGGGCAGCAGGACGATGTTGTAGGTCTTGGGGGCGACGTGGGTCATCAGGCGGTCTCTCTCGATCGCTCGTAGGCTTCGATCTCGGGGATGTTTGATTGCAGCCAGCCCAGGGTGTCCACCCCGTCCAGCAGGCATTGTCGGGCGAAGGATTCGACCCCGAACGGCACGGGGTGGGCATTGCCCCGCCGGATCTCGTTGGCCTGGAGGTCGATCGTAACCGGCTGGTCCGGCTGTGACGCCAGATCGTCCCAAACGTCCTGGCTGACGACGATGGGCAGCAGGCCGTTTTTCAGCGCGTTCGATGTAAAAATGTCAGCGATCTCGGTCGAGATGACCGCCCGGAAGCCATAGTCGTACAGCGCCCAGGGCGCATGCTCGCGCGACGAACCGCAGGCGAAGTTCTTGCCCGCCAGCAGGATGCGGTGCTCGGTGGGATCGATGCGGTTCAGGATCGCCTCGGGCTTTTCCGAACCGTCCGCCTCGTAACGCCAGTCATAGAAGGCGGCCCTGCCCAGCCCTTCGCGCGTCGTCGTCGTCAGGAAGCGCGCCGGGATGATCTGGTCGGTGTCGATGTTGGCCTGGCTCAGCGTGACCGTCTTCGAGGTCAGGACCTGGAACGGTTCAGGCATGCTCCACCTCGCCCAGATAGATGCGCGGATCGGTCAGCACGCCCGCCACCGCCGTCGCCGCCGCCGTGGCCGGGCTGGCCAGGATGGTGCGGGCGTCCTTGCCCTGGCGTCCCTCGAAGTTGCGGTTCGACGTAGAGACGGCCAGTTGCCCCGGCGCGACGACATCCCCGTTCATGGCGATGCACATGGAACAGCCCGGGATGCGCCACTCGGCCCCGGCGGCGATGAAGACCTGATCCAGGCCTTCCGCCTCGGCGTCGCGCCGCACGGCCTCGGAACCCGGCACGACCAGCATCCGCAGGCCCGGCTTGATCTTGCGCCCGCGCAGCACCTCGGCGGCCGCGCGCAGATCGGGCAGGCGTCCGTTGGTGCAGGAGCCGATGAAGACCACGTCCACCGGCTGGGTCGTCGTCGCCTCGCCTGCGGTGAAGCCCATATACGCGATGGCCTTGCGATCGGATTCGGACTGGGGCTGCGGCACGGGCGAACCGATCGGCGCCCCGGCGTCCGGGGTCGTGCCCCAGGTCGCCATGGGACGAATGTCGGCGCCCTCCAGCACGACCTCCTTGTCGAAGACGGCGCCTGGATCGCTGCGCAGCTTCAGCCATTCGGCCGCCGCCGCCTCATAGTCGGCCGGGGCGTGCTTGCGCCCGCGCAGCCAGTCTATGGTGGTCTGGTCCGGCGCGATCATGCCCGCGCGCGCGCCCGCCTCGATGGACATGTTGCACAGGGTCATCCGCCCTTCCATGTCCAGCGACCGCACCGCCTCGCCGGCGTATTCGATGACGTATCCGGTGCCGCCGCCGAAGCCGATGGCGGCGATGACCGCCAGGGCGACGTCCTTGCCGGACACGCCCGGCTGCAGCCGCCCGTTCACCGTCACCCGCATGGCCTTGGCCTTGCGCTGCAACAGGCACTGGGTCGCCAGCACATGACCGACCTCGGAGGTGCCGATGCCGAAGGCCAGGGCCCCGAAGGCCCCATGCGTCGCCGTATGGCTGTCGCCGCACACCACCGTCATGCCCGGCTGGGTCAGACCCAGTTCCGGCCCCATGACATGGACCACGCCCCGGTCGTCGGAGCCCCAGCCCGCCAGCGGCACGCCGTGGGCGGCGCAGTTGCGCTCCAGCGTATGCACCTGGGCCTCGGCCTGGGCGGTGACATAGGGTTTGGTCCCGTCCGGCCCGGCCGGCAGGGTCGGGGTGGAATGGTCCAGGGTGGCGTAGGTGCGGTCGGGACGGCGGACTTTCAGCCCGCGCGCCTCGATCTCGCTGAAGGCCTGCGGGCTGGTGACCTCGTGGACCAGGTGCAGGTCGATATACAGCACCCCCGGCGTGTCTGCCGTCTCCGGCCGAACGACGTGGGCGTCCCAAACCTTGTCGAACAGGGTCTTAGGCATACTCAGGCGCCCGTTTCTCCACCGCCGCGCCGATCGGCTCCAGCCAGCCGAACGCATCCGGCGTCTCGCCGGTGAACAGGCCGCGGAAGGCCGCATTGACCGCCTTGGTCACCGGCCCCGGTCCTGCGGCGCGGGTCGTGATCCCATCCACCGAGCGCACCGGCGTGATTTCGGCGGCGGTTCCGGTCATGAAGATCTCGTCGGCCAGATACAGCGCCTCGCGCGGCATGGCCTGCTCGACGACTTCATAGCCCTGCGCCTTGGCCAGCTTGATGACGCTGTCGCGGGTGATGCCCATCAGGATGGAGTTGGCGGCCGGCGGGGTCATCACCTTGCCGTCCTTGACCACGAACAGGTTCTCGCCCGCGCCTTCCGACAGACGGCCGTCGACGCCCAGGGCGATGCCCTCGCCGAAGCCTCCCACGCGCGCCTCGCGCCCGATCAGATAGGACGACAGATAGTTGCCGCCCGCCTTGGCCGCCGACGGCGTGGTGTTCGGCGCCGTGCGATTCCAGCTGGACACGCAGGCGTCCACGCCCTTCTCCAGCGCCTCCTCGCCCAGATACGCTCCCCACGGGAAGGCGGCGATGGCGATGTCGACGTTCATGTTCTGGGGCGCCGGGGTCACGCCCATGCCGCACTGGCCCAGAAAGGCGATGGGCCGGATATAGGCTGAACGCAGGCCTTCAGACCGCACCACCGCGTGGCAGGCGTCGACCAGCTCGTCCTCGGTGTAGGGCAGCTGGATATGATAAATGCGGGCGCTGTCGAACAGGCGGCGCACATGTTCGCGCAGGCGGAAGCCGCACGGGCCGTTCGGCGTGTCATAGACGCGGATCCCTTCGAACACCGAGGTGCCGTAGTGGAGCGCGTGGCTCATGACGTGGATCTTCGCGTCGGCCCACGGCGTCATTTCGCCATTGATCCAGATATTCTCAGCCAGCGGCTGCATAGACTTCTTCCTGTTGCACGGGGACGCCGTCGACCCGGTCGATGATGGCGATCAGTTCCGCATCGTTGATCTCGCCGATCTGGTCGGCGCGTTGCTTGAAGCCGGCCACCACCGCGGCCAAGCGCTCGCCCTCCACCGGTCGGCCGATGGTCTCGGCGCGCTTGGCGATGGCGTGACGGCCGGAATGCTTGCCCAGCACGAACCAGCTGCCCTCGAACCCTACGTCCTGGGGCCGCATGATCTCGTAGGTGCGGCTGTCGGCCAGCATGCCGTGCTGGTGGATGCCGGCCTCGTGGGCGAAGGCGTTGATCCCGACCACCGACTTGTTGCGGGCGATGACCGTCTCGGTGATCTCGCACAGAATCTTGGAGGCGCGGACCAGGTGGCGGCTGTCGGCGCCGGTGGTGACGCCATAGCGGTCCTGGCGGACTTTCAGGGCCATGACGACCTCTTCGATCGAGGCGTTGCCCGCCCGTTCGCCGATGCCGTTGACCGCCCCCTCGACCTGGCGCGCCCCGCCTTCGATCGCGGCCAGGGAGTTGGCGACCGCCATGCCCAGATCGTCGTGGCAGTGGGCCGAGAAGATCACGTGCGGATGGCGCTTGTGAATGCGCGCCGCCAGATAGCGATAGCGCTCGCGCACCTCTTCCGGCGTCGCATAGCCGACCGTGTCGGGCACGTTCAGCGTTCGGGCACCCGCTTCGGCGGCGGCTTCCAGCACATCGGCCAGGAACTCCGGCTCGGTGCGGAAGGCGTCCTCGGCCGAGAACTCGACGTCGTCGAACAGGGTGCGCGCGTATTCGACCGAGCGGACGGCCGTGGCCAGAACCTCGTTGGTCGACATCTTCAGCTTGGCGGTGCGGTGGATCGGGCTGGTGCCGATGAAGGTGTGGCAGCGACGATGCGACTTCGGCGCCGGCGACAGGGCGCGGAAGCTGGCGTCGATGTCCTTTTCGTTGGCGCGCGACAGGGAGCAGAAGACCGGCCCCTCGACCTCGCCCGCGACCCGGCGGATGCAGTCCTCATCCCCCGGCGAGGCGGCGGCGAAGCCGGCCTCGATGACGTCGACGCCCAGGTCCCGCAGGACCTGGGCCATCTTCACCTTGGCCTGGGCGGACATGGAAAAGCCAGGCGCCTGCTCTCCATCCCGCATCGTCGTGTCGAAGATGATGACTCGGTTCGGATCGGCGGCGATCTGTTCGGTGCGCGATACGCCAGGTACTCGAATGGTTTCGGGGCTCATCACGCGGCCTCGGACTGAATAATGTCGTTGCTGATGCGGCGCATCCCGAACAGCCGGTCGATCTGGCGGCCCAGATTGTCCATGCAGCGGCCCGCGTCGCGGCCGCGCACGGTCAGGGCGATGCGACGGAACGCCCCCTCGTCGGCCATGTTGATCCCGTCGATGTGAAAGCCGCGGCGCTCGACCAGGCCGATGAGACGCTGAAGCGAGCCGTCCGCACGGTCGATCTGGATGTGGATCGTGTCGCTCATCTCAGGAGCCCTCCATCATTTCAGCGTTGCTCTTGCCCGGCGGAACCAGCGGCCAGACATTGTCTCGGGGATCGATGACCACATGGGCCAGGCAGGGGCCGTCGGCGGCGAGCAGGCGCTGGACGCCGTCCGACACCTGGTCGCGGCGATCGATGCGGAAGGCCTCGACGCCGAAGGCTTCGGCCACCTTCACGAAGTCCGGATTGTCGGACAGGTCGATCTCGGAATAGTTCTCGGCGAAGAACAGCTCCTGCCACTGGCGCACCAGGCCCAGGGAGGAGTTGTCGATCAGCACGATCTTCAGCGGGATGCCGTAACGCTTCAGCGTCGCCAGCTCCTGGATGTTCATCATGAAGCCGCCGTCGCCGGCGATGGTGACGACGGTCGCCTCGGGACGGGCCATCTTGGCGCCGATGCCGGCCGGCAGGCCGAAGCCCATGGCCCCCAGTCCGCCCGAGGTGATGTGCGCCTCCGGTCGTGCGAAGCGGCAGTGCTGGGCGGCCCACATCTGGTGCTGGCCCACGTCGCAGGCCGCCACGAAGGCGTCGCCGGCCGCCTCGGAAATCTCCTTCAGCAGGGCCGGCGCATAGACCCCCTCGCCCGGCGCGTCGTAGCGATGGGCGCCGGCCGCCGCGGCGCGGGCGCAGTCGACCGTCCAGGGCTGGATGTTCAACGCCGGACCCGCGCGCAGGCGCTGGGTCAACGCCTCGACCCCCGCCTTCAGCTCGCCGACGACGGCCACATTGGCGGCGCGCAGCTTGCCGACCTCGGAGGCGTCGATGTCGAAGTGGACGATGCGGGCGTTCGGCGCGAATTCGGCCAGCTTGCCGGTCGCGCGGTCGTCGAACCGCGCGCCGACGACGATCAGCAGGTCGCTGTCCTGCACCGCCTCGTTGGCGGCCCGCGTGCCGTGCATGCCCAGCATGCCCAGCATGCCCGGCGCGTCGGTCGGGACCGTGCCCAGGGCGTTCAGGGTCGAGACCTGCGGAATGTTGGTGGCGCGCACGAAGTCCCGCACGGCCTGGGTCGCGCCGCCGATCTTCACCCCGCCGCCGATATAGACCAGCGGCTTTCTGGCCTGACGGATCGCCGCCTCGGCCGCCGCGATCGCGTCGTGATCGACCGGGGTCGTCTCATTGGGGATGGGGAAGCCGTAGTCGGCGGTGGTCGTGGCGAACTGCACGTCCTTGGGCAGATCGACCAGCACCGGGCCCGGCCGGCCCGAGGCGGCGATGTGAAAGGCTTCCTCGACCGCGGCCGGGACGTCCGCCGCATCCCGCACCAGGATCGAATGCTTCACGATCGGCAGGGTGACGCCCAGGATGTCGATCTCCTGAAAGGCGTCGGTGCCCATCACGCCCTGCGGGACGTTGCCGGTGATGCAGACCATCGGCACCGAATCCATCATCGCATTGGCGATGCCGGTGATCAGGTTGGTGGCGCCGGGCCCCGACGTCGCCAGGCACACGGCCACCCGGCCGCTCATCCGCGCATAGGCGTCGGCCGCGAAGGCGGCGCCCTGTTCGTGGCGAACCAGGATGTGCCTCAGCTTCGACCCGGCCAGGGCGTCATAGACCGGCATGATGGCCCCGCCCGGATAGCCGAACACCACCTCCACGCCCAGCCGCTCCAGGGTGGAGACCAGCAGCTGCGCCCCCGACTGGGGGGCGGCCTCGGCTGAGGATTTGAAGGCGGCGGCGGTCATCGGGGTCATCCGTCGTTCGCTTGGGCTCAGGCCGCTTCGGATTTGGGCGTGTTCAGCCACGCCATCCGCTCGCGCAGGCGGGCGCCGACCTGTTCGATCTGGCTCTCGCGGTCCGCCTTCAGCCAGGCCTCGTACTGCGGCTTGCCGGCGTCGTTCTCGGCGATCCAGTTGCGGGCAAAGGTGCCGTCCTGGATCTCGTCCAGGACGGTCTTCATGCGGGCCTTGGTCTCTTCGTTGACCACGCGGGGTCCGCTGGCGACGGCGCCGTATTTGGCCGTTTCCGAGATGAAGTGGTGCATCTTCGAGATGCCGCCTTCGTAGAACAGGTCCACGATCAGCTTCAGCTCGTGCAGGCATTCGAAATAGGCGATCTCGGGCTGGTAGCCGGCCTCGACCAGGGTGTTGAAACCCTGCATGACCAGTTCCTTGGCCCCGCCGCACAGCACCGCCTGTTCGCCGAACAGATCCGTCTCGGTCTCTTCGCGGAAGGTGGTTTCCAGCAGGCCGCCGGTCGCGCCGCCATTGCCCTTGGCGTAGCCCATGGCCCGGTCGCGCGCCTTGCCGGTGGCGTCCTTCTCAATGGCGAACAGGCTGGGCACGCCGCGGCCGCGCTGAAACTCGCGACGGACCAGGTCGCCCGGCCCCTTGGGCGCAACCAGGATCACGTCCATGTCGTCGCGCGGGGTGATGCGCCCATAGATGATCGAGAAGCCGTGGGCGAACAGCAGGGCCGAGCCGGACTTGGCGTTGGGTTCTATGACCTCCCGATAGACTTCGCCCTGGATCATGTCCGGGGTCAGGATGGCGATGATGTCGGCGCCCTTCACCGCCTCGGCCGGCTCGGCGGTCGGCACGCCGTCGGAGGTGGCGTGTTTCCAGCCCGTGCCGCCGTGGCGAACGCCGACGACGACGTCATGACCGCTGTCCTTCAGGTTCTGCGCATGGGCGCGGCCCTGCGAGCCATAGCCGATGATGGCGATGCGCTGGCCCGCGATGGCGCCCGGGCGGATGTCTTCGTTGGTGTAGATGGTGATGGCCATGGGTCAGGCGTCCTGAGCAGCAGCGGATTTGTGAGACGCCGGAACCTGGGCCGGCGGCGGGTTGGGAATGGTGACGGCGCCCTGGGCGGCCGAGGCGACCGAGGCGCGGTACTTGGCGAAGACACCTCGCGCCGGACGGACTACGTGGGGCGTAAAGCCCGCCCGGCGCGTCGCCAGATCGACGTTGACGTCGATGCGGCGGTTGGTGACGTCGATGGTGATGCGGTCACCATCGCGAATGAGGGCGATCGGGCCGCCGACGGCGGCTTCCGGCGAGACGTGGCCGGCGACGAAGCCATAGCTGGCGCCCGAGAACCGGCCGTCCGTGATCAGGGCGACGTTCTCGACCTTGCGGCCCTTCAGGGCGGCGGTGACCTGCAGCATCTCGCGCATGCCGGGGCCGCCCTTGGGCCCTTCGTAGCGGATGATGATGACGTCGCCCTCGCCGACCGAGCCGTCCTGCACGGCGTGGAAGGCGTCTTCCTCGCTGTCGAAGACGCAGGCCGGTCCCTCGAACTTGTCGACCTTGTGACCGGTCAGCTTGATCACCGCGCCCTCGGGAGCCACGTCGCCATAGATGACGGCGAAGCTGCCGCGCGCCATGACCGGGGCGTCGAAGGTCGTCACCACCACCTGACCCGGCGTCTCCTCGGCCTCTGCCGCCTCGGCGAACAGGCTGCGACCGCTGACGGTCGGGGTGTTCACGATCTTGCCGGCCTGGGCCATCCGCTGGGTGACCAGACGCGTGCCGCCGGCGGCGAACAGGTGCGAGGCCAGGAACCGCCCGCCCGGCTTCAGGTCGCAGATGACCGGCGCCTCGACGCAGGCCTGGTGGCAGTCCTCGACCCCGAACTCGATCCCGGCCTCGGCCGCGATGGCCGTCAGGTGCATGACCGCATTCGTCGATCCGCCCGAGGCCGAAACGGCGACGGCCGCGTTCTTCAGGCTGGCGCGGGTGATGTACTTGCGCGCCGTGTCGCCGGCGAAGACCCGCTCGACGATCAGCCGGCCGCAGCGCTCGCCCTCGGCGGCCTTATTCGGATCGACGGCGGGCACGTCATTGGCGCCCATCGGGCTGATCCCCATGACCGACAGGGCCATGGCCATGGTGTTGGCGGTGAACTGGCCGCCGCAGGCGCCGGCGCCGGGACAGACGGCGCTCTCGACCGCCTTCAGCCCCGCATCGTCCAGCGTTCCGGCCGAGTGTGCGCCGATCGCCTCGAACACTTCCTGGACCGAGACCTCCTTGGTCCCCCCAGAAACGGGCATGACGCCCGGCATGATGGTGCCGCCGTAGTAGACCAGGCCCGGAATATCCATTCGCGCCAGGGCCATGGCCGCCGCCGGGATCGTCTTGTCGCAGCCGACGATGCAGACCACCCCGTCCAGTTGGTGCCCCTCGATCGCCAGCTCGATCGAGTCGGCGACGACCTCGCGGCTGATCAGCGAGGCCTTCATGCCCTCGGTGCCCATGGAGATGCCGTCGGTCACGACGATGGTGTTGAAATCGACCGGATAGCCCCCGGCCGCCACGATCCCGGCGCGCACGTCCCTGGCCAGCCGGTCCAGGTGCATGTTGCACGGCGTGACCGTCGACCAGGTGTTGACGATGCCGATCATCGGCTTGTCGAAGTCGGCGTCCTGCATGCCGGCGGCGCGCAGGTACGACCGGGCGGCGGCCCGGTTCGGACCCGCCGTCACCGCCGCGCTGCGCGCGTTCGGCCTGGGGGGCTGAGAGGTAGAATCTTGCGTCATCGGTCCGGTTCGTTTCGAACCGCCAAGCACGAAAAACCCCGCTTCCTTTCGGGAGCGGGGTGGTGCGAGGCGATCCTGGGTGTGTCTAGGTCAGGTCGCGTGCATCCACGCCGCTTGCGTAAGCAGGCCAAGAAGTACGAGCGTAATGAGGAAAACCGGGGCTTCCCAGCCGATCGGCGCGCGAGCGACCGCGACCGCTTCAGCGGTGCGTCCCTTCATGTCGCGCATCATCGTGGCCACTGGCTGGCTCCCTTGTTCGAAGGGCAAGAAACCATAGCCCCCCGTGTGAAGCAACCCGCCATCGCAAGAATTTTGCGCGACAGCGATTTTGCAGCCGCAGAAAGGGTGTTTCTTGCCTGACGAGGCGAGGGCGTAACAGTCGAACGAGCGATCTTGCGGCGCCGGGGTTGAAACGCGCCGCGCCCCGGCTCATTGAAACGCCCAAACAACAAACCGTTCAGAGGAGCCCCACCCATGACCGTTCGCGTCGCCATCAATGGTTTCGGCCGCATCGGCCGCCTCGTCCTTCGCTCCATTGTCGAGCACGGCCGTCGCGACATCGAGGTGGTGGCGATCAACGACCTGGGGCCGGTCGCCACCAACGCCCACCTGCTGCGCTACGATTCGGTTCACGGCCGCTTCCCCGGCACGGTCGAGAGCGGCGACGACTGGATCGACGTGGGCCTGGGCAAGATCAAGGTCACGGCCGAGCGTGATCCCGCGAACCTGCCGCACAAGGATCTGAACGTCGACATCGCGCTGGAGTGCACCGGCATCTTCACCGCCAAGGACAAGGCCAGCGCCCACCTGAAGGCCGGCGCCAAGCGCGTCCTGGTCTCGGCCCCCGCCGACGGCGCCGACAAGACCATCGTCTACAAGGTCAATCACGAGACCCTGACCGCCGACGACATCGTCGTGTCCAACGGCTCGTGCACCACCAACGCCCTGGCGCCGGTGGCCAAGGTGCTGAACGACCTGCTCGGCATCGAGCGCGGCTACATGACCACCATCCACTCCTACACCGGCGACCAGCCGACGCTGGATACGATGCACAAGGATCTGTACCGCGCCCGCGCCGCCGCCCTGTCGATGATCCCGACCTCGACCGGCGCCGCCAAGGCCCTGGGCCTGGTCCTGCCGGAACTGAAGGGCAAGCTGGACGGCTCGTCGATCCGCGTCCCGACCCCGAACGTCTCGGTCATCGACCTGAAGGTGGTCAGCAGCCGCGAAACGACGGCGGAGGAGATCAACGCCGCGCTCCAGGCCGCCGCCGACGGTCCGATGAAGGGCGTCCTGTTCACCACCACCGATCCCGTCGTGTCGCACGACATGAACCACATCGCCGCCTCGTCCACGGCCGCCCTGCCCCAGACCCAGGTCGTCGACGGCAAGCTGGCCCGCGTGCTGAGCTGGTACGACAACGAATGGGGCTTCGCGACCCGCATGGCCGACACGGCCCTGGTGATGGCGAAGTTCCTGTAAGGCGCTCATTTCCGCTCGTCCCGGCGAAAGTCGGGACGCAGCGCTTTGGGCGCGCCGATCTGCCCGTTACGCACCGCTCATGATCCCAGTCGTCTCGCCTCGCGAAAGGACTGGGTCCCGGCTTTCGCCGGGATGAGCGGCAGGAGAATGACCATGACCTTCCGCACCCTCGACGACGCCAAAGACCTCGCCGGCAAGACGGCCCTGGTCCGCGTGGACTTCAACGTCCCGATGGAGGGCGGCAAGGTCACCGACGACACCCGCCTGCGGGTCGCGCTGCCGACGATCCAGCGTCTGCGCGACGCCGGCGCCAAGGTCGCCCTGCTGGCCCATTTCGACCGTCCCAAGGGCCAGCGCGTCCCGTCGATGAGCCTGAAGCCCGTGGTCCAGCCGCTGGAAGACCTGCTGGGCGCGCCCGTCCGTTTCGCCGACGACTGCATCGGCCCGGACGCCGTCGACGCCATCCGCGACCTGGACGCCGGCGGCGTGGTCCTGCTTGAGAACGTGCGCTTCCACGCCGCGGAAGAGGCCAACGACCCGGTCTTCGCCATAAAGCTGGCCGATCTCGGCGACCTCTATGTCAACGACGCCTTCTCGGCCGCCCACCGCGCCCACGCCTCGACGGAAGGGATCGCCCGCAACATCCCCGCCTACGCGGGCGAATCCATGCGGCGCGAGCTCGACGCGCTCGACGCCGCCCTGGGCAATCCGCAGAAGCCCGTGCTGGGCATCGTCGGCGGCTCCAAGGTTTCGACCAAGCTGGACCTGCTGAAGAACCTGGTCGGCCAGCTGGACCGCCTGGCCATCGGCGGCGGCATGGCCAACACCTTCCTCTATGCCCAGGGCGTCGATATCGGCGGCTCGCTGGCCGAGAAGGACATGGCTGACACGGCCCGCGACATCCTGGCGGAAGCCGAGGCCAAGGGCTGCGAAATCCTGTTGCCGATCGACGTGGTGGTGGCGACCGAGGTCAAGCCTGGCGCCGAAACCCGCACCGTCCTGGCGCGAGAGCCGATCGGCGACGAGGAGAAGATTCTCGACGCCGGCCCGCTCACCGTCGAAAAGCTGATCAAGGCCATGGCCCTTTCCAAGACCCTGATCTGGAACGGCCCGCTGGGCGTGTTCGAGGTCCCGCCTTTTGACGCCGCCACCGTCAAGGCCGCCCGGGCCGCCGCCGACCTGGCCAAGTCGGGCGCCCTGATCGCCGTCGCCGGCGGCGGCGACACGGTTTCGGCCCTGAACCACGCCGGCGTCTCGGACGACATGACCTTCGTCTCCACCGCCGGCGGCGCCTTCCTGGAATGGATGGAGGGCAAGCCCCTGCCCGGCGTCGAGGCGTTGCGCGCCTGACGCAGCCAGGGATTTTCGCATCCCCGCGCAACTCGAGCCGCCCTGCCGGCCAATAAGGATCGCGTCCCGGTCAGGCTGTAACACTGCGTGACTTGGGGCGTGGTCGGCGCTAAGATTCGGCCAACAAAAAAGACTATTCGGCTCAGGAGATTACCCAATGGCGCGCATCACGCTGCGACAGCTGCTCGACCATGCGGCGGAGAACGACTACGGCCTGCCGGCCTACAACATCAACAACATGGAGCAGGGCCTGGCGATCATGGAGGCGGCCCACGAGGTCAACGCCCCGGTCATCATCCAGGCCTCGCGGGGGGCCCGCAACTACGCCAACGACATCGTCCTGGCCAAGCTGATCGACGCCCTGGCCGAGCTCTATCCGCACATCCCGGTGTGCATGCACCAGGACCACGGCAACGGCCCGGCGACCTGCGCCACCGCCATCCAGTACGGCTTCACCTCGGTGATGATGGACGGCTCGCTGGAAGAGGACGCCAAGACCCCCGCCTCTTACGAATACAACCTCGATGTCACGCGCCGCGTGGTCGAGATGGCCCACGCCTGCGGCGTCTCGGTCGAGGGCGAACTGGGCGTGCTGGGCTCGCTGGAGACCGGCATGGGCGAGGCCGAGGACGGCCACGGCTTCGAGGGCAAGCTGGATCACTCGCAGCTGCTGACCGACCCGGATCAGGCGGTCGAGTTCGTCGCCGCCACCAAGGTCGACGCCCTGGCCATCGCCATGGGCACCAGCCACGGCGCCTACAAGTTCACCAAGAAGCCGGACGGCGAAATCCTGGCCATGAACGTGATCGAGGAGATCCACCGCCGCCTGCCCAACACCCACCTGGTGATGCACGGCAGCTCGTCCGTGCCGCAGGACCTTCAGGACATCATCAACCAGTACGGCGGCCAGATGCCCCAGACCTGGGGCGTGCCGGTCGAGGAAATCCAGCGCGGCATCAAGCACGGCGTGCGCAAGGTCAACATCGACACCGACAACCGCATGGCCATCACCGGCGCCATCCGGAAGGTCCTGGCCGAGAAGCCGGGCGAGTTCGATCCCCGCGCCTATCTGAAGCCGGCCAAGGAGGCCATGAAGAAGCTCTGCATGGAGCGCTATCAGCAGTTCGGCTGCGAGGGCCAGGCGTCCAAGATCCGTCCGCTCTCCACCGCCCAGATGGCCAAGCGCTACGCCTCGGGCGATCTGGATCCGTCCTTCCGCGGCGCGGCCGTCAAGGCGGCCTGATCCGGCCTCAGACCGGGTAGCGGCCGATCATCTCGCGCCGCACCCGGTAAAGGTCCCATTCGGCCCGATCCAAGGCGTCGCGCGCCTCGCGGGCGGCCCGACGCGCGTCGCGGATTTCGCCCCGCACCTCCTGGATGCGATCGCGGATTCGCTGCCTGTCTGCGTCGCTCAGGCCCTCGCTCCGCAGTTCGCTTTCCTTGGCCTCCAGCTTGTCCTCTCGGTCGTCGATGCGGGACCGGGCGCCGTTCAGCGCGCTCTCCGCGGCGGCGACCGCCGTCTCCGCCGCATTTAGACGCAGCCCGTCGCGATAGGCGGGCAGGAAGACCGCCTCTTCCTCAACCCGGCACACGCCATAGTAGGTATTGCCCGCCCGCCCCTCGGACCAGCCGCGCTCAAGCGTGCAGTAGCGCCTCAGCCCGTCCTCGCGCGCCGACCCATAGGCGGCCGGATTGGGCGTGACCTGGTATCTGGCGCAGGCGCGGGCGTGGTCGTCCAGCCGCGTCATCGGATAGCCCGCCGTCCCGTCGGCATAGCCCTTTTCACCCCACGCCCCGGCCAGGCACTGGTCCTTGGTCATGGTGCTGCAACCGCCCAGCAGGGCCGCCGCGATGGCGACCCCGCCCGCGATCATCATGCGTTTCATGCGACTTCCCCGCGCCCCAAGCCCCTCGCCCACTATCGAACGGCGTGTTGGCCTCGCGCAAGCCGCGTGTCGTGCTAGGGAAGGCCCGTGCCCGCCCCTGATCCCATCGAAGACGACGAAGACGCGCCCGCCGAGGTGCTGGAAGCCCGCATCGACGCATCCGGCGTTCGGCTCGACAAGGCTCTGGCCGACGCCTTCCCCGCCCTGTCGCGCGCCCGCCTCCAGGCCCTGCTGGCCGACGGCGCCGTCAGTCGCGACGGCGTCGTCCTGAGCGGCGGGTCGGCCAAGGCCCAGCCCGGCCTCTACGCCGTCGCCTTGCCCCCCGTCGCTCCAGCCGATCCCCAGCCCGAGGCCATACCCCTGACCGTCCTCCATGAGGACGCCGACCTCATCGTCATCGACAAGCCCGCCGGCATGGCCGCCCACCCGGCGCCGGGGTCGGAGACCGGCACCCTGGTCAACGCTTTGCTGGCCCATTGCGGCGCATCGCTGTCGGGCATCGGCGGCGTCGCCCGCCCCGGCATCGTCCATCGCCTGGACAAGGACACGTCCGGCGTCATGGTCGCCGCCAAGACGGACCGCGCTCACGCGGGCCTGTCGGCCCTGTTCGCCACCCACGACATAGAACGCACCTATATCGCCCTGACACGCGGCGCGCCGACGCCCTCGAAGGGCCGGATCGAGACCCGTATCGGACGCTCCTCAGGCGATCGCAAGAAAATGGCCGTCCTGCGTGCGGGCGGGCGTGAGGCCGTCACCGACTATGTGGTCCAGGCGACCTATGGCGAACCCGCCCGGGCCCGCGCCGCCCCCCTGGCCGCCCGCGTCGCCTGCACGCTTCACACTGGCCGCACCCACCAGATCCGCGTGCATCTGTCGTCCAGGGGGTCGCCCATCCTCGGCGACGCGACCTATGGCTCCGGCAGTCCCGCCGCCCCGGTCCGCGCGGCCATCGTCGAAGCGGGCCTGACGCGCCAGGCCCTACACGCCGCCGTCCTCGGCTTCGTCCATCCGGTGACCGGCCGGCCGCTGCGCTTCGAAACCGCGCAGCCCCCTGATATGATGCGTCTGGAACGACTTCTGGCCGACCTCTGAGGAGCTGTCGATGACCGATCCCGAAAGCCGCGAGCCGGACATCTGCGACAACGCCGACCGGCATCAGTACGAACTGCCGGTCGAGGGCGATCTCGCCGTCGTCACCTACAACCTGTCTCCGCCGAACCTGATGATCACCGAGACCCTGGTGCCCCAGCGGCTCGAGGGACGCGGCATCGCCAGCCGCCTGGCCAAGCACGTCATCGCGGACGCCCGGGGGCGCGACCTCCTGATCCTGCCCGTCTGCCCCTTCTTCGCCGCCTATTTTCAGAAGCATCCGGAGCACGCCGACGTGGTTCATCCGACCTATCGCGGCATCCTGGGACTCTAGATTCATGCTCTGTCGGCTGCTCGGCCTTCTGCTCGCCTTCGGACTGATCGCGGGCGCGGCGCAGGCGCAGGCGCAGGATCGCCCCCTGCGCGTCCTCTACCTCAGCCAGTCGGTCGGCTTCGTCCATGAAACGGTGCGACGGCCGACCGGCGCACCCGCCGGCTCCGGTCTGGCGCCGTCGGAACTGGCGCTGCAGGCCATGGCCCGCGACAGCGGCGCCTTCACCGTCGAACTGACCCAGGACGCCCGCGACATCACGCCGGCCCGCCTCGCCGAGCTGGATGTCCTGGTCTTCTCGACCACCGGCGCCCTGCCGATCGACCGCCAGACCTGGGCGGCGGTCGTCGACTGGATCGAAAGCGGTCGCGGCGGCTTCGTCGGCGTTCACAGCGCCGCGGACACCGCCCTCGACTTCGAAGGCGGACAGCAGGCCTATGTCGATCTGGTCGGCGGGCTGTTCGACGGCCATCCCTGGACCCAAGGGACGCCGATCCGTCTGGCCAACCTGGAGCCCGCCCACCCCCTCGCCGCCATGTGGCCGGACGAGACCGACTACGCCGAGGAAATCTACCAGTACTCGGGCTTCGAACCTGGGCGGGTCCGCGTCCTTCAGGCGCTCGACATGGCCGCCGGTCCTCTGCGCCGGCCCTACCCGGTTCCGGTGACCTGGGTGCGCCAGGTGGGCCAGGGCCGGCTGTTCTACACCAACCTGGGCCACACGCCCTCGACCTGGAACGACCCACGCTTCCGTCGCCAGATCGTCGAGGCCATCCGCTGGACGGGCGGCCGGACGGAAGCGCCCGCCGCGCCGAACCCCACGGTGCAGGACGCCGCCGCCCTGGCCGCCTTCGCCGCCGTCGAAGGGCTTTCGTCTGAGGTCTCGCCGGCCGATCCGGCGGCGACGGCCGCCGCCATCCGCAACCTTCAGCGGCTTCATCCGGAAAAACACGACGGCGACCCGGCCGCCTGGGACCAGGCCGTCTCGCGCCTCCGCGCCGCCTTCCGTTAGGCTCAATCGGCCTTCATCCCCCGGCGGTCCTGCGCCCGGGTCTTGAATAGCAACTGACTTTGTTCTATATCAGATGTCGATCGGCGCGAGTGGCGCCCGGGCAACGGTCACGCTTTCGTGTGACGATCCGCCTCTAAAAACGGCGGCAACCCATCGCTACTTGACCGGTTGAGGGGTGAGACGTCGGCGCACGATCGTGGCCGATGACGAAGAGCCCGCTCGTTCAAGACGGTCGGAGGGACCTGTATATGGCTGCCAACAACACGCTCGCGATCATGTCGCCCGAACAGGGCCTGTCGCGCTACCTGACGGAAATCCGCAAGTTTCCGATGCTGACCAAGGACGAGGAGTTCATGCTCGCCAAGCGCTGGTCCGAGCATCAGGATCCCGAGGCCGCCCACCGTCTCGTCACCTCCCACCTGCGTTTGGTGGCCAAGATCGCCATGGGCTATCGCGGCTACGGCCTGCCGATCGGCGAAGTGATTTCCGAAGGCAACGTCGGCCTCATGCAGGCCGTCAAGAAGTTCGATCCGGACAAGGGCTTCCGCCTGGCGACCTACGCCATGTGGTGGATCCGCGCCTCGATCCAGGAATACATCCTGCGCAGCTGGTCGCTCGTGAAGATGGGCACCACGGCGGCGCAGAAGAAGCTGTTCTTCAACCTGCGCAAGGCCAAGAGCCAGATCTCGGCCTTCGAGGAAGGCGACCTGCATCCCGAGCACCTCTCCGCCATCGCCACCAAGCTGGGCGTGTCGGAACAGGAGGTCACCGACATGAACCGCCGCCTGGGCGGCGACGCCTCGCTGAACGCGCCGCTGCGCGCCGACGGCGAAAGCGAATGGCAGGACTGGCTGGCCGACGACACCGCCGTGTCGCAGGAAACGGCTCTGGCCGATTCCGAAGAGAAGTCGCTGCGCATGGGCCTGCTTCAGGAAGCCATGCAGGAGCTGACGGATCGCGAGAAGCACATTCTCACGGAACGCCGCCTCAAGGATGATCCGGTGACGCTCGAAGAGCTTGCGGGTCAGTACGGCGTCTCGCGCGAGCGCGTGCGCCAGATCGAGGTCCGCGCCTTCGAGAAGCTTCAGAAGGCCATGCGCGCCGCCGCCGAAGAGCGGAACCTGGTCAACGCCTGACGGCCTCCGCCCGCGCGGGTCACCCCGTGCGGGCCTGCGGCGCCTGGGCCTGCGGATTCAGCGAAAGGATCGCGCCGATCGGCTGGGCCAGGCCCGCCTTGCTGGGCGCGCCCGACGCCAGATACCCCTCCAGCGCCGCCGCCGCGATCGCCAGCTTGGCGTCCGCGGTCCGGACAGCCAGTCCCTTCAGCGTTTCGGCCTGCTGGCGGATGGCGCGGACGGCCTGCATCGGATCCTGATCGAACTGGGCCATGGCCGCGACCAGGATGCGCGTCGCCTGATCGCGTACGTCCACCACGCTGCCCGCGTTCGCATCGCCGCGGCGCTTGCGCGCGCCGCTGTATTCGCCCGAGTTGAAGCGCCGCCGGTCCGGCCCGACATAGCCCACGGCCTCGACCCAGGGCCGCGGCTTCAGGGCCACGTTCTCGACCCGCTTGAACAGGTCCCCGGTCGTGAACGGCTTCCTCAGAAACTCGTGGACGCCCGCGTCCCGTGCGCCGCGAATGGTGGCGGCCGTGGCTTCGGCGGTCACCATGATGATCGGCGCCGTGCGGCAGCTCATGTGCGATCGCCGCACCTTGCGCGCCAGGCTTTCGCCGCTCAGCGCCTGTCCCGACTGCTCGGTGAAGATCAGGCCCGGCTCGACGTCGCGGATCAGCTCCATGGCCAGGTCCTCGCCGGCTTCGACATAGACCTCGCGCGCGCCGAACCCCTTGACGATGTCCGTCAGCAGGCGCGCCGCCGAGGGGTTCGGATCGACGATCACGACGCGCCGCACGACGGGCGCGATACGACTCAAGGTTCTGGAGTCGGCGGTGAACACGGTCAGGCTCCCTGGCTAGGGCGTTATCCTTAACCGCGACACCGTTAAAGCCGGTTGAACGCCGCCGCCGAACGTCAGCCCTGGAAGGGGTCCCGCATCAGGATGGTGTCGTCCCGCTCCGGGCTGGTCGACAGCAGGGCCACGGGCGCCCCGATCAGCTCCTCGATCCGCCGCACGTATTTGATGGCGTTGGCGTTGATGTCCTTGAAGCTGCGCACGCCGCCGGTGCTCTCGCTCCAGCCTTCCAGCTCCTCGAACACCGGCTCGGCCGCCGCCTGATCCTTCAGGCTGCTCGGCAGATAGTCCAGCACCTCGCCGTTCACCCGATAGCCGACGCAGATCTTCAGCGTCTCCAGCCCGTCCAGCACGTCCAGCTTGGTCAGGGCGATGCCGTCGATCCCGTTGATCGCCACCGACTGGCGCACCAGCACCGCATCGAACCAGCCGCAACGGCGCGCGCGCCCCGTGTTCACGCCGACCTCGCGTCCGACCGTGGCCAGATGCTCGCCCACGGCGTCGTTCAGTTCGCACGCGAACGGGCCCTCGCCCACCCGGGTCGTATAGGCCTTCACGATGCCCAGCACATAGCCGACGCCGCGCGGCCCGATGCCCGACCCCGCCGCCGCCTGCCCGGCCACGGTGTTAGAGCTGGTCACATAGGGATAGGTGCCGTGATCCACGTCCAGAAACGCGCCCTGCGCCCCCTCGAACAGCACGCGCTTGCCGTCCTTCTGCGCCTGGTCCAGCACGCGCCACGCCGGCTTCACATAGGGCAGGATTTTCGGCGCGATCTCCATCAGCGACGCCAGCAGCGCCTCCGGGTCGATCGGCTCCAGGCCCAGGCCCGCGCGCAGCGGATCGTGGTGCGAACGCAGCCGGTCGATCTTGACCTTCAGATCGTCTTCGTTGGCCAGGTCGCAGACGCGGATCGCCCGGCGCCCCACCTTGTCCTCATAGGCCGGGCCGATGCCCCGGCCGGTCGTGCCGATCTTGGCGCCCGGCGCGCTGGCGGCGGCTTCCCGCGCCACGTCCAGCGCCGGATGGATCGGCAGGATCAGACAGGCGTTGTCCGCGATGGTCAGGATTTCGGGGCTGATCTCGACGCCCTGGGCCTGGATCTTCTCGATCTCCCCGACCAGGTGCCACGGATCGACCACCACGCCGTTGCCGATGATCGAAGGCTTGCCCTGCACCACGCCCGACGGCAGCAGCGCCAGCTTGTAGACCTTGCCGTCCACGACCAGCGTATGGCCCGCGTTGTGACCGCCCTGGAACCGCACGACCATGTCGGCGCGGTTGGACAGCCAGTCCACGATCTTGCCCTTGCCCTCGTCGCCCCACTGGGCGCCGACCACCGCCACGTTCGCCAAAGCCATGTCTCCGCTGAATGCGGGCGCAGCCTATAGCCGGGGAATCGTCCGGTGTCGTCCCTCTAATCCTCACCCCGGAACGCGAGGGAGGGGCCCGCGACTCCGCCGCTGCAACGGAATCCACGGAACCTGTCCGACAAGCCGGACCGGGTTCCGCCCCCTCCCCCTTGGGGCGCCCCCTTCCGCTGCGCTACGCGGGGGAGGATTGAAGCGCCGCCTCGAACGCCCACTCCAGCCACGGCGTGGCGGCCACGACGTCGGCCGTCTCCACGGTGCAGCCGCACCACAGCCTCAGGCCGGGCGGCGCGTTGCGATGCGGCTCCATATCGAACACCGCCGCCTCGCCTTCCAGCAGGGCCTTGAACCGCGTCACGAAGGCCTTCTGCGCCTTCTCTTCCAGGCCCGTCACCCGCGGATCGACGAACTTCAGGCACACCGAGGTCGTCGACCGAATCTCCGGCCGCTCGGGCAGGAAGTCGATCCAGTCGGTGCGCTCAACCCATTCGGCCAGCGCCGCATAGTTGGCGTCCGTCCGCCGGATCAGCTCCGCCAACCCGCCTACGTCCCGCGCCCAGCCCAGCGCGTCGATCCAGTCCTCGATGGTCAGGATCGAGAAGGTGTTGATCGCTACGCCGTCGGCCAGCGCCCGGTCGAACCGGCCCTTGCCGTCGGTCAGCCGCAGCACCTTCGGCACGGCCCGCTCGGGCCGATAGCTGTCCAGCCGCTCCACCGCGCGCGGCGACAGCACCATCACGCCGATCCCCGCCTCGCCGCCCAGCGCCTTCTGGAAGCTGAAGGTCACCACATCCAGCTTGTCGAACGGCAGCGGCATGGCGAAAGCCGCCGAGGTGGCGTCGCAGATCGCCAGCCCCTCGCGGTCGTCGGCGATCCAGTCGGCGTCCGGCATGCGCACGCCCGAGGTCGTGCCGTTCCAGGGAAACACCACGTCCTTGGACCAGTCCGCCTTGGTCAGGTCGGGCAGCGCGCCCCAAGGCGCGGTCAGGGCCTCGGGCTCCAGCCCCAGGTGCTCCTTCACATCCGCCAGCCACGTCAGGCCGAAGTTCTCATAGGCGACCACCTGCACCGGCCGCTGCCCCAGCATCCCCCACAGCGCCGCCTCGACCGCGCCGGTGTCGGACCCCGGCGTATAGAGCATCACATGGCTGTCGGGGACTTCCAGCACCGCCCGCGTCAGCCGCAGCCCGTGCGCGAACCGCTCCACCACCTCGGGGGCGCGGATGCCTCGGCCGAGCAGATCATGCGGCAGACCCGCCAGGCTGTAGCCCGGCCGCTTGGCCGTCGGGCCTGCCGAAAACCAAGGCCGCTCAGGCTTCACATCCGGCTTCTGCGTCACTGCATTCCTCCTGGCGCTATCGCGCTTCGCGCGGCTTCAGCGCGGTCACCGCCCCGGCGCATAGGGCCGCTTGGCCCGCCAGTCCTCGGCGAACTTCACCAGCGTGTCGTCATGCGCATCCGGCAGCGTGACGACCAGCTTGGCCAGCAGGTCGCCGCGCTTGCCGCCCGCGAACGCCCCCCGCCCCTTCAGCCGCAGCACCTGGCCCGAGTTCGACCCCTTCGGCACCGTCATCTGCACCACGCCCTCGGGCGTCGGCACGCGCACCTTGCCGCCCAGCACCGCGTCGGGAACCGACACCGGCAGGTCCATCGTCAAATCCGCGCCCTCGCGGCGATAGATGGGGTGCGGCTCGATCTTCAGCTCGATCAGCGCGTCGCCGTTCTCCGCCCCGCGTCCCGGCGCGCCCTGGCCGCGCAGGCGGATCACCTGTCCGTCGGCGGCGCCCTTGGGGATGGTCACGTCCAGCGTGCGCCCGTCCGAGAACTGGATGCGCCGTGTCGCGCCCGCGATCGCGTCCTCCAGACTGATCTCCAGCGTGGCCTTCACATCCTGTCCGCGCGCGGTGAAGTCCCGCGCGCCGCGCTGGCGACCGGTCCCGCCGAACATGCCGAACAGGTCGTCCAGATCGATGCCTTCGAAGTTGGCCCGCCCGCCGGGTCCGCCGGTATGGCTGAAGCCCCCGCCCGGGCCGCCCTGACCAAAGGGATTGCCGCCGGGCCGGCCGCCGCCGAAACCGCCGCGGAACTGTTCGTTGCCGTCGGCGTCGATCTGGCCGGCGTCGTACTTGGCCTTCTTCTCGGCGTCGCCCAGGATGTCGAATGCGGCGGTGACCCGCTTGAACTTGTCCTCGGTGATCTTGTCGCCGGGGTTCTTGTCGGGATGGAGCTCCTTGGCCAGCTTGCGGAAAGCCTTCTTGATCTCGTCCGCGCTCGCCCCTCTCGAAACGCCCAGTTCCTTGTAGGGATCGCTCGCCACGTCGTCTGCTGCTCCATGAAAATCCGCAGCTTCAGTTAATCCATGCGCCGCGCCCCGCAAAGGGCGGGCGCCGGCATAATCTTCACGGCAGGGCGATTTCCGCCGCAACGCCCCA
Source organism: Brevundimonas sp. (assembly GCF_041911375.1). Taxonomy (GTDB): domain Bacteria; phylum Pseudomonadota; class Alphaproteobacteria; order Caulobacterales; family Caulobacteraceae; genus Brevundimonas. Next base: position 2,709 of record NZ_JAYRPA010000062.1, on the reverse strand, counting down.
GCCGAACGCCTCGCCCCACTGCGCCACCCGCATACGGCCGGCGCCCGGCGCGTCGCTCCCCGGTCCTTCGCCGAAGTCCTCCGCGCGCATCGCCGCCGGATAGGCCGCCCACAGCTGCGTCGTCTCCAACGACCGGACCACGACGCCGGCGCGCAGGATGTCGATGCGCCAGCGCGCCGCATCGCCGACCGCCTCGCTTTCCCAGCTGTCGCCGAACCGCCGCGCGCGCCTGATGCCGATAGGGCGTCCCCAGCCACTCACGGGCCGCGGCGACCACCACATGGCCCTCTCCCTCCCCCCTCATCGCCGGCTCCCGCCGTCGTTCCGCCCGCCCGTCGCCGGATAGGCGGTCAGAAAGTCGTCGCCCGGCACGTCCGGAAAGCCTCGAAAGTTCGCCCCGTTTCCGAACGTCCCCACGCAGGTCTCCCACCGCTTGTCGCAGGCCGCGCCCGGAAACAGCGCCCGGTTCACGCCACAGCGCCCGTCGCCCAGCCGCGCGTCGCACATCCGCCCGTAGGTGCGCCCGACCACCCGCTCCAACTGCGCCAGCGGCCCTTCCAGGTCGGCCGTGAACCGCCCTGCGCTCAAGCAACCCGAAGGGCCATAGCGCGACGAGAAAGCCTCGCGCTGAATCCGCGCCAGCCGCCCGGCCCACAGCCGCACCCTCAGCTCCGGTTGGCTCCAGTCCACCCGCCACAGTTCGACCGACGCCTGGTCGTAAAGACCCGCCGCGATGTCCGCCTCGCTCAGGACCGCGTCGTCCAGCACTCCGGCCGCCGTCATCGACCCCGCCGCCAGCCCGACGGAGGCCTCCTCGGCCCCCGCCGTCCAGCCGCTCGCCGCCCGGCACGTCAGGCCTTCCACCGTCAGGTCGCGGTCATGGTCGGTGAATCCCGTCACCACCCCGTCCGCCCGCGTCAGCCGCCACACATGGCACAGCGTCGCCGCCCCGCTCTCGATGCGGGCGACCAGTTCGTCTGGAATGTCGCGCATCTCAGACCCGAACCTCGATCAGCGGAATGGCCGCCATCCGCCCCGCCTCGAAGGTCTCCAGCGTCGCCTCGATCCGGTCGCTGTCGAACCGCACCGGCGTGTCGAACTGAAACCCCGCCGTCACCGCTTGGCCCGACGCCGGCGCCGTCTCCAGCGTCACCACCCCGGTTGTCGTCTCCACCGCAAAGGCCTCGGGGCCCAGTTCCACGCCCGCCACCGCCACCCGCACCGTCCCTTCGACCGGCTTGGCGATCGGCCGGGCGACATCGCCATACAGCTTGATCAGCGGGAAGGTCCGTCGCACGCCCGTGCCGACGCCCAGCACCTGGTCCAGGGCGTCCACGGCTCCGCCGGGCGCACACGACTTGTGGTCGGCGAAGTCCTTGAACCGGAACCCGTACAGCCGCCCTCGCCGCGCCTCGAAGAAGGCGGTCAGTTCGGCCATGTCGTCCAGCGACCTCAGGTTCGCGCCGATCAGATAGCGCCTGCGCCCCATCGCCCACGGCGTCGAGCGGCGCTCGTATCCCGACGCCAGGGTCGCAATCTCCGTCCGTCGCTCGACCCCGCCGGTCGAGCCGAACGCCAGCCGCGCCGGCAGCCGCACCTCATGGAAGGCCATGCCCAACCTTTCCCCTGTTTCACTTGTTCGCCGATCCGCGCTCGTCCATGCTCGCCGCACGGCCGGAGGGGCCGTTCAACAGGGGCGAACTCAGTGCGCGGTGAAGTTCTCAGCTACGACAACACGGCCGGAACCGGCCTGATCAGCGGCGACGACGGCGCCCGCTACGGCTTCTCCAGCACGGCGCTCCAGTCGCCGGTCACCCCCGCGCCCGGCGTCCGCGTCGACTTCGTGCCCGAAGGCGACCAGGCGACCCAGATCCTGGTGCTGGCCGGCGCCGCCTCGACCGTCGGCGTCGCCGGCGGCGTCAACGCGCCCTACGACAACGCCCAGATCGCCGGCTTCGACTGGCAGAAGCTGATGCTGTCGTTCGAAGGCCGCACCCGCCGTTCGCATTTCTGGATCGCCTGGCTGATCCTGCTCGGCGTCAATGTCGTCATCGGCTGGATCCCGCTCATCAATCTGCTCGGCTTCCTGCTGATCTGGCCGAACCTGGCCATTTCGGTGAAGCGTCTGCATGACATGGGCCACACCGGCTGGCTGGTGGCCATTCCCTGGGTGGGGTCCTTCGTCCTGCTGATGATCGGCTTCTTCATGGTCGCGGGCGGCGCGATCGCCGGCGGCATGACGGCCGAATACGCCGAGTCCAATCCCGCCGCCGTCTTCGCCATGCTGGCGCCCGGCTTCGGCGCCTTCGCCCTGGCCGCGCTGCTGCCGCTGGCCTTCCTGCTCTGGATGGGCCTGACCGACAGCCAGCCCGGCGACAACCGCTTCGGCCCGAACCCGAAGGGCGTCTGACCGACCGGATCCTCTCCCGCATCGCGGGAGAGGATCCATCATATCCGTCGCGCGCCCAGGCTGACCGCCCGCGCCAGCATCTGGGCGATCTGCGCTTCGGACCGCAGCAGCGCCGGCGCCCCGCCGTCCACGGTGACGTTCACCGTCACCCCGCCGCCGACCGCCGGCTCGACCGATCCGCCTGTCGCCGGCCGGAACACCTCGGGCCCGCGCTCGCCGACCAGGTAGGCGCCGCCAGCCAGCACCGGCCCGCCATCCGCCCGCGCCCCGCCGAACGCGCCCAGCGCGGCCTGCACCGC
>NZ_JAYRPA010000061.1:0-10268 GCF_041911375.1 Brevundimonas sp. | reverse complement strand
GCGACAGTTCGTCGATGCTGCGGTTGAAGATCAGGCGCGCCAACACCTCATCCTCGGGCAGGTTGGGCTGCGAGGAGAAGCTGATGTCGAGATCGGACACCCGGCCGCTGACCGTGACGAAGACCGTGATGTCGTCGCTGCCGGAGCGGGCGGAGGTCGAGGCGTTGCTGTTCGACCCGGCTTGACGCGCGGCCGCCCCCGGGCGAGCCTCTCGGCATTGAGAACGTTCACAAGAACGTCCGGGAGGCGACGATGAGAACTCTGGCAAGGGCCGCTTGCGCGGCGGCGGCGCTCTGTGCGGGGATGGGCGTGGGGGGCGCGGCCTCGGCGCAGGATTGGCTGCGGGCCGAGGGGACGAGGATCGTCGACGAGACGGGCGATCCGGTGATCCTGCGCGGCATGGGGCTGGGCGGCTGGCTGCTGCAGGAAGGCTATATGCTGCAGCTGGGCGCCCTGGGTCAGCAGCATGTCATCCGTGAACGGATCGTCGAACTGATCGGCGAGGAGAAGACGCAAGAATTCTACGCCGCCTGGCGGGCCAACCACACGACCAAGGCCGACATCGACGCCATGGGGCGCTGGGGTTTCAACTCGGTGCGGCTGCCGATGCACTACGACCGGCTGACCCTGCCGATCGAGGAGGAGCCGGTTCCGGGCCAGGACACCTGGAAGGCGGAGGGCTTCGCCGAGATCGACGCCCTGCTGACCTGGACCAAGGCCAACGGCATGCATCTGATCCTGGACCTTCACGCCGCGCCGGGCGGGCAGGGGTCGGACCTGGCCATCTCGGACCGCGATCCGGACAAGCCGTCGCTTTGGGACAGCGCCGAAAACCGCCGGAAGACGGTCGCCCTGTGGCGGCGGCTGGCCGAACGCTACGCCGACGAGCCGGGGATCGGCGCCTATGACATCATCAACGAGCCGAACTGGGACTTCGAAAAGCCCGGCGGCGGGCACGGCTGCGAGGAGACGACCAACGCGCCCCTGCGCCAGCTGATGATGGAGATCACCGCCGCCATCCGCGAAGTGGACCAGCGGCATATGATCATCATCGAGGGCAACTGCTGGGGCAACAACTACCGCGGCGTCATGCCCCTGTGGGACGACAACACCGTCATCAGCTTCCACAAATACTGGAACGCCACCGACCGGGCCTCGATCGCCGACATCCTGCGGCTGAGGGACGAGAACGACGCGCCGGTGTGGTTGGGGGAGTCGGGCGAGAACTCCAACACCTGGTTCACCGAGACGATCGGTCTGGTGGAGGGCGAGGGGATCGGTTGGGCCTTCTGGCCGCTGAAGAAGATCGGCTTCAACCAGCCGCTTGAGATCGCGCCCAATCCCGGCTGGCCGGCCCTGGTCGCCTATCTGACCGGTCAGGGGCCCCGCCCCTCTGCGGCCGAGGCGGAGGCGACGCTGATGCGGCTGGCGACGCACGACATCCGCTTCGAGAACGTGATTCAGCACCGCGACGTGGTCGACGCCATGCTGCGCCAGCCGCACTCCGACGCCGTCGTTCCGTATACGGAGCATCGACTGACGGCCGAGGGGCTGACGATCCGGGCGGCGGACTACGACCTGGGGCGGGCGGGCGCCGCCTGGTCCGACGTCTATGATTCCGACACCGACGGGCCGGGCGAGCGGATCCCCTGGTGGAACACGGGCCGCACCTGGCGCAACGATGGCGTCGACATCGCCGTGGTCGACCGCCGGCCGGTGGTGGCCGAGTTCGAGACCGGTGAATGGCTGCGCTACACCCTGACGGCCGAGACGGCGGGCGAGCGGCCGGTGACGGTGATCGGCGCGGGCGGACGGGTGTCGCTGTCCCTGAACGGGGGGACGCCGGTCACGGTGGACCTGCCCGCCGGCGATGGTTGGCATGAGGCCGCAACCCCGGCGCTGCCCATCCTCGCAGGAACCAACACCCTGATCCTGAAGGCCGAGGCCTGCGCCGCGTGCCGTATCGCCGAGATGCGAGTCGCTACGCCCTAGCTTTAGGGGTTGGCCTCGGCGCCGGAGCCGCATAGCGTGCCGCGTCTGTGCGTGGGGAGCTTCCGAACATGATGAGATCGATCCGGGTCGCGGGTGCGGCGCTGTTGATGGCGGGCACGGCGCTGACCGCGCCGGCGTTGGCCCTGACGATGCAGGACGGGGCGCCTGCCCCGGCGGTCTATCAGCAGCCGCCGCAGCCCATCGCGGACATCCTGGACGCCAAGCCGACGCCGGCGTCGATGCTGAGCCCGGACCGCAGGACGCTGGTGCTGATGGATCGGTCGAACCTGCCGTCGATCCAGGCCCTGTCCGAGCCGATGCTGAGGCTGGCGGGCTATCGGATCAACCCCCGGAACAACGGACCCGCCGAGAGCCGGATCGCCTGGCTGACGGGCCTGTCGCTGAAGCCGGTGGACGGCGGTGAGGCGCGGGCCGTGCCGCTGCCGGCCGGGGCTCGCTTCACGGGCGCGCGCTTCTCACCCGACGGCCGCCATCTGGCGCTGGTGATGGACGGCCCGGCCGCGCTGGAGCTGTGGGTCGTGGATGTGCAGGCGGCCCGGGCGCGCAAGCTGAACGGCGTGGCGGTCAACATGACGAACGGCGGCGGCTATCAGTGGCTGCCCGACAGCTCGGGTCTGCTGATCGAGGCGGTCCCGGCCGGGCGCGGCGCGGCGCCGGCGGCCAGTCCGACGCCTCGCGGCCCGACCATCGAGGAGACGACCGGGCGCGTGGCGCCGGCGCGGACTTATCAGGACCTGCTGCAGGACGCGCACGATGAGGCGCTGTTCGATCACTATTTCACCAGCCAGCTGACGCTGGCGCCGCTGGGCGGCGATCCCCGGCCGATCGGCGCCCCCGGCGTTCACGCCGAGGTCTCCGTGTCGCCGGACGGGCGCTACATCCTGACCGAGACGCTGAAGCGGCCCTACAGCTACGCCGTGCCGGCGGGCCTGTTCCCGACCGAGATCGCCGTCCTGGACATGGCCGGGCGCGAGGTGCGGCGCATCGCCGACCTGCCGCTGCGCGACGACGTGCCGACCGCCTTCGACGCGGTGGCGCCGGGGCCGCGCGCGGTCGAATGGCGCGCCGACGCGCCCGCGACCCTGGTCTGGGTCGAGGCTCTGGACGGCGGCGACGTCCGCACCGAGGCCGAGTACCGCGACCGGGTGATGATGCAGGCCGCGCCGTTCGGCGCGCCGCCGGTCAAGCTCATCGACCTGCAGGAACGCTACGCCGGGATCGACTGGGGTCGCGACGACCTGGCGATCGTCGGCAGCCGCTGGTTCAACACCCGCCACGAGACGCGCTTCGTCGTCGACCCGTCCAACCCCGGCCAGGGCCGGGTGCTGCTGGAGCGGAACTATCAGGCCCGCTACGACAACCCGGGCCAGCCCGTCAGCGAGCCGAACGCCGCGGGCCGGCCGGTGATGCGGTTCGACGCCCAAGGACGCATCCTGATGTCCGGGCCGGGCGCGACGCCCCAGGGGGCCTTCCCCTTCCTGGCGGCCATGGATCCGGCGACGGGCCAGAGCGAGCGGCTGTGGACCTCCGCGCCCGGCGACTATGAATATGTGATCGGCTTCCTGGACGACGCGGGCCGGCGCGTGGTGACCCAGCGCGAGACGCGGCTGGACCCGCCGAACCTTCAGGTGCGGGACCTGGCCAGCGGACAGACCACGGCCCTGACCGACTTCCCCGACCCGGCGCCGCAGCTGGCCGAGGCGACGCGGCAGCTGGTGACCTATGAGCGGGCGGACGGGGTCAAGCTGTCGGGGACGCTGTACCTGCCGGCCGGTTACGACAAGGACCGTGACGGACCGCTGCCGATGCTGATGTGGGCCTATCCGGCCGAGTTCACCGACGCGGCCGTGGCCGGCCAGACGGTGGACGTGCAAAACCGCTTCGTGCGGCCCAGCGGGTCCAGCCACCTGTTCCTGCTGACCCAGGGCTACGCCATCTTCGACAACCCCTCCATGCCGATCATCGGCAAGGACGGCGCCGAGCCGAACGACACCTATGTCGAGCAACTGACCGCCGACGCCCAGGCCGCCGTGGACGCGGTGGTCGAGATGGGCGTGGCGCGGCGCGACCGGATCGCGGTCGGCGGCCACAGCTACGGCGCCTTCATGACGGCGAACCTGCTGGCGCACACCGACCTGTTCCGCACCGGCATCGCTCGGTCGGGCGCCTATAACCGCACCCTGACGCCGTTCGGCTTCCAGGCCGAGCAGCGCACCTATTGGGAGGCGACGGACATCTATACGAAGATGTCGCCCTTCACCTATGCGAACCAGATCAACGAGCCGATCCTGCTGATCCATGGCGAGGCGGACGACAACTCCGGCACCTTCCCCGTCCAGTCCGAACGCTTCTATGCGGCGTTGAAGGGGCTGGGGGCGACGGCGCGCTACGTCACCCTGCCGCTGGAGGCGCACGGCTATCGGGCGCGGGAATCGGTCGGCCACACCCTGTGGGAGATGACCCGCTGGCTGGACATGAACCTGAAGGATGCGCCGGCTGCGGAATAGGCCTCAGGGCCTGACCACCAGGCGCACCACCTCGCCGGCGTGCAGTCGGTCGAAGCCCGCGTTGATGTCGTCCAGGGGAATGACGCCACTGAGCAGGCGGTCGACCGGCAGGCGGCCGTCGCGGTAGAGGGCGACGTAGCGGGGGATGTCGCGACGGGGCACGCAGGTTCCGATGTAGGAGCCCTTCAAGGTGCGCTCCTCCCCCACCAGGGAGACGACGTTGACCGCCAGCGCCGCCTCGGGCGGGGGCAGGCCGGCGGTGACGGTGGTCCCGCCGCGCTTTGTCATCTTCCAGGCGGCCTCCAGGGCGCGGACCGAGCCGGCCATTTCGAAGGCGAAGTCGGCGCCGCCGCCCGTCAGGGCCCGCACCTGCTCCACCGCGTCGGCGTCGGCGGCGTTGACCGTGCGCACCGGGCCGAAGGTTCGCGCGAGGGCCAGCTTTTCCTCCGACAGGTCCACGGCCACGACCGGCGCGGCGCCGCAGGCCAGGGCGCCCAGGACGCTGGCCAGGCCGACCCCGCCCAGCCCGATCACGACGACGCCCTGACCCGCCTTGACGCCGGCGGTGTTCACCACGGCCCCGACGCCGGTCAGCACGGCGCAGCCGAACAGGGCGGCGATCTCGAACGGCAGGTCCGGGTCGATGCGCACCAGCGACCGGCGCGAGACCACGGCGCGCTCGGCGAAGGCGGAACAGCCGAGATGGTGGTTCAGGGCCTCGCCCTCGCGGAACAGGCGCCGGCCGCCGCCCAGCAGCTCGCCGCGGCCGTTGGCCGCCGCCCCGGGCTCGCACAGGGCGGGACGGCCGCCTGCGCACGGATCGCAATGGCCGCACGACGGCATGAAGACCATGACCACACGGTCGCCGATCTTCAGGTCGTCGACGCCGGGACCCAGCGCCTCGACCACGCCGGCCGCCTCGTGGCCCAGGGCCATGGGCAGGGGGCGGGGCCGGTCGCCGTTGATGACCGACAGATCCGAATGGCACAGGCCCGCCGCGCGGATCGCCACCTGCACCTCGCCCCGACCGGGCGGCTCCAGTGCGACGGTCTGGACGGACAGGGGGCGGCTGTCGGCGTAGGGGCGCGCGGCCCCCATGGACGACAGGACGGCGGCGCGGGTTTCAACAGCCATGGTCAAGCCTTCGTCATCGATCGTCATTCGATAGGCGCTTGACGTCGCGTCGTCCAAGCCCGAGCGTTCGCGGACCGGACCAGAGCGCCGCCAAGGCCGCCAGCGCCGCAAGGGAGATGCGAATGCCGAAGAGAGACGAAGGCCCCCTGGCCGAACGCGCCACCTACCGGGCCTTTCACATGGTCTCGACCCGCTGGGCCGACAACGACCAGTACGGGCACATCAACAACGCCAAATTCTACGAGTTCGTGGATTCGGCGGTGAACGCCCACCTGCTGATCGCCGACGCGCTGGGAGAGTCCATCGGCCTGGTGGTCGACAGCGGCTGCCGCTACGCCTCGGCGCTGAAGTTCCCCGACGTGATCGAGGTGGGGATCAAGGTCGACCACATCGGCACCTCCAGCGTGCGCTACGGCTTCGCGGTGTTCCGGCGCGGCGTGGCGACGCCCGCCGCCATCGGCCATTTCGTCCACGTCTATGTCGACGCCGAGACCCGCCGGCCCAAGCCCTTGCCGGACAAGCTGCGCGGGGTGGTGGAGAACCTTCTGGCGGCGTGAACGGGGCCGGGTACGGTTGACCGTCCGGTAAGCATGGTTCGCAAGCGATCCTTAGCCGTGTTCGCTGGCGGGACCTTAACAGGCGCGGGTCTAGGGTCAGGCTGCAATGTGCAGATCGGACCGGCCCATGACCCAAGGCATCCTTCGCGCTCTTTCCGCCGCCGCCCTCGCGGGCGTCCTGTTCGCCGCCGCGGCGCCGGCCTCGGCCGGCTCGACCGCCGGGGGCACCTATCGCCTGCGCGCCACCGTGCCGGTGGCCTGCTGGGTTAAGCCCACCTCGCCCGTGATGGCCGAAAGCGGCCGTGCCGGAGAGGTGGTCGAGGCCTGCAACAGCCCGGGCGGCTTCACCGTCTCAGCCCAGTACCGTCCCCTGGCGCCGACCGAGAAGGCCCTCATGGTCTATGGCGACCGGCTTCTGGACCTCGACAAGTCGGGCGGCCAGGTGCTGCGCCGCTCCAGCATCGCCACCATCCGTTCGGTGTCCTATCGGTTCGATGAGGTCACGCTAGACGAGCCGCTGATCCTGGCGCTGACGATCCAGCCGATCTGACGCCCGGGCGTTCCCGGCGACTGAAATTCAGGGAGGCGGGGCGCGCGGCGTCCCGCCTCTTTTCTCATGCCCGAAGGCCCTAGATCAGAGGGCGGCGACGGTGAAGGTCAGGACGTCGGAATAGTCGCCGGCCCGCCGGCCCGCCGTGCTGCCGATGCGGATCGTCAGCGGATAGTCGTCCAGCCGCGCGCGGTTCGAGACCACGTCCAGCCGGCCGCCGCGCGACAGGTCCATGTCCCGCTCGCCCAGGGCCAGGCCGTAGGGCACGTACCAGTCGCTGGAGCCCTGGCGCAGGCGGCCCTGGTTCTCGGACGTCACCGACACCGCGTAGCCGGCGGTGCTGAGGACATAGAGGGTGGTGCGCAGCTGGCGCACGCCCTCGCTGAGCTTGCCCAGGTCGAGGGTGGCCACCCCGCCGGTGCGGCGGAACTCGCCCTTCAGGCCCATGACGGCGGCCGAGGGCACCTCGACGTTCAGGGTGATCGGCTTCTCGCTCAGCGGATCGCCGTTCGGCTTCTCCAGGCTGATGAAGGCCGTCTGGGAATAGAGGCCGGCCGACAGGGTGTCGGACGGGGCCACGGCGAAGGAGAAGCGCATCAGGCCGCGCTCGCCCGGGCTGAGGCGGATCGGCCGGGCCCCGACGTTGCGCGCGCTCTGGCCCGCGCGGGGCGTCACATCGGCGCCGGCGGTCTCGTCAACCAGATTGTAGACCAGACGCGGCCCGCCCGCCTGGGGCGACAGGCCGAAGGTCTCGCCGCGCAGCTCGACCCGGCTGACGACGTTGCAGGCCGTGTCGCCGGTGTTGACGACGCCGAGGTCGAACTGCTGCACGGCCGAGTCCTGCTCGAACGGATCGTAGCGCAGCGTCCATTGCTGGGCGCCGGAATCGATCTGGATCTGGCAGTCGCGCGGCTGGGCCGAGGCGGCGGCGGGCACGGCCAGCAGCGCGGCCGCTGCGGCGGTCAGGGCCAGGACGGACGGGCGGACGCGGGACATGGCAGCCTCCTTGGCTTCACTCTTCGGGCACATCGAGGGGCACGCGGACCATCTGCAGGTCGAGCAGCCCCTCGTTGTCGGCGGGCACGGTGAACTCGAAGCCCAAGGCGGGCGTGGAGAACAGTTCAACGCGATAGCGCTTGCCCGGCTCCAGGTTCTGCATGGCGAAGCGGCCGACCGAGTTGGTGAAGAACAGCTCGGGCTCGGCCGCCGGATCGTCCACGGGCCGCACGCGGCCGGACATCAGGGCCACCGGACGGTCGGCGTTGCCGATCAGACGGCCCAGGGCGCTGACGAACTTGGCGCTGCCGACCTCGATGGCGTAGCCGCTCTTGTAGGTCGGCCGCACGCGGGCGACGCCGTCGCCAATGTTGTAGCCCAGGGGCGCGTCCAGCACGTCATAGCGGACGGACTGGTTGACGTAGGAGGTCAGGTTGTTGGCGAGGGCCCCGCCGAGGGCGCCGCTGCGGCCGGTGTAATGGCCGCCCTGGAAGCTGTCGCCGACGATGACGGGATGGTCCGCGATGGTCTCGTGCGGATAGACGATGGCGAAGCTGTCGTAGATGTTGCGGCCGATCGAGACCTTGCCGCCGGTGGTGGCGATCGAGGAGCCCAGGCGCAAGGTGGTCACCTGCTCGGCTGTGATGTCCGAGAAGTCGTTGCCGAAGGCGGTGTGCGTCACGCTCCCGTCGAAGCGGTTGGCGATGTAGTCCAGCTGACCAGACAGGGTCGAGGGACCGTCGTCATAGGTCGAGGCCACCGAATAGCCCCACGAACCGACACGGTTCTCGGTCGACTGCTGGAAGCGGACGCTGCCGCTGTTGCGGGCCGAGCTGTAGCGGGCCTCGGTGCGGCGGTCGTAGCGCGGCTGCCAGATCAGGGCGAAGGTGGCGCCGAAGCCGTCGGAGCGGAAGCCGCCGAAGGTGGAGCCGAAATCGGCGTACTCCAGGCCGAACTGGGCGCTCCATTGCGGGGCGAAGCGATAGGTGGTGGTGGCGTTGACCGAATAGGAATCGTCGTTGAGATCGCTGCGGCTCATCCGGTAGGAGGCGCTGACGTTGGCCAGCCAGTCCCGCGAGAACTGGTGCGAATAGCCACCCGAGAACACCCAGGATGTCGGATTCTGGGCCATCGGATTGCCAATGGTGGCGAAATCCTCGGAGGTGAAGTCCGCCACGACCGTCCAGCTGTCGTAGGTATCGCCCAAGTCTATGATGTGGTCATAGCCGACCGCGAAGGCGTAGCCGGCGCCGGGATCGCCGTTGCTGATAGCCCCATCGACTCGTACCCGCGCGCCATTGCGCAGGATGAACTGGCTCTGGCCCGACAGAGTCTGGGCGTCCTCGGACGCCTGGACGCCGATGCCGACAGCGGGCCGGTTTTCGAACGCCTTGCGCCAGAAGCCGGTGAGGGCGACCTTGCCCTCCGAATAGTCCGGCGAACCGAAGACGCCGTTGTTCACCGCGCCCAGATAGGCGCCGTACTCATAGTCGCCGGGCTCCAGCTCGATGGCGTCCAGATAGGCGCTGTAGCCGACCGTCTCGACGCGGCCGGAGTCGTTCTGGATCTCGATCTGAATGTCGTTGGAACCGGTCTCCAGCGGCAGGTTCGACAGGTCGTACTGGCCCGGGTCGAGGCGGAATTCGCGCACGAAGACGCCGTTCCTCAGCACACGGACGGTCGAGGATTCCTGAAGCACGAGCTGGCGGCCGCCAGACAGGACGTTGTTACGGAAGGCGTCGAACCGCTGGCGCTGGCGCGAGACGCCCACGCCGCCGAGTTCAGCGAAGCCCTGGCGGCCGCGGATTTCGGGTTCGAGGTCGCCCAGATACCAGCGGCGGAAGTCCTCGGCCTGGTCATAGACGAAGCGGGCGTAGCGGCGTTCGACTTCGTATTCGCCGGTGAACAGGTCCTCGCGGCCCTGGACGTCGGCCTCGAACACCAGGTTCTTGTAGCGGACAGCGCCGTTCAGGAAGACGCTGGGCTTACTAAAATCCCCGGTCGATTCGAAGCGCTGGATGGCGACGTTGCTGTTCAGGAAGGCGCTTAAGTTTTCGGGCGGCAGGCCTGGCTCCTCGGGGCGGCCGCCGCGGAACAGGGATTCGACCGAGCGCTTGGTCGGGTCGATGCGCAGCACCAGGACCGCAAGCTGCTCGGCGTCGTAGTCCAGGCTGATGCCGGTGTCGTTGATCTCTTCGGGCGCGAAGGAGTCGATGCCCCGGATGCGCGCGGCCAGCTCGGCCTGGGCCTCGGGCGTCAGCAGCGGATCGATCAGGACCTTGAAGCCCGCGCTCTCGACGATGAAGCGGTCGTCCCGCGTCAGGACCACGGGCAGTTCGCCCAGCACCCGGCTGTTGAAGTTCAGCGGCACCGTCATCGGGATGTCGCGGTCGTACGGATTGATGTCGCGCCGACCGGGCGGGGGCGGGGGCGCCGAAGCGGCGGGCGAGGACGGCGCCTCGGCCGGCTCGGGGGCCGGGGCGGGCGCCGTGGCCATGGGAGCGGCCGAAG
>NZ_JAYRPA010000060.1:0-1993 GCF_041911375.1 Brevundimonas sp. | reverse complement strand
TAGGCCGCGTCCTCGTCGAGCCCGCGCGCCTTCATCAGCACGCCCTTGGCCTTGTCGACCAGCTTGCGCTCGGAAAGCTTCTGCGAAATCTCGTCGAGTTCGCGACGCAGCGCCTGCGTATCCTCGAAACGGGCGCGCGCCACCTCGACAATCGGCTTGATGCGCCTGGGATCAAGGCCATCCACCACGTAGGCCGAAACGCCCGCCCTGACGGCGTCGCGGATGGTCGCCTGGCCGTCTTCCTGGGTGAAGATGACGACCGGCCGTGGCATGTCCTTGTGCATCGCCGCCAGATTTTCCAGCGTGTCGCGGCTCGGGCTGTCGGTGTCGATCAGGATGACGTCGGGCTGGAGTTTCTCCACCTCCGCCGTCAGGTTTTCCGAGCCGGCCAGGATGGCGGCCACCTGATAGCCGGCGAGCGCCAGCCCGGCGCAGATTTCTCCAGCCCGCGAACGGGATTCATCGATGACGAGTACGGTAAGCATGCGGGGGGTTAAGCAAACTCCGAACCAGCCGCTTGCAACGCCGCCGCCGCCATGGCCTGGACGACGGTTTCGTGCTCGCCGATCGCCCCCGCCAATGAAAATCGCACTTCCGGATGGGTCGACCGCAACTGGTCCAGCATTTCCGGCACGTCGCGCTTGAGATGGCCACCCTGGGCGATGAACATCGGAATCACGACAATCTCCGACGCGCCGCCGGCGACCAGCCCCGCCGCGCAGTCGGCCAGCGTCGGCGCCATGAATTCGAGGAAGGCGAGCTCGACCGCCTTGTCGCCGGCCCGCTGGCGGATCGCCGCCTGGACGCGGCGCAGCGGATTGGCCCATTCCGGATCGCGGGCGCCGTGGGCGAAGAGGATGATGGCCGTGGTCATGAGTCAACTCCTGAAAGGAGGCGGATTATGCCGCCCGGACGGCCGGAAGGCCAGCGGTGCAGACACGTACAGTATGCGCCCGCCTGCGGCGAACGGAAATCACCCGCGCGACGGCGTTCCGCGTGGCCGTCCGGCAAGCGCCAGGAGGGCGACCAGGCTGAACGCCGCGCCGGCGTAAAAAGTGAATTCGGCCCCGAAGCGATCCCACAGCAGCCCCGCGCACAGGCTGGCAAGCAGCATGGCGACGCCGCTGACCAGGTTGAAGAAGCCGAACGCCGTGCCGCGCAGGTCGGCTGGCGCCGTAGCGGCGACCATCGTCGCCAGCAGCCCCTGGGTGATGCCGAGATGGATGCCCCACAGCGCCACCCCGGCCAGCAGCGCGCCCCAGTGCACGCTGGCCGCCAGCACCAGGTCGGCGGTGACCAGCACCAGCAGGCCGCCGGCCAGCAAACCGGCATGGCTGACGCGGTCGGACAGGCGGCCAAACGGGTAGGCGGCCAGCGCATAGACGAGATTCATGGCGACCATGACCAGCGGCACCAGCGCCAGCGCGATGCCCGACTGTTGCGCGCGCAGAACGAGAAAGGCCTCGCTGAAGCGGGCCAGCGTGAACAGCCCGCCGACACCGACCACCCACCAGTAGGCGCCCCCCAGCCGCCGCAGGCTGGCGCGCGAGATCGGGTTGCCGCGCCTTTCCGGCTGCGCCCGGTGCGGCTCGCGGACGCCGGCCCACAGCAGGGCGACGGCGAGCAGGCCGGGAATCACGGCAACCCAGAAGACTGCCCGGAAATCGTCGGCCCACAGCAGCATCAGCCCGGTGGCGAGCAGCGGGCCGACGAAGGCGCCGACCGTATCGAGCGACTGACGCAGCCCGAAGGCGGCGCCGCGGATCGCCGGTGGCGCGAGATCGGCGATCAGGGCATCGCGCGGGGCGCCGCGCACGCCCTTGCCGATGCGGTCGAGCAGGCGGGCGGCGAGGACGATGCCGGCGCCCGAGGCGAGCGCGAACACCGGCTTGGTCAGCGCCCCCAGCGCATAGCCGAAGACCGCCAGCCCCTTGCGCCGGCCCAGGTAATCGCTGAGCGCACCGGAAAATACCTTGACGATCAGCGCCGTCGC
>NZ_JAYRPA010000059.1:0-25092 GCF_041911375.1 Brevundimonas sp. | reverse complement strand
GCCGAACGGATGCTGGCGGGCGCCATCGGCGCGGCCTCGGCCCGTCGGGTCATCGCCGCCGCCCTGGCCGGCGGCGGCCGCGCGCCCGAGGACGTCGTGCGGATGCTGGACGAGGCGTCCCAGGCGGTCCAGTTCAACCGCGACCTGCTGCAGACCACGCTGGACAACATCGACCAGGGCGTGATCGTGGTCGACGAGGACCTGCGCGTCACGGCCTGGAACCGGCGCTATGTCGAGATGTTCGACCTGCCGCCCGGCTTCGTCCACGTGGGCCTGCCGGTGGCGAGCATCTATCGCCTGAACGCCGAGCGCGGCGAGAGCCCCGAAGAGGTCGAGGCCTGGGTCGAGCGACGGCTGGAGGCGCTGAGCCGGCGCATCCCGCACGAGCACGAGCGTGCGCGGCCGGACGGGCGGGTGCTGCGCTCGTCCGGCGCGCCGATCCCCGGCGGGGGCTACGCCGCCAGCTACACCGACATCACCGCCCTGCGCCGCGCCGCCCGCCAGCTGGAAGAGGCCAACGAGCGGCTGGAGGCGCGCGTCGCCGACCGCACCGAACGGCTGGAGGAGGCGCGCCGCGTGGCCGAGGACGCCACCGCGTCGAAGACCCGCTTCCTGGCCGCCGCCAGCCACGACCTGCTGCAGCCGCTGCACGCCGCGCGGCTGTTCATCGCGGCGCTGAAGGAGGAGCCGGCGCTGGACGACGGGGCGCAAGGGCTGGCCACCAACGCCGACCGCGCCATCGACAGCGCCCACCGTCTGCTGACGGCCCTGCTGAACCTGTCCAAGCTGGAGGCCGGCGGGGTCCAGCCGGCGGTGCGGCGGCTGTCGCTGGACGCCCTGTTCGACGAGCTGCGCCGCGAGTTCCAGCCGGTGGCCGAGGCGAAGGGCTTAAGCCTCGACATCGTCCGCTCCGGCCTGTGGGTCGCGTCCGACGCGGACCTGCTGCGCTCGATGCTGCAGAACCTGATCGTCAACGCCATCCGCTACACCGACCGGGGGCGGGTGCTGGTCGGCGCGCGGCGCGGCGGCGAGGCCGTGCGCATCCTGGTCTGCGACACGGGCCGCGGCATTCCCGAGGCCGATCGCGAGCACGTCTTCGGCGAGTTCGTCCGCCTGCCGGGCGCCCCGGTGGACGAGCCCGGCGCGGGCCTGGGCCTGGCCATCGTGCGGCGGCTGTCCAGCCTTCTGGACCATCCGCTGGACCTGACCTCGCGCGTCGGGCGCGGCACCGCCTTCCGCATCACCCTGCCCCGCGCCCCGGCCGAGACCGCCAGCGAGCCGCCGCGCGAGGTCGATCCCCGCCTGCCGCTGGCGGGGCTCAGGGTGCTGTGCGTGGACAATGAGCCGGCCATCCTGGACGCCCTGTCGGCGCTGCTGACGCGCTGGGGCGCGCGGCCGACGCTGGCGGCGACGGTGGATCAGGCCCGGGCGGCGGGCGGCGGCTTCGACGCGGCGGTGGTCGACCTGCATCTGGGCGAGGGGCCGGACGGGTTTGCGGTGATCGACCGCCTGCGGCCGCACGGCGTGCGCCGCATCGCCCTGGTGACCGCCGACACCCGCGACGGGCTGAAGGAGCAGGCCGCGGCGGCGGGGGCGGTGCTGCTGCCCAAGCCGATTAAGCCGGCGGCGCTGAAGGCGTTTCTGTCGAGCTGAGCCCGATCCGCCGCTCGGATCTCAAACCGTGTCCAGCTGCTTGGCCAGGATCACCGCCTGGGTGCGATTCTGGACGCCCAGCTTGCGGAAGACGCTGGTCAGGTGCGCCTTGATGGTCGCCTCGGACACGCCCAGGTCGAAGGCGATCTGCTTGTTCAACCGCCCGGCCTTCAGCCCTTCCAGGATGCGCAGCTGGGACGGCGTCAGGCTGCCGACGCGCCCGGCCAGATCGTCGTCCGTCTCGTCCTCGGGCAGGTCGGGCCACCAGCCGTCGCCGGCCAGAATGGCGCCGATCGCCTCCACCATCTGAGGCAGGGCGGCGGACTTGGGAATGAAGCCGGCGGCGCCAAGACCCAGAACGTGCCGCACCACCGGCGCGTCCTCGCTGGCCGAGACCACGGCGACCGGCGCGGCGGGGTGTTCGGCGCGGATCGCGGCCAGACCCGCCATGCCCTCGCTGTCCGAAAGCTTCAGGTCCAGCAGCAGCAGGTCGACCGGCTGAGACAGGGCGGCGCGGACCTCGACCAGGCTGGCGCATTCCTCGATCGCGGCGTCCGGCGCGGCCTTCTCCACGGCGGAACGCAGCGCCGCGCGGAACAGGGGATGATCGTCGGCGACGACGATACGGTCCATGGGCTTTTCCTCGTCGCGGCTGCTTGTCGACCGCGTTGCGGGCACCATGGCGCGGATCGACTTTGGTCGAAAGTAGACCATTGGCTAATGGCCGCCACTCCCCCGAGGCGAAAAGCTGTCGCCGACGCCTGCATCAGACGGGCGCGGGAGGAGAGACCATGAAACGATCCGTTCTTCTGGGAGGCGTCGGCATGGCCGCCATCCTCCTGGTCCCCGGCGCCGCCCTGGCCCAGGATTCGACGGCCCTCGAGGCCCGCATCGCCCAGCTGGAGGCCGAGCTGAACGCCCTCAAGACCGAGGTCGTCGCCGCCCGCACCCAGCAGGCGGCGCAACAGCAGGACATCATCCGGCTGGAGACCCGCCCGGCCGCCGCGCCCGCGCCCGCCGCGCCGGCCGCCCCCACAGACGGCTTCCGCATCGGCGCCCATACGGTGAAGTTCGGCGGCTTCATCAAGCTGGACGCCACCGCCTCGAACTATTCCGGCGGCGATCCCGCCAACGGCGATGCGCTGCGCGAATTCTACCTGCCCGGCTCGATCCCGGTCGGCGGCGCCGACGAGGACACCGCCACCGACTTCAATGCGCGCCAGACCCGCTTCTGGTTCACCACCGACGGCATGGTCGGCGGCCACAAGGTCGGCAGCCGGATCGAGATGGACTTCCAAGTCCTGCCCGGCGCCGGCGACCAGCGCACCACCAGCCCCGCCAATCCGGCCCTGCGCCGCGCCTTCGTCACCATCGACAACTGGCTGTTCGGCCAGGAGTGGACCAACTTCCAGAACATCAACGTCCTGCCCGAGACCGCCGACTACATCGGCCCGTCCGAAGGCACGGTCTTCGCCCGTCAGGCCCAGATCCGCTACACGCGCGGCCCGTTCTCGATCGCTATCGAAAACCCCGAAACGACCGTGACGCCGTTCGGCGGCGGCGCGCGCATCGTCGCCGACGACAACGCCCTGCCCGACCTGACCGCCCGCTATGTGATGGCCAGGCCCTGGGGCGAGGTCCAGCTGTCGGGCCTGCTGCGCCAGCTGAAGTACGAAAGCCCGCTGACCGACGTCGACAGCTCGGCCACCGGCTGGGGCCTGTCGGCCTCGGCCAGGCTCAAGGTCGGGGCGCAGGACGACCTGCGCTTCATGATCAGCGGCGGCGACGGCGTCGGCCGCTACATCGGCCTGAACTTCTCCAACGACGCGGTGCTGACCGACAGCGGCGAGCTGGAGACGATCGGCGTCCTGGCCGGCTTCGCCGCCTATCGCCACATCTGGACGCCCGGCTGGCGCTCGAACCTGATCTGGTCGGTGCAGGAGGTGGACAACGACACCGGCCTGACCGGCCTGGGCGTCAACAGTTCGGCCCAGAGCGTTCGCGGAAACCTGATCTGGACGCCGCTGACGGGATTTGATGTCGGGGCCGAGTTGATGTTCGGTGAGCGCGAGCTGGAATCCGGCGTCAGCGGCGACATGACCCGCCTGTCCCTGTTCGCGAAATATGGATTCTGATTGATGCTGGAGACGTCTCGCGTGCCCGATTCCGAACTCTATCCCGTTCCCGCCGAACTGGCCGCCCGCGCCCACATGGACCGCGAAGCCTACGAGGCGGCCCGGATCGCGGCGCGCGAGACCCCCGACGCCTTCTGGGCCGAACAGGCGAAACGACTGGACTGGATCAAGCCGCCGACGACGATCAAGGACGTCTCCTTCAGGAAGGAAGACTTCCGCATCCGCTGGTTCGAGGACGGGGTGCTGAACGTCTCGGCCAACTGCATCGACCGCCACCTGCCGCACCGCAAGGATGAGACGGCGATCCTCTGGGAAGGCGACGACCCGGCCGACAGCCGCCGCATCACCTTCGGCGAACTGCACGCCGAGGTGTGCCGGATGGCCAATGTGCTGAAGGCGCACGGCGCGAAGAAGGGCGACCGGATCACCCTGTATCTGCCCATGATCCCCGAGGCCGCCTACGCCATGCTGGCCTGCGCCCGCATCGGCGCGGTGCATTCGGTCGTGTTCGGCGGCTTTTCGCCCGACAGCCTGTGCGGCCGGATCGAGGACTGCGGCTCCAACCTGGTCATCACTGCCGACGAGGGGCTGCGCGGCGGCAAGACCATTCCGCTGAAGGCCAATGTCGACGCGGCGCTGGAGAAGGTGAAGGTCGACACGGTTCTGGTCATCCGCCGCACCGGCGCCGACGTGCCGATGATCGAAGGCCGCGACGTCGACTACGCCGCCGCGGCGGCCAAGGCCTCGAGCGACTGCCCGCCCGAGCCGATGAACGCCGAGGATCCGCTGTTCATCCTCTACACCTCCGGCTCGACCGGAAAGCCCAAGGGCGTGCTGCACACCACGGGCGGCTATCTGTTCTGGGCGGCGTGGACGCACGAACTGGTGTTCGACTACCGCCCTGGCGAGGTCTTCTGGTGCACGGCCGACGTGGGCTGGGTCACCGGCCACAGCTATGTCGTCTACGGCCCGCTGGCCAATGCGGCGACGACGCTGATGTTCGAGGGCGTGCCCAACTACCCGAACGTCAGCCGCTTCTGGGACGTGGTCGACAAGCACAAGGTCGACATCTTCTACACCGCCCCCACCGCCCTGCGCGCCCTAATGCGCGAAGGCGACGCCGCCGTGAAGGCGACCAGCCGCAAGTCGCTGCGCCTGCTGGGCACGGTCGGCGAGCCGATCAATCCCGAGGCCTGGCGCTGGTATCACGAGGTGGTGGGCGAAGGCCGCCTGCCGATCGTCGACACCTGGTGGCAGACCGAAACCGGCGGCATCCTGGTCTCGCCCCTGCCCGGCGCCACCGACCTGAAGCCGGGTTCGGCGACCAAGCCCCTGCCGGGCGTGGAGCTTCAGATCGTCGACGCCGAGGGTCATGAACTGACCGGCGCCGTCTCGGGCAATCTGTGCATCACCGACAGCTGGCCGGGCCAGATGCGCACGGTCTATGGCGACCACCAGCGTTTCTTCGACACCTATTTCTCGACCTATCCGGGCCGTTATTTCACCGGCGACGGCTGCCGGCGCGACGCGGACGGCTACTACTGGATCACCGGGCGGGTGGACGACGTCATCAACGTCTCGGGCCACCGCATGGGCACCGCCGAGGTCGAGAGCGCCCTGGTGCTGCATGACGACGTGGCCGAGGCGGCGGTCGTGGGCTATCCCCACGACATCAAGGGCCAGGGCATCTACGCCTATGTCACCCTGAACAAGGACGTCGAGCCCAGCGAGGATCTGCGCAAGGCGCTGGCCGCCCATGTCCGGCGCGAGATCGGGCCCATCGCCACGCCGGACGTGATCCAGTGGGCGCCGGGCCTGCCCAAGACGCGCTCGGGCAAGATCATGCGCCGCATCCTGCGCAAGATCGCCGAGAACGAGGTCGGGGCGCTGGGCGACACCTCCACCCTGGCGGATCCTTCGGTGGTCGACGATCTGGTGAAGAACCGCGCCGGGGCCTGACGTGTCCCGGACTTGGCCCGGGTCCGCCCGGGTCGCGACCTCACAGGCGCCAACGAAGCGACAGGGCGGCGCTGCGGCCGGCCCGCCCCAGCTGCAGCAGCCGTCCGCGATCCTGCTCATAGGCGGCGTCGATCGTGTCCGTCAGGTTCGAGCCCGACAGCACCAGCTGCGCGCCCGCGCCCAGGTCCAGCGTGACCTGGCCGTCCAGGTAGCCGGCCGGCGCGACCGTGAAGGCCGAGACGCCGCCGCCCTGCATGTCCGCCTCCGACAGGAAGGCCGACCGCCAGGTCCAGGACAGGCTGATCCCCAGCGGCCCCCGCTCGTAGAACGGATTGACCGACCAGGAGACGTCCGACACGCCGGACAGGGCCTGGCCGGCCGCGGTGCGGCTGTCGGCGAAGGTGGCGCTGGCCCAGACGCCCAGGCCCGACGCCAGCCGGCGGTGCAGACCCAGCTCCAGCCCCGTGACGGCGGCCCGTCCCACGTTCTGCGGCCGCGAGATCGGCACCGCCAGCTGCACCGTCGTTCCGGCGCGGGTGTCGAACGTCAGGGTCTCCGGCGCGGCGACCTGCTGAATGAAGTCGTGGATCGCCTTGTGGAAGGCGGCGGCGCTGACGGCGAAACCGGGCCGAATCCATTCATACGCCAGGTCCAGATTGGCGGAGACGTAGGGCCTGAGCGCGGGATTGCCGCCGACGCCCGAGAAGACCACGCCGGGCGACGGATCGTCGATCGCAGCCTGGCCGCGATTGTAGATGGACGAGACCAGATTGCTGGCCGGCACGGTGGCGGCGCGAAGCTCGGCCAGCGAGGGCCGCGTCAGGGTGCGCGACGCCGCCAGCCTGACGCGGCCGCCCCCCGCCAGGTCGATCGCCAGGTTGGCGCTGGGCAGAAGGGCTTGACGGCGGCCGTCGTACGCCACCGGCCGGGGCGCCGGGCCGGCGTCCAGGATCCAGCCGTCCACCTCGGTGCGGGTTTCCACCAGCCGCAGCCCGGCGTTGCCGGACAGCGCCCCGCCGCCCAGGTCGCGCTCGAAATCCAGCCGGACATAGGCCGCGGCGGTCCGCTCCCCGACCGTGTAGGAGTTCTGCAGGTCCGCCCCTTTCGGCGTCAGGTCGCCCGGCCGGGCCGAGACGCCGTCCACCTCGCCCGCAATGACATAGGCCTGTCCGAACCGACCCGCCTCGGCGGCGATCCATGGCCCCGCGCCCTGGCCCAGAAGACGATCGAACACGTCGCCGGGCGTGCGCCCGCCGTAGAAGCCGGGATCGACGACGGCGCCCGGCCGCAGGACGGCCTCGCGGTCCCGCCGCTGGTAGTCGCGGCCCCGGTCGCTGAACTGGGCGCCCAGCCGCAATGCGCTCAACCGCCCCAGCGGACCGGCAAGGTCCAGCC
This sequence comes from Brevundimonas sp., assembly GCF_041911375.1. Lineage (GTDB taxonomy): Bacteria > Pseudomonadota > Alphaproteobacteria > Caulobacterales > Caulobacteraceae > Brevundimonas. The sequence goes on along the minus strand of NZ_JAYRPA010000059.1, from coordinate 17,950 downwards.
GACGCTCGACGTCGAGCAGGCCGGTCAGGTCGTCGTCACGGGATTCGATCGCGCGCACCATGAACCGGGCCGGCGTCAGCTGGTCGGACGCGCGCACGTCGAAATCGGTGGTCAGCACCGGCGCCCGCCGCGCCGCCACCGCGTCCGCCATGTCGAAGACATAGCCGACGCCTTCGGGCGACTCGGCCGATATGCGCTGCAAGGGCGTGTCGAGGACCGAGCGGGCCCACGAGCCGCTGACGCGCGGCGTCACGCGCCAGTCGCGCCAGGCGATCCGCGCCCCGACCGACAGCACCAGATTCAGGTGCGCCTGATCCGAGAACTCGGTGTTGTTGTCGATCTGCCCGTCCGCCACCGTCCCCGCGACCACGACGCCGTCCCGGACGACGACCTGGGCGCCGGGCCGATCCAGCCGGTCGGCCAGCCCATAGACCAGCCGATCCTCGCGGATGGCGTTGTCGAAGGTCGACGCCAGGGCGTCGACATCCAGCGCGAAGGCCTCGGACGGCCGCCAGTCGAAGCCGGCGAAGGCGCTGCGCCTCAACCGGTCCTCCTGCTCGACGGTGGTGCGGATGTCGCTGGGGGCCAGCACCGTGGCGCCGTCCAGATCCAGCGCGACATAGTGCTGGGTCTGAAGCCGGTCATAGACGACCGAACGCCCCTCCTGCGACAGGCCGCCCACCAGGCCCCAGGTCCCGGACGCGCCGACCAGCCGCCCCGCCGCCGCCCCGTCCCCGCGCGCCGTGTCGTTGCGCGCCTCTAGTCCCGCCCCTAGCCGCAGGCTGACGAAGGGATCGCCGTCCAGCCCGCCGACGGTTTCGATGTCGATGTTGGAGCCGATGCCGCCCTCGATCTGGTCCGGCGTGGCCGACTTGGTCACCTGTGCGCCGGCCAGCAGGTCGGCGGACAGGGCGCGAAACCGGAACTGGCGGCCGCTCTGGGTCGAGTTGCGGATGTTCTCGTTGAAGGCGACCGGCGCGCCATTGAGCGTGACCGACTGGAACAGCGGCCCCAGGCCGCGCACGCTGACGAACTGACCCTCGCCCACCTCGCGTTCGATGGCGACGCCGGGCACGCGCTGCAGCGCCTCGGCCAGATTGGCGGCGGGCAGTTCGCCGATGCGCGAGGCGGTGGCCACGTCCGCGATGACGTCGGCGTCGCGCTTGCGCCGCAACGCGGTCTCGTACTGCTCCGACACGCGACCGACGACCATGACCGGCGCCAGCTCGGCGGGATCGGGCGGCGACGCGACCGGCTGCGGCGACGGCGTCGGCGACGCGCGCCAGACCCGCACCCCGCGTGCGCCCACGAAACGGCGACGCAGGTCGGTGCCCGCCAACATCACGTCCACGGCCTGGCGCCAGTCCATCCGGCCCTGCACGGCGCGGGTGCGGGCGGCCGCGCCGGGCGGCGTGACGAAGGCGACCTCGCAATCGGCGACGATGCACAGCTGCACCAGGGCCGAGCGGGCGTCCTGGGCGGGAATGTCGATCAGAGGCGGCTGGCCGGCCGCCGCAGGCGACGCCGTCGTCGCCAGCGCCGCGGCCACGCAACCCGCGCGCACGCCGGCCGACAGCGATGAGGCGGGCGGTTTCACGCGGAGGGACATCCTGAGCGCCGGAGGGAGGGTCGGCGACGGCACTACCGCATCGGCGTGACAGCTCTGCGATGCCGGCGGCTACTCCGCCTTCACCAGGCGGCGGCCGTCGGGCGCTTGCTCGATGGCGACGGGAAACAGGCTGTCGACCCGCTCCACCAGGTCGCCCTTCCCGTCCAGCGGCAGGACGGCCGTGACGCGCAGCCGGCCCAGCGCCGGGTCGGCCAGGACCACGGGCCGGTCGGCATAGCGACCGATCGCGGCGACGGCCTCGGTCAGGGGCGCGTCGCGAAACACCAGCCGGCGGTCGCGCCAGGCGGTGTCGGCGTCCACATCCGCCGCGCGGACGTGGACGGCCTGTCCGGCGGCGAAGCTGGCCCGCTGGCCCGGTTTCAGCCGCACGGCGCCGGCCAGCGCGCCCGGCGCCCGGACATCGCGCCGACCGATGGCGACGTGGCCGTCCAGAAGCGACACCTCCCCGCCTCCACGCCTCAGCGTGGTCGCGAACCGGGTGCCGGTGACGATCACCCTGCGGTCGGCGACCGCGACCTGGAAGGGATGGGCGGCGTCATGCGCCACGTCGAAGAAGGCCGAGCCGCGCTCCAGCGTCACGCGACGGGCGTCGTCCGCCAGCGCCACCCGCACGGCGGAGCCGGCGTCCAGGGTGACGCGCGAGCCGTCGGCCAGCGTCACGTCTAGGATTTCGTGCGGTCCGCTGCGATAGAGCCGGCCCTCGATGTCCCCGTTCAGAAGCGGGACCAGCAGCATGGCCGCGACGATCGCCGCCGCGGCCAGCCCGCCGGCGACGATGAACCGCGGCGCGGCGCTGCGGCGACGCGGCCAGCGCAGCCGCGCCATGTCCGGCGCCATCTCGGCCCTCAGCGGCTCCAGCGACGCCCGCGCGGCCTTGGCCTGCTCGTAGAGCGCCAGCCGGTCGTCGTCGGCCTCCAGCCAGGCCAGGAACGCGGCCTGGTCCTGCGCCGAGACCTCGGCACGGCCCATGCGCGCCAGCCAGCCCTCGGCCGTGGTCGGCCGGCGTTCGAACAGGGCGGTCAGACGACGGATCATGAACAGACGAATTCCTCGGTCGGCCGCCGCGACGAAAGGGCGAAGCCGGTGCGCTCATAATCCACAACGACGGCGGAAGGGGACACCTCAGCGCTCCCGCGTTTTCTTCAGTTGTCGGAGCGCTTCGGCAATGTGTTTCTCGACCATGCTGACCGATACGCCCAGCCGCTGGGCGATCTGGCGATAGGTCAGATTGTCGAAGCGGTTCAGCAGGAAGGCGTCGCGGGTGCGCGGCGGCAGGGCGCGGATGGCGGCGGCGGCGGCGGCCAGCGCCTGGCGGTCCATCAGCCGGTCGTCGGCGGCGCGGGCCTCGCTGGCCACGGCGCGCGGGCCGCTGTCCAGCGTCAGCACGTCCTCGCCGCTGCGGTGGACCGCCTCGCGGCCCAGCGCCTTCCAGCGGTCGTGCTGGATGGTGCGCGCAATGACGAACAGCAACGGGCGGGCGTCGGGCGCGGCGAAGTCATGGCCGGCGCGGTGGAAACGGGCGAAGGCTTCCTGAACCACGTCCTCGGCGTCGTCGACCGTCTGACCCTTGCGTTGCAGATAGGCGATCAGATCCAGGCGCAGGCGCGCGAAGTCGGGCTCAGCGCGCACGATCGTCTCCGCCCGGGCCGCGGCGCGGGCGCGAACGCCCCGGCCCGAGGGCGCGGGGTCGAGGGCGAGCGCATCCCTTCGGATCACGGACGGGCTCCGGGGCCGCGCCGACGCAGATGCGGACGTTCCTCATGGTTTTGACAGCAGGCTGACGGCAGGACGGCGGCGCCTTTCCGGCTTCCGGACGGATCGGCCCGTTGTGGCCGGCAGGCCGACCATAGGCGCCGAACGTGCAGCGACGATGACAGGAGGAGAGAGAAGGGGGGCGAGCGGCCTTCGCCGCCCGCCCCCGCTGGCGACGGATGGATCAGAACTCCATCCGCAGGCCCAGGTTGATGCGCCGTCCCGACAGTTCGTACATGGTGGGGAAGGACGGATCCATGGTGTAGCCCTTCGTCTCCTCGTCGGTGACGTTGATGCCTTCCAGGCTGACCTGGATCCGGTCGGTGACGTTGTAGCTGGCGGAGATGTCCAGCTGGCCGTAGGCGTCGCGCCAGATCGGATACATCTCGTAGCCGATGCCTTCGACGTACTTGTCCTTGAAGTTGTAGGACGCGCGCGCCTGGAAGCGGGTGTTCTCGTAGTAGAGGGTGACGTTGTAGGTGTTGTCCGCCAGGCCGACCGGCGGCGTCGGCACGCCCAGGTCCGACTCGCCCGTCAGCGAGCTGTCCAGCACCGTGTAGTTGGCGTTGATCCCGAAGCCCTCCAGCGGGGCGTAGATCAGGCCGAAGGGGACGACCGCGACCAGCTCGACGCCGCTGACGTCGTAGGAGCCCTCGGCGTTGACCGGCTGATAGACGTCGAAGTCGTAGACGCCGTCGACCGTGCCGTTGGCGTTGTACTTGGTGACGTCTTCGACAACCCCCGTCAGCGCCTGGCGGACGACGCCCTCGATCTCCTTCCAGAAGTAGGAGACCGCCAGCAGGCCGCCGCCGGGCAGGTACTGCTCCAGGCCCACTTCCCACTGCTTGGCGTAGGTGGGCTTCAGGTTCGGGTTGCCGTCGGTGAAGCGGAACGAGTTGAAGTTGGCCGTGCGCTTGTAGGCCAGGTCGGTCAGCGCCGGACGCATCAGGGTTTCCGACGCCGCGCCGCGGAACACCAGGCTGTCGGTCAGTTCGGCGGTGAAGTTGATGCTGGGCAGGACCTTGTCATAGCCGCCGTCGCTGGACACGGGCTCCGGCGTGAAGCCGGTCGAACCGTCCGGGTTCTGGATCTGGTGGAAGCCCGAGGAGGTGATCGCGGTGTCCACATAGCGGGCGCCGCCGTTGACCGCGACTGGGACCGACCCGATGTCGAAGTCCAGGTCCACCATGGCGTACAGGCTCGTGACCTGCTCGGAGACCTCATAGTACTGGCCCGGATCGAACGGCGTGAAGAAGCCGTCGTAGCGGAAGGTGCGGCGCGCATAGTCGTTGGACACCTGGCTCCAGCTGATGTCGCGCACGCTGTAGGCGCCGCCCGGGACCAGGTCGCCGATCGGGGTCAGCGGACTGTCGGCCAGGGTGCGGGTGTTGCGCCATTCGGTGCTGCCTTCGCGCGGCCCCTGGATATTCTTGGAGCCGTACTGCCGCTCCTTGGCCTTGTCCGTATAGCGCGCGCCGACCTGGATGCTGGTCAGGGCCGGGAAGAAGCCGAGGCTGAAGTCCTTGGTGAAGTCCAGCTGGGCGGCGTACTTGTCGTCGCTGATGCTTTCGAAGTTCGTCTCGTACGCCTCGAACAGATAGCTTTGCGGCGAGTTGTACATGTCGAAGCCGCCGGACGCGGCGCTCGGTATCGTCTCACCGCCCTGCTCGGTCCAGCGCGTGCGCGACGGCTGATAGGCGACGTGCTTCAGGTTGGCGTAGTCCAGCGTCTTCTCCGCCCCGGCGTAGCCCGCCAGCGCGTGCAGCTTCCAGTCGGCGCCGCGCCAGTTCAGCTCCGTGCCGAACTGCGAATAGTCGGTCTCGTTGAGGTACTCCTTGCTCAGCGCCTCGTGCTGGGTGGCGGTGTAGGAGACGTCGCGCAGCACGACGATGCCTTGGTCGGCCAGGGTCGTGGCGTCATATTCGTGAATGGTGGCGAAGGTCGAACGGCTCGAGGCGGAATAGGCGGCGAGGTCGTATTCGTCCTCGGTGGTGTCGTAGCCGCCCAGCATGGCGTCGAACGCCAGGTCGAAGTTGGCGGACGGCCTGTACTGCAGCGACAGCGTCGCGCCCCACTGGTCCTGCTCGTTCAGATAGGCGCGGTCGCCCACCTTGTCCTGGAAGATGATGCGGCCGGTCTCGTCGCGGTCGTCCGGATCCTGGACGATGATGCCGGCGTCGCGGGCCAGCACGGCCAGCGCCTGCCGCTCGCGCGCGCCGCCGGCTTCCAGGAAGCGGAAGGCGGGACGGAAGTTGATGCCGGAGTTGGAGTCGGTGCGGTTGGTCCGGCGGGCGGTCGAGAAGGACGCCAGCGCGCCCCAGTCGCCCCAGGTGTTGCTGGCCAGAACCGACACCTTGGGATCGATTTCCTCGGAGATGGAGTTGTAGGCGCCCTCGACCGAGGCGACGGCGCGCGCGCCGTCATAGTCGAACGGACGGGCCGTCGAGATGTTGACGGCGCCGGCGATGCCGCCTTCCTCGTCCGAGGCGCGCGGCGACTTCTGGACCGTCACCTGCTGGATGATCTCGGAGGCGAAGATGTCGAACTCGACGTCCCGGCCGCCGCTGCCTGAGGCCGTAGCCAGGTCGTTGATGGTGACGAAGGTGAACTCGCTGGGCAGGCCGCGTACGCTGACGCGACGGCCCAGCCCCTTGTTGCGCTCGATCGTCACGCCGGGGATGCGCTGCAGCGCCTCGGCCAGGTTCTGCTCGGGGAAGTTGGCGACGTCGGTGGCCACGATCGAATCCGAGAAGCCGATGTTGTCGCGCTTGATGTCGACGGCTTCCTGCAGGCTGCGGCGATAGCTGCCGGTGACGATGATCTCGTCGACCTGGGCCACCTGGGCCTGGTCGGCCGATTGCGCGAAGGCGGCGAAAGGCGAGGCGGCGGCGGCGACGACCAAGGCCGTCGTGCCGAGGATTCGGTTCTTCATTTGGACTACCCCCAGAGAGTTCCCGCGTTTCACCCGCGAAACACGTGGACCGGCCCCGTGGCGTTCACGCCGGCCGATCTACCGCCCTCAACGACGCCGTCCCCTCGCCCCTCAGCGTGTGACAGAGGATTTCACCCAATGTTCACGGGGCTGTCGTCTTGGCCCCCTGCCGCCCCGTCAGCCCGGCCCGCGCCAGCGCCGCCTGCACCTCGGCGCGGGCGGCCTCCATGTCCCGCCGGAAGGTTTCAGAGCGCTGTTCGGCGCCATAGATCACCGCCCCCGACAGAATGCCCGCCTCCGCCGCGCTGTAGCTGTGCGAGCCGCAGACGAAGCGGCTCTCGGCGAACTCCCGGCCACGCGCATAAAGGGCGTCGGCCCGCTGGGGCGCCAGTTCGGCCAGGATCATGGCGATGTGCATGCCGTGGGCGGAATGGCCCGACGGATAGTCCGGATTGCCCGCCAGGTGGTCGGACTTGGCCTCGCAGATCGGCAGGTCCGTCCCGAGATAGGGCCGCCGCGTGCCCCAGTGCGTCTTGGCCACGCCGACGACGGAACGGTCGTTGCCGGACCGGTCCAGCAGGGCGCTCAGCACGGGCGTCTCCTCCGGCGTCAGGCGCACGCCCAGCGCTTCGGCGAAGTGGTCGTACTTGTCGCCCGTGACGTCGGCGACCGCCACGTCCCAGCGCGCCGTGCCCTGCAGCGCGCGGGTGTCGCGGAAGATCTCCGCATTGGCGCGGTCGCGGGGCGATCCGGGTTCCGGCGGGGGCGCAAGGACCGTCGTCAGGTCCGGCCGGTCGTCCGGCGACAGATAGCCGCGAACGGGGGCACCCGCGACCAGCTCCACCGCCAGGCCGTCGCAGCGCGCGGCGGTGCGCAGCGGGTTGCAAGCCGCCGCCGCCGCGCCCGTCAGACGCACCTCATAGGTCGAAAGGCGCGGGTCCGCCCAGTAGTAGTCCGTCGAGACGTATTGCGCGCCGCTGGCGAAGGCCGCCGAGCGGCGATCGACCGTCGCGGCGCGCGCCTCGACCGTGTCGGCGTCGGCGCGGGTGCGCACGATGAAGCCCTGGCGCACGGCCGCGCGGATGCGCTCCTGCTGCGCCACGGGGTCGTTCAGCGTCAGATAGGCGGCTGCGGGGCTGGTCTCGTCGGTGTTGACGAACATCGCCCGGCCTTCCAGCGAGGGCCGCCCGGCGGCGTAGCGCGCGACCTTGTCCGGCCCCTCGTCCAGGGCGAAGAAGACCTTGCCGCGCGCCTCCCCCAGCGCGGGCCAGCCGTCCGCCAGCACGCCTTCCCGCAGGGTGGCGTGGCCGCCCCGCACCTGATCCGGCGTGATCAGCCGGCCGTCGTCGAAGACCGCGCGTATCTCCGCATCCAGCGCGTCCCAGGCCGCCGCGTCGAAGTCCAGCAAGGCGACGCCGCCCGGCATGGAGGCCCTCCCGGTCTTGGCGTTCAGCAGGATCAGCACGGGGGCATGGTCCGGATGCGCCGCCGACCAGTCGCGGATCTCGGTCAGGCAGGCGACGAAGGTCAGGCAGGAACTGCGGAAATCGACGTCCGGCATATGCAGGGTCTTGAAGCCGGGCTTGGCCATGGCTTCCCGGAAGGCGGCGCCGACGGGCGCCCCGGCGCCGGCCTGGCCCAGCGCGGTCAGCGGCCGGGCGTAGCGTCCCCCCTGCGGGTCGTTCAGCACGTCGATCTCGATCTGGCGCACCCCGGAGTCCAGTTGCTCCGTCAACGGACGATGCGCATAGTCCAGCCCCGACGCGCCCGGATTTCTGGCGACCAGGGCGGCCAGTTCCGCCTCCGGAATCGCCAGCTTGTAGCTGTTGTGGGTGCCGACCGCCGTCAGGTCGTTTACGCGCAGCGCGCCGTCCATCCATGCCGCGGCGCAGGCGTCGCCGCCGGCGGCCCGCACGTCGTTTGCGCTCGGCACGCAGTTCAGGGCGCTCAGCATCAGCGCCGCGGCGAAGCCGTACATGGGCTTGTCTCCGTTCGATCCCGGCGCCGTCAGCGGCCGCCATGGAGAACAACGACGCGGCGAGCGGCCTCCTCACCGCGTCCGCCCGTCGCATCGGCTGTCAGGCCGTTGGAGATGTGTCCGGCGGGCCCGCCTGGCCGTCGTCCTCTTCGATCGGCTGGTGCGTGAATCCCTTGACGCTGCTCATCGGCTTGGCGTCGCGTCCGATCTCGACGTCGCTCTCGGCATAGGCGACCAGCAGGCGGGTCAGGTCCTCAAGCGCACGCTCGTGGATGCGTTCGTAGCCGTGGCTGGCGTCGATGCCGAAGGTCACCAGGGCGGTGCGGATGTCGGCGCCCGCCTCCAGCGCCGAGGCCGAGTCCGAACGGTAGTAGCGGAACACGTCCTTCTGGTGCGGAATGTCGTGGTCCTTGGCCAGCTGGACCAGCTTGCGCGACAGGTGCCAGTCGAAGGGCCCGGTCTGGTCGGCCATGGCGATGGTGACGCCGAACTCGGACGAGTTCTGGCCCGGCGCGGTGGTGCCGTTGTCGACCGTGACCATCGACGCCACGTCCGGGATCAGCACGGACGAGGCGCCCAGCCCCACCTCCTCGGCGATGGTGAACAGCCACCAGGTGTCGACCGTCGGCGTCCGCTCCTCGCGGATCATGCACTCCAGCGCGGCCAGCAGCGCGGCGACGCCCGCCTTGTCGTCCAGGTGGCGCGAGACGATGAAGCCGGCGTCCATGAACTCGGGCTGGGGGTCGATGGCGACGATGTCGCCGACGTCCACGCCCAGCGCCAGGGTGTCGTCCCGGCCGTGGGTCACGGCGTCGATGCGCAGCTCGACCTGGCGCCAGTTCACGGGCTGGGTGTCCACCTCCTCGTTGAAGGTGTGGCCCGACGCCTTCAGCGGCAGGATGGTCCCGCGATAGAGGCCGCCCTCCGAGAAGATCGTCGCGCGCGCGCCCTCGGCGAAACGCGAGGACCAGTGGCCGATGGGCACGAGCTCCAGCCGGCCGTTGTCCTTGACCGCCTTGACCTGGGCGCCCAGCGTGTCGACGTGGGCCACGAAGGCGCGCGCCGGCTTCGGCGACCGGCCCGGCAGCCGCGCACGGATCGCGCCGCGCCGCGTCAGTTCGTAATCGACGCCCAGACGCCCCAGCTCACGGCACAGCAGCCAGACGGCCTCGTCGGTGTAGCCGGTCGGGCTGGGCGTGTTCAGCAGTTCGGCCAGGCGGGTCTTCAGATAGTCGAGGTCGATCGCGGGACGGGCCAAGGAGCCTCCTTCAGGCTTCGGGTCTCGGGGCTGTCCGGGCCGACGTCGGCGCGGACAGGGGGAACAGCAGGTCGATGAAGCGCTCGGCCGTCGGCTGGGGTTCGTGGTTGGCCAGGCCGGGGCGCTCATTGGCTTCGATGAAGGCGTAGTCGGGCTCGCGCGGCGACTTCACCATCAGGTCGACGCCCGTGACCGGAATGTCGATGGCGCGGGCGGCGGCGACGGCGGCGCGGATCAGGGCGGGATGCACCTCTTCCGTCACGTCGTGGATGGTGCCGCCCAGATGCAGGTTGGCGGCCTTGCGCACCAGGATCTCCTGACCCTCCGGCGCGACGTCGTCCAGGCGATAGCCGGCCTCGGCCAGGGTGCGCTCGGTCTCGGCGTCGATGGGGATGGTCGATTCCCCGCCCGTGGCGGCGGCCCGGCGCCGGCTCTGGTGCTCGATCAGGGCGCGCAGGGTCGAGCGCCCGTCGCCGACGACGCGCGGCGGACGACGCAGGGCGCAGGCCACGACCTTGTAGTCGATCACCACCAGCCGCAGGTCCTCGCCCTGGACCTGCTCCTCGATCAGCACCTCCGAACAGATGCGGCGCGCGCGGGTCAGGGCCGTCTGGACCTCGTTCATGGTCGTCAGGCCGACGGCGACGCCCTGGCCCTGCTCGCCCCTGGCCGGCTTTACGACCAGACTGCCGTACGTCTCCAGCGCCGCGTCGATGGCGGACGGATCGTCCGGATCGATCCGCTCGGGCACGCGCACCCCGGCGGCCTCGACGATCCGCCGCGTCATCCGCTTGTCGTCGCAGATGCTCAGCGCCACCGCGGACGTCAGTTCAGACAGGCTTTCGCGGCACTTCACCGACCGACCGCCCCAGTTCAGGCGGAACAGGCCGCCTTCCGCATCCAGAATCTCGGTATGGATGCCGCGTCGGCGGGCCTCGTCCACGATGATGCGGGCGTAGGGGTTCAGGTCGTGGTCGTCGCTCGGCCCGACGAACAGGGCCTCGTTGATCGGGTTCTTGCGCTTGACCCCGAAGAAGTGGACGCGGCGAAAGCCCAGCTTCTCGTACAGCGCGATGGCCTGTTCGTTGTCGTGCATGACCGACAGGTCCATGTAGGCCAGACCCTGCGTCTTGAAGTGCTCGGCCAGACGGCGCACCAGCGCCTCGCCGACCCCGGGCTGGGTCGCCTGCGGATCGACGGCGAGGCACCACAGGGACGAGCCGCACTCCGGATCCTCGAAGGCGCGGACGTGGTTCACGCCCGTGACCGTGCCGATCACCGCGCCCGTCGCCGTGTCCTCGGCCACGAAATAGGTGATCGTCCGGTCGTCGCGTCGCGACCAGAAGAAGTCGGGCGGAACCTGCACCATCTTGCGCTTGGCGTAGATGTCGTTGACCGCCCCGGCGTCCAGCTCGGACGTCAGGCGGCGCACGGTGAAGCCGCGCGGCTGGCGACGGCTGGCGCGATAGGTGGCCAGGTCCAGCCGGTAGGTGTGGGACGGGTCCAGGAAGACCTCCTGCGGCGCCGAGGCCAGCAGGACGTGCGGATTGCGGACGTAGAAGGCGATGTCGCGCCGGTCCGGCCCTTCCGCCCGCAGCGCCTCGACCAGCGGCTCGGCCGTCTCGAAGGTCTGGGCGAACAGCAGCCGCCCCCAGCCGCAGTCGAGCACGGCGTTGGCGGTCGGCCCCTCGCCCGCCTGCACCGGCGGCTTCAGCCCCTCGTGGCGCAGTCGCTTGAGCCGGTGCGCCTTGGGGCGCGCGGGACGGGCGTCAGACGCCATGCTGCTGCATCCACATCTCGAGGACGGCGACCTGCCACAGTTCCGATCCACGCAAGGGCGTGATGTGCTCGGTCGGATTGGCGAACAGGGTTTCCAAATACTTCGGATCGAACAGGCCGCGCTCGCGCGCCGCCTGGTTGGTCAGGGCCTCGCGCACCATCTCCAGATACGGCCCCTGGATGTATTTCAGGGCGGGGACAGGGAAATACCCCTTCTTGCGATCGATGACCTCGGACGGGATCACCAGGCGCGCCGCCTCCTTCAGCACGCCCTTGCCGCCCTGGGCCAGCTTGTGCTCGGGCGGAATGCGGCCCGCCAGCTCGACCAGTTCGTGGTCCAGGAAGGGCACGCGCGCCTCCAGGCCCCAGGCCATGGTCATGTTGTCGACCCGCTTCACCGGGTCGTCCACCAGCATCACCTGGCTGTCCAGGCGCAGGGCCTGATCGACGGGCGTCGCGGCGCGGCCTTGCGCGAAATGCGCCTCGACCAGGGCGCGGCTGACGTCGGTGTCGGCCATGTAGGCGCCGTTCAGCTGGGTCTTCAGCGTCGCATGGCTGCGGTCGAAGAAGGCCTTGGCGTAGGTCTCGACCGGATCGGTTGCGCCCAGCATCGGCGGGTACCAGTGATAGCCGGCGAAAACCTCGTCCGCCCCCTGGCCGGACTGCACCACCTTGATGTGTTTCGAGACTTCCTGGCTCAGCAGATAGAAGCCGACGTTGTCGTAACTGACCATCGGCTCCGACATGGCTCCGATCGTCCCCGGCAGCGCCTCCATCAGCCGCTGGTGCGGCACGAAGATCTGATGGTGCTTGGTGCCATAGTGTTTGGCGATCAGGTCGGAATAGACGAACTCGTCGCCCTTCTCGCCATTGGCCTCCTCGAAGCCGACCGAAAAGGTCATCAGGTCCTTCTGACCCAGTTCCGCCAGCAGGCCGACGATCAGGCTGGAATCCACCCCGCCCGACAGCAGCACGCCCACCGGCACGTCGGCCACCATGCGGCGCTTCACGGCCTCGCGCAGGCTGTCCAGCACCCGGTCGCGCCAGTCCTCAGCCGTCAGGGATGCATCCTCGGCGTGACGGGTCATGTCGGGCTGCCAGTACAGGCGGTCCTTGGCCGTCCCGTCCGCCTCGATCACGCGGATGGTCGCGGGCGGAAACTTCTTCACGCCCTTGAGGATGGTGTGCGGCGGCGGCACCACCGCGTGGAAGGTCATGTAGTGGTGCAGGCCGACCGGATCGATCGTCTTGTCCACATCGCCTGCCGCCAGCAACGCCGGCAGGGTCGAGGCGAACCGCAGCCGCTTGCCGCTTTCGGCCAGGTACAGCGGCTTGATGCCGAACCGGTCGCGGGCGATCACGGTGCGGCCGGTGTCGCGCTCGTGCAGGACGAAGGCGAACATCCCCTTGAACCGCTCGACGCAGCCTTCGCCCCAGGCCTTCCAGGCCTTGATGATGACCTCGGTGTCGCCGTGCGAGAAGAAGCGGAAGCCCAGCCCCTGCAGCTCTTCGCGCAGTTCCGGATAGTTGTAGATGCAGCCGTTGAACGCCAGGGTCACGCCCAGGTCGGCGTCCACCATCGGCTGCTGCGCGGCCTCCGACAGGTCGATGATCTTCAGGCGGCGGTGACCCAGGCCCACCGGGCCGCGCATCACGATGCCGGACCCGTCCGGTCCACGGGGCGAGAGCGCGTCGGTCATGCGCTGCACGGCGCCGGCGTCCGCCGGTCGTCCGTCGAAATTGATCTCGCCGCTAAGACCGCACATGGGCCCTCCTTGAATTGTGGAAGCAGCGCGTACAAATGGTTAGTGTACGAAAGAGTTCAACCCGATGAGTGATATTTCCTCCTCCTCAGTCCCGGACGCCCCGGATCCCAAAGCCTCGCTGGTCCGCTCGGTGCGCCGCATCGCCCAGGCCATCGACGTCCGATCCCGCGAGATCGCCGGCTTGACCGGCCTGACCCTGCCCCAGCTGCTGGTGCTGCAATCGATCCGCGACCTGGGCGAGGTCTCCACCAGCGCCATATCGCGCGACGCCTCCATGTCGCCGCCGACGGTGGTCGCGGTGCTGGACAAGCTGGAGGCCAAGCGGATGGCGGTGCGCTACCGCTCCACGGTCGATCGCCGCGTCGTCCACGTGCGGCTGACGCAGGCCGGGCGGCAGGCCCTCGCCACCTCGCCCGGCCTGCTGGGCGACGGCTTCACATCCCAGTTCGACAGATTGCCGGCGCAAGAGCGGATCGCCATGGCGCACGCCGTCGACCGGCTGGCCACGATGATGCAGCTGCGACGCGCGGCTCCCGAAGACGAAAGCGACCTGATGACCGCCCCGGCCGAGCCGGGCCTGGCCTGAAGCCCAAGGGTCAGCCGCCGCGCCACTCGCTGAGGGTCGCGCCCTGGGCGTCCTCGAAGGCGACGCGGTCCAGCTGAACCGCGCCGATGCAGACCGGGCGCTGATCGGGGCTGGCGGCGCGGCAACGGATGGCCCGGCCGTCCGCGAAGGCCGCCATCCGACCTTCCAGCACCAGACGATACCCCTGGGCCGGCGGCGCGGGCGGCTGGTCGCCCTCGCCGCGCACGGTGAAGTCATAGGCGCGGCCGTTGCGACGCCCGATGCGCGATCCGTCCTGTTCGAAGACCGCGGCCAGGCCCATGGTCTGCGGCGACGGCGCGGCCGGACCGCTGGCCAGGGGATCACCCTGGGCGCCGGGGCATTCGTCCGTCCGCAACCAAGGCCGCGCCAGCCAGAACCCTTCCACGGCCTCCCAGGTGTCCGACCCGCCCGCGATCAGCGGCGAGCCGGTCCAGTCGCCGGGCGCCAGCGACAGTTTCAGGTTCCGCCGCTCCTCCCCCCACGACCAGGCCGCCAGGCCGTTTCCGGCGGTCGCTGTCGCCGCAGGCGGCGTCGGGCCGGTGCAGCCGAAAGCCTGGCGAACCACGAACCGGCGCCCGACCAGCGAATCGCCCCCGACCTCTCGCCCGGCGGCATAGGCGGATACGGCGACGTCCATGGCCTGCAGAAGGCCGGCGCGGTCCAGAACGGGCGCCGGCGCCACGGCCACCACGGACGTCGGATCGGCGACGGGCTCCGGTTCCGGCGCGGGCGCAGCCTCCTCGCGTTGGCAGCCGGCGAGGACGGGGCCGAGAAGGAGAATGGACGCCGCAAGCGCGACGACCGACGGGCGAGGCGTCACGGTCGGTTCGAGCATGGCCTCACCCTAGCACGGGACCCGCCGATGTGGAGACGATGTCGCGAAATTGGTTGACGGATGCGGCGAGTGACGGTCTCACGTGCGCATGACTTTCGATCAGATCGCCGCGCTGGCGGTGCTTATCGGCGTGATCGGCGTGCTGGTTCACGGCAAGCTCCGCGCGGACGTGGTGGCCCTGACCGGGGCCGCCGCACTGCTGCTGCTGGGCGTCGTGCGGCCGGTCGAGGTGCAGGGCGCCTTCGCCAGCCCCGCCGTCATCGCCCTGGCCGGCCTGTTCGTGATCGCCTACGCGATCGAGCTGTCCGGACTGCTGGGCCTGCTGATCCGCCAGGCGACGCAGCTGGCCGCGCGGGTCGGCGCGCGGGGCATATGGATCGTCATCGGCCTGTGCGGTTCCGTCGGCGGATTCCTGAACAACACGCCGGTCGTCGTGCTGGCGGCGCCGGTCATCCGCGACGTGGCGAAGTCCCTGCGCCTGTCGCCCAAGCGCTTCCTGATGCCGCTCAGCCATGTCACCGTCATGGGCGGCCTGCTGACCCTGATCGGCACCTCGACGAACCTCCTGGTCAACGACATGGCGCGCAATGCGGGCCAGCCGGTCTTCGGCCTGTTCGAGATCACGCCGGTGGGCCTGTTCATCGCCATCGTCGGCGGCCTGTGGCTCTATTTCGTCGGCGCCCGGCAACTGGGCCGCTCGGTCGCCATGGACGAGGCGCAAGCCGCCCGCCTGGCCGAAATGGAAGAGGCGCGTCGACGCGCCGAGGCGGACGCCGCCGCCCGTCGTCGGCGCATCCTGCCGTTCGGCCTGCCGCGCCTGGGCGAATCTCGCAATCACGCCGACGGATCGGGCGACGCCCATCTGGGCGACGTCGAGCTGTACGGCGCCGCCGACCGTCCCTTCCGGCTGCGGCCCGCGCTGATCTCCCTGGCCGTCTTCGCGCTGGTCATCGCCTCGGCTGCCTTGGGCTGGGCGCCGATCGCGGCGTCCGCCTTCGCCGGCGCGGTGGCGCTGATCCTGCTCAGGGTGATCACGCCGGAGGAGGCCTACGCCGGGCTTCGGCCGGAGATCCTGCTGCTGATCGCCGGCATGGTGGTGGTCGGCACGGCGATCGAGGTGACGGGACTGGCCTCCGCGGGCGCCGACCGGCTCATCGACGTGATCCGCCCGATGGGGCCGCTGGGCGCGCTGATCGTCCTTTACGGCGTCACCCTCTTCGCGACCGAGCTGTTGTCCAACGCCACCGTCGCGGTGCTGATCACCCCCATCGCCGTCGCCCTGGCCGAGAGCCTGGGCGTCGATCCCCGCCCCTTCCTGGTCTGCGTCATGATGGCGGCCTCCGCCGCCTTCGCCACGCCGTTCGGCTATCAGACCAATGTCCTGGTCTTCAACATGGGCGGCTACAGCTACATGGACTTCGTCCGCGTGGGCCTGCCCCTGAACCTGGTGACCTGGGTCGCCGCCATGGTCGCGATCCCGATCTTCTTCCCGTTCTGAGGCGGCGGTCCGGCGGTTGAAAAAGCGGCTGGGAAATTGGAGCGGGTAGCGAGAATCGAACTCGCGACATTCAGCTTGGGAAGCAGCCTCCAACCCCGACAAATCCAGCGCTTAGCTGTAAACACAGCCTGATCCCGCACACTGGAAATCAATGACTTAGGATCAGGCTGTAAACGCCGCACCCCGGCTAGAACAGGCCCGCCTGCGCCGCCGCAGGCGCAAGGTCGACGCCCCTCCCGATCAGCAGCTCGGCCGCCCCGGGCGCGTTCCCGCCTTGGATTGAATACGTCGTCTTCACGGCCTCGATGTCTGCCCAGGCGAACATCTCGCGGATCTCCGGCCGGTCGTTGATCGACAGCAGAAACCGGCCCGCGATCCCCTGCAGCTTGTCCGCCATCCGCTGGAAATCGGCCCGCGCGAACATGCCGGCGCCGTAATCGCCCTCGCCGCCCCAGTAGGGCGGGTCGAGGTAGAACAGCGTCCCGGGCCGATCATAGCGGCTGATGAACGCCAGCCAGTCCAGGTTCTCGATCACCACGCCCGCCATGCGGTCGTGCAGCTGGCGCAGGCGCGGCTCGATCTTCGTCAGGTCGAAGTTGTGAGGGCTGATAGGACTGACGCCGAACGACCGGCCGGCGACCTTTCCGCCGAAGCCGAGGGTTTGCAGGTACAGGAACCGCGCGGCGCGCTCGATATCCAGCAGATCCCCGTCCGGCGTCTCGCGCACCCGCTCGAACTCCGCCCGCGCCGCCGGCCGCCAGGCCAGTTCTCGGATGAGCGCGTCGGGGAACCGCTGCGCCACGCGGAACAGCGTCACGACGTCGCCGCTCAGGTCGTTGATGACCTCGACCGCGGGGCGGACGCGGCGACGCAGGAACACCCCGCCCATGCCGATGAACGGCTCGCAATAGGCGTCATGGGGCGTGGCGGCCAGCACGTGGCAGATGCGCCGCGCCAGATGCCGCTTGCCGCCCAGCCAGGCCGTGGGCGGCTCGCAGGGCGTGATCGGCCGCTGGTCGACAATGAGAACATTTCGGGAACAATTCATTTGCGGAGTCGCCTTTTGCACGAGTAGGAGTCCCCGGCTCGCGTGAGCAGGGGCGGCGATCAGCCGGGCGGCCGATCGGTCCTGGTCGTGCGGGGAGCTGCCCGCAGATCGACACGCTGCAACGTGTCGATCCCGCCCCGGACGGGGACGGAATGAAGAGGAGGACAGGACATGCCGATCGACAAACCGGGTTCGTCTCGACCAGTGCCCCTTTCGGAACAGATGCGGCTTGAGGCCGAACTCGCCGCCCGCGTCAGGCCGAACCCGCCGCCCGACGTCGACCTGCCTGAGGCGCCCGCGCCCGGGTCAAACGTCGCTTATGTGTCGAAAGAAGAGAACGATCGCCTCGTCAGCTTCGCCTTGGCCTTCGGCCTCGGCCGGTTCGACAAGATGACGTTCGACGACACCCATCGCCTGGCGGCCCGCATCAGCCGCCGATGAGCCGTGGGGTACAAGAAGCCCGAGAACCGTGGGCTGGCGCACCACCTCGGCGTCGCGCCGCACATGACCGTCTCGCAGTTTCGGCGGGATCGATGGGCCATCTCGACGCGCTGCCCACGCTGTCACCTGGACTGCTGGGTCGACCTGGACATCGTCATTCGCCTGTCGGGCGGACAGGTGAAGCTGTGGAACCGATGGGCCCGCTGTCGGCGGTACGGATGCACCGGCCGCATGGTCTTCCTCTGCACGCCGCCGGGCGAGCCGGCCGGCTGTTTCTGGCCGCTGCACGACCCGATCCAGCCGAGGGCGCGGCATGACGACCCCGATGTATGAGAACTGGCCAGACGAGTCCTTCCCCGCTCTGTCCGGCCTGGCGCACCAGCCCCTCGTCTGGATCCCCGAACGCGGCGCCGGCATCGTTCAGCG
>NZ_JAYRPA010000058.1:0-20022 GCF_041911375.1 Brevundimonas sp. | reverse complement strand
TGAGCGCCGCGTCGACCAGTGGGCGGGCGAGCTGGACACGCTGGAGCCGCCGCAGATGGCGGCGGTGGTGGGGCGCGTGGTGCGGGAGCGGCCGGACGACCGGCGGGCGCTGGCCATGCTGGGCGTGGCGCGGTTCCAGGCCGACGATCCGCTGGGCGCCGCCTCGGCCTTTCGCCGTCTGGTGGAGCTGGAGCCGACGGACGCCCAGGCCTGGGCGCGCCTGGGCGAAAGCCTGGTGCGCGCCAACGACGGCCGCGTCGGCGCCGACGCCGAGGCCGCCTTCCGCGAGGCGGTCCGGCACGATCCCGACCAGTTGGGGGCGCGCTTCTTCCTGGGCGAGGCGGCGCTTGTGCGCGGCGACGCGGCGGAGACCCGCGCGCAGTGGACGCCGCTGATCGCCGCCCTGGATCCCGCCGACCCGCGCCGTCAGGACCTGGAGCGCCGCTTGCCGCCGGAGGGCGCGACCCGCCCAGCCGAGAGTGCTGCGCAATGACGCCTTGGCTCCGCCCTGACCCGGCGCTATCTCCGCCCCTCCCGTCCTCCGACCCCGGATCGAGCGCCGCATGAGCTGGCTGCCCAAATCGCCCAAGGCGCGCCGGCGCCTGTGGATCGTCGCCGCCGCCGCGCCGATCCTGGCGCTGGCGGTCGGCCTGTCGCTGTGGGCCATGCAGGACAGCGTGACCTTCTTCTATTCGCCGTCCGAAGCGACCGCCGAAAAGGCCCCCGAGGGGCGCAACATCCGTCTGGGCGGGCTGGTGGAGGCGGGCAGCGTCGCGAAGGGGGCCGACGGCTCGGTCGTCTTCGCCGTCACCGACAACGCCGCGACCACGCGCGTCAGGTACCAAGGCGACCTGCCGGACCTGTTCCGCGAGGGGCAGGGCATTGTGGCGCAGGGTTCGTTCGGCCCGGACCGGGTGTTTCACGCCAGCCAGGTCCTGGCCAAGCACGACGAGAACTATATGCCGCGCGAGGTCGCTGACCGCCTGAAGGAAAAGGGCGAGTGGCGGCCCGAGGGCGAGACGGACCCGCGCGAAAGCAGGCCGCAGGCCGTTAGCGCGGCAGAAATGCGCTCAAGCAGGCCGCAGGCCGTTAGCGCGACAGAGATGCGCTCAAGCAGGCCGCAGGCCGTTAGCGCGACTGAGAGCCTATGATCGTCGAGTTCGGGACCTTCGTCCTGTTGCTGGCCCTGGCGCTGTCGGTGCTTCAGACGGCGCTGTCGGGGGTCGGGCGGTGGCGACGCAGCCCGGTCCTGGCCGGGGCGGGCGAGGGGGCGGCCCTGGCGGCGGCGGGGGCGATCGCCCTGGCGTTCGGCGCGCTGATCTTCGCCTTCGTCACCTCGGACTTCTCGGTCTCGAACGTGGCGGCCAACAGCCACACCGACAAGCCGATGCTGTACAAGGTCGCCGGCGCCTGGGGGAGCCACGAGGGGTCGCTGCTGCTGTGGTGCCTGGTGCTGACCGTCTTCGGCGGCGCCCTGTCGCGGGCGCGCGGCCTGCCGTTCGGACTGAAGACATCGGCCGTCGCCGTGCAGGGAGCGCTGGGCTCGCTGTTCCTGGCCTTCGCGGTCTTCACCTCCAGCCCCTTCACGCGCCTGGACCCCGCGCCGTTCCAGGGCGCGTCGCTGAACCCGCTGCTTCAGGACCCGGCGCTGGCGGGGCATCCGCCGCTGCTCTACGCCGGCTACGTCGGCTTTTCGGTCTGTTTCTCCCTGGCGGTCGCCGCCCTGATCGAGGGGCGGGCGCAGACCGCCTTCTGGCCCGCCTGGGGGCGCTGGGTGCGGCCGTGGGCCCTGGCCAGCTGGGCCTTTCTGACCGTCGGCATCACCCTGGGGTCGTTCTGGGCCTATTACGAGCTGGGCTGGGGCGGCTGGTGGTTCTGGGATCCGGTCGAGAACGCCAGCTTCATGCCGTGGCTGGCGGGCGCGGCCCTGCTGCACAGCGCCGTGGTCACCGAGCGGCGGGGGGCGCTGGCGGGCTGGACGGTGTTCCTGGCGCTCCTGGCGTTCAGCTTTTCGATGCTGGGCGCCTTTCTGGTGCGGTCGGGCGTCCTGACCAGCGTGCACGCCTTCGCGGTCGATCCCGAGCGGGGGCTGATGCTGCTGGCGATCCTGGGCGTCACGGCCGGCGCCGCCTTCGCCCTGTTCGCCTGGCGCGCGCCCCAGCTGAAGGGCGGCGGCCTGTTCGCCCCCGTCAGCCGCGAAGGGGCGCTGGTGCTGAACAACCTGTTCCTGACGGCGGCGGCGGCGACGGTGCTGTTGGGCACGCTTTATCCGCTGATCCTCGAGGCCGCGTCGGGCGCGACCATCTCCGTCGGTCCGCCCTATTTCGCCGCCACCTTCAATCCGCTGATGATCGTCGCCTTCATAATCCTGCCCGCCGGGCCGCTGCTGGCGTGGAAGCGTGGCGACCTGACCGGCGCCCTGCAGCGGCTGACGGCGGCCGCAGCCATCGCCGTCGTCGCCGCGCTGCTGGCCTGGGCGCTGTTCGAGCCGAGAAAGGCGCTGGCCGCCGCCGGCGTCGGCCTGGGCGGCTGGCTGATCGCCGGGTCGCTGGCCGAGCTCGCAGATCGCGGCCGCCTGTTCCGGGCGCCCGCGGCCGAGAACCTGCGCCGGTTCAGGGGGCTGCCGCTGGGCGCCTGGGGCATGGCGCTGGCGCACCTGGGGCTGGGGGTCTTCATCCTGGGGGCGGTGGTCGAGACCGGCTTCAAGGCCGAGAGCGCGCGGGCGCTAGCCGTCGGCCAGAGCGTCTCCGCCGGGCCGTGGGCCGTGACGCTGGATCAGGTGCGCGTGGTCGAAGGGCCCAACTATCTGGCCGAGCAGGGCCGGCTGACCGTGCGGCG
This sequence comes from Brevundimonas sp., assembly GCF_041911375.1. GTDB lineage: Bacteria > Pseudomonadota > Alphaproteobacteria > Caulobacterales > Caulobacteraceae > Brevundimonas. The sequence continues at coordinate 17,184 of NZ_JAYRPA010000058.1, read as the reverse complement.
CATCGATGGGCGCGGCCGGGCCGAGACGGTGACGCCCGAGCGCCGCTTCTTCCCCGCCGGGGGGCAGATCACGACCGAGGTCGGCCTCGATTTCCGCGGCCTTAACGACGTCTATGTGGTGCTGGGCGAGCGGACCGAGGCGGCCGGCCAACCCGCCTGGACCGTGCGCCTGTACTGGAACCCGTGGGCGCGGCTGATCTTCCTGGGGCCCGCGATCATGGCGCTGGGCGGCGTGCTGTCGCTGATGGACCGGCGCCTGCGGCTGGGCGTCGGCGCACGGCGGAGGAAGCCCGCATGAGGCGCGCCCTGGTCCTGCTGGCTGCGCCGGCGCTGGCGGTGATGCTGACGGCGGCCGAGCCCCCCGCCACGCCGGATCGCCCGCTGACGGACGCAGCGCAGGAGGCGCGGGCCCGGGCGCTGTTCGCCGACGTGCGCTGCGTCGTCTGCCAGCACGAATCCATCGCCGACAGTCCGGCGGGCGTCGCCGGCGACATGCGTCGCCTGATCCGCGAGGAGATCGCCCAGGGCGCGAGCGACGATCAGGTCCGGGCCGACCTGGTGCGGCGGTTCGGCGACTATGTGCTGTTCCGCCCGCCCGTGCGGCTGGGGACCTGGCTGCTGTGGTTCGGACCGTTCGTGCTGGCGGCGCTGGCGGGCCTGATCCTGATCGGGCGCGCGCGGCGGCGCCCGGCCGAGGCCGAGCCCCTGTCGCCCGAGGAGCAGCGTCGCCTGGACGATCTTCTCCAAAATGAGACTCTTCGCCGCGAAGCTGACGCAAGCTCGCCTCACGACGGGCGCTAGGCGGGAACAACGATCGGCGGGCGGATTTTGGCCTTCGGGCCGATCGGCCTATATCAGACGCGAACCGGGCCCGCTCGGCCCGGACAGAGGATCGCAAGGACCACGATGCTGAAGCGCAAGGAGTTCATTCTGGGGGCCGCGGCCGGCCTGACCCTGGCGGCGGCCGCGACCGCCGGCGGCGTCATCACCTGGCCGGGCGCGCACGCCGAGCCCCAGGCGGTGAACCGGATCACCCCCGTGCCGGCCAACGGCGACAGCTTCTCGCCCCCGCCCGGCGCCCCCAACAGCTTCGCCACCATCTTCGAACAGGTCGCGCCCGCCGTCGTGCAGATCGACGTGACGGTGCCGGTCGAGCAGCCGCAAGGCATGTTCCAGATCCCCGGCCTGCCGTTCCAGTTCGTGCCGCCGAACGGACGCGGCGGTCAGCAGGGCCAGGACGCCGAGCCGCAGACCACCCAGGGCGCCGGCTCGGGCTTCTTCATCTCGCAGGACGGCTACATCGTCACCAACAACCACGTCGTCGCCGACGCCACCGAGATCAAGGTGAAGATGTCCGACGGCCGCGAACTGCCGGCCCGGCTGATCGGCCGCGACGCGGGCACCGACCTGGCCGTGATCAAGGTCGAAGGCAACGACTTCAAATACGTCAGCTTCGAAGAGACGGCCGAGCCGCGCGTCGGCGACTGGGTCATCGCCGTGGGCAACCCCTTCGGCCTGGGCGGCACCGCCACGGCGGGCATCGTCTCGGCCAAGGCGCGCGACATCGATCCGCAGGGCTACAACGACTACATCCAGATCGACGCGGCCATCAACCGGGGCAACTCGGGCGGCCCGACGTTCGACATCTATGGTCGCGTGATCGGCGTGAACTCGGCGATCTTCTCGCCGACCGGCGGCTCGGTCGGCATCGGCTTCGCCATTCCGGCCGAAACCGCCAAGTCGATCACCGGCCGCCTGATGCGCGGCGAGAGCATCGAGCGCGGCTATCTGGGCGTCCAGATCACCAACCTGTTGGACAACTATCGCGAAAGCCTGGGCCTGCCGGAATCGCAGAAGGGCGCCTACATCGCCGAGGTCACGCCGGACGCCCCCGCGGCGCGCGGCGGTCTGCGGCCCGGCGACGTCGTGGTCGCGCTGAACGGCAAGCCGGTGGAAGGTTCGACCGAACTGACCCGCGCCGTCGGCGCCGCCAAGCCGGGCGATGATCTGCGTCTGGAGGTTCTGCGCGAGGGTCGACGCGAGACGGTCAACATCCGCGCCGGCACCCGGCCGGCCAACCTCGAGGTCGCGTCCAGCGGCGACAGCGGCTCGGGCGCGCCGGCCAATCCCGGCGCCGCCTCGGGCGAAGTCGTCGAGGGCATGACCGTGGCGCCCGTCACCGGCGCGCTGCGTCGCCGCTTCGACATCCCGGACAGTGTCGACGGCCTGGTGGTGACCGCGGTCAGCCCGCAGTCGCGCGCCGCCGCGCTGAGGTTCCAACCCGGCATGGTCATCCTTCAGGCGAACGGCCGCAGCGTTCGTTCGGCCGCCGATCTCAAGGGCGCGGTCGAGACGGTCAAGAACGCCGGCCGTCCGGGCGTCCTGCTGCTGATGCGCACGCCGCAGGGCAATGCGCCGGTGGTCCTGCCGCTGGGCGACAAGAACTGATCGGCAGTCTGAAAAAGCCTTAACTCGTCAATCGCCGCCGATGCGCTACCATCGGCGGCGATTTTGATTCCGGGAGAGGGCCGATGCGGATTCTGGTGGTCGAGGACGACGCCGAGGCGGCGACCGCCATGGTGCGGGGCCTGACCGAGGCGGGCCACGACGTGACCCACGCCGTCGACGGCGCCTTCGGCCTGCTGGAGGCGCAGAAGGGCGGCTATGACGTCTATGTCGTGGATCGGATGATGCCGCGCCTGGACGGGGTGGGCATGGTCGAGACGGTGCGCAAGGGCGGCGACCAGACGCCGGTGCTGTTCCTGTCGGCGCTCGGCGAGGTCGAGGACCGGGTCACGGGCCTTAAGGCCGGCGCCGACGACTATCTGGTCAAGCCCTACGCCTTCGCCGAACTGATCGCGCGGGTCGAGGCCCTGGCGCGTCGGCGCGAGACCGGCGGCGTCCAGACCGTGCTCAAGGTCGGCGAGCTGGAGATGAACCTGATCGGCCGCACCGTGCATCGCGGGACCACCGAAATCGACCTGCAGCCGCGCGAGTTCCAGCTGCTGGAGTTCCTGATGCGCCACGCCGGCCAGTCGGTGACCCGCACCATGCTGCTGGAGAAGGTCTGGGAGTACCATTTCGACCCCCAGACCAACGTCATCGACGTCCACATCAGCCGCCTGCGCTCCAAGATCGACAAGGGCTTCGACAAGGCCATGCTGCAGACCGTGCGCGGCGCGGGGTATCGGTTGGAGGCGTAGAATTCTCCCTCCCCTTCATGGGGAGGGTGGTCGAGCGAAGCGAGACCGGGTGGGGAAATACCGTGTCAGAAGCGACAAGCCGCGCCCGGGCCATGCGCAAGACGATGACGCCGCCCGAGGCGCGGATGTGGGTGAACCTGAAACGTCTCCGCGCCCAAGGGTATCATTTCCGACGGCAGGCGCCGTTTCGCGGCTACTTCCTGGATTTCGTCTGTTTCGAGAGACGGCTGGTGATTGAAGTCGACGGTCAGCATCACGGCGAGGACGCGCAGGCGCTGCATGACGCGCGCCGCGATGCGACCCTGGCGACAGAGGGTTTTCTGACGTTGCGTTTCGACAATCCGTCCATCCGCGATCACATCGGCGAAGTCATGGAGCATGTCATGCGAACGCTGGAGGCGCGCCCCGGACTTCGGTCGGATGGTGGGGCCGGCGATGGGGGCGGGAATACGAACCCCACCCGGCGGCTTCGCCGCCACCCTCCCCATGAAGGGGAGGGAGAATAGATGCGCCTTCCTTCCCTTCTTCGCCGCACGCCGTTTCGGCTGACGCTGCTGTTTCTGGCGCTGTTCGTGGCGGCGGCGGGGGCGATCCTGGCCTATGTCTATTTCGCCTCGGCGTCCGAGGCCCAGGCGCGGGCCCAGGCGGACGTGCAGGGCGAGCTGAACGCCCTGACCGCCATCCACCGGACGCGCGGCGTCGATGCGCTGAACCAGGCGCTGGTGGAGCGCACCATCCGCGGCGGCCCCTATCTGTATCTGCTTACCGGCGCCGACGGAAAGATCGTCACCGGCAACCTGTCGGTCATGCCCTTCGATCTGAAGCGGGCGCGCCAGGCCGGTCGCGGCGAATGGAGCACCTTCCGACTGACCACCACCGACGAGGACGGGCGGGTCGAGAACCGCCGCTCGATCGGCGTGATCCTGCCGCTGGCGGGCGGCGAGACGCTGTTCGTCGGCGAGGATATCGGCGGGATCGAGGAATATCTCTCACGCCTGACCCAGGCCCTTTGGGGGGCGATGGCGCTGGTCATGCTGCTGGGGCTGGCGGGCGGCCTCTACATCAGCCGCCGGGTCGAGGCGGCCATGGGCCAGCTGAATCGCGTCGTGCAGGCGGTGCAGGAAGGCGACCTGAAGCAGCGCGCCGTCATCCGCCATTCGGGCGACGAGCTGGACGAACTGGGCCAGGGGCTGAACACCATGCTGGACCGGCTGGAGGCGTCGATGGCCTCGATCCGTCACGCCGGGGACGCCATCGCCCACGACCTGCGCTCGCCGCTGACCCGGATGCGGGCCAAGCTGGAGGTGGCGCTGATCGACGCCGAGGCGGGCAAGGTCAACGGCGTGGACGCCCTGAGCATCGCCCTGGACGAGGCGGACCACCTGCTGAAGACCTTCAACACCGTCCTGGCCATCGCGCGGCTGCAGGCGGGCGGGGCCCCCGATCCACAGGTGTTCGACGCCTCGGACCTGGCCGCCGACATGGCCGAGCTTTACGAGCCGGCCGCCGAGGACAAGGACATCGACTTCTCGGCCGAGGTGGAGAAGGGGCTGATGGTCGAGGGCAACCAGCCGTTCCTGGCCCAGGCGCTGGCCAATCTGATCGACAACGCCATCAAGTACACGCCGGCGGGCGGGGCGGTGAAGCTGAGGGCGCGGCGGCGGTCGTCGGGCGAGATCGAATATTCCGTCACCGACACCGGGCCGGGCGTGCCCGAGGAAGACCGCGAGCGGGTGGTCCAGCGCTTCGTCCGGCTGGACAACAGCCGCACCGAGCCCGGCTCGGGCCTGGGGCTGTCGCTGGTGACGGCGGTGGCCGAGGCGCACGGCGGCCGGGTGGTGCTGGACGAAGGACCAGGGGCCTACGGCGGCTTCGGACCGGGCCTGCGGGTCGCGCTGGTGCTGCCGCCGGCTGCAAGCTGACCCTTCTTTCCGCGGATGATCTTATGGCCAAGCCACTGTTCCAAGACCTGCGGCCAGCCGGTCCCGTCGCCAATCCCGCCGCCGCCGACCGCCTGCATGAGGCGTTGACCGAGGCCGCGCGGACGGACGGCTGGTCCGACACCCTGACTGCGGCCTGGCCCGCGCTGGCGCCTGTGGCCGGCGCCTCGCCCTATCTGTCCGGCCTGATGCGACGGCGCCCCGCGCACCTGCGCCTGATCCTGGAGGCCGATCCGGACGCGGCCCTGGCCGACATCCTGTCGCGAACCGACGCGCTGGACGACGAGCCGGAGGCGATGAAACAGCCGCTGCGCGTGCTGAAGGCGGACCTGCATCTGCTGACGGCGCTGGCCGACCTGGGCGGCGTGTGGAGCCTGGACCAGGTGACCGAGGCCCTGTCGCGCTTCGCCGACGCGGCCTGCCGGGCGGCGCTGCGGGCCGTCGGCGCCGAGCAGCGCGCGCGGGGCCGGCTGATCTCGTCCCCGGACGATGCGCGCGGGCCGGTCCCCGGTCTGTTCGGCCTGGCCATGGGCAAGCACGGCGCCAATGAGCTGAACTATTCCTCCGACATCGACATCTCGCTCTTCTACGAGCCGCGCCTGCTGACGCTGGCCCTGCGTGAGGGCGAGGAGATGCAGGACTTCGTCAATCGTGTCGCCAAGGGCGTGGCCGGTCTGCTGACCGAGCGGACCGCCGACGGCTATGTCTTTCGCGTCGACCTGCGGCTGCGCCCCGACCCGTCGTCCACCCCGCCGGTGGTCGCGGCCCCCGCGGCGCTGGCCTATTACGAGAGCGTGGGACAGAACTGGGAGCGGGCGGCCTTCATCAAGGCCCGGCCCGTCCTGGGCGACATGCGCGCCGCCGGCCGGTTCCTGAAGGCGCTGGTCCCCTTCATCTGGCGTCGCAGCCTGGACTACGCCGCCGTGCTCGACATCCAGGCCATCAAGCGCCAGATCCACGTGCACAAGACCGGCGAGGGGCTGGAGGCCGCCGGCGCCAATCTGAAGCTGGGCCGGGGCGGCATCCGCGAGATCGAATTCTACGCCCAGACCCAGCAACTGATCCTGGGCGGCCGCGATCCGGAGCTGCGCGAGCGCCGCACGCTGGACGCGCTGGAGGCCCTGTCCGCCGCTGGCCATGTGCCGCCCGAGGTCGTCCAGGCGCTGTCGTCGGCCTATGTCGAACTGCGCGGGCTGGAGCACCGCGTGCAGATGCTGGACGACGAGCAGACCCACCGGCTGCCGCAGGACGCCGAGCGCCGCGCCGCCGTCGCGGCGCTGGCGGGCGAAGCGGATCTGGCGGCGTTCGACGCCGCGGTCGAACGGCTGCTGCTGGGCGTCAACCAGCGCTATGGGGAGCTGTTCGAGGGCGGGGAGGAGCTGGATTCGGTCTACGGCAGTCTGGTGTTCACGGGCGTCGAGAACGATCCGGAGACCCTGGCCACCCTGTCGCGCATGGGGTTCGCCGAGCCGGGCGCGGTCGCCGACACCATCCGCAGCTGGCACCACGGCCGCATTCCCGCGACGCGGACGGCGCGCGGGCGCGAGCTGTTCACCCGCCTGGCGCCGCGCCTGCTGGAGGCGCTGGCGCGTTCCGGGGCGCCGGACGCCGCATTCACCCGTTTCGCCGCCTTCTTCTCGGGCCTGGCGGCGGGGGTGCAGGTCCAGGCGCTGTTCCTGAACCAGCCGAAGCTGTTCGAGATGGTGGTCGGCGTCATGGCCTTCGCCCCGCGCCTGGCGCGGACGCTGGGGCGTCAGCCGGCGGCGCTGGACGGGGTGCTGGACGCCCGCTTCCTGACCGACCTGAGCGAGGACACCGGCCTGGTCGAACAGATGGCGCGCGAGGCCAGAGAGGCCGGGGATTTCGAAGGCGCGATGAACGCCGTGCGCCGGCTGCATCGCGAACAGCTGTTCCGCATCGGCCTTCACGCCATGACCGGCCGGGCGGGGCCGGAAGCGGCGGGTCGCGCCTACGCCGCCCTGGCCGACGCCGCCATGCGCACCCTGGGCCCCGCCGCCCTGGCCGAGACCGAACGCCTGGGCGGCGACTTTCCCGGGGCGGTGGCGGTGGTGGCCCTGGGCAAGGCGGGGTCGCGCGAGATGACGGCCGGGTCGGACCTGGACCTGATGACGCTGTATGCGGCGGCCGACGGCGCGCAATCGTCGATCAAGGGCTGGAGCGCGGACGTCTTCTATGTCCGTTTCACCCAGCGGCTGATCTCGGCCCTGTCGGCGCATACGGCCGAGGGCGGGCTGTACGAGGTGGACATGCGGCTTCGCCCGACAGGGTCCAAGGGGCCGGTGTCGGTGCGGCTGTCCGCCTTCGACGACTACTACGCCGCCGAGGCCGAGACCTGGGAGTTCATGGTCCTGACCCGCGCGCGCGTGGTGTGGGCCAGCGACCCGGCCTTCGCCGCCCGGGTGGCCGAGACGATCGAGGGGGTGTTGCGGCGTCCTCGCCCCGGCGTAGACGTGGCCGCCGACGTCCGCAAGATGCGCGCCCTGATGGACCGCGAGCGCCGGCCGCACGGATTCTGGGACCTGAAGCTGTCGCCCGGCGGCCAGGTCGACGCCGAGTTCGCCGCCCAGTATCGCCAGCTCCAGGCGGCGGCGATCGGCGAGCCGCTGACCGTCTCCACGCTGGAGGCCCTGAACGACGACCCGGTGCTGGCCGAGGCCTGGCGGCTGCAGCAGCGGCTGAGCCAGCTGCTGTCGGCGGGGTTCGAGGGGCGGGTGGACCCGGAGGCCGAGCCCTCCGTGTTTCAGCTTCGCCTGGCCGAGGCCGCCGGCGCGCCGGACTTCGAGACGCTGAAGCGCGAGTTGACGGACCTGCGCGCCCGCGCGCGCACGGCCTTCGAACGCGCCGTTCCGGCCGCCCGCGACGGATAAGGCGGTCTTCCGCGTTCAACGCTCGACAGGGTTGAACAAGGGTCGCGTGTGCGACCGCAGGAGACCATCGGAATGAAGAAGACAATCATTGGCGGCGTGGCCGCCGTCGCCCTGGCCGCCGTCGCCGGCGTCGCCACGGCCCAACCCACGCCGCAGCCCGGCGCCGAACGCGCGCGCGTCCTTCGGGGCGACGCCGATAACGACGGCCGGATCAGCCAGGCCGAGTTCGTGGACGGGCGTCTGGCCCGCCTGAGCGCCGCCGACGCCGATCGCGACGGCTCGGTCAGCCGTGCGGAGATGCAGGCGGTCATGCAGACCCGCCGCGCCGAGCGCGCCGACCAGCGCTTCGCCAAGCTGGATGCGAACGGCGACGGTTCGATCAGCCGGGCCGAGTTCGACGCGGGCCATGCCGCGCGGCCCGAACGCGGCGCGCGCGCTGAACGGGCCGGCCGTGGAGGCCGCCATGCCATGCGCGCCGGCCATCGCCTTCAGGGCCCTCGCGCCCAGGCCGAGCGCGGACCGGTGGTCATCGCCGACGTGCGGACCAAGATGACCGAACGGTTCGCCAAGCTGGACGCGAACAGCGACGGCTTCGTCACCGCTGAGGAGCAGCGCGCCGCGCGCATGGCGCATCGCGAACAGCGCCGCGAGACCCGCCGGATGCGACAACCGGCTTCCCCGGCGCCGGCTTCGGAGTAAGAACCGTGTCGGGATCGGCCGCGATGGGTGAATCGGTCCCTTTCGTCGCTAGCGGAAGAGGCGGGTTTGGTCGCAGTCGACCCCGACGAGGATCTGGTGCGCCGCGTGGGTCAAGGCGACCCCGCGGCGTCGCAGGTTCTGGTCGAGCGCAAGCTGCCGCGCATCCTGGCCCTGGCGCATCGGATGCTGGGCGACGCGGCCGAGGCCGAGGACGTGGCGCAGGAGGCCATGCTGAGGGCCTGGCGTCAGGCCCCGAAATGGCAGGCCGGCAAGGCGCGGTTCGACACCTGGCTGCACCGGGTGGCGCTGAACCTCTGCTACGACCGGCTGCGGCGGCGGCGCGAGATCCCGACCGCCGCGCCGCCGGACCGGCCGGACGAGGGGCCGGCGCCGGACCGGGGACTGCTGGCGGCCGAGACGGGCGCGCGGGTCGATGCGGCCCTGGCCAGACTGCCCGATCGCCAGCGCGAGGCGGTCGTGCTGTGCCACTATCAGGACCTGTCCAACATCGAGGCGGCCGCCCTGATGGACATCAGCGTCGAGGCGCTGGAGAGTTTGTTGTCGCGGGGACGTCGCGCATTGCGCCAGAGCCTCGCTGATTTGTCGCCGAAAGGCGGAGGAGACGGACGATGACGATCGAACGGCTGAAAGCGCTGGCGGAGGCCTACGGCGCCGATCTGCGTCGCTGGCCGGCGTCGGAGCGGCCCTTCGCCGAGAGCCTGATCGCGACCGATGCGGCCGCGCGCGCGGCCTTGGAAGAGGCGGCGGCGCTGGATGGCCTGCTGGACGCCTCGCCGCGCCCGGTTCCCTCGGCCGTCCTTGCGACGCGCATCCTGGCCGCCGCGCCCAAGGCGCGCGAGGCGCGTGCGCATCTCGGCCGGATCTTCTGGTTCCTGGGCGCCGGCTGGGCGGCGGCGGCCTGCGCCGGCGTGGTCGCGGGCGTCGGTCTGACCACCCACCTCACCGCCGACGAGCAGGCGGACGCGATCCTGTACCAGGCGACGCTGAGCGGCGTGGACGACACCGAGGTGCTGGGATGAGGGTTCGGACGCTGAAGATCGTGTTGGCCGTGTCCGTGGCGCTGAATGTCTTCGCCCTGGCCGGAGCCGGCGCCTATGTCGTCAGCCGCGCCCAGGTGGAGCGCAAGGTGGACGCCCAGCGTGGGTCCGGCCGACAAGACGCCCTGGCGGAAGTGCTGGCCGGCCTCGATCCCGCGATCCGCGACGACGCCCGCCAGCGGATGCGCCGCTCGGCCCTGTCCGCCAAGCCCGATTTCGAGGCGGCGCGGAGCGCCCGGCGCGAGGCCATCGACGTGGCCGGGCGGCCGACGCTGGACCAGCCCCGTGTTCGCGCGCTGCTGGAGCAGGCGCGCGCGGCGGAGATGCGCGGCCGCGCCCGGCTGGAAAACGACGCCGTCGCCATCCTGGCCGCCATGAACGCCGAGGACCGCAAGGCGCTGGCGCCGATCCTGCGCCGCAAGGGCGACGGCCGCCGCGCCGTCGCCGGCAAGGACGAGTAGCCGACCCCTCTCCCGGCGGGAGAGGGGCGCACATCATTTGTTCGCGCGGAACGCCGCGACGGCCTCGACCGTCTTCTTCACCTGTGCCTCGATCCCGGCCCAGTCGCCGGCCTTGACCGCGGCGTCGGTGACGAGTTTCGAGCCCATGCCCGCCGCGACGATGCCCGCGCCGAACCATTTGGCGATGGAGGCCTCGTCCGGGTCGACGCCGCCGGTGGGCATGATCTTGACCCAGGGCATCGGTCCCTTCACCGCCTTGACGAAGTCCGGCCCCCCGACCGAGGAGCCCGGGAACAGCTTGACGATGTCGCAGCCCAGTTCGTGCGCCTCGCCGATGTCGGTGACCGAGCCGCAGCCGGGGAAGTAGGCGACCATGCGGCGGTTGCAGACGCGCGCGACCTCGGGGACCAGGCAGGGGCTGACCACGAAGCGCGCGCCGCGGTTCAGATACAGGGCGGCGGTGCCCGCATCGACCACCGAGCCGATGCCCAGCACGATGTCCGGGTCGGTGCGGCTCAGCTCGCGATTGATTTCGCCGAACAGGTCGCAGGCGAAGTCGCCTCGGTTGGTGAACTCGACCACCTTCGCCCCGCCCCGCGCGCTGGCGCGGATCACGTTGAGGCAGACCTCGGGATCGGGATGATAGAAGACCGGGCATACGCCCTGGGTCTCGAGCGCCTGAAGCACGCTGACGCGATCGTGGGCCATGGGTATTTCCTCTGCGACGGGTTCGGCCCGACCTCGGACGTCGGGGACGCGGCGTCAAGTCAAACCGCGTTAGCGAGGCCGCTCCCTCAGGCGCCCCCGTCAGGCCGCCTGGTCGATCGACGCGGGCCAGTCGACGGCGTCGAAGGCGGCGGTCAGGGTGAAGGTCGAGCCTTCGCCCGCGACGGATTGGACCGTCATTTCGCCGCCCATCAGTTCGGCCAGGCGCCTGCAGATGCTCAGGCCCAGACCGGTGCCGCCGAAGCGGCGGGTCGAGGAGGCGTCGACCTGGCTGAAGGGCTGGAACAGCGCCGCCAGGTTTTCGGGCGCGATGCCGATGCCGCTGTCGCGGACGTCCAGCCGGAACCCCAGGCGCCCGTCCGCCAGGCGTTGGCCCGTGAGGCGCAGGCCGACCTCGCCGACGGGGGTGAACTTGATCGCATTGGCCAGGAGGTTGTGGCTGATCTGGGCCAGGCGCAGCACGTCGGCGCGTATCAGGACCGGCCATTCGCCGACGACCTCGACCGTAAAACGCAGGGCCTTGGCCTCGGCCTGGGCGGCCATGGGCCCCACCAGGCGCTGGGCCAGGCCGTCGGTCTCGACCAGGGCTTCGGTCAGGTCCATCTTGCCGGCCTCGATCTTGGTCACGTCCAGGATATCGTTCAGCAGCGACATCAGGCCCTGGCCCGACTGTGTGATGATGTCGACGAAGCCCGTCTGGCGCGCATCCAGCTGTGACAGGCGCAGCAGTTCGGCGGCGCCCAGCACGCCGTTCATCGGGGTGCGCAGTTCGTGGGAGATGACGCCGAGGAAGTTGGACTTGGCGGCGTTGGCGGCGTTGGCGCGGTCGCGCGCCTGCTCCAGTTCGACGATCAACGCGGCCTGACGACGGTTGACGGCGCCCAGCTCCTCGTCGCGCATCTGGGTGATCACCACCTTGATCAGCAAGGCCAGCCCCAGCACCGGCACCATGCCGAGCACGACCCAGAACCCGGGCGACCCCCACAGCCCCACGATCAGAAACACCACCATCGCTGAATAGGGCGCCGATACGATCATCGCTTCCCGCGGCGCCGCGCGCATCTGGGTGAAGACCAGAACATAGCCCGCCATCAGCAGAGCGACCCCCACCGCCACGCTGAACAGGCTGCCGGCCGTGAAGGACAGCCACGGCGCCGCGGCCCAGATGGCGCACGACACCGTCGCCACCAGCAGCCGCAACAGAGTCGGCGACGCGCCGCGCGGACCGGCGCGGCCTTCCACCACCGTGCGGATCATGCCCGCGACCGTGGCCACGACGAACCAGGTCGCCGCGACTCTAAAACTGGTCGTCGTCCACAGCGCCAGCGCCCAACTGGCGATGATCCAGTACCGCAGGTGGCCGGCGGCGATGAGGCGATGAAGAAGGGGTCGTCGGTCGTCGGCCGTGAGGGTCATCGTCGCGCTCCTTTGAGCCAAACCTAGTCAGGGTCTGCTAAGGGACGGTGAACGCTGGATTTTCTGGGAAACCCGTGTGCGGAAGCGTACGCTTTGGCCGGCTTACCGCGCGCGGTGCGATACGCTAGAAGCCGGGCAGGGAGACCACCGCCATGATGACCGCCATCTTCGTCTTCATCAAAACCGAGCCGGGTTTCGCCAATGAGGTGGCGGCCGACATCGTGGACAATGTCGAGAACGTCTCGGAGGTCTATTCGACCTCGGGCCAGCACGACCTCCTGGCCAAGTTCAACCTGCCGCGCGACGCCGACATCGGGACCTTCGTGACGAAACAGGTGCAGACCCGGCCGCACGTGCGCGACACCTTCACCGTCATCACCTTCTCGCCCTTCCTGCCCAAGAAGGGCTGAGGTCAGCGGGCGGAGGCGCGCCGCGCCTTTTCCTTGCGCTCCTCGGCCTCGTCGTCGTCGCCGACCTTCTCCTCGACCGTCGCGGAGAAGCGCTGGAAGGCGCCCAGGCCCACCAGCACCAGGACCGAGGCGATCAGCAGGGCGGTCGGGTAGATCAGCTGGCTGACGTCGGCGCGCGCGGTCTTGAACACCACCACCAGCGCCTCCAGGAACAGGGCGATGACGATGGTGGAGAGGAACTTGGTCAGGCTGCGGCGGGCCTCGGCGGCGCTGCGCTTCTCGTTTCCGCGCCGGACCTCGTCCTCGAAGATGTATTTCGCCACGTCGAACACGGCGATGGCGACGATGACATAGCCCAGCACGTCCAGCACCGCGTCGGCGCCGGACTGGTCCGGCGAACGGATGCTGTCGATCGCGTCGCTGACGCCAAAGCCGATCAGGGCCATGGCCGACAGCAGGAGCAGCAGGCTGGCGCCGGCGAAGACGGCGCGGGTGAGATAGGTCATCGACGGTCCCCCTGGGCCTGACGAACGCGCGAGAAGCGATGCTGTTGCGGCGGGAGGCGAAGCTTCCCCTACGTGACCGTGGTCAATCGAAACCCATCTGCTAACGTCCCCGGAAAGAGGAAACGCGGGGAACACGCGAATGACCGATCTAGAGACCTTCCGCGCCGAGACGCGCGCGTGGCTGGAGGCGAACTGCCCGCCCGAGGTGCGCGGGCCGATGACCTCGGAGGCCGACATGATCTGGGGCGGGCGCGACGCCGTCTTCGCCACGCCCGGCCACAGGCTGTGGTTGGAGCGGATGGGCGAACGCGGCTGGACCGCGCCGGAGTGGCCCCGGGAATACGGCGGCGGCGGCCTGAGCCGCGAGGAGGCCAAGGTGCTGGCCTCCGAGCTGCGGCGCATCAAGGCCCAGCCGGCGCTGAACAGCTTCGGCGTCTGGATGCTGGGGCCGGCGCTTCTGGCCTTCGGGACCGAGGCGCAGAAGAGGCGCTTCCTGCCCGAGATCGTGCGCGGCGAAATCCGCTGGTGCCAGGGCTATTCCGAGCCGGGCGCGGGGTCGGACCTGGCCTCGATCCAGACGCGGGCCGAGGATCGCGGCGACCACTGGATCGTCAACGGCCAGAAGATCTGGACCAGCTACGCCGACAAGGCCGACTGGATCTTCTGCCTGGTGCGCACCGATCCGGAGGCGCCCAAGCACCTGGGGATCAGCTTCGTCCTATTCGACATGAGGACGCCGGGCGTGACGACGCGGCCGATCACCCTGATCAGCGGCAAGTCGCCCTTCTGCGAGACCTTCTTCGACGACGTGCGGGTCGAGAAGGAAAACCTGGTCGGGACGCTGAACCGCGGCTGGGACGTGGCCAAGCATCTGCTGGCGCACGAGCGGACGATGATCGGCGCGATGGGCGAGGTCGCGGGCGGTCGGCCGGTGGGGCAGGTCGCGCTGGACGCCGTGGGGACGGACGAGGCCGGCCGGCTGGACGAGCCCATGCTGCGCGCGCGCATCGCCGAGCTGGAGATCGACCAGGCCGCCTTCCGCCTGGCGATGGAGCGGGTCGGCGATCAGGTGAAGGCGAAACAGGCGCATCCGGCCATCGCCTCCATGCTGAAATACTATGGGTCCGAGCTGAACAAACGCCGCCACGAACTGCTGATGGCGGCGGGCGGCGCGGACGCGCTGGAGTGGGAGAGCGAACGCTCGCGCGGCGGCTCGGCCGCCCGCGACTGGCTGCGCACCAAGGCCAACTCCATCGAGGGCGGGACCAGCGAAATCCAGCTGAACATCATCGCCAAACACCTGCTGCAACTGCCGGGAGCCTGAGCCATGCCCCTGATCCTGACCGAAGAGCAGGCGATGCTGCAGGAGGCCGCCGACGGCTTCCTGGCCGAGAACGCCCCCATCGCCCATCTGCGCAAGCTGCGTGACGACCGCGACGCCGACGGCGTGTCGCGCGACCTGTGGCGGGCGTTCGGCGAGATGGGCTTCGCCGGCGTCATCATTCCCGAGGAACACGGCGGCGCCGGACTGGGCGCGGTCGAGGCGGGCGTGATCGCCGAGAGCCTGGGGCGGACGCTGACGCCTTCGCCCTTCATGGGGTCGGCGGTGCTGTCCGCCAAGGTGCTGGCCGACGGCGGATCAGAGGCGCAACAGGCCTGGCTGCCGAAGATCGCGGCGGGCGAGGCCATCCTGTCGCTGGCCCTGGACGAGGGCGCCAAGCACGCGCCGGCGAAGATCGTGACGCGAGCGGAGCGGGCCGGCAACGGCTTTCGGCTGAACGGCGCCAAGGGCTTCGTGCTGGACGGTCATGTCGCCGATGCCCTGATCGTCGTGGCGAGGGCCGAGGAGGGGACGACCCTGTTCCTGGTCGACCCCCAGGCGGCGGGGGTGGAGATCGAGCGCACCGTCATGGTCGACGCCCACAACGCCGCGCGGGTCGTCCTGGACGACGTCGCGGTCGACGCCGATGCGGTGATCGGCGAGGTGGGGAATGGCGAGGCGCTGCTGAACAGCGCCCTGGCGCTGGGGCGGGCCTGCGCGGCCTCCAGCCTGACCGGCGCGGGGGACCAGGCGTTCAAGATCACGCTGGAGTACCTGCGCACCCGCAAGCAGTTCGGCAAGCTGATCGGCGAGTTCCAGGCCCTGCAACACCGGGCCGCGCACCTGTTCACCGAGCTGGAGCTGGCGCGCGCGGCGACGCTGGGCGCGCTTCAGGCCCTCGATGCGGGGCGCGAAGACGCCGACCTGGCCGCCTCAATCGCCAAGGCCAAGGCCGGGCGGGTGGCGGAACTGGCGGTGCAGGAGGCGGTGCAGATGCACGGCGGCGTCGGCATGACCGACGAGTTCGACGTCGGCCTGTTCATGAAGCGGGCAAGGGTGCTGAACGAACTGCTGGGCGACGCCGGTTTCCACAGCGAGCGACTGGCCCGCGCGCAGGGCTTCTGAGATTCCGCCTGACCGTCCCCGTCCTTCGCGGTAAGACGGGGCCATGACGGACAGCGACCCGAATCTGGACGGCCCGCCCTGGGACGAGGACGTCGTCGAACGCGACGAGAACACCGACGATATGTTCGGCGCGCCCGCGGCCGAGCCCGCCCCTGTGGCCGAGCCTGCGCCGATCGCCGCGCCGGTCGCGACGGCCCCTCCGGCGGCCCAGGAGGCGCCGGCTCAGGACGGCGCCGCCTATCAGGTGCTGGCGCGCAAATACCGCCCGCGCACCTTCGAGGACCTGATCGGCCAGGAGGCGATGGTGCGCACCCTGACCAACGCCTTCGCCACCGGGCGCATCGCCCACGCCTTCATGCTGACCGGAGTGCGCGGGGTCGGCAAGACGACGACGGCCCGCCTTCTGGCGCGCGCCCTGAACAACGAGACCGACAGCATCGACCGGCCGTCGCTGGCCCTGACCGCCCACGGGCGGCACGACGCCGCCATCATGGCGGGCCAGCACATGGACGTGATGGAGATGGACGCGGCGTCGCACACCGGCGTCAACGACATCCGCGACATCCTGGAGAGCGTTCGCTATGCGCCCGTCGAGGCGCGCTACAAGGTCTATGTGCTGGACGAGGTCCACATGCTGTCGACGCAGGCGTTCAACGCCCTGCTGAAGACGCTGGAGGAGCCGCCGCCCCACGCCAAGTTCATCTTCGCCACCACCGAGATCCGCAAGGTGCCGGTGACGATCCTGAGCCGGTGCCAGCGCTTCGACCTGCGCCGCGTCGAGCCGGAAATCCTGGTGGAGCACCTGGGCCGGATCGCCGACCGCGAAGGCATGAAGATCGAGGGCGACGCCCTGGCCCTTATCGCGCGGGCGGCCGAAGGCTCGGTCCGCGACGGCCTGTCGCTGCTGGACCAGGCCCTGGTCCAGGCCGAGGGGGGAGAGACGGTCAAGACCGAGACGGTGCGGGACATGCTGGGCCTGGCCGACCGCACCCAGACCATCGCCCTGTTCGAAAGCGTGATGGCCGGCCGCACGCCCGAGGCGCTGGAGACCTTCCGCACGCTTTACGGCTTCGGCGCCGATCCGGTGCAGGTGACCAACGACCTGCTGGAGCATTGCCACGCCGCCTCGGTGGCCAAGATGCTGGGGCCCAATGCGACGCGCCTGCCCAACGACCAGGCGCAGAAGCTGGCGGCCCTGGGCGCCGCCATCCCGGCCGCCACCCTGTCGCGCACCTGGCAGATGCTGCTGAAGGCGCTGGACGAGGTGCGGCGCGCGCCCAATCCGGCCGATGCGGTGGAGATGGCCCTGGTGCGGCTGGCCTACGCCGCCGACCTTCCGGGGCCGGAGGAGGCGCTGAAGCGGCTGCAGTCCGGCGAGCCCCTGGGCGGCGGTTCGGCGCCGCGCGGCGGTGGCGGCGGCGGCGGGGGCGG
>NZ_JAYRPA010000057.1:0-4465 GCF_041911375.1 Brevundimonas sp. | reverse complement strand
GCCCCCGCCGCCGCCCGCGGCCGAGCGGCCCGCGCGACGGCCGCGCCTGGCCGCGCCGGGCTATTGATCTCAACTGGGCAGCAGCCCCTGGACCGCGAGCGCGATGACCGACCACAACAGAAGCGAGGCGCCGAAGGCGAAGGCGAGCGTCTGGCGCGGCGTCCAGCGCGCGTCGGAGCGAGACGAGCCCCCCCATGGGCCGGTCGTATGGGCGTGTCGCATCCTGTCCTCCCCGTCGGGCGCGGATCATCGCCGCAACCTTCTAACGACCCCTGAATGACGCCTGATTCTCCGCCTCGGCGAAAGGCCCGCGAATGACCGCCCCTCCCCTGCCGAACCCGCCCGCGGGGGGCGGCGCGCCGCTACGCCTGCGCAGCGCCTCGGCCGCGCTGTGGTCCATCCTGCGCGTCGCCGGCGGATCGGTGACGAGCTTCGTGTTGTTCCTCGTCCTCGCCCGGCTCCTCGGGCCGACCGAGTTCGGCGTCTTCGCGCTTGCCGGGGTCGTGGTCGAGATCGGCCGGATCGTGGCCGGCGCCGGCGTGGGCGACGCCGTCACCCGCCAGCCGACGTTGACCGAGGCGTTCGCCAGCACCTCGGTGTGGTTCGCCCTGCTGGTCAGCCTGGTCGCCGGCGGTCTGCTGGCGGCGGTCGCGCCGTTCTACGCCGCGGCCGTCCACGCTCCCGCCGTGGCGCCCATCATCCAGGCGCTGGCGGCGACCCTGCCGATCACCGCGCTCGGGGTCGTCCCGGCAGCCCGGCTGTCACGGGACTTCGGCCACAGGACGCTCGCCTGGCAGGCCCTGCTGACCGGCGTCGTCGCCGGGGTCGTGGCGGTCGCCTCGGCGCTGGCCGGATTCGGCGTCTGGTCTTTGGTCGTCCAGTCGGTGGTCGGGGGCGTGATGTCCACCGCCTTGGCTTGGCGGGCCTGCCGGTGGCGGCCCCAGTGGCGCTTCGAACGTAGCCTGGTCCGGGAGCTGTCGCACTTCAACCTCAGCATGACGATGAGCCAGCTGCTGTGGATGCTGCTGGGCCGCGTCCAGGACGTCTTCATCGGGCGCGCCTATGGGGCCGCCGAGGTCGGGCGCTATCGCGTCGCCTGGCGCCTGATCGAATTGGTGGGCCAAACCGTGCTGGCGCCGATCGGCTCCGTCGCCCTGGTGACCCTGTCGCGGCTCGATGAAGACCGCGCGGCCCTGTCGCGGGCCTACAACCGCTTCGTCGGGGTCGCCGCCCTTGGCGTTTTTCCCTTGCTGGCGGGCTTCGCCGTGCTGGCCGAGGACGTGGTGGTTCTGCTGTTCGGCGCGGAATGGGCCGGCGCGGGCGCCGTCGCGCGGGTGCTCGCCCTGATGGCCCTCCCCTTCGTGATGAACTTCTTCTCCGGCCCGGCCCTCGCGGCGGTGAACCGGCCCGGGCTCATCCTGAGCATCGCCGCGCTTCAGTTCGGCCTGACGCTCGGCCTGACACTTATCGCCCTGCCCTACGGCCTGATCGCGGTCGCTGCGGCCTATGTGCTGCGCAGCTATCTGACCCTCGCCTATCCGCAGATCCTGCTGTCCCGCCACGCCGGCGTCGACCTCAGGGGCACGATCGGCGCGGTGATCCCGCCGCTGGTCTGCGCGGTCGGCATGGCGGTGGCGGTCTGGGCGGCCCGCCCGATCGTCGGCGGGATCGAAGCCGCCGCCCTGCGCCTTGCGCTGCTGGTCGCGCTCGGCGGCGCCCTCTACGGCCTCCTTTTGCTGCTCCTGGCCCGTCGTCAGCTCGTTCAGCTGTGGGCGGTCGCGGGGGAGTTGCTGGGGCGACGGACGGCGGCGACCCGCTGACGCAGGCGACGGGCGAGCCCGCGCGTGGCCTGCAGGCCCACCCGGTGGAACAGGGTCGCCGGCACCAGAGCGAGGAAGGCCTGCACGCGTCCGCGCGCCAGCAGCCGCCGGCCGGTCGAGGCCACGAACCACCGCACTTCCCGACGGTTGGCCTCGGGAACGGGCGGCGCGTTTTCCAGGGCCGCACGGATGAAGCGGCAGTCGGACAGGTCGAGCTCGAACGGACGGAACAGCGTCGCCGACATCAGCTTGACCGCGGTGGCGGCGGCCACATAGCGGCGCTCCGTCGCCGTCAGATCCTGGACCAGATCCAGCATCCCGGCGAGGTCGCCCGCCGCTTCGAAGGGCGCGAGCCGCTCGCGCGGAAAAGCCAGGTCCGGCTGCCCCGCAAGGCGCCGGCGGTGGGACACGGCCGCTAGCTGGGCATTGAGCGCGCTGATGCGGGCGTTGCGCAGCGAGCGATTGGTCACGCTGGCGGCGTGAAGCCGATAGAGGCCGAGGACTTCTGGCAGGTTGTGCAGCCGTCCCTGGGCCAGCAGCCGCCAATAGAGGTCCGTGTCCTCCGCGTGAAAGGCGTGGCGGTAGCCGCCGACGGCCCGGATTGGCGCGAGTCGGGCCGTCAGGAAGGGGTGGATGATATAGGGTTCGCGAGACGGCAGCGCCGCGGGGTCGGCGTCCACCGCACCGAAGGTGGTCACCACGCCGGTGGGACGCCCGTCGCCGTCGATGTGGCGGGCATTGGCGCCGACGGCGACGCAGTCGGGATGGCGGTCCAGATATTCGATCTGCGCGGCGAGCCGGTCCGCGAAAGCCAGGTCGTCGGCGTCGTGGCGCGCCACGAGCGGCGCGGTGCACAGGGCGAGCCCCGCGTTCAGGGCGTCGACGATGCCGCCGTTCGGACGGCGGATCACCTCCAGACGCGGATCCTCGGCGGCGAGTCGATCCAGAATGACGGGCGTGGAGTCGGTGGAGCCGTCGTCGATGACGATGACCCGAATGTCGCGCCGGGTCTGACCGAGGATGGAGCGCACAGCGCCCTCAACCGTCGCCGCCGCGTTATAGGCGGGAATCAGGACATCGACCGCCGCGGGCGAGGCGACGGTGTCACGCGCGTGGTCGAGTGGCATGCGCTCGCTCCAGGCGCCGCTGAACGGCGAAGGATCGCCTCCCGGGGAGGAGAGACGCCCTACCCTACCGGACGATGGTCGCCCTGCGAACCCCCGGCGGGCGTGCATCCCTCAGTGCGCCGCCAAAGGCGAAGAGCTTGGGCCCCAATGACAAGGCCGGCCACGGAGCAAACGCAACATGGGTTGGTGAGGTAAGCCAGTGTGGCGGCCCATCGACTACGAAGGTTAGGCGCGCTTTGCGATTGCAAGATGGTCGGCCGGAACAGGCCTTTGTGGCCGTCGTCCGCTCGGCTCTAGATGCAGACATTAGGATAGTCTTAGAAAGCGGAAATCTTCGGAAGTCTTCCGCGAGATCGGCCGCGCTTGATTCTCGGACAAAACTGACCGATCTCTCGGTCGCATTTGTACGGATAATGACGATGGCCGATGAGCCGAAGTTTCTCGCTGAAAGCGGTCGACCGGTCGCATATTTGGCTCGGGTAATGCGGCGAGGCGACCTGTTCGAGATCGCCTTTGACGCCTTTCCCGATCTGGTCATCGCGCCAACCACGGGAGACCCGCATAAGGCGGCCCGAGATGCGCTGACCGCAGAGCTAGCGCGGCTGATCGTGGCCCGGGAGATGATCCCGGCCCCATCCACCCGCGGCGCTCAACGCACCGGCGACGCCAACCGGTACGAACAGCTGATCGTTCCCGACCAGGTCGTCGCGCTCAAGGCCCTGCTTTGGGACAATATGCGCGCCCAGCAGATTTCAAATGGGCGACTCGCAGATCATCTGGGCGTTGACGAGAAGGAAGTTCGCCGCCTGCTGGACCCGGAGAATACGCACGGCCGCCGACTGACGGACGCGGTGGAGGCGGTTGTTGGCGCGGTGATTGCATTGTCAGTCGTTGACAGTTCGGTTCCACAACGCCTTCTGCGTGTGTCCGGCGACTGGCGTCCCAACCCTGTTCTGAATCTGCAACCTGCCGTTCAGGTGCCTGGAAAGCGCTCGAAGCCGGCGAGTTCCTGAGACGGGCCGGGGAGATCGCCAAGAGCATGCCGGCGCGGCTAGATATCCGGACCGGCATAGGCAAGATCGGCTTCTACACAGGTGGCCTACTACGATCCGGGGGATCACCGGCTCCAACCGGAGTATAGCCCCCCCGACCCCGCAATCGCCGCTACGCCATCCCACGACGCTGAGAGTGCGAACGGCCGGGGATCAGCGACGGGGTGTCGGTGCCATCGCGCGATAAGGCAAATCGCTGGCGTCGCGCGGCCTTGAAGCGGGTCCGCCGAACTTAATCTACAATTCAGGAGAGAATACTCCCAACCCTGCTCGCTTGCCGGGCAGAGGCGCACGGGACCGGAAGCGTCGGACGTCTGCAATGAGTCGAGGCTGTGTGAAAACGCCTTCCCTCCAAGCGAATTAGGTTAGCCTTCTGAGGTCAGCAGGAGGTGGGCATGAGCCGCTTCGTCCAGGGTGGAGATCGCCGGCAGCCGACGCTGCTTCCCGAGTGTCTGGACGACTATGT
>NZ_JAYRPA010000056.1:0-99062 GCF_041911375.1 Brevundimonas sp. | reverse complement strand
GGCATACCGGACGCGCGCGGCGGAGGGTCGAGGGGGATACTCGGCCGCACCCGGACGGTCTTCGCAGAGACCGCCGGCCCGCCGCAGGCTTATGGGGTTAGGCGATAAGACCGCCACCACTCGGCGCCCCGAGCTTGCAGGTCAATCATCCGCGCGGAGCGTCGGACTTCGTCGAAACGGTACTCAAAACACAGAACTCCGGGCGAAGACCCGGCGCTCCGCCCAGCCCTCCATCAACTCCGCCCGATACGGCGGGGCGTCGAGTCATGCCCGCTCTAAATGTTCTTGCTTTGTTCACATCGTGTGGCATTCTCCGGTCATGGAAGCCGCGAAGGGAAGAGGCGCGCGTTCGAATGCGACCGGCCGTTACGAATCCAACAGGCAGGAGGGCTTCGACGACGGCTGGACCGGCGACGACGCCGAGGCCCAGCCGCTGCGCACCGTTCTCACGCCCGAGCACGCGCGCACCATCATCGCCCGGAACGACAGTCCGGACATCGGTTTCGACCGCTCCATCAACCCCTACAAGGGCTGCGAACATGGCTGCATCTACTGCTACGCCCGTCCATCCCATGCCTGGATGGGCCTATCCCCGGGCCTGGATTTCGAGAGCCGGATCTTCTTCAAGCCCGAGGCGGCAGGTCTGCTGGAACAGGCCTTCCTCGCCCCACGATACCGCTGCAAGCGCATCCACATAGGCGGCAACACCGACCCCTATCAGCCGGTGGAGCGGACCTTGAACTCCACCCGCTCCATCCTGGAGGTGATGCAGCGGTTCAACCATCCCTTCAGCATCATCACCAAATCGGTGCTGATCGGCCGCGACGCCGACATTCTGGGCCCGATGGGCAAGGCGGGCCTGGCTTCGGCCTTCGTCTCCCTCACCACCCTGGACCGCAAGCTGGCGCGCGCGATGGAGCCGCGCGCCTCCACCCCGGCCAAGCGACTGGAGGCGATCCGGCGCCTCGCCGACGCGGGCTGCCCTGTCGGCGTGGGCTTCGCTCCGGTCATACCGGGCCTGAACGACCACGAACTGGAATCGGTGCTGGAAGCCGCCGCCAAGGCGGGCGCGACCACCGCCATGTACGTCGTCCTGCGCCTGCCGCTCGAGATCAAGGATCTGTTCGCCGAATGGCTGGCCGACGCCCGGCCCGACCGCGCCGCCCGGGTCATGTCCCTGGTCCGCCAGACGCGCGGCGGCCGGGACTACGATCCCGACTGGTCCCAGCGCATGAAGGGAACCGGTCCCGTCGCCGAACTGATCGGGACCCGTTTCAAGGCCGCGATCAAGCGCTACGGCCTGGACGGCCCCCGTCCCCTGCTGGACGAAAGCCGCTTCCGCGTGCCGCCCGACGCCCGGCCCCAGATGGACCTGTTCGACCTGCCGTCCGCCCACCCGGACAAGGTTGCGTAGGGCGCAATCCGTACAATAGGATTGGGCGTTATTGGGGGATTTCGTCATGCTGAAGCCTCTTCTCAGGACCTGCGCCGCACTGGCCCTTGCCGCACCGCTGCTGACGGCCTGCATGACCGCCGACGTTCCCGAGGACGCCTTCTTCTATCCGGAGGCGCGCATCGCGGCCGAGAAGATCGTGCTGGAGCCCGGCGCCGCCATGCCCGCCACGGCCGAGACCCTGTCCCTGCCCTACCCCGGCGGCGCCGTCGCCGCGACCCGCGTGCGCACCGGCCGCGCCGATGCGCCGCTCATCCTTTTCTGCGGCGGCAACATGTTCCGTCGCCCCGTCTACGGCGGCAATGCGGCGCAGAAGCTGGCGCCCTTCGGCGACGTGCTGATGTTCGACTATCCCGGCTATGGCGACACGCCGGGGACCGCCGACTATGCGACCTTCCACGCCGCCGGCGCAGCCGTCGCCGTCTCGGCCCGCGCCCAGGCCGACGCCGAGGGGCGTCGCCTGATCGCCTGGGGTCATTCGCTGGGCGGCCCTGTCTGCGCCGAAGCCGCCCGCGCCGCCCGCGCCGACGCCCTTGTGCTGGAGGCCACGACCCCCTCGGCCAGGGCCGCCGTGAATGACATGATCGGCTGGAAGCGCGTCTTCGTCCGCGTCCGCCTGGCGCCCGCTCTGGCTGCCGTCGACGTGCCTGCGACCCTGGCCGGCTATCCCGGCAAGGTCGTGGTGCTGGAGGCCGGCCGCGACAGCACCCTGCCGCCGGCCCTCAGCCGCACCCTGGCCCGGGACCTCCAGGCGCGCGGCGTCGCCGTCGAACGCCTAGTCTTCCCCCAGGCCGACCATAACGGCATCGGCAGGCAGCCGGACTTCCAGCCCCGCCTTTCCGCCGCCCTGGCCCCCTAGTCGTTGGCGGCGCCGGGGTCGATCGCGTTCGTCACCAGGTCGCGCCAGGTCGGATCGCTGGCGTCCACCAGATCGACGTCGTCCATCAGCGCCACCGCTCCGCCGCCGTCCGGCAGGATCAGGCCCAGCACCTCCATCGCCTCGCCTTCGGCGTTCAGGTGACTTTCGGCCTGCACCGCCACCGCCGCCTGCTCGCCGTCATCGTCCCACCAGATCACCGGCTGGGGCAGGTCCATCGTGATCGGGCGCGGATCGTCGGTGTCGGCCAGGGCGAACACCGCGCGGCGCGCCTGCACGTCGTCCAGCGTGGCGATCGCGCCGGTGAACGGCTTCAGCCGCGTCCAGTCCTCGGCGTCGAACCCGCCGCCGTCCTCTTCAAAGGCCTCGTCCATCATCGCGCCTACCGCCTGAATATTCCGACCAGTTCGACATGCGCCGACCACAGGAACTGGTCCACCGGCGTGACCCGCTCCAGCCGGAAACCGGCGTCGATCAACACCCGGGCGTCGCGGGCGAAGGTCTGTGGATTGCACGAAATCCCCGCCACGACGCCCGCCTTGGTTCCGGCGATCTGCGCCGTCTGCTCGATCGCTCCGGCGCGCGGCGGGTCGAAGACGATCGCATCGCAGCCCTTCAGATCAAAGGGCGTCAGGGGACGGCGGAACAGGTCGCGCGCCTCGGCTGTGATCGCCTTCATGCCCTTGGCCGAACCCACGCCGGCCTTCAGCGCGTCGATCCCGGCCTTGGATGCATCCGCCGCGATCACCGGCGCGACCGTCGCCAATGGAAAGGTGAAGGTCCCGGCCCCGCAGAACAGATCGGCGATCTTCTTGGCGCCCCGCACCGCCTCGACGGCTCGCGACACCATGGCCGCCTCCGCCTCCGGCACGGCCTGCAGGAAGCCGCCCGCCGGAAGGGGCACGGTCGCCGGCCCGAACGCGATCTGCGGCTGGCGCACCATGAGCAGGGTCTCGCCCGCCAGGCTCAACCGCGCCAGATCGGCCCGGTATGCGGCCCCGATGGCCCGCGTCCGTGCGTCTCCAGACAGGCCGCCCGACCGTCGCTCCACCCCGGTCACGTCGACATCCAGGCCGCTCAGCGTCCAGGTCACATGCAGGGTCGGCGCGGATTTCGGATGCTCCAGGAAGGCGTCGGCCAGTTCGGCCAGCGCCGGGATCGCCCGCACGATCCGGGGATCGGCGACCGGACATTCCCGCACCTCGACCAGCCGCCACGACCGGCGCGCCTTGAAGCCCAGGATCGCCCGCCCGTCGGGCCCCCGTCGCGCATGCAGCGCCACCCGCCGCCGGCTCGCCGCCGGCGCGGCCACCGTCGGCTCGATCTCCGTCTCGATCTTCTCTCGGGCCAGCGCCAACCGGACCTGCTCGCGCTTCCACTCCAGATAAGGCCTGTGCGCCCAGTGCTGAAGCGAACAGCCGCCGCAGTCGCCATACTGCGGCGACACCGGCGCGATCCGGTCCGGGCTGGCCTCGACGATCTCGACCGATTCCGCCCTTCCCTCGCGCACCTCGGCGCACACCGTCTCGCCCGGCAGGGTCAGCGGCGCAAAGACCGTGCCCGACGGCGTTTCGGCGATCCCGTCGCCCTGCCCGCCGATGCGGTCGATCCTCAGCCTTTGCATCGGCCGCTTCTAGACGCCGCAGGGCGGTCGGCTCAAGCGGCGCGCGATGGCGGCGCGCGATGAACGAAGATGAACGGCCCGCTCAACGGCCGTTCACCTGACAGGCGTTATGCGTATGAAACGGACCGGACACGGTTAACGTTAAGCCGAAGGCACAACAGGTTTCAGGAGCCCCGCCATGTCCAAGCGTCTATCCGCCCGCGTTTCGCTCGCCGCCCTGGCGGTCGGCGCCGCGGCGCTCGTCCCCGCCGCCGCCTCGGCGCAGGGCTACTACTACGGTCGTCCCTATGACGCCCGATGCGAACAATACCGCGAAGGCCGCACGGGCGCCGGCGCCCTGATCGGCGGCACGGTCGGCGCCGTGGCGGGTTCGCAACTCGCCGCGCGCGGCCGCCGCACCGAAGGCAGCATTCTGGGCGGCGTGCTGGGCGCCGTCGTCGGCGGCGCGGCCGGCCGGTCCAGCGGCGACGACTATTGCCGCGACTATGCGCGCAACGATCGCTACTACGACGAACGTCGCTACGATGACCGATACGCCGACCGTTATGACGATCGGTACGACGCCCGCTACGATCGCCGATACGACGATCGGTATCGCGATGAACGCTATCGGGGCGACCACTACGACCGTCGCGACAGCTACTACAGCGGCGGCTACTACAATCAGGGCGGCTACCGCCCGCAGGCCTACAGCTACAGCTATTCCAGCGGTTACGCCTACAGCCAGCCCAGCTACAGCTACGGGTACAGCTACCGCCCGACGGTCGGCTACTACCCGCCCCAGCAACATCCCTATTATCCGCCGGTCTACACCTACCGCTATTCCTACGGATACTGAGGACACGGATCGCGGCGCCGGTTATTTTCAGCCCCCCTGTCGATCGGCGACGTGACGGGAGCCGCCGGAGGCGAAAGCCTTCGGCGGCCTTCTCATGTCAGGCCGGCGTCCTCAGGCCGAACGCCTGGCCCACAGCAGGAACTCGACATTGCCGTCGCCGCCGGTGATCGGGCTTTCGACCACGGCCCGGACCGTCCAGTCACGCCCTTCCAGCCAGTCTCTGACGCCCTGCACGGCTGCGGCGTGCGCCTCCGGGTCCTTGACCACGCCCTTCTTGCCGACGGCCTTGGGACCGGCCGCCTCGAACTGCGGCTTGACCAGGGTGATCAGGTCAGCGCCGGCCGCCGCCAGGGCCAGGGCGACAGGCAGCACCTTGGACAGGCTGATGAAACTGGCGTCGCAGACGACCAACTGCGGCGGCTCAGGGATCAGTTCCGGCGTCAGGTCGCGGGCGTCGGTGCGCTCCAGCTTCACCACGCGCGGATCGGCGGCGACGGTCGGATGCATCTGGCCGAAGCCGACGTCGACGGCGAAGACGCGGATCGCGCCCCGGTCCAGGCAGACCTCGGTGAAGCCGCCGGTCGAGGCGCCGACGTCCAGAACGGTCCGACCTTCGACGACGACGGGCCACAGATTCAGCGCATGATCCAGCTTCAGCGCGCCGCGCCCGACCCAGCGGTGGGCGGGCTCGGCCTGGATCTCCGCGTCCTCGGCGACCTGTTCGGAAGGCTTGTTGACCACCACGCCGTCGGCCACGACCCGTCCGGCCTCGATGGCGGCGCGCGCCCGCGCCCGGCTGTCGAACAGACCTCGCGCAACCAACAACTGATCCGCGCGCATCATTCCTCCCCCCGGGCGATGAGGCCCCCTCCACCTCTTCACGGTTTCCCTCCCCCCGATGGGGGAGGATCGGCGCCCTCATCCGATCTCGCTCAGACGCGCCAGGGCGGCCTGGAGCTTGGCCTTTCCGGCCTCTGCCTCCGCCAGCTTAGCGCGCTGCTCCTCGACCACCTCCGGCGCCGCGCGGGCGACGAAGTTGGGGTTGCCAAGCTTCTTGTTCACATGGCCGATGTCGCTGTCGAAGGCGGCGATCTCCTTTTCCAGACGCGCCCGTTCGGCCGTCAGGTCGATGATCCCGGCCAGCGACAGCGCGACCGTCGAACCGCCCGAGACAAAGGTCACGGCCCCGCTCGGCGCGGCCTCGGCCGATCCGACCTCGGACACCCGACCCAGCGTCAGGATCAGGTCGCGATGACGGGCGATCCGCTCGGCGGTGACGGCGTCCGGGGCGACGAAGGCCAGCGGCGGCTTGGCCGACGGCGGCACATTCATCTCGGCGCGCAGACCGCGAATCTCGCCGACCAGATCGACCAGCCAGCCGATCTCGGCCTCGGCGGAGGCGTCGATGAAGGCGTCCGGCAGAACCGGCCATTCGGCGCCGATCAGCAGGGTCTCCCGCGCCGGCCCCTCCTTGCCCAGCTCGGCCCACAGCTCCTCGGTGATGAAGGGCATGACTGGGTGCAGCAGCTTCAGCGTCTGGTCCAGGGTCCAGGCGGTCATGGCCCGCGTCTCGGCCTTGGCGGCCTCGTCCGCCCCCTGGAAGACCGGCTTGGCCAGCTCCAGGTACCAGTCGCAGAAGACGTTCCAGACGAACCGGTACAGCGCCCCGGCCGCATCGTCGAACCGCCCGCCCTCGATGGCCTCGGACACGGCGCGCTCGGCCTTGGTCAGCTCGCCGCGGATCCAGCGGTTGATCGTCTGTTCGACCGTCGCGGGATCGAAGCCCTCGACGCGCCGCGCCTCGTTCATCTGGCTGAAGCGGGCCGCGTTCCACAGCTTGGTGCCGAAGTTGCGATAGCCCTCGATCCGCTGCTTCGAAAGCTTGATGTCGCGCGTGCCCGACAGGATGGCCATGGTGAACCGCAGCGGATCGGCGCCCAGTTCGTCGATGATGCCCAGGGGATCGATGACGTTCCCCTTGGACTTCGACATCTTCTGGCCCTTCTCGTCGCGGACCAGGCCGTTGATGATGACGCGCCGGAACGGGACTTCGTCCATGAAGTGCAGGCCCATCATCATCATCCGGGCGACCCAGAAGAAGATGATGTCCGCCGCCGTGACCAGGTCGCTGGTCGGATAGAACCGTTCCAGATCCTCGGTCTTCTCGGGCCAGCCCATGGTCGAGAACGGCCACAGGGCCGAGCTGAACCAGGTGTCCAGCACGTCCTCGTCCTGGGTCAGGGCGACCTCGGAATCATAGTCCGCCATCGCCTGTTCGCGGGCGTCGGCTTCTGTTTCGGCGACATAGATCTCGCCGTTCGGCCCATACCACGCCGGGATGCGGTGACCCCACCACAGCTGGCGCGAAATGCACCAGGGCTCGATGTTCCTCAGCCACTCGAAATAGACCTTCTCGTAGCTCTTCGGCTCGAACACCGTGTCGCCCTGCTCCACCGCCTTCAGCGCGGGCTGGGCCAGGACCTTGGCGTCGACGTACCACTGGTCCGTCAGCCACGGCTCAATGACGACGCCGGAACGGTCGCCGTGCGGCACGACGTGCTTGGTCTTCTCGATCTCGCGCAGCCAGCCCTCTTCTTCAGCACGGGCGACGATGGCCTTGCGCGCGGCGAAGCGGTCGAGGCCTCGCCATTCCGCAGGGATTCGATCAAAGCCAGTTTCGCCAACAACTTCTTCGTCCGCCAGTGCCGTACCGTCCGCGTTAGGAGCCCTGTGCCCCCACGTGAACAGATCAAACTCTGAAGACAGCAAGCGCCCGAAGGCGTCGAAGATGTTGATCATCGGCAAGCCAGCACGCTTGCCGACTTGGTAGTCGTTGAAGTCATGCGCCGGGGTGATCTTCACCGCCCCCGAACCCTTGGTCGGGTCAGCATACTCATCGGCCACAATGGGAGTACGGCGTCCGGTGATCGGCAGGGTCACGGACTTGCCGACCAGCCCCTTGTAGCGGTCGTCTTCGGGATGAACCGCCACGCCCGTGTCGCCCAGCATGGTCTCGGGCCGGGTCGTGGCGACCACGATGAAGTCGCGCGTCTCGAACTCGGTCGCCTTGCCGTCGTCGTCGAAGGCGACCGGGTGCTCATAGGTCACGCCGTCGGCCAGCGGATAGGCGAAATGCCAATAGGCGCCGTCCACCTCGCGCTGCTCGACCTCCAGGTCCGAAATGGCGGTCTGGAAATGCGGGTCCCAGTTCACCAGTCGCTTGTCGCGATAGATCAGGCCTTCCTTGTGCAGTTGCACGAAGACCTTGCGGACGGCGGCGTTCAGCCCCTCGTCCAGGGTGAACCGCTCGCGGGACCAGTCGCACGACGCGCCCAGGCGGCGCAGCTGGCGCACGATGGTCCCGCCGCTCTCGGCCTTCCATTCCCAGACCTTGTCGATAAAGGCGTCGCGGCCCATGTCGCGCCGCCCGACGTTGCCGGCCGCCGCCAGCTGGCGCTCGACCACCATCTGGGTCGCGATGCCGGCGTGGTCGGTGCCCGGCAGCCACAGCACCGCCTTGCCCTTCATCCGGTGATAGCGGGCCAGGATGTCCTGCAGCGTATTGTTCAGCGCGTGGCCGATATGCAGGCTGCCCGTCACGTTCGGCGGCGGGATGACGATCGAATAGGCGCCGGCGGCCGTGTCCTGGCGCGGTGCGAACAGGCCGCTCTCTTCCCACTGGGCGTACAGGCGGGGCTCGGCGGCCTGGGGTTCGAAGGTCTTCTCAAGCATGGTCATTCTTTGTTGCTAAGGCTCCGCGCGCGGCGCGTCGCTGCATGAGCATATCGGAAATGCAGAAAGGCGGCCCCTTCAGGAGCCGCCCCTCGGATTAGTCTGGGCTGAGGCGAAGGGCTAGGCGCTGCGCGCGATGCGTTCGACTTCCTTCTGTACCGCCGCCTGGACGATGCCCGGCAGATTGGCGTCCAGCCAGTCCTTCAGCATCGGGCGCAGCATCTCGGCGACCATGGCCTCGACGGTGTTGCCGCTGACGAAGGGCATGTCGGAACCGGTGGACGGGGCCGCCGCCGGTTTCTTGAACGAGGCGTGCAGCCCCGCGAAGGCCGAGGCGGCGCTGGCGGCGGCGCTTTCGCCGACCAGGGCGTCATAGTCCGGCGCCGGGGCGGGCGCGGCGACCGGCGCTTCGACCGGCGTCGGATGGGGGGCGGCCGGGAACGGCTCTTCCGCCGGATCGACCACGTCCAGATCGCCGATGCTTTCGGTCGGGGCCTCGTAGCGATCGGTCAGTTCCAGCACGTCGTCTTCGGCCGGCGCCTCGGCGACGGGTTCCGGCTCGGGCGCGACCGCGGCCTCGACGACCGTCGGCTCGGGCTCAGGCGCGGCCTCGGGCTCGGGCGCCGCAGCGGCGGGCGCAGCGGGCGTGTCGGCCGGCGCCTCGTCTTCGGAGATGATCCGGCGGATCGACGCCAGGATTTCCTCCATCGTCGGTTCCTGGGCGGATTGGTCGGTCATGACGCACCCTTGGGCGAAGCCTGGGAAGACTCGCCGCGTCCGGCTTCAGGCCGCACGCCGCGAACGATTTCGACGCCGGAGAATTAGATTTTCCGACTCCGTATGGCTTGTCGTCGCATCAACGCCCGTCGGAATCAACGGGCGTTTTGGCGAAGCGGCGCCGGGACGGGGTATTCAGTCCCGCGGCGCGGTGCGAACGATCTCGCCCTTCAGCTGGCCGTCCACAGGGGCGTCGGGCGCGTCGACGGCGGCCACGATCGGCGGAGAAGCCACGCGGTCCAGCGCCTCGACCACGCCATCCCACGGCAGGCCGCCGCGATGCTGGACGCGGTCATAGTTCGACGCGGGGTCGTAGGTCTCGATCGTCGGGTTCAGGTTCGGCCCCTGCAGGCCGCCCATCGCCGCCAGCAGCGAGGCGCGCGCCACGTATTCGGCGGCGCGGGCGTTGGCCAGCGCGGTCTGGGCCGAGCGCAGAGTCACCTCCTGGTTCAACACGTCCAGCGTGGTGCGCAGGCCGACCTGGGCCTCCTGGCGCACGCCCTCGGCGGCGACGCTGGCGGCGCGCACCGCTTCCTCGCCGGCGGCGACGTTGGAGCGGCTGGACAGCACCTGGGCGAAGGCCGAGCTGACGTCCTGCAGCGTGGCGCGACGCTGGCCCTCGACCGAGATCTGGGCGGCGTTGGCCTGCTCGAGAGCCTGGGCCACGCGCGACCGGTTCAGGCCGCCGGTGAACAGCGGCACCGACAGGGTCGCGCCGGCGGTGAAGGTGCGGCGGTCGGCCAGCTCGTCCAGGTTTCCGACATCGGTCGCGGCCCCGCCGTACGAGGCGGTGGCGCGAACGGAGGGCATGTATTCGGCGCGGGCGGCGGCGACCGCGGCCTCGGCGGCCTGCTGGTTGTAGATGGCCGCCAGCACGCCCGGATTGGCGGCCAGGGCGGTCTCCAGCGCCACGTCGAAGTCGGTCGGCGTCTCGGGCAGCGCCGGCGCCGCCTCCAGGTCGGCCGGCGCCTGGCCGACGACGGCGGCGTAGGCGGCGCGCGTGGTCGACAGCTGCGCCTGGGCGCTGGCCAGGTCGGCCTCGGACTGGGCTAGCGAGGCTTCGGCCTGGGCGACGTCGGTGCGGGTCACCTCGCCGACCTCGAAGCGGGCGCTGGTCTCCTCGAGCTGGCGCTGCAGCACCGTCAGATTTTCCTGGCGGATGCGCAGGATCTCCAGATCCCGCGTCACGTTCACATAGGCCTGGATCACCGAAAGCATCACCTGCTGCTCGATGTCGCGAAGGTTCTCACGCCCGGCCAGAACGCCGGCGCGCGCCTGGTCGATGGCGCGGGCGGTGCGGCCTCCGGTCCACAGGTTCTGCGACAGGCTGATCCCGGCGTTGGCCGTGTCGCTCTCCGACGAGGACGAGGTCACCTGCGTGTCCGGCACGCCGTCGCCGTTGGTGTCGACGAACTGGGTCGTGGAAGGAAAGTCGCTGCGCGTGTAGTCGACCCCGGCCGAGGCGCTCAGCGTCGGACGCAGGCCCGAACGCGCCTGCACCACCGTCTCGTCCAGTGCGCGCTGGTTGGCGCGCTGGGCCAGCAGGCTGGGGTTGGTCTGATAGGCCAGGGCGATGGCGTCCTGCAGCGTCTCGGCCCAGGCCGGCGCGCCCAGACCGGTCACGATGGCGACCACAGCGGCCGAAGCCAGCGCACGAGAGCGATTCAGCATTGTCCGTCCTTAGACTGGCGCCCCCGGGAGCGCCGAATGATCCCCAGCGTAACTGCGACCTGAACAAGCCACACGCCAGTTAAGTTTTTTTCACGCTCGGCGGCGGCGATCCCGTCGTCAGACGCCGGGTCAGAGCGCGAAGGTGGGGGCCGGCGTCAGGGCCGCAAGCATCGCGGGCGTGGAATCGAACAGTTCACGACGCGACAGGCCCTCGCGGCCCTTCACGTACAGGGCGGCCTTGCCCACCGCATTGCGGCGCTCGACCACGACCAGCCGGCCGCCGGGACGCAGGGCCGCGCCCCAGGCTTCGGGCGCCGACACCACGCCGCCCTCGCAGACGATCAGATCCCATCCCGCGCCGACAGGCTGGTCCAGCGGCGCGACAGCCGTCTCGACGCCCTCGGCCGCCAGCGCCGGCCCCGCCACGTCGAACACCGCCTGATCGGCCTCCTGCGCGGTGACCTTCAGGCCCATCCGGGCCAGGACCGCCGCGGCGTAGGGCGCCGCGATGGCCAGGGCCGTCTCGCCCTCGTGCGCCTCGGCGGCCTGCAGCAGCTTGGCCACGTCCCGGGCCGGCATCAGCTTGCGGTCGCCGGCGATCTCCACCGACCCGTCCGCATAGGCGGCGAAGGCGCGGTCGGGCGCGCAGAAGGCCTCGCGCGGCGTCGCCAGCATGGCGGCGTGGATGTGGCGATCGGTGACGTCGTTCACGCGGACCTGGGAATCGACCATGGCCTTGCGCGCGGCGGTGAAATCCATCTTGTCAGCCTTCAACGTTTGTCCGGGAGGAATTCTGGCGCGCTTATAGGTCCGTGCGTTGCAGCGGACAATCCGATCTGATAGCGAACGCCCCTCGCGATGACCGCCCCCTGTTCCGACGGGGTTTCCGGCGGCCTGATGGCGGAGTGGTGACGCAGAGGACTGCAAATCCTTGCACCCGGGTTCGATTCCCGGTCAGGCCTCCATCGCGGGACAAAAAGCAGGGCGCGGCCGCATCGGCCGCGCCTTCTTCGTTTCAGGCGCCGGACAGCGCCGGCGTCGTCAGGTGATGCAGGGCGATGGCGCTGGTCGCCGCCACGTTCAGCGAATCGAATCCGCCCGACATGGGGATGCCGACCGGCTGGCAGCGCGCGATGACGGCCGCCGGCAATCCCGGCCCCTCCGAGCCGAACAGCACCGCCACCGGCCCCGAGCGCCGGCACGTCGCCAACGGCTGACGGGCCGAAGGCGTGAAGGCCAGCACCGTCACGCCCGCCGCCGTCAGGTCGTCCACGATCGCCTCCAGGCAGCCGCCGGCCGCCATGGGCGTGCGAAGGACCGCCCCCACCGACACCCGCACGGCCTTGCGATAGAAGGGATCGCAGCACTGCGCGTCCAGAATCACGCCCTTCGCCCCGAACGCCGCGGCGTTGCGAAACAGGCCGCCCATGTTGTCGTGATTGCCTACGCCGCCGGCGACCACCAGGACGTCCGCCTCGCCCACGTCCTTCACCAGGGCCTCCACCGTTTGCGGCTCAGGCTTTTCGCCCAGGGCGAGGATGCCGCGATGCAGCGGAAAGCCGGCGATCCGATCCAGGACCGCCTGACCGGCCGCATAGACCGGCGCATCCGCCGGCCAGCCCGCGATCAGATCGGCCAGGGCCCCCGTCCGCTTGTCCGCCAGCAGCAGGGCGCGGGGCCGACACAGCGAGGCCGCGGAGACCAGCCCCCGCACCACCACCTCCCCCTCGGCCACGAACAGGCCCTGGCGGCCCGTCAGGTCGCGCTCGCGGATGTCGCGAAAGGCGGCGACGCGGGGATCGTCGGGGTCGGTGATGGAGATCGGAAGATTTTGCACATTTTCCCCGTTGCACGACTCGAAG
Organism: Brevundimonas sp.; assembly: GCF_041911375.1. Taxonomy (GTDB): domain Bacteria; phylum Pseudomonadota; class Alphaproteobacteria; order Caulobacterales; family Caulobacteraceae; genus Brevundimonas. The sequence continues at coordinate 86,228 of NZ_JAYRPA010000056.1, read as the reverse complement.
CCCCGCTGCTATAGGCCCGCCTCCCGAGCACGTTCCGCGGTAGCTCAGTGGTAGAGCAGCCGACTGTTAATCGGCTGGTCGTAGGTTCGAATCCTACCCGCGGAGCCACTCGGGGGCTCCAGCATCGTTCTCGTTGGAAGGTTTCCTTCCGAATCGAGTAACCCCCAAAGATCACCCCGAAAAGCCACCTCGCTCGCCTCTGCGAGCGCAGCCCGCAGATGTGTCGAAAGCGGCAGCGCGGGAGGATCGAGACCGATCGCATGGGCAGGCCGAGGCGCGCGAGCGCGCTCTCGCATGCGCCGCCCGACATCCCGGCTTCGGCGCGGCGCCAGTTTCTCATCCACTGGCCCTGCGGCGCGAGGCGGCGACGCTCGTCTTGGACCGCTGACGCAAGGCGCAAGGCGCACCAGCGACTGACCTCAGGCCCGTGTTCTGAGGTCGCGAAGGGCGTCGCGAAGCGTCGTCGCGGTTTCGGCCACGCGATCCCGGGCTTCGGCGAGCCCAGGCGTCAATCCGGCATGCGCGACGCCGCGGCGTAACCGCCCGAGCGCCCGGGGGGCGGCGATCAGGATCAGGTCCTGATAGTCACCCCCGCGGAGAATCTGGACGGCTCGGGCCGCGACGGCGTCGACGAAGTCGTTCTCTCGCCGCTCCTGCGGCGCGGGACCGCCCCCCGTATGGGAAGCGGGACCGAAGCGGTCGTGGATCCGGCCGCGAAACCCGGAGGCCGCGGGCCGGTGATGCGTAAGATCGCCGAGACGTCCGGTGACCTCGATCAGCGCGCCGCCACGGCGGCGCTCCTCGAAAAGGCGGGCGCGCCGCCCGTCGGCGACGAGCAGCAGGCTCGTTCCGGTCAGGGCCACGCCGTGCTCCTTACGCGCTCTTGACCGGAATCCGGACCTTACGGTCCGCGGCCTGGCCGTCCAGCGGAACGGTGACGGTCAGAACCCCCTGATCGAGTCCGGCCTCGATGGCGTCGACCTTCACCCCGGCGGGGAGACGCACCGAGCGGGAGAAGGCGCCGTAGCGGCGCTCCACGATCCGCAGCCCCTTGTCATGGGACTCGGTCGCCGACTTCTTCTCGCCGCTGACGGTCAGAACGTCATCCTGAACCTCGATGCGGACATCGTCCTCGTTCAACCCGGGAAGCTCCACGGTCAGTTCCAGGCCCCCGTCGATCTCGCGCAGGTCCATCCGGGGCGAGGGTCCGAACCGTTCGGTCAGGTCGAACCCTCCGAACTCCCCGAGCATGCGATCGAACTCGCGCTGGAGCGGGGCGAGGAAGGGGGCGACCCCGCGGGTCGGCGATGGAGCGGGGGCAGGCGTCGATGAAGCGGTCATGGCGATCTCCTCTGATTGCGGACGCCGAAAGGCGCGGACGGAGCGAGCCATGAGAGGCGGGAGCCCGCCTTGATCTGCCGCAAGTCGAGCCTGCGGCGACGGCTTTGACGGGCATCAAGGCGTCGATCCGACGTTGATGCGATGAAGGCGAAACCCTCCGGGAGAGTAGAGATGACCGCACGCGCCGCGCCGCAAGGCTTCGACCGCTTCGCGGAGGCCGTGGACGCCGGACCGCGGCGGCCGATCGTCGACCTCGCGAAGCCGGAGGTTGGCCGTCTGCGCGGCGCTGTCGAACGGTTGTGACGCGTGGACCATCATGTCTCCCCTGCCCGGCGGCCCGGCCTCCGTCGCAACGGATGCCGGGCCCGAGCCGGCTCGCATCCGGTTCTGCCCTGAGCCTGACACCAGCGGAGCCCCCTCGCCGGCTCAGTCCCCGTTCCACGCGGCCGGTTGGCCGAGGCGACGCCTTTTCGCGAGATTGTCCATCGCTATCCCTTGGACCAGTTGCAGGAGGCCTTCGCCGAGGGTCTAGTCACGGGACATCCGGCCATGCCGCCGTTCCTGTTCCGCGCCGGTGAGATCGACGACCTGATCGCTTACCTCGAGACCGTGAAGGCCGAGCCGTGACCGCGCCTCCGCCCATGCACGGACGGGCGGTGACCGCCGTCGTCGAACTGCTGGTTCGGGAGCGCCTAATGACGCTCGCCTGCAACCGGCCGGACGGCTGCGCGTCCATCTGCTCGAACACGGGACGGCCGTCACCGCTTTCGGAGGTGCAGAAGGCCGCGACCGCCGACAGGGCCTCGCGGTGACGGTCCAGATAGGTGCGCAACGGCGCGGCGAGGCGCCCGGCCCAAACCGGCGATCCGACGATCACGAGTCGGTATTGGGACGGATCCTTCCCCGTGGCGATGTCCGGACGCTCCCGACGCCCGGCCTGGTAGACGCAGCGCAGGAAGCCGAGGATCCCGTCATAGCCCTGCAGGGCGACGACTTCGTCCAGATCGGCGTCGAGAATGTTCGCCAGCCGCCGTGCAGCCGTTTCGGTGGTCCCGCTTCGCGAGTAGTAGACGACAAGCACATCGGACATGATCGGCTCCTGACGATGCGCCCATCGTCCATGCCGTGGAGGCGTCCGCCTTGACCGAGATCAAGGCGGCGGAGCGCGGCGTTCCGTTCCGGCGACATCCGTCAGCCGTCGGGCGACCCTCGGGTCAACCTTAAAGGCCCCTGCGGGAGCGGTCGGGAAGGTGGACGAACCGTGACCGTTTCCTTCATAGAGAGGGCGCTTTGCGGGATGAGAATGCACGCACGCCGACCGACCATTGATGACGTGGCGCGCCACAGCGGCGTTGGGCGCACGACGGTGTCGCGCGTGCTCAACGACGGCCCGAACGTCCGGCCCGAGGTGCGCGACCGCGTCTGGGCCTCGGTCCGTTCGCTCAACTACACCGTCAACCCCCAGGCCCGCAGCCTGGCCAGCGGCAGCAGCGGTCTGATCGCCCTGGTCTTTGCGTCCGATCTCGAGGCGCAACCCAACTCCTTCTACACCTCGGCTCTGGAGTTGGGCGCGCTGCGGGAATGCCTCGTCCAGGGCCGCCATCTCCTGACCCATCACGTGCCGCAGGACAGCCCCGACCGGAAACGGCAGGTGTTGGATCTGATCCGCGCCCAGCGCTGCCAGGGCCTGGTGTTGACGCCCCCCTTCTCCGACGATCCGGAACTCGTGAAGGCGGCCGCCGTCCAATGCGCCGTCGCCCTGATATCGCCGTCGCCGGCGACCCGCGGCCTGGCCGACGGCGTCGGCGTGGACGACGAGGCGGGCGGTTACGATGTCGCCCGGCACCTGCTCGCTCTCGGGCATCGGAACCTCGCCTATATCACCGGCCTGGAGAGCCACCGCTCAGCCGCCCGGCGGCTTGAAGGGCTGCGCCGCGCCGTTAAGAGCCATGGCCTCGACCCGGCGTCCGTTCGCGTGCTTGCGGGCGACTTCACCTTCCGCTCCGGCGTCGAACATACGCGGCGCCTCCTCGGCGAAAGGACACCGCCCACCGCGATCCTCTGCGCCAATGACGACACCGCGGCCGGCGCCCTGTCGGTCGCGCACGGCCTGCATCTGTCGGTGCCGGACGACATATCCATCACGGGGTTCGACGATACGCCGATGTCGGAGATCGTCTGGCCGCCGCTGACGACCGTGCACCAGCCGCTGAAAGACATGGCCGGTGCGGCGGTGAACGCCATCGCCCGCCGACTGGCGGGCGAAGACGAGGGGCCCCGCTTCGAGACCCTCCCGCACACTGTGATCGCCCGGGAGTCCAGCGGACCGCCCGGCGCGCCTTGACTTGGAAGTGAGGACGGCCATGCTGGAAGCGCTTCCATAGTGAAGCGCTCATAATCACGACCGGCCCAGCCGGCATGCAGGAGGAAATCGATGCGCCGGATAAAAGCCGCCCTCGGGGTTGTCGCGGCCATGACCTTGGCGACCGCGCTCGGAGAGACGCCAGCCCATGCGCAGGCGTCAGTGCGTCACTGGGTCACCACCGGCGACCAAAGCCTGCGTCTGACCGAGCAGCCCTCCTTCGCGCTTCGACGAGACACGCGCGACGTCCCCGGGATCACGGTCGCGCCGTACGATCGCAAGCAGTCCATAGTCGGTTTCGGCGCCTCCATCACCGACGCCTCGGCCTATCTGATTCAGACGCGAATGACGCCGCCGGCGCGCAACGCCTTGCTGCGGACCCTGTTCGGGCGCGACGGTGACGGGTTGGGCTTCAGCTTCACGCGGGTGACGGTCGGCGCCTCGGACTTTTCGCTCGACCATTACAGCCTGGCCGACGCGCCCGACCGCTCGCTGGCGGGGTTCTCGACGCAGCGCATGGAGGAGGACGTCTTCCCGACGGTGCGCGCGGCCCTGGCGATCAATCCGGACCTCAAGGTCATGGCCTCGCCGTGGAGCGCGCCGGGCTGGATGAAGACCACAGGCAGCCTGATCCAGGGCACGCTGAAGCCCGAACACTATACGACCTACGCCGACTACTGGCTGCGCTACATCCGGTCCGCGGCCGACAACGGCGTGCCGACCCACTACCTCAGCATCCAGAACGAGCCGGACTTTGAGCCGGACAGCTATCCCGGCATGCGCTGGCCGGCGACGCAGCGCGCCGTCTTCATCGGCCGCCACCTGGGCCCGGCCCTGGCCGAGGCCGGGATCGACGCGAGGATCCTCGACTGGGATCACAACTGGGACCAGCCGCAGCAGCCGCTGGACGTTCTGGCCGACGACACGGCCCGCCCCTATGTGTCAGGCGTCGCCTGGCATTGCTACGCTGGCGACGTCGCCGCGCAGGATGCGGTGCGCCGCGACTATCCCGACAAGGACGTCTTCTTCACCGAATGCTCCGGCGGGGATTGGGCGGCGGATTTCGACGACTCGTTCGGCTGGACCATGAAGACGCTCATCATCGGATCCACGCGTCACTGGGCGCGCGGCGTGCTGATGTGGAACCTGGCGCTGGACGAGAACGACGGGCCGCACGCGGGCGGCTGCGGAAACTGCCGGGGCGTGGTGACGATCGACAGTCGCACGGGCGCGGTGACCCCAAACCAGGAGTACTACGCCTTCGGCCACGCCAGCCGCTTCGTGCGGCCCGGCGCCGAACGGGTCGGGTCCAGCCAGGCCGAGGGGATATCGAGCGTCGCCTTCGTCAACCCCGACGGCCAGCGCGTGCTGGTGCTGTACAACGAGCGGACCGAGCCCGTCCCCCTGACCGTCGGCGAAGGCGCTTGGCGGGGCGAAACGGTTCTGCCCGCCCGAAGCGCCGCCACCTACGTCTGGGCGCCGCCCGAAGCCTGAGGTAGCGGCGTCGCCCGCGCGACCCTCGTCACATAGTCTGCGTGGGAAGGCATCCTGTCGACGCACTTCCCCACGACGCGACGGATGTCCGCCAGATAGTCCTCGACAGCCGCCGCTTCGGCCACCTCGACCAACGGATCGGGGCGACGCGGGATGATGCCCTGTCCGAGAAAGACCTGGATCCAGCTCTCCTCGGTGAACAGTTCGTCGTCCTCGCGGAACACCCGGCCGTTGGCGCGGAACAGCTCGATCTTGCGCCGCAGGGTCTCGGGGATCTCCATGTCGCGGCAGTGGGTCCAGAATGGCGTGTCGTCCCGCTCGGTCGCCTTGTAGTGCAGGATGATGAAGTCCCGCACCCGCTCATATTCGAAGTCGGTCTGGCGGTTGAATTCGGCGATGTTGGCGGGATCGAATCCGGCGTCGGGCATCAGCCGCACCAGACGGATCAGCGAGGACTGGATCAGGTGGAGGCTGGTGGATTCCAGCGGTTCGAGGAAGCCGGCCGACAGCCCGACCGCGACGCAATTCCGGTTCCAGATCCGCCGCCGTTTGCCGGTGACGAACCGGATACGGTTGGGTTCGGCCAGCTGAGCGCCGTCCAGGTTGGCCAGCAGGATGCGTTCGGCCTCGGCCTCGTCCATGTGCCGGCTGGAATAAACGTGGCCGTTGCCGGTGCGGTGCTGCAGTGGAATGCGCCACTGCCACCCGGCGTCCCGCGCGGTCGCCCGCGTATAAGGGGTGAACGGCTCGGCGCGGGTGCTGGGCACGGCGATCGCCCGATCGCAGGGCAGCCATTGCGTCCAGGCCTCGTAGCCCGTCTTCAGGGCCCCCTCGATGATCAGGCCGCGGAAGCCCGAGCAGTCGACGAACAGGTCGGCGTCGAGGATCGACCCGTCCTCGAGGGTGACGGATTGGACGAAGCCGTCCTCGCTGCGCAACTGGACGGAGGCGACCTTGCCCTCGCGACGCACGACACCGGCCGCCTCGGCCATCTGGCGCAGATAGCGGGCGTAGAGCCCGGCGTCGAACTGGAAGGCGTGGGCGATCTGGCCCAGCGGCGACGACGCCATCCTGGGATCGGCGCGCATGAATCGGTTGGCCATAGCGGCCGCGGCGTTGATGGAATAGTCGCCCAGATCGCCGACCTCGCCCTCGCCCCGCATCTTCAGCCAGTACTGGTGACAACGCAGCCAGCCGAGGTCTCGGCCGATCACGCCGAAGGCGTGCATGTAGCGATCGCCCTTCCGCAGCCAGTCGACGAACTGGATGCCCAGCTTGAAGCTGCCCTGGGTGCGGCGGATGAAATCGTCCTCGTCCAGCCCGATCAGCGCGTTGAACTTCTTGATCGCGGGGATCGTCGCCTCGCCGACGCCGATCGTGCCGATCGCGTCGGACTCGACCAGGGTGATGTCGTATCGCCCACGGAACAATTTCGAGAACAGGGCGGCCGTCATCCAGCCGGCGGACCCGCCCCCGACGATGAGAATCTTCTTCAGGTGACCCACGCCCTTCCTCCCTAAAGGGTCTTGTCAGGCCTTTAGTCGCAGGTTTGCGGCGGCGTCGGCAAGGGGAGTTCGCCGGTGTGCGCGGGCCGCGCATAGCTGAGCCCGTAACCGCGCGGGAACTGGACCACGTCGCCCGCCGCCTCGCCCGTGCTGCAGGCCGAGCCGGGCCAGGCGAAGGACAGCCGGCCGGTGAAATCGAACCGCCCTCCCAGAAGCACGTCCGCCAGACCCGCTCCTTCCGTCCCCGGCAGGAAGGCGGCGACGAAGGCGTCCGACAGGTTGATCAGGTCGTTGGCGTAGGCCGGCCGCCCGGAATAGAGCACCGACACCACCGGCGCGCCCTTGCCAAACACGGCGCGCAGGGCGGCCAGGTCGCGCGGATGCAGTCGGCTGTGCTGCACGGGCGTCGGGAAGCGGACATCGCCGTTGTATTCGGCGTAGGGCGTCTCGCCCATCACCACCACGACGGCGGAGAAGGCGCCCACGTCCACGCCGGAGCCGTCGGGGGAATAGATCACGTTCTCGGCCCCGAGCTGGGCCTTCAGCGCCTCCAGCAGCGTCGCCCCCGTGGCGAAGTCCCCGTTAGAGTTCTCCGTCCCTTGCCAGGTCAGCGACCATCCGCCGGTCTGGTTCGACAGGCTGTCGGCGCTGTCGCCGACGACCAGCACCCGGCCCTGCCCCCGCTTTAACGGCAGGACGCCGTCGTCGTTCTTCAGCAGCACCACCGACTTGCGCACCGCCTCGCGGGCCAGTTCGGCCGCGTTCACGGTTTCCTGCCGCCCATTGAAGCGGCTGTCCGAGGGCGCCCGGTCGAACAGGCCGGACCGCATCTTGACCCGCAGGATTCGCGTCACCGCGTCGTCGATGCGCGCCATGGGAATGCGACCGGCCTCCACGTCTTCGATGGTGTTCTGGATGAAGGCGCGCCAGTCCTCCGGCACCATCACCATGTCGATGCCGGCGTTGATCGCCTGGGGACAGCGCGACTTGCTGCAGCCGGGCACCTGCTCGATGCCGTTCCAGTCCGAAACCACGAAACCGTCGAAGCCGAGCCGGCCTTTCAGCACCTCGGTCAGCATTTCGCGGCTGCCGTGCATCTTGCCGTAGTCGCGGCCGGCCTGGACGTCGTTCCAGCTGCTGTACGAGGCCATGACGGTCTGCACGCCCGCGTCCAGCGCGGTGTAGTAGCCGGCGCCGTGGCGGGTGATCATCTCGGCGCGGGTCGCGCGGGTCTCGCCCTGGTCTACGCCTTGGTAGGTGCCGCCGTCGCCCATGTAGTGCTTGGCGGTGGCGACCACGTCCCCATCGCCGGTCAACCTGCCCTGAAGTCCGCGCACCAGCGCCGCGCCGTATTCGGCGACCAGCCGAGGATCACTGGAATAGCTTTCGTAGGTCCGGCCCCACCGACGGTTCTCTCCGACCGCCAGCGTAGGGGCGAAGACCCAGGTGATGCCCGTGGCGCGCACCTGCCGCGCCGTCGCCCTGCCTATGCGTTCGATCAGATCGGCGTCATGGGCCGCGCCCAGGCCGATGTTGTGCGGAAACAGCGTCGCCCCCGACACATTGTTGTGCCCGTGAACGGCGTCCGTGCCCCAGATCAGGGGAATGGGCGTCGTCATGTCGCTCTGTAACGCCGCGTCGTGGAAGCGATCCGACAGCGTCGCCCATTCGGCGACGGTGGCGTGCTTGTTCATCGCGGGCCATGCGCCGCCGCCGTTGAGCACCGAGCCGATGTAATACCGCCGAACCTCGTCGGGGGTGATGTAGCGCACGTCCGGTTGGGTGATCTGGCCGACCTTCTGGGCCAGGGTCATGCCCGACACGATCCCGGCGATGCGCGACTCCGTCGCCGCGTCCGGCGCACGGGGCGCCTGGAGCGCGGGCCAGTCCGAACCGTCGAGCGGACGAGCGAAGTCCGTCATGGGCGCCACGGCGCAGCCGGCCAGCAACAGCAGCGGAAGCAGCTTCGTCTTGCGGAAGGTCATGCGCCGTATCTCTTCGTACTGGAAAGGGGGAGAAGACGGGCGGGACGACCAGCGTCCCGCCCAGGCCAGGGCGGGGGAAGACGCGCCCTAGAACCGGTAGTTGACGCCGAACAGGAACTGCCGGCCGTACTCTTCATAGGTTTCCGGCAGTGCGCCGCCGTCGGCGGTGGTGACGCCGCCGCCGTCGAGACCGATGCGGGTCCGATAGGGCGAGTTGGTCAGGTTGTTGACCTGGAACAGCAGGCCCAGCCCCTCCAACGGCCCTGCCTCGAAGGTGTAGCCGATCTGGGCGTCGATCTGCTCGTCGTCGAGGATCTCGGTATAGCCGCGCGTGGCGAACAGCTGGACAACCTCGCCCTTGAACGCCTCGCGGAAGCGCTTGGAGATGCGGGCCTGGAAGCCGTTCCGCTCGTAATAGCCGGTGATGTTGTAGACCGTGCCCGACAGGCCGGGAATGCGCACAATCTGGCCGTCCGGCGCCGGGTTCAGATCCGACTCCGTGAAGGAGATGCTGCCCAGCACGCCAAGCCCGTCCAGCGGCTCCCACACCGTGCCGAAGTTCAGCGCGCCGCTGATCTCCAGCCCCTGCACCGTGCCGCCGTCGCCGTTGGCCGGCAGGCTCATCTGGCCGATCGGACTGATGATCGCGCCGGTCTCCAGAATGGCTGAGGCGGTGGTCGGCAACGGGATGCCTGTGAAATCGAAGGTCCCGTTCTGGATATAGATGTAGCTTTCCAGGTCCTTGTAGAAGCCGGCGATCGACAGATAGGTCGTCGCATCGACGTACCATTCGTAGGCCAGGTCGAAGGCGTTCGCCCGCCACGGCTCCAGTTCCGGATTGCCGCCAGACGCCGACCAGGGATTGACCACCTGGCCCGGCTGACAAGTCTGGCCCGTGCAGACCAGCGAGTTGAATCCGGGGGTGACGTTCGCTCGCATCTCGTCCATGCGGGGCCGCGCCATGGTGCGCGAGGCGGCGAAACGGACGCGCTGTCCCCGTCCCAGGTCATAGATCAGGTTCAGGCTCGGCAAGATATCCAGGTAGTCGGCGCCTCTCGTCACCGAGGTCGGCACGATCGGCTGCCCCTGCTCCGTCCCGTTGATGACGACGCCGGTCGATTCTTGGTGCTGACCGACGAACTGCATGCCGACGTTGCCGCGCCAGTTCCCACCCTCGAAGTCGAGCTTCACGAAAGCAGTCGTGACCTCTTCCTCGATGTCCCAGTTCTTGTCGTAGAAGTTGGCGTCGAGGATCGGCGCCCGGTCATAATAGACGTCCAGGGCCTGTTCGAGATCGATCGACAGCACCTCGCCGAAGCCGGCCCAATCCAGCGAGGTGGGCGTCACCAGATATTGCGGATCGACCAGCACCTGCTGGCGGCCGTTCTTCAGGAACAGATCGAAGTCGTCGACCCGCTTGGACTTGTCGCGATTGGCCCAGTTCACACCGTAGGTAAGGGTGTGGAAGAAGCCGTCCATCGCCGTCTCGCCCTTGACGTCGAACGCCAGGATGCTTTCCTCGACGTCCGGGAACCGGATGGCGCCGTCGTGCGCCCAGCCGCCCCAGGGGGCCCGATCGCCCAACGTCACCGCCGAGGCGTCGGCGTAGTCCAGGCCTTCGGAATAGGTCGGATACCCGTCGTCGTTGATGACGAAGTCGATCACGTCATAGGTGCGGCCGACATTTGGCGTCGCGCCCGTCACACCGCCCACGCCCTGACCATAGCCGGCGTAGGTCTCGAGAATCTGCTCCTTGCGTTGGTTGGTCGAATAGGAGAGATCCGCGACGATTCGCGTCCGGTCGCTCAGCTGGTACTCGGTGTTGAGGCCGGCCGAAAAGATCTCGTCCTGCCGGGTGTTGCGGTCGTTGCGGATGATCGGCACGGCGTTGTGGTGGGTTCCGCTGCGTGCGATCAGCGACCCGCCGACATCCTCGGCCACGACGTCGGTGAAGTAGGCGTTGTCGGCCCAGGCGTTGGAGAACCATTGCGCGCCGCGCGTCGTCTCCTCCTGGTCGAACTTCGAATAGTAGAGGTCAAGGACGGACCGAAGCCGATCGTTCGGTCGCCATTCCACGATGCCGATGACGGCGTCGCGCTGGTTCAGGCGCGAGGTGGCGAAGATTTCCTGCCCGTTGACGATCAGCGCGCCGTCGGCGCTGTCGGGCTGAACCGATTCTTCCCGCTCGACGCCATCCACGACGCAGGTCGCGGCGGGCGCGACCGGCTCGCAGACGCCGCCGAAGGCCTCATAGTTGTACGCCTTGAAGTGCTGGTTCTGCGACGGCGAGTCCAGGTGCGCATAGCCGAAGGCGACGCCCAGGGTGTCGTCCAGGAACTGGTCGATATAGCTGATCGAGAAGCGACCGCCATAGTTGCGCATGTCGTCGTTCAGGGCGTCGCCCTCGGTCATCTCGCCGCGCACGTTCACGGCGACCGCCCGGTCGCCGAACTCCAGCGGGCGTACGGTGCGCAGATCGGCCGTTCCGGACAGGCCCATGCCCGAGATCTCGGCGTCGGGCGACTTGTAGATCACCACCCCTGAGAGCAGCTCCGAGGGATACTGGTCGAATTCCACCGCGCGGTTGTCGCCCGAGCTGGCCTGCTGGCGACCGTTCAGCAGGGTGGTGGTGAAGTCCGGCGCCAGGCCGCGAATGGAGATGACCTGCGCGCGTCCGTTGACCCGCTGCGCCGCCAGGCCCGGCAAACGTGCAATGGATTCCGCGATCGAAACGTCCGGCAGCTTGCCGATGTCCTCGGCCGACACCGCCTCGACGATGGAGGTCTCGTTCCGCTTGGTGGCGATGGAGTCCGCAAGGCCCCGCCGCAGGCCCGTCACCACGACCTCCTCGACCTCTGTCGGCTGGCTGGCGTCCGCCGGCGCGGACGCCTCCTGGGCCAAGGCCGCCCCTGGCAGCCCGGCCGCGAGCGCCAGCAGAGACGCCGTCAACCGCAGTCGCGACCGTCCCCACGAACGTGTTTCATCGAAGCCAGCGAATGCGCTGCCCATGGCTCTCCCCTTCGTTTCCCTCGACACGCCTTTGCGGCATGCCCTTTCTTCATTGGCGCTTGGAAGCGCTTCCATAAGCCTACCGAATCTTGAAGGAACTGCAAGGCCGATCGCGTGGCGGCCTCAGGGAGGTGAACACGCGCGACCATCGGTCATGCGTAGACGGCACCGCCGGGCGTTCCTGAGGGCGGCTGCGCGTCTGTGGAACTTAGCTGGGCGAGGGCGCTAAGAGGGCGTTGAATGTCAGGGCGACGCTGTCGCGTCAGGCGATACGCGTTCTGTCGCGCAGATGAGTTTCCTGGGCCTTGTCCAATCTCAGGCAGAGACGCTCCATCATCCGGCTGGCCGCCAGGAGGTCCCGGTCGCTGAAATCGCTGAACACCTCGTCGCGCAACCGGGCGGCCAGTTGGTCGATCTGGGTCAGGACGGCACGGCCCTCATCCTCGAGGAACACCAGCTTGGCGCGCCGATCTCCGATCAGCGCACGCCGACTCACAAGACCCTGACGTTCAAGCGCGTCGAGCAGCCTGACCAGGGTGGGCCCTTGGATGCCCAGGCGTTCAGCAAGCTCCGACTGGGTCAATCCCTTCGGCGCATCGGCCAGGAAATAGAGCGTGCTCCACCGTGAATCGGTCTGATGCTCTTCCTTCATCAAGTCGGTGAACCGCGCCTTCCATCGTCGGCTGGCGAGCATGATCTGGTAGGCGAGATCCAGCTGCAGCTTTCCCCGGTCGGACGGCAGGGAAAGAGCGGAAACATCGGATAGTCGCGGCAAGTCCCCCCCTTACCCCGTTCTCGGGGTTTCCACCCGTATGAGTGGAAAAAGCTTAAGGACACACACGCGAGATCGCAAGCATGCTAACGGCTTGGTTCCTAGCGATTAGCTGACCACCCGTTCATCGCCTACTCATTAGTCCGGAAACAAGACGCAACCTGCGCGTCAACCGTTGTGTGTGAAGAAGGCTTCGACCGGAGCCTCGATCATGCCCGCAAAATCCGTCCGAACACGTCTGAGCTCGATAGGCGTTCCTATGCGGCAGGTGCTTGGACGAGAGGGACGACCCGGCCGCCTCCGGACGGATCCGCCCCTCGCGGACGGCGCACATTGCGTGGCTTTCGCCGTCGGGGTGAACGATGGCGGCGCCTTCCGCATCCCGGACGACTTTCGCGGGCTCGCAACCGACGGGCGCTCCCAGGCGGGCCACGACGCGGTCTGGCGGCTTCGCGCGCCTGCTCCCTCTGATTGTCCAACTTAGACAGGCTGGAGACCTGCAATGTCGCAAGACGAAGATGTGGCGCGTCGCCTGATCTTCATGAAGCTCGATCAGGCGAGCCGGGACGCGCTCCGCGCCGCCCGGGGACCGGTTCAGGCGGCCATCGGGCCCGCCCTCGAAAGCTTCTACGAACAGGTGCGGCGCTTCCCCGAGACCGCGGACATGTTCAAGGGCGACGCCCACATGACCCAGGCTCAGGGCGCGCAGCAGCGCCACTGGGACCGGATCATGACCGGCCAGTTCGACGCCGACTATGTCGAAAGCGTCCGGCGCATCGGCGCCGTCCACGCCCGTATCGGTCTGGAACCGCGCTGGTACATCGGCGGCTACGCCCTGGTCATCGAGGAATTGATCCGAAGCTTGATCGCAGACGCTGCGCCGCGCGCCCGCGGCTTCATGCAGCCTCCCCGCTCCGACGCCGGGCTCGCGGACCGCCTGAGCGCGGTCGTGAAGGCGGCGCTGCTGGACATGGAGATCGTCGTCTCGGTCTATCTGGAGGCGGCCGAGGCCGAAAGGAAGGCGGCGGAAGAGGTCCGGCGACAGATGGAGGCCGCCCAGGCCCTTGTCGTGAGCGAGACGGCGCGGGGGATGAGCGCGCTGGCCGGGGGCGATCTGACCTATCGGATCACCGAGACCTTTCCGGGCGACTACAGGGCCCTGCAGGACGACTTCAACAGCGCGATGGCCAAGCTGGACGCGGCGATGGCGACGATCAACGCCAACGCCAAGGCGATGCAATCGGGCGCGGGGGAGATCAGCCAGGCGGCGGACGATCTCTCGCGTCGGACCGAGCAGCAGGCCGCGACTCTTGAGGAGACTGCAGCCGCCCTGGACCAGATCACGGCCACGGTGCGTCGCACCGCCGAGGGCGCTCAGCGCGGCGACACCGTGGTGGTTTCGGCCCGTCAGGAGGCCGAGCAGAGCGGGCAAGTCGTGGACGAGGCGGTGCAGGCCATGGGCGAGATCGAGCGCTCCGCCGGCCAGATCAACCAGATCATCGGCGTGATCGACGAGATCGCCTTCCAGACCAATCTGCTGGCCCTGAACGCCGGGGTCGAAGCCGCCCGCGCCGGCGACGCCGGGCGGGGCTTCGCAGTCGTCGCCTCGGAGGTCCGCGCTTTGGCCCAGCGTTCGGCCGAAGCCGCCAAGGAGATCAAGGCCCTGATCTCGGCCTCGACCGCTCAGGTCAAGGACGGCGTCAACCTGGTCGGCAGGACCGGCGAGGCCCTGACCGCCATCGTGGCCCGCGTCTCGGAGATCAGCGTCCTGATGACCGAGATCAACGCCTCGACCCAGGAGCAGTCGACCGCGCTGGCCCAGGTCAACACGGCCGTGAACCAGATGGACCAGGTCACCCAGCAGAACGCCGCCATGGTCGAACAGTCCACCGCCGCCAGCCACAGCCTCACCCAGGAGGCGCAGGAACTCGCGACGCTTGTCGGACGGTTCCACGTTTCGGAGGACGGTCAGGCGGCCAAGGGGGCCGCGGGCGTCCGGCCCGTCGCGAGACCGATCCCACGCGCGCTGCCGCGCACCGCCGGCGCCCTCGCACTGAAGACTTCAGCAGAAGCGGAATGGGAGGAGTTCTGATGACCGCCGTCTACAGCCTGCCCGAACGCCTTGAGCGCCGCGCCCTCGCGACCGCCAGGTCGGCGATCCTGGCCCTGCGGGGCGCGGACCTCGATCTGGAAGGCTCAAGCGTGTCTCACCTTGGCCGCATGGGGCTCAAGTTTCTGTTGTCGGCCTTCCAGGCCTGGCGGGATGACGGGCGAAGACTTCGCCTTATCGATCCCTCCCCGTGCCTTCTGGAGGCCTTCGTGCGTCTCAGCCTGGCGACGGAGACGAAGGGAGAAGCGGCTTGAAGAAGATCGTCCCAACGCTGGACCACCACCGATCAGTCCGGACCGTGCTCATCTCCATCAGCGCGCCGCGTTACGCGGAGGCCTGAGAGTGAAGGCATGGCGATCGGGGCGCGATAGCGCGATCAGGATGCGGCGCGTGGTTGGGCGCCCCAACCTTCGAGCCTTGGGCGGGCGACTCGCTGATCGCTCCGCCGGAAGCAGAGGGCCAGCTGGGGAGCTGGAGGGATGGTGAGCGAAGCCCATCACGTCAGCGACGACGCGCGGTTGGATCTCAGGACCGCGAGGGTCCTCTGCATTGATGAGAACAGTCAGGGCTTGGATATCCTGGGCCAGATCCTGATGGGGTTCGGCGTCGAGAGCACCATGCGAGCGCAATCCGAGACGGATGCGCGGCAGTTGCTCGCTGCCAATCCCTTCGACCTGGTCCTGGTGGATGCGGGGCTTGGCGGCAACGGACATGCGTTCGTCCGATGGCTCAGAACCAGTCCACTGGAGCCAAATCGATATGCGCCCGTGCTCGTACTGTCAGGTTTCACCCCGAGATCACAGGTCGAGAGCGCGCGCGACTGCGGCAGCAGCTTCGTCGTCACCAAGCCCATAAGCGCGAGAACCCTGTTGGATCGCATCTGCTGGGTGGGTCGCTCCGGCCGGCTGTTCGTGGAAGCAGACTCCTATTGCGGTCCTGATCGCCGCTTCAAGAACGAGGGTGTGGCGGGAGGCGGACCCGGGCGACGCAAGACGGACCTGTCCGCCGAGGTGGGCGAGGCGACGGAACCAAATCTGTCTCAGGACGAGATCGACAATCTGATGAAACCTCGGAAGTCGGCCCTGTGACCCGCGTCGTTCTTAGACGGGTCGAACACCGCCTGGCTGCAATGGTGAAGCCGCGACGCGGCGGCGTTCGCGTAGCCGACGCCTTGGCGGCCGCTGCCGAAAATCTGAAGGGGATCGAAGCGGAGTGCCGCCGCGACCTCGAGGACAGCCTTGCCCCGATCATGGCTTTCCTCGCCCGCAATCCCGACGAACGACCTGCGGATGAGGAAATCGCGGCGCTATTGAGCCACGTCAACCGAGCCCTGACCGCCTGTGGCGCCCTCGATCTCCCGCTGCTGGGCAGAACCCTGATCATGCTGGGAGCCATGGCTGACGCGCTCGCCGCCACGCGTCACTGGCCGGCGGGGGCGCTGAACCCTGCGATCAACCTCGTGTGGTTATTCAGTCAGCGCACAGTGCCGAGCAAGGAAGCCGAAGCGCTGATCGCGCAACTGCAGCTCTGTCTCGACCAGTATAGAGACTATGCTCCATCAAGGCCCAGCCCATGATGCGGCGTCAGGCAGACCACGGGCCGCGAGTACGGCCGGTGACCGGCGGAAGGTCAAACGATCCTGTTCAATCGCCATGAAGGCGAGGGACCGCGCCGCTCTCCCACTTCGCGACGGCGAGGCAACCGGCCGATCCAGCGGGCGTTGCCTCTGACGGGCTCGCACAGGCTGGGCTGGAGCCGAAAGGGATACGCCATGCGCGACGATCGCAATTCCGTCCATTTGAACCTGGCCTCGCAGGAGGATCTTGAAGCGCTCGCCGGCGTGGGCGGCCACGCGGCCGCCATCGTCGACCATCGTCCCTTCAGGGACTGGTCCGATCTCCGCCGGGCCGGTCTCTCCCCCGAAGAGATCGACCGGATCAAGGCGTCCGGCGTCGGCCTCGGCGCGCCGTCCGAAGGCCCGATCGGCGAGCCCGGCAGCGGCGGAAGCGCCGACAGCGCGAGTGGCAATCTCGGGCGCGCCTAGCGTTCGGCGCCGATGCTCAGCGACGTCCACGCCTTCATCCAGCCCTTCGCCGTCGTTCTCGAGCTGGCGGGCGCAGGCATCATTGTCGGCGGCGTCCTCATCTCCAGCCTGCTGTTCGTCCTTGCCGGCCGACGGGATGGCGACTGGCGCGAAGCCTACACCCGCTACCGCGCCAATCTCGGTCGCGGCATCCTGCTGGGCCTGGAGTTGCTGGTCGGCGCCGACATCATCAGCACCATCACGGCGCCGCTGACGCTTGAAACCGTCGGCCTGCTGGGCCTGATCGTGCTGATCCGGACCTTCCTGAGCTTTTCGCTGGAGACCGAGATCGAAGGGTGCTGGCCCTGGCGCCGCGCCGCGGTGCTGGGCGAGCGCCGCGAAGATCAGCGCTGATCCTCGAACAGGAAGGTGATGTCGCCGTTGCGCTCCAGGTAGGCCCGCCTGACGCCCGCCAGGTCGGCCCGCCCCTGGCTACGCAGCGCCATCCGCAGATCGCCCTCGCCGATGCCGGCGTCGTGCATCGCGCGTTCGTCGATGGCTCCGTTCCCGACCAGACGCACCCGCCCGCCCTTGACCAGGAAGCTCAGCCACGGCCAGCGCGCGGCCCCGCGCGCCAGCGCGGTATGAACGCCCACCAGGGCCACGGTGGCGACCAGGGTGGCCACGAACGGCGCGCTGCCGGTCATCGCCCGCCCCAGGTTCGACCCGACGATCACCGCAAAGATGATGTCGAGGGGACTCCACTTGCCGAAGGCGCGGGAGGCGGCCACCCGCGCGGCGAGGACGCCCACCATGAAGACGAGCAGACCGCGCAACGTCATCTGCCACCAGCTGATGGCCCCATCTTCCGAGCCGATGAGCGCGTGCAGCGTCTCCATTGATCAGGTCCCCCGCCTGAGGGCCGTCAGCGATCCGTCCGTTTCCAGAAAGACGGCTTTGAGCTGGTTCGGGCGCTCCACGCCGGCGCCGCGCGCCGCCGCCTCGATCTCGCCCGCGGTGATGCGCGCCCGGCGCATGGCGCGCGCCAGCATCCGACCGTCGCGAAGGAGCAGGGCCGGCTCGGCCTTGATCACGCGGTTGAAGCCCCCGAACCGGACCGAGGCCGCGGTGACGAGGAACTGCATGGCGACCAGCAGACCGAGCGCGACCAGCCCCTCGACAAGCGCCAGGGACTTGCTGGTGATGATGGACGCCAGGGTGGAGCCGATGGCGATGGTGATGACGAAGTCGAAGGCGTTCAGCTTCGACAGGGTGCGCTTTCCGGACACGCGCAGGATCAGGACCAGGGCCGCATACGCGGCCGGAGCGATGATCAGGACGCGCAGCACGCCGGACCGACCGTCGAACAGCGCCTCGGGAAGCGGATTGGACTGCATCAGATGGCAACGGCGGCGGCCCGAGGGAGTTGCTTCGTGACGACTGGAGCACGACGCCGCCGGCTTCCCGGGCGGTTCGACATGCGGGATCCCTGAGAATGCCGCTCTCCTTATCCCTCGACGCCGCAACGCCGTCGATCATCCTGCCCGCCGCCCTCGGCTGGATCAATCACCGCTATTTGCCCTTGCCGCTATCACCTCCCAGGCGGCCAAGCTCGTCATGACGCCGGGATGTCCTGATACGGCAAAGCCCGCCTGCAGGCGTCGCCCACCCGGACCGTGACCTTGCTGGCGGTCTTACTTTCCCTGAAGGCGAACACCCAGCGCGGGAGGCGTAGCTCGGTCAGGCGCAGCGCCGACTTCGTGATTCGGGCGACAGGAGTTTCCGGCCGTCAGCCCATGTCGATTCACGGCGTCAGCAGCCACGCGGCGTTTCCGTGGCGCGGTTGTGATGGTGCAGCAGAGCGGCGGAAACGGGACGCCATGTCGACATGGAGCGTTGAGGCATGAATGTCAGTATAGCCGGCGCCGCAGCCTCCCGCCCCTGCCGCATCGTCGGCACCTGATCGGCTTCTATCCTCTAGCGCCCCTTCCGGCCGAACAAGATCGCGCCGTGGCAGCCGCCGTGGTTCGTGTGCTGCATGAGGATATTGTGGAAGCCGTGGCGGGTCGCGATCTCGTAAAGACGGCCGAGGTCATAGTCGTACATCATCATCGCGCCCTCGCCCGGCTTGGTCTGGTCAAAGATCACCAGGTTCTCACCGTCCCACCGGCCGCTCGTAACCGCCCCGAAGACGTGGGGGAGGAACGATGCATCTTTGTGGGTTGTGAAGTGGAGGCTGATGGCCCCGCCAGCGTTCACCCGCGCCAACAGATCGTCGAAGATGACATAGCCGCGCTGCGGGGGGATGTGCTGGAACACGATGACAGAGTTGATCCAGTCGAAGGTCTGATCGTCCAGCTTCAGGAGAAACTCAGCGTTTTCTGGCGGATTGCGCTTCGCTTCGGCGATCATGCCTGGCGAAATGTCCAGACCGACGACGTGTTGGCAGATGGCCGCCATGCCGTGTGTCAGCCGGCCGACGCCACAGCCGAAGTCCAGGCCTGTCGCCGTCGAGAAGTCGCCGTAGTGCGTCTTGAGCAGGGTGTACCACCCCGCGACATCGTTGATGCCGGTTTGCCAGAACTGAGCGAGGGTTTCCTTCGTCAGGTTCTCGCGGAGATACTCGGGCTGGCTCAGCACGCCGTAGTACGGCTCCCCCTCGCCCCAGATGCTCCAGTCGGCGTCAGTATCTTGCATCTCGTGCTCCCTCACTTCCACGTTGTATTTCGCACGTCAGGATTTGACTGTCACGACCCGCTCAGACCGTCACAATCCGTCCTTATTTGCAATAAAATCAATGGTTTATCTGTCATAAGAGTCCAGAACAGTCAGACGAAGACCTGCTTTTTCAACCACATGACGCCGAGTGTTAATCGGCTGGTCGTAGGTTCGAATCCTACCCGCGGAGCCACTCGGCGTGAATGACGGCCTCAAAGGCCGCGCCCCTCCCTCCTTCGCTTCAGACCTTCAACCGCCGTGGCGCGAATCCTCCGCGGGTCCTATCTTGGCGGGCTCATGCCCATTCGCCGCCTTCCGCCCGAGACCGTCAACCGCATCGCCGCCGGCGAGGTGGTCGAGCGGCCGGCCAGCGCGATCAAGGAACTGGTCGAGAACGCCCTGGACGCCGGCGCCGCCAATATCGAGATCCAGGCCGACGGCGGCGGCCTGTCGCGCATCCTGATCGCCGACGACGGTAAGGGCATCCCGAAGGCCGAACTGCCGCTGGCGATCGAACGCCACGCCACCTCGAAGCTGGAGCCTGACGACGCCGGCGACGTGGACCTGCTGCGCATCCACACACTGGGCTTCCGGGGCGAGGCCCTGCCCTCCATCGGCTCGGTCGCGCGCCTGTCGATCACCACCCGCGCCCGGGGCGAGACAGAGGCCTGGGCCATCCATGTGGAGGGCGGCGACCAGCGCCCGCTCAGCCCCGCCGGCTTCCCCGGCCCGCACGGCGCGCGGGTCGAGGTCCGCGACCTGTTCTACGCCACCCCGGCCCGGCTCAAGTTCATGAAGTCCGAGCGGTCCGAGGCCATGGCCATTTCGGACGAGATCAAGCGCCAGGCCATGGCGCACGAGGCCGTCGCCTTCACCCTGTCGCTGGACGGCAAGACCACCTTGCGCCTGCCCGCAGAACACCCAGGCGACGAGGGCCGCCTGCGCCGCCTGTCCGCCCTGCTGGGCCGCGATTTCGAGGCCAACGCCCTGCTGATCGACCAGGAGCGCGACGGCGTGCGCCTGTCGGGCTACGCCGGCCTGCCCACCTACAGCCGGGGCAATGCGGCGCATCAGTATCTGTTCGTCAACGGCCGCCCTGTGAAGGACCGCCTGCTGCAGGGCGCCCTGCGCGGCGCCTACGCCGACTTCCTGGCGCGGGACCGCCACCCGGCCGCCGTCCTGTTCCTGGACATCGATCCGCTCTACGTCGACGTCAACGTCCACCCCGCCAAAGCAGAGGTCCGGTTCCGCGATCCGGCCCTGGTTCGCGGCCTGATCGTCGGCGGCCTGCGCCACGCCCTGCACGCCGCCGGCCACCGCGCCTCCACCACCGTCGCCGCGGACGCCCTGTCAGGATTTCAGGCCCACACGGGCCTGGGCGCCTACAGCCCTTCATCGCCCCCGGCCCAGGGGTTCAGCGGCTGGACTGGCTGGTCCCAGCCGGCCGCCGCCGCCCAGGTCCTGCCCGGCCTGAACGAACGCTCAGCCCGCGTCGAGCCCAGCTGGGAAGCGCCCGCCTGGCGCCCGTCCGCGCCGACCGCGCCGACCGGCCCGGCGCCCTCCCCCGCGATCGACCCCCTCGACTACCCCCTGGGCGCCGCGCGGGGCCAACTCCACGCCAACTACATCGTCGCCCAGACCCGCGACGGCCTGGTCATCGTCGATCAACACGCGGCGCATGAGCGGCTGGTCTATGAGCGGATGAAGGCGCAGATGGCCCAGGGCTCCGTCACCCGCCAGGCCCTCTTGACGCCCGAGGTGGTCGACCTGGACCCGGCCGAGGCCGAACGCGTCGCCGCCCGCGCCGACGAACTGGCCGAGATGGGCCTGATCGTCGAACCCTTCGGCGCCGGCGCCGTGCTGGTCCGCGAAACCCCGGCCATGCTGGGCGACACGGACGTGCAAGGGCTGATCCGCGACATCGCCGACGACCTGGCCGAACACGGCGCCGCCCTGTCGCTGAAGGAGCGCATGGCCGAGGTCTGCGGCACCATGGCCTGCCACGGCAGCGTCCGCTCCGGCCGCGTCCTCTCGGCCCCCGAAATGAACGCCCTGCTCCGCCAGATGGAAGCCACTCCGCACTCGGGCCAGTGCAACCACGGCCGCCCGACCTATGTGGAGCTGAAGCTGCACGATCTCGAGAAGCTGTTCGGCCGGCGGTGACCTACTCCATCCTCTTCGTCTGCCTCGGCAACATCTGTCGCTCGCCCCTCGCCGAGGCCGCCCTGCGCGCCGAGGCCCAGCGGCTGCGGCTCGAGCTGGTCGTCGATTCCGCCGGGACCGGGAACTGGCATGCGGGCGAGGCGCCGGATCCCCGGGCGCAGGCGACGGCGCGGCGGCATGGGGTCGATATTTCGGGCCTGAAGGCGCGGCAGGTGAAGCCGGCGGACTTTCGCCGCTTCACCCACATCGTGGCGCTGGACCACGACAATCTGGCGAACCTGCGCCGCCTGGCCCCGGCGGATGCGACCGCCGAACTCAGCCTGCTGCTGGACCACGTGCCGGGCCGCGAGGGCCAGGCCGTGACCGACCCCTATTTCGGCGACGACGCCGGGTTCGAGGTGACCTGGGCCGAGGTGACGGCCGCCGCCCGGACCCTGGCGCTCAACCTGCGCGGCCGGTGATCTTGCGCCAGATGCGCTTGCGCGCCTCGACCACCGAGACGCCCAGCAGGGCCGCCACGGTCCAGAACAGCGCCTCGGTCGTCACCGCCGCCACGATCGCCAGGATCAGCCGCGTCCCCCGCTCCACGCCCAGGTAAAGGCCGATCCCCAGGGCCGCCCAGGCCGCGACCGCCGCGACCAGCAGCAGGACGGCAAGCACCTTCAGGAAGCCCTTGCCCCGGCTCAGGACGCCGGGCTTGGCGGCGGAGGTTTCGATGTCGACGGTCATGGCGAACTCCTTTGGTTTTTTGACGCCTGACGTGAAAGTCTCGACTCCTGGCCGAGTCTTTCATCCCGACCGCCGATTTATTTCCGGAGAGCGCCGCGCTTGGGACGCGACCAGACCTTCGAAGCCCTGCTGGCCGAGCACGGCGCCATGCTGCGCCGCATCGCCTCGGCCTATGAGGCGGATCGCGAGCGGCGGCGCGAGCTGGAGCAGGACATACTGCTGGCCGTCTGGCGCGCCCTGCCCAGACACCGGGCCGAGGCGCCGCTGCGCCATTTCATCGCCCGCGTCGCCCACAACCGCGCCATAACCCACGTGGCGCGCGAGGCCGCCGAGCCCCGCCGCCAGCCGCTGGACGAGGCCGCGCCTTCGGACGCGCCGACGCCGCACGAAACGGCCGAGACGCGGGACCTGCACGACCAGCTGGGCCGGGCCGTGCGCGCCCTGCCTCTGTCGCTGCGCCAGCCGGCCCTGCTGACCCTGGAAGGGTTCACGCCCGCCGAGATCGCCGACATGCTGGGCCTGAACGCCAACGCCGTCTCCATTCGCCTGACCCGCGCCAAGGCGGCGCTGCGCGAGGCGCTCGATCCCGCCCTGCCTGAGAAGGTCCGCCCATGACCCCGCCCCCCGACAATCATGCGGACGACTGGACCGACCTGACCCAGGCCTGGACCGACGTCCCCGATGACGAGCCGCGCCTGGACGCCGAGCTGATCCGGTCGCTGCGCCGTCGCGACCTGTTGGCGCGACTGAACTTCATCTCGGAGATGGTCGGCGGCGTGGTGGTGATCGGCGTTCTGGGCTGGGCCCTGTGGCGCGGCCTGCCCCTGCCAGCCGCCGCAGCGGCGTTGGGCTTCGCCGTGTTCGCCCTGGGCATGACCCTGTGGTCGCGGCGTGGCGACCCCGGCCTTCTGACCGAGACGCCCGAGGCGGTGTTGCGCTCGGCCATGGGCCAGGCGCGCACCGGCTATCGCTGGGCCATGGCCGGCGTGACGGTCAGCCTAGCGGGAATGGTCTTTCTGGCCGTCATGCTGTCGATCGTCGGCCTGTCCCACTCTGAAAACCGGCTGATCTTCGGCGTGGCTGCCGTCTTCCTGGCGGTCTGCATCGGCTTGTATCTGCGCCACGCCCGCCGGTGCCGCCGTCGGATGGCGGCGCATCAGGCGGCGCTGGACGCGCTGGGCGAGCGTGAGGCCGCGCCCCGCGCATCCTGACGACGCGCGTTCTTCCGTCGCTCAGCCGGCCGCCGGCAGCCGCCGGAGGAACAGCACGCGCGCCGCGCCGTAGTCGCGGGCGTCCAGCCGTTCATAGCCGGGGGTGTCGATCTCCGGCTCGTCCGAACCGCGCTCGAAGACCACCAGGGCGCCGGGCTTCAGCCAGTTCCCCTCGATCAGCCGCGCCAGCGTCTGCTCGCCCAGACCCTTGCCGTAGGGCGGGTCCAGGAAGGCGACGTCGAACGCCTCGGCGACCGGGCCGGGCCGGACGCCCAGGTCGGTCGCGCTGCGCCGGTGCACCCGCGTGCGCCCCATCAGACCATAGGCGTCGGCGTTCTCGCGTATGGCGCCGCGCGCATCGTCGTCGATCTCGACGAACAGGCAGAACCCCGCCCCCCGGCTGATCGCCTCGAACCCCAGCGCGCCGGAGCCGGCGTACAGGTCGATGACCCGCGCGCCGTGCAGCGTGTCGGCCCAGGCGGCGTGCTCAAGCACGTTGAACACGGCCTGGCGCGCGCGGTCCGAAGTGGGGCGCGTGTTGCGTCCCTCCGGCGCGACGATGGCGCGGCCCTTCAGGCTTCCCGCGACGATGCGCACGGATCAGCTCCGGGGCGTGCGGGGCTTGCCCCCCGGTCCGCGGCCGCTGGTCCCCGAGGGCCCGGCGGGCTTGCCGCCCGTGCGGGGCTTGAAGTCGCGCCCGCCGGGCTTGGCGCCCGCGCGCGGACCCGGCTTGGCCCCGGAACGGCCCGCGGGCTTGCGCCGGTCGTCGATGAACTGGTCGTCGCGGGGCTTGAAGGGACGCTTGGGCCTGTCGCCATCAGTCCGCGCCGGGCGCTCGCCCTCGGTGGCGGTGCGCTCGCGCGGCTTGAAGGTCTTGGAATGCTCGAACTTGGGCGCGGCCTTGGCCCAGCCCGCCTTCTTGACCGGCCGTTCGCGACGCTCGACCGCGTCGGCCTGGGCCGTCTCGGCGGCGCGGACCCGGCTGGGCTTGCGCGACGGATCCGACATGGCCGAGCCGGAGCGGCCCTTGACGATCGGGGTCGAGATACGACGCCCGGGGATGGGCGCGGGCGTCTCCACCGTATTGCCGGTGGGCAGGTTCTCGGGCCGGATGTGTTCGCCCAGCAGCTCGCGGATCACGCGCGGACCGACCTCCTCGACCGACCCCACCGGCAGGACGTCCAGGCGGAACGGACCATAGGCCAGGCGGATCAGGCGATTGACCGTCAGGCCGATCGACTCCAGCACCTTGCGGACTTCGCGGTTCTTGCCCTCGGTGATCGAGACCGAAACCCACAGGTTGGCTGGCGCCTTGCCGTCTTCGGACTTCGACTCCTTGGCCTTGTCCAGCGTCGCCTCGATGGGGCCATAGGACACGCCGTCCACGACCACGCCGTCCTTCAGCTTGTCCAGGTCAGCCTGGGTGATCTTGCCGCGCGCCCGGGCCCGGTACTGACGCACCAGGGCGGTCGAGGGCAGCTCCAGCGCGCGGCTCAGCTCCCCGTCGTTGGTCAGCAGCAGCAGCCCTTCGGTCGCCAGGTCGAGCCGTCCGACCGAGATCACCCGCGGCAGGCCCGCCGGCAGGGCGTCGAACACCGTCGGCCGCCCGGCGGGGTCGTTGTGGCTGGTCAGCAGGCCCGCCGGCTTGTGATAGCGCCAGACGCGCGTGGCCTGCGCCGCGCCGATGGGCTTGCCGTCCACGGTGATCACGTCGTCGCGCGTCACCAGGGTCGCAGGCGTGTCCAGGATGCGGCCGTTCACCGCCACCTTGCCCAGGCCGATCAGCCGCTCGACCTCGCGGCGCGAGGCGATGCCGGCGCGCGCCATCGCCTTGGCGATTCGCTCGCTGCGGACCGGCGCGTCGCTCGCCTTGGCGGGCTTGCCGTCCTTGGCGGCGCGCGGACGATCTCCCGTCGGCTTGTCGCCGAACGGCTTTCTCGGCCTGTCGCCGAAGGGGGCCTTCCCGTCACCGCTCTTGCGGGGACCGGAGGATTTGAAGGGCCGGGGCGACCGTTCGTCTTGACGGGCGCGGGGCTTCTTGTCGTTGTCGTCTGTATGGCGGACCATGATGAGCGGTTCATGCGCATGGCGCTGGACCAAGCGCAAGCGGCGGCAGACGCAGGAGAGGTGCCCGTGGGCGCGATTCTTGTCGATCCGGCCTCCGGCGAGGTGATTTCGACCGGCGCGAACGGCCCCATCGCCGCACACGACCCCACCGCACACGCCGAGATCGTGGCGATGCGGCGCGCCGCGACCACGCTGGCGAACTACCGACTGACGGGCCTGACCCTTTATGTGACGTTGGAGCCCTGCGCCATGTGCGCCGGCGCCATCAGCCATGCCCGCATAGGCCGCGTCGTCTGGGCGGCCGACGACCCCAAGGGCGGCGCGGTCGTCCACGGGCCTCGCGTGTTCGACCAGCCCACATGCCACTGGCGCCCCGCGGTCGACTCAGGTCCTCTGGCGGAAGAGGCGTCCGCCCTGCTGAAGTTCTTCTTCCGGCAACGGAGGGGAACGGCGGCGACGGGCGCACGTTAGGACGCCGCGCCAAGCGGCGCCGTGGGAGGGAAATCGTCTTGATCAAGCTGGATCCGCCGCAGTCGATCCTGTTCGCGGGCCTTGCGGCCTTGACTGTGATGACCGCCTGCGGTCCTGATCCCTCGCGGGTGCCCACGACGGGCGACGAGGTCAAGGAACGCGCCATCGAAGCCCAGACCGCCCGCAAGCGCACCGGCGCCGAAGTGCAGGACCGCATGCTGAACCGCGTCGTTCACACCGTATATCTCTGCGACAACGGCGAACGCCTGACGGCCGATTTCGACAACCCCCGCCAGATGGCCACCATCCGCAACTCGTCGGGCGAGGCGGTTGATCTCTATCAGGAACGCGCCGCGGACGGGATCTGGTACCGCGCCTCGGGCGTCGAACTGCGCGGCAAGGGCGTCATGGCGACCTGGTCCGTCGAGGGTCGCCAGCCGACCGAATGCCGGGCGGTGGACTAACCGGCCGCGCCCTCCTCGATCAGGAACGCCCTTACACGGTCGGCGTCCACGTTCTTGGCCACGAAGGCCTGGCCGATCCCATGCGCCAGGATCAGGGTCAGCGCCCCCCCTTCGGCCTTCTTGTCGCCGGCCATCAGCGCCAGCAGTCGGTCGGCGGCGAACGCGCCTGCCTGATCCAGACGTGTCGGCAGGCCCGCGGCCTTGATGACCGCTTCGGCCCGCTCGGCGTCCGCGGTCGGGCACAGGCCCAACCGCGCCGAATAGCGGAAGGCCATGCAGCAGCCCAGCGCCACCGCCTCGCCGTGCGCCAGCGCCGCCTCTTCGAAACCCAGTTCCGCCTCGATGGCGTGGCCGAAGGTGTGGCCAAGGTTCAGCAGGGCGCGCCGCCCGGCTTCCTTCTCGTCCTCTCCGACGACGGCGGCCTTGATCTCGACCGAGCGCACCACGGCCCGTTCCAGCGCCGTCGGATCGCCCATCGCCCCGGCCGCGCCCTCGCCCGCCAGCCAGTCGAAGAAGGCCGCGTCGCAGATCAGGCCGTGCTTCAGCACCTCGGCCCAACCCGATCGCAGTTGCTTCTCCGGCAGGGTGGCCAGCACGTCGATGTCGGCCAGCACCAGCCGGGGCTGATGGAAGGCGCCGACCAGGTTCTTGCCCCTGGGCGTATCGATCGCCGTCTTGCCGCCGACCGAGGAGTCGACCTGCGCCAGAAGCGTGGTCGGAACCTGCACGAAGTCGACGCCGCGCATGTAGAGCGCCGCCGCCAGTCCGGCCAGGTCGCCGACTACCCCGCCGCCCATGGCCACGACCACATCCCGCCGATCCAGCCCGATCTCCAGCAACCGGTCCAGAACCCGCTCCAGCTGCGCGAAGGATTTGGACGCCTCTCCGGCCGGCACGGTCACCATCTCGCTTCGCACGCCCGCGCCCTCCAGCGACGCCCGCAAAGCCTCGCCATGGATCGCCGCCACGGTTTCGTCGCTGACGATCACCGTGCGGCCCCGGGCCAGCGGGGCGACGCGCTGGCCCGCCTGGCCCAGAAGGCCGCGTCCCACCACCACGTCGTAGGTCTGAAAGCCGGCGCCGCTGACCGGGATGATCGTCATGTCTTCGTCTCCGCGCGCCGCTTCTGCTTCCAGTGCCGGCGCAGTTCGCGATGGATGGCGTCGACCGCCTGGCCGTGCGAGCCCAACCCCACGTCCACCGTCAGATCGGCCTGCGCATAGATCGGATATCGCGCCTCGGCCAGGTTCGTCAGCACCTCCAGCGGATCGCGCCCCCGCAGCAGGGGCCGGGTGTCGCGGCGCGCCACGCGCTCGGCGATGACGTCCAGCTCGGCCCTCAGCCACACCGTGTCGGCCTGGGCCTTGAGCAGCGCCCGCGTCTCGGCGTTCATCATCGCGCCGCCGCCGGTGGCCAGCACAATGGGCGGTCCTTCCAGCAGACGGCGGATCACCCGCGCTTCTCCGGCGCGGAACTCGGTCTCGCCCAGGCTGGCGAAGATCTCCGAGATGGTCATGCCGGCCGCGGCCTCGATCTCGACGTCTGCGTCGGCGAACGGAAGCTTCAGCCGATTGGCCAACCGGCGCCCGACGGAGGATTTGCCCACCCCCATCAGCCCGACCAGCGCTATGGTGCGCCGGGGCGGCGGAATCGCACGGCGCCTCATCCGGGTTTTCCGGCGGACAAGGGCATGGCGAAGGCGACGGCGCGGGCGGACATGATCGACCAACCCTCTACACCAAGCGTCGCCTCGCGCCATCCGCTGGCCGGGCGGATCGTCCGATGACGCCCCAGATCGAGGCCTTCCTGGAGATGATGGCCGTCGAACGCGACGCCTCGCCCCACACTCTTTCCGCCTATGCGCGCGACCTGACGGACGCCGAAACCTCGACCGGAGGCCTCATGCAGGCCGACGCCGAGGCGGTCGAGGCCTGGTTCGCGGACCTGTCGCGACGGGGACTGTCGGCCGCCACCGCCGCGCGCCGCCGCTCGGCCGCGCGCCAGTTCTACCGCTTCGCCCTGGCCGAGGGCTGGCGGACCGACGACCCCTCCCGCCGCCTCGACGCGCCGAAGCAGGGCCGCTCCCTGCCCAAGGTTCTGAGCCGTGATGAGATCGACGGCTTGCTGGAGGCCGCCGCCCGCCGCGACGCCGGCGCGGGCCTGCGCCTGGTCGCCCTGGTCGAGCTGGCCTACGCCTCGGGCCTGCGTGTTTCGGAACTGTTGGCGCTGAAGGTCGAGGCGGTCCGCCGCGATCCCGCCTATCTGATCGTGCGCGGTAAGGGCGGCAAGGAACGCCTGGTGCCGCTGAACGCGGCCGCACGGACGGCGGTGAAGGCCTGGCTGACTGCCCGCGACGCCAAGCGCAAACGCGAAGCGCCGGACAGTCCCTGGCTCTTTCCGTCCTCCGGCAGGTCCGGCCACCTGACGCCGCGCCGCTTCGCCCAGCTGCTGGACGAGGCCGCCCTGGTCGCCGGAATCGATCCGGCGCGGGTGAGCCCCCACGTCCTGCGCCACGCCTTCGCCACCCATCTGCTGGAGGGCGGCGCCGACCTGCGCGTCGTCCAGACCCTGCTGGGCCACGCCGACATCGCCACGACCCAGATCTACACCCACGTCGCCACCGACCGCCTGGCTCAGGTGGTGCAGCAGAACCATCCCCTGGCGAAGGACGACTGAACCGCCGCTTGCCCGGCGGCGTTGACGTCTCTAGGTTCCGCCGCCTTCCCTTGGGGCGTCTTTCGCTCGCCCTGCTGTTTCGGACGCCTTGATGGCCACGCACTACCTCGATTTCGAAAAGCCGATCGCCGATCTGGAAGCCAAGATCGCGGAGCTTTCGGCCCTGTCGGAAAGCGCGGGCTCGTTCGAGACCGAGGTCGCGGGTCTGCGCCGCAAGGCCGAACAGCTTCGCAAGAAGACCTACGCCAACCTCGATCCGTGGATGAAGACCCAGGTCGCGCGCCATCCGCAGCGGCCGCACTTCGTCGACTATGTCGAGGGCCTGTTCACCGATTGGAACGAGCTGCACGGCGACCGCCAGTTCGGCGACGACCAGGCCGTGCTGGGCGGTCTGGCCCGCTTCCGCGGTCGTCCCGTGGTCGTCATGGGTCACGAGAAGGGTCACGACACCGCCACCCGCATCACCCACAACTTCGGCATGGCCCGGCCCGAGGGCTATCGCAAGGCCGTCCGTCTGATGGACATGGCCGAGCAGTTCGGCCTGCCGGTCCTGACCTTCGTCGACACTGCCGGCGCCTATCCGGGCCTGGGCGCCGAGGAGCGCGGCCAGGCCGAGGCCATCGCCCGCTCGACCGAGCGCTGCCTGACCCTGGGCGTGCCGTCGATCGCCACAATCACCGGCGAGGGCGGCTCGGGCGGCGCCATCGCCATCGCCGCCGCCAGCCGCGTTCTGATGCTGGAGCATTCCATCTATTCGGTCATCTCGCCGGAGGGCGCCGCCGGCATCCTGTGGCGCGACGGCGCGCGCGCGCGCGACGCCGCCATGGCCATGAAGATCACCGGCCCGGACCTGATGGGCCTGAAGATCGTGGACCGCTTGATCGACGAACCCGTGGGCGGCGCCCATACCGACCGCGCCGCGGCGATCGCGGCCGTCGGCAACGTACTCGCCGAAGAGCTGACGCGGTTCGAAGGCCAGACCCCGGCGCAGATACGCAAGGCGCGCGCGGATCGCTTCTACGCCATCGGCGCCGTGGGATAACCTTGGCCTTACTGGCTTTCGAAGAACGGCGTTAACCCCCTATCCACCCTGAATTGCGAGCTTTCAGGGATTACGGGGAACGGATCATGGTCAGTACGACGGGATCGACAAGGCGCGGCGGCGCATGACCAGGCTCGGCGAATCCCTGCGCGAGAGCGCCGTGTTCAACCTGGGCGGCGCGGTCACCATGATCGTGGACGATTCGCCCTTCTCGCTGACCCTGACCGCCAACGCCCTGGCCGGTTTCGGCATACGCCCCGCCTTCACCGTCGGCAGCGGCGGCGAGGCCAAGCGCATCCTGCAGGAAAAGACCATCGACCTGCTGGTGATCGACACCGACATGCCCGACATCGACGGGTTCGAGCTGGTGCGCTGGCTGCGGCGGTCGGGCCTTGATCCGAACGCCTTCTGCCCCGTCATCATGACCGCCAGCCATATCCGGCGGGGCCGCCTCTACCAGGCGCGCGACTGCGGGGCGAACTTCCTGGTGACCAAGCCCTTCAGCGCGGCGATGCTGCTGGAGCGCATCCTTTGGGTCGCGCGGGACAACCGGCCGTTCCTGGAGGTCGGCGACTATTTCGGCCCCGACCGTCGTTTCCGGGACGAGCCGTGGGAGGGCGCAGAGCGACGCGCCGACCGCATGCCCGCGACTCAGGATCACGACGCCGCCAGCGTGGAGACCGCATGACTGTCATCACTCACATGCAGCACAAGTCGCGTCTGGCCCAGATGGTCGACAAGCCAGGGGGCGTCAGCGTCGGCGTCGCGCTGGCCCAGGCCAAGGCCAACCTCGACACGCTGAAGGATCAGGCGCGCGCCGTGATCGCGCAGAACATCACGGCGCTGCTGGTCGAACCATCGTCCGACTTGCCCGAAGCCGCCCGACTGGACATGGCCTACGCCGCGTCCAGCCAGATCATCGACGCCGCCAGCCCCTTCGCCATGGACGACCTGTGCATCGCGGCCAAGGGCCTGTGCGACCTGCTGGACGCCGCGCCCCGGGCCGGCGGGTTCGACTGGCGCATCCCCACCGTCCACGCCCAGGCCATGAAACTGCTTCTGGACCTGCCGGCCGACGCCGCCTCGACGCGCGAGGCGATCGTCGAGAATTTGCGAGAAGTGCTGCGCCGTAAGCTGGGGACCGGTCAGGCCGGCTGAGCCGTTCGGCCCGCGCGGGTCTGCTTCTTCCACAGCGCCGCGTATTCGCCGCCGACGTGCGCCACCAGCTCATGGTGGGCGCCGCGCTCCACGATCCGGCCGGCCTTCAGCACCAGGATCTGGTCGGCGTCCGCCACCGTCGACAGACGGTGCGCCACCACCAGCGTCGTCCGCCCCGCCCGCGCCTTGCGCAGCGTCTTCTGGATCGCCGCCTCGGTGCGGCTGTCCAGGGCGCTGGTCGCCTCGTCCAGGATAAGGATGCAGGGATCGGCAAGCAGGGCCCGCGCGATGCCGACGCGCTGGCGTTCGCCGCCCGACAGCTTCAGCCCACGCTCGCCGACCCGCGTCGCCATGCCGTCCGGCAGGCCGCGGATGAAGTCCGCCAGTTCGGCCGCCTCGGCCGCCGCCCAGACCGTAGCCTCGTCCGCGTCCGGACGGGCGAAGGCGATGTTGGCGGCGATGGTGTCGTTGAACAGCGCCACGTCCTGCGGCACCAGGGCGACCGCCGCCCGCAGCGACGCCTGGCTGACGTCGCGCACGTCATGGCCGTCGATCAGAACGCGGCCTTCCTGGGGGTCCAGCAGGCGCAGCGCCAGCTTCACAATCGTCGACTTGCCCGCGCCCGACGGCCCGACAAGGGCCGTGGTCGTGCCCGGCGCGGCGAAGAAGCTGACGTCCTCCAGCCCATTGGCGCGCGCGTCGTGGCGGAAGCCGACATGGTCGAAGGCGATCGAGGCGCCGCGCGCATCGACCGGCCGGGGCAGCGCCATCGCGTTCGGCGCATCCGCCACCTGTGGCGTCTGGCGGGTGACCTTCAGCATCTCTTCCATGTCGATGAAGGACTGGCGGATTTCCCGATAGGCGAAGCCCAGGATGTTCAGCGGCGCATAGAGCGAGATCATGATCAGCACGGCGGCCGTCACGTCGCCCGGCCCCATCCGCCCGGCGACCGCCTCGAACCCGGCCATCACCGCCATCACGCCCAGGCCCACGTTCATGATCAGCGCCTGGGCGCCGTTCAGCAGGTTTAGCGAGGTGTTCGCCTTCAGCGCCGCCTCGGTGTAGTCGCCCAGCGCGCGGTCGTAGGTCGCCGCCGCACGGGTCTCGGCGCCGAACGACTTGACCGTCTCATAGTTCAGCAAAGCGTCGACCGAGACGCCGGCCGCCTCCGAGTCGGCGGCGTTCATCACCCGCCGATGCTCCAGCCGCCAGTTCGACATGGCGAAGGTGGCGATGGTGTAGATCACCACCACGACCACCGCGACGGCGGCGAAGCGCCAGTCGTACTTGCCGCCCAGCACCGCCGCCGCCAGCAGCAGCTCAAGCCCGGTCGGAATCAGGTTGAAGGCCAGGATGCGCAGCAGGAAATCCACCGCGCGCGACCCTCGGTCCAGCGTGCGCGACAGGGCGCCGGACCGCTTCGTCTGGTGAAAATCCAGCGACAGGCTCAAGGCGTGACCAAAGGCCTCGGCCGCCGTCGTGCGCTGCGCCGCCGCCCGCACCGGCGCGAACGCCACGTCGGACGCCAGGGGCGCCGCCGCCGACAGCAACCGAATCAGGGCCCAGCCGACCGCGAAGGCGGCGAATCCCAGCCCCACGGCCACGGCCGCGCCCTGCCCGGCCGCCAGCCGGTTCACCGCCGCGCCCAGCATCAGCGGCGCCAGCACGCCCAGTCCCTTGCCCGCCAGGGTCATGCCGATGGCCGCGACCAGCCGCAGCCGCAGCTGGGGCGCGCCCGATCGCGCGACCAGCCGCGCCAGGTCCGCCAGCGCCTGCAGCGTCGGCGGCCCCTCGATCTTGTCTTGTGAACTCCCCGCCTGCTGCGCCTTGGTCAGAGGGTCGCGGCGGCTTCCGGAGCGCTCTCCACGCATGGCCATGCGCCGCATATGGGCGAGCGATGCGGCGGCGGAAAGGCCTATTCCAGCCCGGCGATGACGGCGATCAATTCATCCACCGCTTCCGCCTTGGTCGCCCAGGAACAGACGAAACGCACGGAGCCGTCGTGGAACGCATAACAGGCCCAGCCCAGGGCTTGCAGGCGCGCATGGGCCTCGGCCGGCATGCGCACGAACACGGCGTTGGCGTCGACGGGATGGGCCAGGACGAAGCGCGAGCGCGACGCGATGCCTTCGGCCAGCCGCTGCGCCATCAGGTTGGCGTGGGCCCCGCCCGCCTCCCAATCCCCGCTTTCCAGCAGGCCCAGCATCGGTCCGGCCAGCAGACGCGCCTTGGACGCCGTCTGCCCGGCCTGCTTCAGCCGGTTGTCCAGCCGACGCGCCAGCGTCTTGTCGAACAGGACGATGGCCTCGGCGCAGTTCGCCCCGGCCTTGGCCCCGCCGAACACCAGCACGTCCACGCCCAGTCGCGGGATGTCCTTCAGGTCGAACCCCGCCGCCGAGGCGTTGGCCAGCCGAGCGCCGTCCAGGTGCACGCCGTAACCCAGCGCCTTGACCGGCTCGATCAGGTGGCGAAGCTCCTCTTCGGAATAGACCGCGCCGTATTCCGTCGCCTGCGTCAGGCTGAGCGCGGCGGGCGGCTGGCGGTGCCCCACCTCCGGCTCGTCCAGCTGCGCCTTCAGCGCCAGCGGGTCGATCTTGCCGGAAAAGCCCGGCAGCCCGATCAGACCCACGCCCTGGCCGAAGAAGCCCGGCGCGCCGGTCTCGTCGGTGCAGACGTGGGCGGCGTTGTGGGCCAGCACGGCCTCGAACGGAAGGGCCAGCATCGACAAGGCGATGGCGTTCGCCGCCGTGCCGCTGAAGACAAACCGGATGTCGGCGTCAGCGTCCAGCCGCTGGCGGATCTGGTCCGCGGCCCGCGCGGTGATCTCGTCGGATCCATAGGCGCTCGCGAAGCCTTCATTGGCCCGGACCAGACCGTCCACCGCGCTCGGCGCCATGCCGGCGGTGTTGTCGGAACCGAAATCGTAACGCATCAGCTCCGCTCCGCCTTTAGGTCGCTACTGTCGTCTTCGACGGTGCGGACGCGCACCACCGGCATCACGTCCTCGTCGCCATACGGCACGGCGACCTGGTGCGGGAACGGGATCTCGATCCCCGCGGCGTCCAGGGCTTCCTTGCCGCCCTGCATCAGGTCCGCCTGCGTCTGCCACCAGTCCTCGACCTTGACCCAGGCGTGCAGCGTCACCTGCACCGAACTGTCCAGCAGCCCGGTCACGCCGGTCCAGGGGGTGGGGTCGTGCAGCACCTTCTCATGCGCTTCGGCCATCGCGGCCAGAACGGACCGCGCCTGGCTCAGGTCATCGCCGTAGCCGACGCCGAAATTGATCTCGATCCGCCGCGTATGCTGGCCGGTCAGATTGGTCAGCGGGTCGCTGAGCACCTTCGAGTTGGGAATGACGATCTTGTGGTTGTTGGCGTTCGACAACTGGGTCGTGAACAGGTCCAGCCGCTGCACCGTGCCCGCCATGCCGCCGACGTCGACCACGTCGCCGACGCGATAGGGCCGCAGCACCAGCAGCATGATGCCGGACGCCACGTTCGACAGCGTGCCCTGCAGCGCCAGGCCCACGGCCAGGGAGGCGGCCCCCAGCACGGCGATGATGGAGGTGGTCTGCACGCCCAGCCGCTGCAGCACGGCGATCATGCCGATGATGATGACCACCACCCGCACCACCTGCACCGCGAAGCTCAGGACGGTCGGGTCGTGGCGGAAGCCGCGCACCCGCGAAAGCGTATTCCTCGCGGCCCGCGACGCCCACTTCGCCGCGAACAGGGTCACGACGAAGATCAGCGCCGCGATGCTCAGATTTATGGCGAAGTCGCCGGCCAGGTCGATGATCTTGGCGATCAGGGCGGCGTCGACGGCGACCGCCTGGCGGCCGGTCGCCACCGCTTCGGCTATGGGCGTGGCGTTTGACATGCGGCGGGTCTAACGCCTCCGCTGGCGATTGGAACCCCGCACGGAGAATTTCCGCCCTCGCGCAAGCGACGCCGTGACGCGACACCACGCCGCCTTGTCGAATCGGCCGGCCATCACCAACTGCAGATATTCTCGAAGCCGACCCTATTGCCCTGACAGGAGCGCCGATGCCGCATGCCGACAGCCTGATACTCACTCTTGTCGGTGGCTTCGTCCTCGCCTTCGTGTTCGGCATGTTGGCGCATCGCCTGAAACTTTCGCCCCTGGTCGGCTATCTGGTCGCCGGCGTCCTGGTCGGCCCCTACACCGCCGGATTCGTGGCCGACACCGAACTGGCGCCCCAGCTGGCCGAGATCGGCGTAATCCTGCTGATGTTCGGCGTCGGCCTCCATTTCTCGCCCAAGGACCTCATGCAGGTCCGCAAGGTCGCCGTGCCCGGTGCGCTGGCCCAGATCGGCGTCGCGACCGTGCTGGGCTGGGCTTTGGGCCGCTTCGTGCTCAGGTTGACGGATGTCGAGGCCCTGCTGATGGGCTTCGCCCTCTCGGTCGCCTCCACCGTCGTGCTGCTGCGCGCGCTGGAGGAGCGCAAGCAGGTCAAGGGCGAGATCGGCCGGATCGCCGTCGGCTGGCTGATCGTCGAGGATCTGGTCATCGTCATCGCCCTGGTCATGTTGCCGATGCTCGTCGTCCCGGCCGGCACGCCGATGGACCTGGGCAGCCTGGGCGTGAACGTCGGCTGGACCTTGCTGAAGGTGGCGCTATTCGTGGCCGGCATGCTGCTGGTGGGGGGGCGGGTCATGCCGTGGCTGCTCATCCGCATCGCCCACACCAAGTCGCGCGAGCTGTTCACCCTCGGCGTGCTGGCCATCGCCCTGGGCATCGCCTGGGTGGCCTATTTCCTGTTCCATTCCTTCGCGCTGGGCGCCTTCCTGGCCGGCCTGGTGATGAACGCCTCGCCGCTGGGCCACAACGCGGCCGAACGCTCCCTGCCGCTCCGCGACGCCTTCGCCGTGCTGTTCTTCGTCTCGGTCGGCATGCTGTTCGACCCGATGATCCTGGTGCGCGAGCCCTGGGCCGTGCTGGGCGTGCTGGCCATCATCATCGTCGGCAAGTCGGTGGCCGCCCTGGCCATCACCAAGCAGTTCGGCCTGGACCGCACCACCGGCTTCACCGTCGCCGCCAGCCTGGCCCAGATCGGCGAGTTCTCCTTCATCCTGGCCGCCCTGGGCGTCAGCATGGGCGCCATGAGCCGCGAGACCCACGACCTGATCCTGGCCGCCGCCCTGCTGTCGATCTCGCTGAACCCGTTCGTGTTCAAGCTGACCGACCGTCTCGGCGGCAAGCCGCGCCCGCCGAAGGGAACGGCCGAACCCGCCGCCGCCGACGGTCCGGCGACCGACGCGGTCAGCCCGCTGTCCTGAGCCGCCTCTTGCAGCCTGCGGCGGCGGCGGTATCGTCCAGGCGATGGACACCCCCGCATCCGAACAGGCGACCCTTCACTACGGCGACGGCGAATTCGCCGTGCTGAAGCCGGGGCGGTTTGTCCGCTGCGCCGTCAGCGAGCGCGCCATCCCGCTGGAGGTGCTGCGCTACTGGAGCCCGACGCGGCAGGAAGCCTACTGGAGCCCGGCCGAATTCATCACCCGCCTGGGCGACGTCGACTGACCCTTTACGGCGAAGCTTGAACACCGATCTTCAATCGTTTCGCGCCAGAAACAACGCTCTCTCAGCCGAGCCTCCCATGACCGCCCTCCAGTCGCTCAACGTCCTGCTGGTCGATGACAACCAGCACATGCGGGCCATTGCGGCCGCCGTCCTGTATTCCGCCAACATCCGCACCGTTCGCGAGGCGTCCGACGGCGCCGCCGCCTTCGAGATTCTGCGCCAGCATCCGATCGATCTGGCGATCGTCGACTTCAACATGTTTCCGCTGGACGGCGTCGGCTTCACCCGGCTGGTCCGCAACAGCGCCGACAGCCCGAACGTCTATCTGCCCATCATCATGATGACGGGGCATTCCGAGAAAAAGCGCGTCACCGAGGCGCGCGACGCCGGCGTCACCGAATTCGTCGTCAAGCCGATCACGGCCAAGGCGGTGCTGGACCGGATCGAGGCCGTGGTCTTCAAGCCGCGCGCCTTCGTGAAGACCGACACCTACTTCGGCCCCTGCCGGCGCCGGCGGGAAATCGAAGGCTACGCCGGGCCCTTCAGGCGTTCCGCCGACGGGCGATCCAGCGCCGCATAGACCTTGTCGGGCCACCGCTTGTGGACCCAGAACCAGTCGACCGGACGCTCGCGCACCCGTTCCTCGACGAAGCTGTTCGCGGCTTGGATTCCGGCCAGCACATCGGCGGCCTTGTCCTCGCTCTCGCCGACCACGATCGGCTCGTGCGCCGTCACCCGGAACCGCACGCCGGGCAGGCGGGTCACCGACAGCGGCTGCATGATCGTGCCGAACTTCAGCGCCAGCCGCGCGGCGCCGGGCGAAGCGTTGACCGGCTGACCGAAGAACTCCACCTCGGGGCCCTGATTGTACTTCTGGTCGACCAGCAGGGCGATGGAGTCGCCCCGCTTCATCCCCGCCATCAGCTCACGCGTGCCGTCGCCCTTGGGCGCGAACAGCCGAATGCCATAGCGTTCCCGGCTCTCCCGGATCAGAGCGTCGACGTACGGATTGTTCGCCGCGCGATAGGTCACCTGGCACGGCACGCCCGAGGCCATGATGACCGCCGCCATCACCTCGAAATTGGCCAGGTGGCCCGAGATCAGCACCGCCGGCCGCCCGCTGTCGCGGATGGCGTGCAGACGCTCCATGCCGACCACCTCGACCCGCCCGCCCTCGGGCGTCAGCCGGTCCATCACCGCCAGCTCGGCGAAGGTGCGGCCCGTCTGGTCCCACTGGTCCAGCGCCAGTTGATCGCGCTCGGCCTGCGGCATGTCGGGAAAGGCGATCCGCAGATTGCGCATCACCGTCTTCTGGGTGCCGGTCATCGGGCCCAGCGTCTTCAGCAGCCAGCCGCCCAGGGCCGACGCCCGCTCCACGCCCAGCAGGCGCAGGAAGGCGAACAGCGACCGAAAGGCCAGAGCCTCCAGCCGCCAGACGACGTCCTGCCGCCATTCGGTTTCCTTACCAGGCAATCGTCAGTCCGCCGTCCACCACCAGGGTCTGGCCGGTCACATAGGCCGACGCAGGGCTGCACAGATAGACCGCCGTGCCCGCGATTTCATCGGGCTGGCCGATCCTTTTCAGCGGCGCGGGCTCGGTGACCGTCTTCAGCAGCTCGGGGTTCTCCCACAGGTATTTGGCGAAGTCGGTCTTCACCAGGCCGGGCGCGATGCAGTTCACGCGCACGTTCGAGGGGCCGTATTCGACCGCCAGATTGCGCGCCAGCTGCATGTCCGCCGCCTTGGAGATGTTGTAGGCGCCGATCAGGCCGTTGCCCCGCAGCCCGCCGATCGAGGAGATGATCAGGATCGACCCGTCCTTCCGCTCCAGCATCTGCGGCGCGACCATCTGGATCAGCCAGTGGTTGGAGATGACGTTGTTCTGGAGAATCTTCTCGAACTGTTCGTCGGCGATCCCCGCCATCGGCCCGGCGTAGGGATTGGTGGCCGCGTTGCAGACCAGGATGTCGATCCTTCCGAACGCCGCGTTCGTCTCGTCGACCAGCCGCTGAAGCTCCTCCTTGGAAGCGATGTTGGCGGGAACCGCGATGGCCCGCCCTTCGCCATACCGCCCGTTGATCTCGGCGGCGACCTCGTCGCACGGCCCAGCCTTGCGCGAGGAGATGACGACCTTCGCCCCATGTTCGGCCAGGCGTTCGGCGATCGCCTTGCCGATGCCGCGTGACGAGCCGGTGATGACGGCGACCTTGCCGGTCAGATTGAACAGTTCCATGCGCTTCCCCTTGTTTCCGGCGGGGATATTTCCCGCACCGCTCTAGCCGAATGCTCTTGAT
Organism: Brevundimonas sp.; assembly: GCF_041911375.1. Lineage (GTDB taxonomy): Bacteria > Pseudomonadota > Alphaproteobacteria > Caulobacterales > Caulobacteraceae > Brevundimonas. Next base: position 47,090 of record NZ_JAYRPA010000056.1, on the reverse strand, counting down.
ACCCCGATACTCGGGCGATTCCATCCGGGAGCGACAAGCGCCACGATGCGCAACATCACCACGGGCTTCCTCTATTTCGCCTATCTGTTCCTCGGCATGACCGTGGGCGCCTTCCTGTGGCGCGCCGGACTGGGGATCGGCGCGGGCGTCGCCGGCGCCCTGGGCGCGCTGGGCCTGCTGGGCGCCTTTCACGGCATCGTCACCGGCGCGGCCGCGCGGCGCGCGCTGAAGAAGGAGATCGCCCAGGTCCGCGAGGCGCACCGCCTGCTGGCCGACGCGATGGAGTCGACGCAAGGCGCCCTGACCGAACTGGCCGAGGCCATCGAGACCGGCGCTCTGGCCGGCGCGGACCAGCTGACCGGCGAGGTCCGCATGCTGGAAGGCCTGGTCCAGCAGATGAGCGAAAGCATCGACCAGCGCCTGGCCGCCGCCCCCACGCTCGGCCTGGACACGTTCGAGGGCCGGCGCCACGCCCAGTCCAGCCTGCTGCTGCACACCATCCATGAGGCGCTCAGCGAGAACCGCGTCGACCTGTACCTTCAGCCGGTCGTCTCCCTGCCCCAGCGCCGGACCATCTTCTACGAAAGCTTCACCCGGCTGCGTGACGCCTCGGACCGCGTCATGATGCCGGCCGAATATCTGTCGATCGCCGAAGGCGAAGGCCTGGTCCCCGCCATCGACAATCTGCTGCTGTTCCGTTGCGCCCAGATCGTCCGCCGTCTGGCCCGTCAGGACCGCAAGGTCGGCGTCTTCTGCAACGTGGCCCTGACTAGCCTGGGCGACGACGCCTTCTTCCCCAAGTTCCTGGACTTCCTCAGCGAGAACCGCGACCTGAACCAGGCTCTGATCTTCGAGCTGGGGCAGGCGACCTTCGATGCGCGCGGCGCCGTCGAGGCGCGAAACATGGCCAAGCTGGCCGACCTGGGCTTCCGCTTCTCGCTGGACAAGGTCCAGACGCTGGACCTCGACTTCGCCGACCTGCAGCGCTCGGACGTAAAGTTCATCAAGGTCTCGGCCGATCTGCTGATCGAGCAGCTTCTGGATCTCGACGGCGGCGCCCCGCTGCGCTCCATGCCCGATATCCAGGCCGCCGACTTCGCCGCCCTGACCCGCCGTTATGGCGTCGAGGTGATCGCCGAGAAGGTCGAGAACGAGCGCCAGGTGGTCGACATCCTCGAACTGGACGTCGCCATGGGCCAGGGCCATCTGTTCGGCGAGCCGCGCGCCATCAAGGAACAGGTGCTGGCCGAGACGGACCCCCCGGCCGAATTCCTGCGCTCCACCCTGCGCAGCGCGGAACAGCGTCGCCGCTTCCACTGACGCCATCTGGCTGCGCTCCCCGGAGTGACCGACAAATGCAGACGAGCGGCCGGCCTTCTCCCTCTTCGAGAGACCGGCTAAGACCTCCCGCATGACCCTCCCCCACGCCCTGCCCCACCTCGGCGCCGTCGCCGGCGACTACGACATCCTGCTCTGCGACGTGTGGGGGGTGATCCACAACGGGCGCGAAAGCTGGCCCGGCCCGTGCGAGGCGCTGGCCCGGTTCAATCGCGAGGGCGGCCACGTCGTCCTGATCTCCAACTCGCCCCGTCCGGCCAGGGATGTGATCGCCCAGCTGGACGGCCTGGGCGTGCCGCGCGAGGCCTGGAAGGCCTTCGTCACCTCCGGCGACGCCACCCGCGCCGAACTGACCAAGCGCGCGCCCGGTCCCGCCTGGATCATCGGCCCCGACCGCGACGCGACGCTGTACGCCGACCTGGGCCTTGAGCACGCCGCCGGCGCCGAGGACGCCGCCTTCATCTCCGTCACCGGTCCCGAGGACGACGAGACCGAAACGCCCGAGGATTATCGTGCGCGCTTCGCCGCCGGCGCCGCGCGCGGCCTGGAGCTGATCTGCGCCAACCCCGACCGCGTCGTGCAGCGCGGCGACAAGCTGATCTACTGCGGCGGCGCCCTGGCCGACCTCTACGAATCGCTGGGCGGCCGGGTGACCATGGCCGGAAAGCCCTACGGCCCGATCTATGACCTGGCCTTGAAGGAGGCCGAAACGCTGCTGGGCCGCCCGGTCGACCGTTCCCGGGTGCTGTGCATCGGCGACGGCGTCGTCACCGACGTCATGGGCGCGAATGGCCAGGGCCTGGACTGCCTGTTCATCGCCCAGGGCATCCATGGCGACCAGGCCAAGGGTCCCGACGGGACGCTGGATCCCGCTCGCGCCGCCGACCTGCTGAAGGCGGAAACCACCTATGCCCGCTACGCCGCGCTGGAACTGGCGTGGTGAGGCTCGCCATTTCGTCGCACCCCCGCTAAAGCCCTCCGATGGTCGAACTGGTTCAGCAGCATCCGTCCGGGGGCTATATCCTGGATGAACTTCACGTCGGCATGGCCGCCGAGAAGATCGTGGTGGCGACGGAGCAGCGAATCCAGCTGTTCGCCGAGGCCTCGGACGACTTCAACCCGGTCCATCTGGACGAGGCGTTCGCGTCAAAGACCGCCTATCGCGGGCGGATCGCGCATGGCCTGCTCAGCGCCTCGTTCGGCTCGGCGGTGGTGGGCACCATCCTGCCGGGCGCCGGGTCGATCTACATTTCCCAGACCCTGGCCTTCCACCAGCCCGTGCGGATCGACGACGAGGTCCGCATCCTGATCACCGTCATCGAGATCGAGCCGGAAGCCGCCCGCGTGAAGCTGAGCTGCGAGGGCTTCGTCAACGGCGTCCTGATCATGGACGGCGTCGCGGTCGTCCGCGTGCCGCGTCGGCGCAAGCCCTCCGCCCGCTGATGCGGATCGTCCGGGACTGGCGCGGACTGTCCGACGCCGACCGGGGCGCGGCGGTGGCGGTCGGCGCCTTCGACGGCGTGCACCGGGGCCATCAGGCGGTGATCGCCGAGGCCAGGGCAGCCTCCGAACGACTGGGCGTTCCGCTGGGCGTGGTCAGTTTCGATCCGCACCCCCGCCGCTGGTTCCAGCCCGACGCGGCCCCTTTCCGCCTGATGACGGCCGACCAGATGGCCCAGGCCCTGGCGCCGCTGGGCGTCGACATCCTCTACCTCCTGCCCTTCGACGGAGAGATGGCGGGCATGAGCGACGCCGGTTTCGCCGAACAGGTGCTGGCCAAAGGTCTGGGCGTGCGCCACGCCGCCGTCGGCTTCGACTTCACCTTCGGCAAGGGCCGCTCCGGCTCGCCCGATGCGCTTCGGACCTATGGCGAACGGCTGGGCTTCACCGTTTCCGTGGCCGGGCGGATCGACGACACCGACGGGCTGAAGCTGTCGTCCAGCGCCGTGCGCGAGGCGTTGAAGGCCGGCGACATGGACCGCGCCGCCGCCATCCTGGGCCGCCCCTTCGCCATCCGCGGCGATGTGATCCACGGCGACAAGCGCGGTCGAACCATCGGCGTGCCGACCGCCAATATCGATCTGGGCGACTACATGCGCCCCGCCTACGGCGTCTATGCGATCCGGGCGCGGCTGCCGGACGGGCGCATGTGCGACGGCGTCGCCAGCCTGGGCGTGCGGCCCATGTATGCGCTCGAGACCCCGCTGCTGGAGGCCTGGCTGTTCGATTTCGACGGCGACCTGTACGGTCAGGCGCTGGACGTCCAACTGATCGCCTGGCTGCGCGGCGAACAGACCTTCGACGGCCTGGACGCCCTGAAGGACCAGATCGAGCGGGACGCGGCGGCGGCGCGGGCTGTTCTCTCCGCCTGAATTCAGAGGGGCCGCAACCCCGCCGCATAGCGCTTCCAGTTCGCCACATAGTGGTCCGCCGACATCTTCAGCACCGCCACATGCTCGGGATCGCGCTCGCGCACCACCTTGCCCGGCTGGCCCACGACCAAACTGTTGTCGGGGATGACCTTGCCCTCGGTGATCAGGGCGTTGGCGCCGATGATGCAATTCTTGCCGATCTTCACCCCGTTCAGCACCACCGCGCCGATCCCGATCAGGCTGTAGTCGCCGACCTCGCACCCGTGCAGCATCGCCTGGTGCCCCACCGTCACCCCGCGCCCCAAGGTCAGCGGCGAGCCTGGATCGGTGTGCAGCACCGCCCCATCCTGAACGTTCGACTGCTCGCCGATGGTGATCGGCTCATTGTCCCCGCGCAGCACGGCGCCGAACCAGACGCTGGATTCGCGATGCAGAATCACGTTCCCTACCACCACAGCATTCGGCGCGATCCAGTATTCGCCTTCCGGCGGAAGCTGAGGACCTTTGTCGTCAAGCGCGTAAACAGTCATCCGAACACCGATCATCTTCGAAAAAGAACGCTTTAAGCGTTTGGAAACCACGTTAGCATCACAGTGTTGATGCGATTCGAGACCGACATATCGGCCCCGAATCCGAAGCCGGATCAAGCCCGGTCCGGTCAGTGACGGAGCTTCGCGTGGCGCGTTGGGATCCGGGTGCGGCGGTCAGGCGGCGGGACATTCCCGTTGCGGACGGCCCCGCTGTCGATCCGGGCGGCCACTCGGCAGGCTTCGACTTCTTCCTCCCCAAGTCCACCCAAGGCGGCGCCCACGCGGGTCCGCCTTTTTTCATGCCCTGGAGGCGTCCATGACCAAGCGTGCGGCAATGAAGCGTCAGACCCGTGAACACGGGATCCTCGATTCGCGGGAATTCATGGAGGAATCGAAGGTTCGGCGGCTCCATGCGCATGAGAGTCGCTCGGACCGGGGCGGATGGTCGCCCTATCCGTCCAACGACGACCGCGACCAGGGCTACCTGAAGACGCTCAAGCCCAAGTCGGACGGTCAGGCCGAACTGATGACGGCGATCGACCACCACAACCTGATCATGGCGCTGGGCCCGGCCGGCACCGGCAAGACCTATCTGGCCGTCGCCAAGGCGGTCGAGGCGCTGGAGGCCGGCAAGGTCGGCCGCATCGTTCTGAGTCGCCCCGCCGTCGAGGCCGGGGAGTCGATCGGCTTCCTGCCCGGCGACATGGAGGACAAGCTGGCCCCCTATCTGCGGCCCCTCTACGACGCCCTGTCCGACCGCCTCAGCATGAAGCGGGTCAAGGCCCTGATGGCCGAGGGCCTGATCGAGATCGCGCCCGTCGGCTATATGCGCGGCCGCACCCTGAACAACGCCTTCATTGTCGTCGACGAGGCGCAGAATTGCACCTACGTCCAGTTGAAGATGCTGCTGACGCGGCTGGGCTGGCACTCGACCATGGTGGTCACCGGCGACCCGCAGCAGTCCGACCTGCTGCCGGGCATCTCCGGCCTGGCCGACATCTCGGCGCGGCTCGAGGCCGTGGACGACATCGCCGTGGTTCACCTGGCTGAACGCGACATCGTCCGCCACCCCCTGGTCGCCTCGATGATCGGCGTGCTCTAGGGCCTTTCCCGTCTTTCGCCCGGCGATAGACAACGCCGGGCGATCAGGCCCCCACGCCATCGCCTGGACCGCATCAGGCCGCGCCGATCACCGTCGGCAACGCCTGCCAGATCACCCCGATCAGGGCGACCAGGCCGCCAAGGAAGCCTACGCTCACGACGAACGGCGCCAGCCCCTCGGCCGGCGTCGTTTTCGCCTTGCGTGCGACCCAGACCAGGAACACGCCCGCCGCGGCCGCACACGCCGCGCTGAACCCCAGCGCCGCCATGCGCCAGCCCGGCGCATCGGCCGTCTGCACCACGTCGCCCAGGCTGGAGATCGCATAGACCCCCATGAAGTGGGCGGCCCAGATCAGCAACCCGCCGGTCATCAGCAGCCAGCGACGCATCTCAACCTCCCGGGAAAAGACGCGTCAGCAGCAGGACGAACACGCCCTGCGCCGTCGTGAAGGCGAGAAACAGACTGATCAGCTCGAACGTCGCGGACCGGCCGGCGGACGCCAGGCCGAACAGCCAGCGCAGCACCGCGAACGGGCCCATGATCAGGGTGATGCCCGCGAACAGCGCCTGCCAGCTCATCAGGGCGAAGACCGTGGCCCCCTGCCCTGTCGCCTTGGGATCCAGGCCCGCGCGAATCCAGGCCGAGATGTCGATCCAGCTGGCCCAGGCCAAGGCGACGCAGGCGACCAGCAGCAGCAGGGCGGAAATGGCGGCGCTTCGCGGCCGATCGAGCCTCAGCGCGGGCGGTGCGGCCAGGGCGGCGGCGCCCGCCGCCGCCAGCAGCACCAGGGCCTGAACCAGCGTGGCCATGTCCGGCGGGGCGATCCACAGGTCCGGCCGCCGGCTCCACAGGAAGACGTAGGCGAAGCCGGCCAGCAGGCAGACCATGCCCGCGACGATCAGGGTGATGACCATGGCCCACCACCCGTGGCTGGTCTGGCCCGACACATAGGTGGGGACGCGCACGCCGCCGCCGATGTCGATCGTCGCCTGCGGCATGGGCCGATCCAGGTTCCAGCACCATTTGATGATGCAATAGACGGCCAGCAAACCGCTGATCACCGCCGCCGCATAGGCCTGGACGGTCAGGATCAGGAAGAACCCCGCCGTGAAGATCGCCCCCCAGACGTGCCAGCTCGAGGGTCTGGGCATGCGCTGAAGATACTGCGGCTCGGCGTTCAGGGGGCTGGTGACGATCGTCTCCCGCTCGCCGCGGGGCGCACCGGGCAGGAAGTATCGGCCGGCCGCGACGTCCCGTCCCAGGTCGGGCTGGTCCCAGCCCGGATACAGGCTCTTCACCACCGGTATGGACCGCAGGGAATAGAGGCCGTTGGGCAGCCACTCCAGACCCGGGCCGTTGAACACATTGCCGGCTTCTCGCGGGCTGAAGGGCCGGAAGTTGCGCAGCATGTCGACGATCCACAGCAGGACCGCCAGGCCGAACATGAACGAGCCGACCGTCGAAATGACGTTGAGCAGCTCCCAGCCCCGGTCCGGCAGATAGGTGTAGACCCGTCTGGGCATGCCCATCAGCCCGGTCAGGTGCATCGGCAGGAAGGTGATGTTGTGACCGGCGAACATCAGCCAGAAGATCCAGCGGCCCCACCGCTCGCTCAGCGGGCGGGCGCTGGACATGGGCAGCCAGTAGTAGATCGCCGCGAACAGCGGGAAGACCATGCCCCCGATCAGGACGTAGTGCAGGTGGGCGACGATGAAGTAGCTGTCGTGAGCCTGCCAGTCGAACGGCACCATGGCCACCATCACCCCGGTCAGCCCGCCCATCACGAAGATGACCAGACCGCCTACGGCGAACAGGCCCGGCGTGTTGAACCGCATCTTCCCCGCCGCCAGCGTCGCGATCCAGGCGAAGACCTGCACCCCCGCCGGCACGCTGACGGCCATGGACGCGGCGCTGAAATAGTTGGTCGAGATGCGCGGCATCCCGGTCGTGAACATGTGGTGGGCCCAGACGCCGAAGCTGATGAAGCCCGTCGCCAGCATGGCCATGACCACCAGGCGGTGGCCGACCAGTCGGGCCTGCGCCACGACCGGGATGATGGTCGACATGGCGCCCGCCGCCGGCAGGAAGATGATGTAGACCTCTGGGTGGCCGAAGAACCAGAACAGGTGCTGCCACAGCACCGGGTCGCCGCCCCGCGCCGCATCGAAGAAGGGCCAGTCCAGCGCCCGCTCCAGCTCCAGCAGCAGGGTCGACAGGATGACCGCCGGAAAGGCGATGATGATCATGCAGGCGAAGATCAGCATGGCCCAGGCGAAGATCGGCAGCTTGTCCAGCGTCATGCCCGGCGCGCGGGTCTTCAGCACGCCGACGATGATCTCGATCGCGCCGGCGATGGCCGAAATCTCGATGAAGCCGATGCCCAGCAGCCAGAAGTCGGCGTTGATCCCTGGCGAATAGGTCGTCGACGTCAGCGGCGGATACATGAACCAGCCGCCGTTCGGCGCCAGGCCGAAGAACAGCGAACAGAAGAAGGCCAGTCCGCCGACCAGATAGGCCCAGAAGGCGTAGGCGCTCAGCCGGGGGAACGGCAGGTCGCGCGCGCCCAGCATCTGGGGCAGCAGCAGCACGCCCAGCGCCTCGACCGCCGGCACGGCGAACAGGAACATCATCACCGTGCCGTGCATGGTGAAGATCTGGTTGTAGGTCTCCTGCGGCAGGAAGCCGTTGAGCGGCAGCGCCAGCTGCGTCCGCATCAGCAGCGCCAGCACGCCCGCCAGCACGAAGAACAGCATGGCCGCACCGACGTAATAGACGCCGATGTAGTTGTTGTTGATCGCCGTGATCCATTCCCACGGCTTGCGCGGTCCGCACCAGACGTCCTCGAGCTGCTTCAGCTCCCCCTCGGGCCGCTCCTCCTGGGTCGGAAAGCGCTTGTAGAGCTCGGGATCGAACCCGGTTTCCGAACTCATTTCAGGCTGTCCAGGTAGGCCGAGACGGCGCGCAGGTCCTGGCCGGTCAGCACAGGATAGGAGGGCATCCGGTTCCCCGGCTTGACGCCCTGGCTGTCGGCGATCCAGCCGGCCATGGTCCCCTGATTGTTCGGCAGGATGCCGGCGCCCAGCGTCTGGCGCGATCCGACGTGGGTCAGGTCCGGCCCGGCCAGGCCGTTGGCCTCGGTCCCGCGGATGGTGTGACAGGCGGCGCATCCGGAGGCGGCGAACACCGCCCGGCCCTGATCGACCAGCGCCAGCGCCGTCTGCGGCGAGGCGACGACCGCCGCCGGCCGCGCCTGCTTCTCGCGCCAGGCGGCGTAGGCCTGCGGATCGTGCGCCACGACGACCAGCCCCATCAGGGCGTGCGGACCGCCGCAATATTCAGCGCACTGGCCGCCATAGGCGCCCGGCTCATCGGCCTGCAGCCGCAGGAAGTTTCGCCGGCCGGGGATCATGTCGACCTTGCCCCCCAGGCGCGGGACCCAGAAGCTGTGAATCACGTCCGCGCTTTCCAGCTCGAACACCACCGGCCGGCCCGCCGGGATATGCACTTCGTTGGCGTCCTGGATCACCTCGCGGCCCTGGTCGTCCAGATAGGCGACGCGCCACCACCACATCTCGCCGGTGACGCGAACCCGCATCTCGCCGGGGCGAGGCTCGTCCGCCACGCGCGCAGTGATCGTCAGGCCGTAGATCAGCAGTCCGGACAGCACCACGACAGGAAAGGCCAGACCGCCGATCCAGATCAGCCGCTCGCCGCCGACCCGTCGCTTCCATTTGCGCGGCCCGAACAGAGCGACGCCCAGCGCCACCAGCACCACGGCCAGAACCACCGCCGCCATGACGAACAGGACCCAGGCCACGACCTCGATCGGTCCCGCGAAGGGACCGGCCGGATCGAGTACGGGCGGGGGCCAGCCGGCCAGGCCGGGCGCGGGTTCAGTCGTCATCGAGCTCATACAGATAGGCCGCGACGTCGCGGGCTTGGGCTTGGGTCAGGGGCATGGGCGGCATGCCTGTGCCGGGATCCAGCGACGGCGCGTCGATCAGCCAGCGCACCAGCACGTCGGGCTGGTTGGGCAGACGTCCTGCTATCATCGGCCGGGCGCCGAATCCGGCCAGGTCGCTGGCGGTTCGTCCTTCCGGCCAGGCCACGCCGGGAATCTTGTGGCAGGAGGCGCAGCCGACGTCGCGGATCGTCTCCAGCCCGCGCGCCGCGTCCCCCTGAACGATCGGGCGCGGCAAGTCCGCCTTGTCGATGCAGCCGGTCAGGACAAGGGCGGAGGCGAGTGCGAGCGAAACGGTCATGATCCGCCTCATGTCTCTCCGCCGATGATCCAAAGCCGCATGTCCGCCCCCAAAGCTTGACCAGACCAACCCTTCGCGTGGCCGTGGGTTCCCGCGTGCGACACGTCGCCTTTCCGCCGTGTTCGGGGAACCTTCGCCATAAGGACGGGTTGGGACGTCGTGCGCGCGATCCTCTCGTCCCTGTCCCTTCTGGCCGTCGTCGGCGCGGCGGCCTGCGACGCGACGCCCGGCCGCACGGACCGCGCCTTCACCGAGACCGGCCAGATCATCGCCATGAGCGGCGGCGCGGGCGGCGCGGCCAACGCCTGCTTCGCCTGCCACGGCTTGCAGGGTCAGGGCGACGGCAACGCCGCGCCCCGCCTGGCGGGCCTGGACGCCGGCTATCTGCAGAAGCAGATGGAAGACTACGCCTCCGGCCTGCGCCAGGATGACCTGATGACCCGCGTGGCCAAGGGGCTGGACCAGAACGGCCGACGCGCGGTCGCGGCCTATTACGCCAGCCTGCCGGTCCCGGCCGCTTCGCCCGTCTCCCCTTCGCCCGCGCCCGCGATCTACAGCCGGGGCGATCCTTCGCGCGGCGTCGTCGCCTGCGCCGCCTGCCACGGCGACCAAGGCCAGGGGACGGGTCGCGGCGGCAATCCGCAGATCGCAGGCCAGCCAGCCGCCTACACGCTGGAGCAGATTGAGCGCTGGAAGGCGGGCGAACGCCGCAACGATCCGCGCGGCGTCATGGCCGCCGCGGTCAGACCTCTTTCGGACGAAGAAGCCCGCGCCATAGCGCTCTGGCTGTCGTCGCGACCCGCTTCTCCAGCGCCCGCCAGCGCCGCTGCCACCGGGTCCGCTTCCGTTGACGCAGCGGCACGACCGGCAGCATCGCGTGAAACACGTCGTCCCGATCGATCAGATGGTGCTTGAGCGCCGCGCCCGCATGGATCGGGATCATCAGCAGCAGCGTGATCACCAGCCCCCAGTGCATCCACTCCGCGCCCGCCTCGATCGCCCATAGCTGACTGTTCGACAGATTCTGCAGCGGCAGCAGCGGCCAGGGAATGAAGCCCAGCGCCTCCAGCTGGCGCGTGCGATCGGTCGCCGAGACCATGGCCCATCCGCTCAGCGGCAGGCCGAACAGGCAGATGTAGAAGACATAGTGGGTGACATGCGCCGCCGCGCTCTCCCAGCCGGGCTTGTCGGCGTCGTTGATCAGGTTCGGCGCCAGAAGACGCCACGACAATCGCCCGATCACCAGGATCAGCATGAAGACGCCGACCGCGAAATGAACGTCATAGGCCGCGACCATGGCCCCGCCGACCGGCTGGCGGCCCATCCACCAGCCCCAGCCCAGCTGGAAGAACACCAGCGCCGCCATGACCCAGTGAAACCAGATGCCGACGGGCGAATAGCGCCCCTCGTCGTGGTGGCCCGCCGCCCATTCCAGCGCTTGGCGAAACAGTTTCTCGATCATGCCGTCGCCTCGGCGGTCGGAGACAGCAGCCGCGCCATCCGCCACAGCGCCACGGCCAGATAGGCCGCCGCCGCCGGCGCCCACATTATCAGCCCCGCCGCCTGCTGGTCCTCCAGCGGCGTCAGGCCCCAGGCCAGGGTCGTGGCGAAGTGGGGCGCATAGATCGGCTGGCCGGCGAAGGCGATCAGCGCCCCAAGCAGGCCCATGCCCAGCATCACGGCCAGCAGCGCGGCGATCGCCGATGGCGCCGACGCCGTCCTCACGCCCGCCCAGAACCAGACCGCGCTGGCCAGCAGGCTGATCTGCATCGCCCAATAGACGGCGTCGTTCGACAGGGCGGCGGCGTAGGCGCCGGGCGCATGCCAGCTCCAGAACACGACGACATGAACCGCAGCCGCCAGCGCGATCCGGCCCTTTCGCGGAGCGGGCAAGGCGATGGCCAGAAGCGGCGCCGCGGCCAGGATCAGGAGCAGGTGGTGCAGCGTCCGCGCCGTGAACAGCGCCGAACTCAGCGCGCACAGCGGAGAGACGAAGCTCACCGCCAGAACGGCGAAGGCGCCGATCAGCGCGCCCTGTCTCTCGCGCGCCGTGACGCGCCACAGCATCACGAAGGCGACCGCCATGACGGCCAGCAGTATGGGGTCCAGGTTCCACCGCCCCAACCACGCGCCGGGATCCGGCGCCGTGCCGCAGTAGGGTGTCCAGACCCGCTGTTCCATGCCGTCTTCCCCGCTCTTGTCGCGTCCGCCAGTGAAGGCAACGCTTCAGACGCCAAGGGGTTGTCGCACCGCGACGAAATCTGACCTAATGGGCGTCATGGCTTCGCTTCGCCCCGACACGCTGGAGGCCGCCCTCGCGCGCATCTTCGAGGGACGGATGATCGATCGCGCCAGCTGGTTCGCCCTGACGGGGGGCGAGCCTCTGTTCCGGGCGGGCGATCCGGCCGACACCCTGTATCTGGTTCGGTCGGGCCGCCTGGGGGTCTTTCGCGTCGACGACAGCCAGCCGGCCCAGTTCCTGGGCGTCGTGCGCGCGGGCGAGCCGGTCGGCGAAATGGCCATGCTGGCCGGCACGCCCCACACCGCCAGCGTGGTCGCCCTGCGCGATTCGGAAATCCTGGCCCTGCCGCGCGAGGCCTTCTTCGAGGCCGCCCGCTCCGAGCCCGATCTGATGGTCGAGCTGTCGCGCCTGATGATCCATCGGGCCCGCGAGCGCACCGCCGGCGCGGCGGAGCCCAGCGTCTTCGGCTTCGTGGCCGCCCGGCCCCGACCGATCCGCGCCTTTGTCGAGCGTATCGCCGCCGCCATCCAGTCCATGGGCTTCACCTGCAAGGTGATCGACCAGACGGCCCTGGCCTCCGCCGCCGAATGGTTCAACCGGGTCGAGGACGACCACGACTACGTCCTCTATGTCGCCGAACTGGACCAGCCGGCCTGGGCGGCCCTGTGCGCGCGCCAGGTGGATCGGCTGTTCGTCGTCGGCAGCGGCCTGCTGGCGCCGCCCAGCCAGCTGCCTCGCCGCGCCGGCTTCGGCGACGGACGCCAGTTGACCGACCTGATCCTGTTGCGCGATCCGCGCATGACCCAGCCGGCCAATACGCGCGTCTGGATCGACGCGGTGCGCCCTGATCGCTGGTTCCACTGCGTCGAGGGCCTGGCGTCCGACGCCGAGCGCATGGCGCGCGTCGTCACCGGCACGTCCGTCGGCCTGGTGCTGTCCGGCGGCGGCGCGCGCGCCTATTGCCACATCGGCGCCGTGCGGGCGCTGCATGAGGCCGGCGTGCCGCTGGACTTCGTCGGCGGCGCCTCGATGGGGGCGGTGGTCGGCGCGGGGCCCGCTCTGGGCTGGTCGGACGAACATCTGGACCGCGAGATCCGCAAGGCCTTCGTCCAGTCCGATCCGCTGTCGGACCTGGCCTTTCCGCTGGTCGCCATGACCCGCGCCCGTAAGGTCGCGGGCCTCCTCGAAGACGCCTATGGCGACATCGACATGGCCGACATGCCCCTGCCCTTCTTCGCCGTGTCCTCGAACCTGACTTCGGGCAAGCTGGAGGTGCACCGCACCGGCCTTCTGCGCCGCGCCATGCGCGCCTCCATCGCCATTCCCGGCGTCATGCCGCCGGTGGTGATCGACGGCCAGGTGCTGGTCGACGGAGCGGTGCTGAAGAACTTCCCCACCAGCGTCATGCGCCAGCTGAACAGCGGCCCGATCATCGGCGTCGACATGTCCCAGACGCGCGGCGTCGATCCCGAGGCGCTGCAGAATCCGCCGTCCTGGTGGCGATGGATCCTGTCGGGGGCGTGGAAGCGCGGGCCGCCGATCGTCTCGGTCCTGATGCGCTCGGCCACCATCACCACCGACGCGGAGATGGGCGAGGCGCGCGGTCAGGCCGACGTGCTGGTCCTGCCCGATCCTGGCGGCTCGGACATCCGCGACTGGAAGGTCTACGACGGGCCGGTCGCGGCCGGTCACGCGGCGATGCGGGCGGCCCTGGCCGACCTGCCGTGTCCGGTGACCGACCTGCGTCACTGCGCCAAGTCGGATCCGGTCGAAACCCAGGCCGCGGAGTGAGGCCCATCCGCTCGTCCCGGCGGGGCCGGGCGTGGCCAAGCGACAGAAGCCGGCTTTCGCCGGGATAAACGGCGGTCTCAGGTCACAGCGGCGCGCAGGCCGCTTCCAGCCACGCCTTGACGTCGCCTTCCAGCAGCGGCCCCACCTTGGCCAGGGTTTCGGCGTGGTAGGCGTCGACATAGGCGCGTTCGTCGGATGTCAGCATCCCCACGTCGATCAGCCGACGATCGTGCGGCGCAAAGGTCAGCTGCTCGAACCCGTGCATCGGCCGCTCGCCGCCCTCGGGAACCGCCGCCGGCGTCACCACCTGCAGGGTCTCGATGCGGATGCCCCAGTGACCTTCACGGTAATAGCCGGGCTCGTTCGACAGGATCATGCCCTCCAGCAGCGGCTGGCTCGTTCCCCATTTGGCGATGCGTTGCGGCCCCTCGTGGACCCCCAGATAGCTGCCGACGCCGTGGCCGGTGCCGTGGTCGTAGTCCAGCCCCGCCGCCCACATCGGCGCGCGGGCGATGGCGTCCAGCGCCATGCCGCTGGTTCCGGCCGGGAAGCGGATGGTCGCCATGGCGATGTGCGACTTCAGCACCAGGGTGAACATGCGCTTCTGATCCGCCGTCGGTTCGCCGATGGCCATGGTCCGGGTCACGTCGGTGGTGCCGTCCAGGTACTGGCCGCCCCCGTCCACCAGCAGCAGCGAGCCCTTCTCGATCCGGCGGATCGTGCCGCCCACCGGCTTGTAGTGCGGCAGCGCCCCGTTCGGTCCCGCGCCCGCGATGGTGTCGAAGCTGAGGTCCTTCAGCGCGCCCGTCTCCTCGCGGAACCGCTCCAGCGTCTGCACCACCTCGCGCTCGTCCGGCAGGGTCTGCTGCGCCGTCGTATCGACCCAGTGCAGGAACCGGCTCAGCGCCGCGCCATCGCGGATGTGCGCCTGGCGGCTGCCTTCGATCTCGACCGCATTCTTGGCCGCGCGCGGGATGGCGCAGGGGTCCATCGCCCGGACCACGGTCGCTCCCGCCTGCTCCAGCCGGTCGAAATACCAGGCCGAGGACAGCGCCGGGTCGACCAGCACGCGCTGGCCTTGCAGGCCTTCCAAGGCGTCGGCCAACCGTTCGGTCGCCTCGATCTGAACGGCGTCGCCCAGCCATTCGGGCAGTTCGTTCGTCACCTTGCCCGGGTCTAGGAACAGACGCGCCGTCCCGTCCGCCGCCAGCAGCGCCTGCCCCAGCGGCAGGGGCGACCGGATCACGTCTCCGCCGCGCACATTGAACAGCCAGGCGATCGACGACGGCGCGGTCAGCAGGGCGGCGTCGGCGCCGGCGTCCGCCACGGCGCGGCCGATCCGCGCCCGCTTCGATGCATGGGTCTCGCCCGAATACTGATCCGCATGCGGGACGACCGGCGCCGAGGGCTGGGCCGGACGCGCGTCGCCCCAGGCCAGGTCCAGCGGATTGACCTCGACAGGCCTCAACTCGGCGCCCGCCTTGGCGGCCGCCCGGCGCAGCGGAACCAGCGCGTCGGGGCTGTGCAGCCGGGGGTCATAGCCGATCACCGAACCCTTCGGCGCCGTCTCGAGATAGGCGGCGACCTCGCCCAGATCGCGTCTTTCCAACAGGGCGGGGTCGGTCTGCGCCTTCACCTGCACGGTGTAGCGCCCATCGGTGAACATGCTGGCGCGGTCCTTGAACACCACCGCCGCGCCCGCCGAGCCGGTGAAGCCCGTGGCCCAGGCCAGCCGTTCGTTCGCGTCGGGCAGATATTCGTTCTGGTGCTCGTCCTCGTGCGGGATCAGGAAGCCGTCCAGGCCCTGCTCGGCCATCCGGGCGCGCAGCAAGGGCAGATGCCTGGCCCCGAAGGACGGATCGGTGGTTTCGTCGAAGCTCTGACGCATGATCTCTGGTCCTCAGCCCACCCGGCGCAGCACCAGCGCGCTCCAGGCGTCGTGGTGGATGCGCTTTTCCAGTCGGAAGCCGCGCGACGTATAGGCCGCCGTCACCCGCCGCTCCTGCGTGCGCAGCAGGCCCGACAGGATCGCCACCCCGCCCAGATCCAGCGCCATCTTGATGTCCTGCGACAGGGCCACCAGCGGCGGCGCCAGGATGTTGGCGAAGACCAGATCATAGGGTCCATGCTTGCGCACCCGCTGATCGTTCAGGCCCGAGGCGTGGACGAAGCTGGCGTTGGCGTGGTTCAGCGCGGCGTTCTCGTTGGCGATCCGCACCGAGGGCGCGTCGATATCGGTGCCGACGGCGATCCGGCTGCCGGTCCGCGCCGCCGCGATGGCCAGGACGCCCGTGCCGCAGCCGACGTCCAGCACCCGCTCGAACCGCTCGCGCTTCAGCAGGTCGTCGAAGGCCTCCAGACAGCCGACCGTCGTGCCGTGGTGGCCGGTGCCGAAGGCGGCGCCCGCATCGATCTTCAGACTGACGGCGTTGGGCGGAACCCGACCCTCGTCATGCGCGCCATAGACGAAGAACCGCCCCGCCCGCACCGGCGGCAGTCCCGACAGCGACATGGCCAGCCAGTCGGCGTCGGCCAGCTTCTCGACCGAGACCGTCACCGGGTGGTCGGCCAGTCGCGCCTTCAGCCCCTCGACCTCATCCTCCGTGGTCGGGAAGGCGTCGATGCGCCACAGCCCCCGATCCTCGTCCTCTTCAAGGATGGAGTAGGTCGCGCCTTCCAGCAGGGGGTCGGCGTCGATGGCGGCGGCGGCGGCCTCGGCGGCGGCGCGGGGGCCCCGCGCGACGATCTGAACTGCGGACTCGGACATTTCTCAAACACCGGTATCATGGCGAATCGTTGCGGCCGGCGCTTTTCGCCTGAACCACGCCGCGTCGTCTAAACCGAGGGGTCGGGGAAATACATGGCTAAAGCACCGTCTACGTCGAAACCCGCCGCCGCCAAACCGGCGGCCGTGAAGAAGCCCGCCGCCAAACCGGCCGCCTCTAAGGCGACCGCGTCCGCGCCCAAGGCGACCGCCGACAAGGCCGCCGCTCCCAAGGCCGCCGCCCCGAAGGCCGCCTCGGCCAAGACCGCTGCACCGAAAGCCGCCGCGTCGAAGACGACCACGCCCAAGGCGGCCGCCAAGCCCGCCGCGACCAAGACTGCGGCCGTGAAGCCTGCCGCCCCGAAGGCCGCCGCTGCGAAGGCCGCCGCCCCGAAGACCGCCGCAAAGACTGCGACGCCGAAGGCGACCACGGCCAAGCCGGCAGCCCCCAAGGCCGCTGCAAAGAGCGCCGCTCCCAAGGCCGCCGCGCCCAAGGCGACGGCCGCCAAGGCCGCGCCCGCGCCCAAGCCCGAAACGCCTGCGGCGAAGCCGGCCGTCGCCCCGGCCGCAGCGCCGGCGCCCAAGTCCGAACCCGTCGCCGCCGCGCCTTCGCCCAAGCCAGCCGCCCCGGCCCCGGCCCCGGCCGCCGAGAGCAAGGGCTTCTTCGCCAAGCTGGGCGACCTCATCTTCGGCAAGCGCTGACATCAGCCCGCGCCTGAATCAGGATCGCCGGACGGACCCCCGTCCGGCGATCTTTTGTTTTGAGGCCAAGCTCCGTCTCGCGCGTTCCGTCTCCCGCTGAGGGAAGATCAGGCGATGCGCGGCGAACTCGAGACCTACCAGAAGAAGCGGAACTTCACGGCCACTCCAGAGCCGCGCGGCAAGAAGGCGCGCTCCAAGGGCGCCCTGCGCTATCTGATCCAGCGGCACGCCGCGACGCGCCTGCACTACGACTTCCGCATCGAGCACGACGGCGTCCTCAAATCGTGGGCCGTCACCAAGGCGCCGTCGCGCGACCCGTCGATCAAGCGACTGGCGGTCGAGGTCGAGGACCATCCCCTGGACTACGGCGATTTCGAAGGCGTTATCCCCGGCGGCAACTACGGCGCCGGCACGGTTCAGATGTGGGACACGGGGACCTGGACGCCTCAGGACGAAGACCTGGACGCCGCCTTCAAGAAGGGGGTGCTCAAGCTGACGCTGGATGGCGAACGGCTGAAGGGCGGCTGGGCCCTGGTCCGGCTGAAATCGGATCGCGGCAAACCCTCTAAGCGTAACAACTGGCTTCTGCTGAAGGAAAAGGACGACCACGCCGTCGCGGGTGAAGGCGATGCGCTGATGGAGATCGACGCCTCCATCACCACCGGCCGCGCCATGGCCGAGATCGCCGACGGCAAGACCCAGTGGACCACCTCCCGGCCCGTCGCCCGCAAGGGGCCGGCCAAGCCGAAGCCGACGCGGGCCCAGGCTTCGACGTCGCAGAAACCTCATGCCTTCGTGCCCATCCAGTTCGCGAAGGTCGTCGACCATCCCCCGCCCGGCGCCGGCTGGGCTCACGAGATCAAGTTCGACGGCTACCGCATCCAGATCGCGGTCGGCGGCGGCAAGGCGACCTTGCGCACCCGCAGCGGCCTGGACTGGACCGACCGCTTTCCGAGCCTCGCCGCCCAGGCCGCCGGCTGGCCGGACGGCGTCGTCGACGGCGAACTCTGCGCGCTGGACGCCGACCACATGCCCGACTTCTCGGCGCTGCAGGCCGCGATCTCGGATCAGAAGACCGACGAGCTGATCTACTTCGCCTTCGACCTGCTTTTCGAGGGCGACGAGGATTTGCGCGACAAGCCGCTGTCGCATCGCAAGGCGCGTCTCCAGGCCTATTGCGACCGCGTCGGCAAGGCCGGGCCCAACCTGCGCTTCGTCGAGCATTTCGCCTCATCCGGCGAAGCGGTGCTGCTCAGCGCCTGCCGCATGGACCTGGAAGGCGTGATCTCCAAGAAGTTGGACGCCCCCTACCGCGCCGGGCGCACCACAACCTGGGTCAAATCCAAGTGCCGCGGTCGCGACGAGGTGGTGATCGGCGGCTGGTCCTCCGAAGGCGGCGCGCGCCTGCGCTCGCTGCTGGTCGGCGTGAAGGAAAAGGACGGCCTTCGCTACATGGGGCGCGTCGGCACGGGCTTTTCGGCCGTCCTGTCCAAGACCCTGTTGCCCGCCCTGAAGGCCGCCGCCGCAGACGCCAGCCCTTTCGTCAGCAAGAGCGCGCCCAAGGGCGGACGTGACATCCACTGGCTGAAACCGGTCCTGGTCGCAGAGATCGAACACGCCGGCGTCACCGCGACCGGCTCCGTCCGCCAGGCCGCCTACAAGGGTCTCCGCGAGGACAAGCCGGCCAGGGAGGTCGTGGCCGAACCTCAACCCCCGTCGTCGGCCCCCTCGGTCGCCAAGGCGGCCGGCGGAACAGCGCCCGCCAGCCGCAAGGCCAAGGACAAGCTTGTCGTCGCCGGCGTCACCATCTCAAACCCCGACAAGGTCCTGTGGCCGGCGCAAGGCGACCAGCGCGCGATCACCAAGGCCGATCTGGTTCGCTACTACGAGGCCGCCGCCGAGCGCATCCTGCCCCACGTCGCAGACCGCCCGGTCTCCATCATCCGCGCCCCGGACGGCGTCGGCGGAGAGACCTTCTTCCAGCGCCACGCCATGCCCGGCCACAGTCCGCGCCTGAAGCTGATCGACGTGCGCGAGCGCAAGCCCTATGTCGCCGTCGCCGACGTGGGCGGCCTGGTCGCCGTGGGCCAGTCAGGCGGGCTGGAGCTGCATCCATGGGGCTGCAAGCCGGGCGATCCCGAGACGCCCGAGCAGATCACCTTCGACCTGGACCCCGACGAAGGTCTGGACTTCGACGACGTCATCGCCGCCGCCCGGGCGCTGAAGCCGCGGCTGGAGGCGTTGGGCCTCACTCCCTTCGTCAAGACGACCGGCGGAAAGGGCCTGCACGTCGTCGTGCCGATCAAGGCCGACGCCCGCAGCCGCGTCGAATGGGATCAGGCCAAGGCCTTCGCGAAGGCCGTGTCCGAGGCCATGCGCAAGGACCAGCCGGACCGGTTCACGACCACCCTGGCCAAGAAGGCGCGCGGCGGGAAGATCTTCCTCGACTATCTGCGCAACGGCCGCATGGCCACCGCCGTCGCCCCCTGGTCCCCCCGCGCCCGCCCGGGCGCAGGCATCGCCTTCCCCCTCTCCTGGACCCAGGTGAAAGTGGGCCTCGATCCGAAAGCCTTCACCATCCTGACGGCCCCCGCCCTGCTGAAGAAGGCCGATCCCTGGAAGGACTTCCGCAAGGCTGAAGCGTCGTTGAGGCCGGCGATGAAGAAACTTGGCCTCTAACCCCGGGCCGCCGATCGGCTTACGGCTGTCCAGCAACGGAGACGAACATGGCGGGCCTGAAGGACAAGCGCGGCTTGATCGACAAGGACCGGCTGGACCTGTCCGAGCGGCAGGCTGTCGAATACTGGATGAAGCGCTGGGGCGTAACCCGCGACCAGATCACCGCCGCCCATCGCAAGGTCGGCCGCATGACGAAAGATATCGCCGCCGAACTGGGCAAGAAGCGCTGACCGCTCAGCGCAGCCGTTCGGCCAGGAAGTCCACGAACACCCTGACCCGCGCCGGCATATTGGCGCCGCCGACGAAGACGGCGTGGATCGGCTCGCGGTCGCCGGGATTGAAATCCTCCAGCAGCGGGACCAGCCGTCCATCGTCGATGGCGTCCGCCACGCTGAAGTTGCCGACCCGCGTCACGCCGACGCCCGCCAGCGCCAGCTGCGTCAGCGTCTCGCCGTTGTTGGCCTCCACCGGCCCGCTGACCGTCAGCGCATAGTCCCGGCCGTCGCGCCGGAAGGGCCAGACCGGCTCCGCGCGGCGAAAGTTGAAGTTCAGGCAGTCGTGGTCGTGCAGGTCTTCAGGGACCCGGGGCGTGCCCCGCCGCGCCAGATAGTCGGGCGAGGCCACGACGGTCCGCCCCGTCTCGCCCAGACGTCGCGCCGTCAGCGGGCTGTCGGGCAGCTTCCCGAACCGGATCGCCACGTCCGCCTGCCCCGCCGCCACATCGACCACCGCGTCAGTCAGGCTGATGTCCACCAGGATGTGCGGATACAGCCGCACGAACGCGCCCAGCAGCGGCACGACGCTCATGCGGCCATGCGCCAACGCCGCGCTGACCCTGACGCGCCCCCTCGG
The DNA here is from genome assembly GCF_041911375.1 of Brevundimonas sp. Classification (GTDB taxonomy): domain Bacteria; phylum Pseudomonadota; class Alphaproteobacteria; order Caulobacterales; family Caulobacteraceae; genus Brevundimonas. The sequence goes on along the minus strand of NZ_JAYRPA010000056.1, from coordinate 26,456 downwards.
CGCGCCCTGGTCGGCGATCGACTGTTCGGCGTCGTCCAGGTCGGCCAGGATGCGGCGCGCCGCCCCGAGATAGGTCTGCCCCTCCGCCGTCAGCGTCAGAACCCGCGTCGTGCGCAGCATCAGCCGCACGCCCAGCCGGGCCTCGATGCGGTCGATCGTCCGGCTGACGGCCGACGGCGTCAGGCCCAGCGCCCGACCAGCGGCGGAGAAACTGCCGCTTTGCGCCACGCTCGCGAAGACCTCCATCTCACGCGCGCGATCCGGGCTGTTCGTCTGCATCTGTGCGTCCAGATCAAAAATGCTTGGCCTTCCCAGGGCCTACCGTCTTTGGCGGTCGTCGTCCATCTGTGCGTCCGAACGCAATCGCCGCCCAGAGGCCGTCATGGAATATCGTCAACTCGGATCATCGGGCCTGCGGGTGCCCGTCCTCAGCTTCGGCACGGGGACCTTCGGCGGCTCCGGCCCGCTGTTCGGCGCCTGGGGGACCAGCGACGTCGATGAGGCCCGCCGTCTGGTCGACATCTGCCTGGAGGCCGGGGTCAATCTGTTCGACACCGCCGACGTCTATTCCGACGGCGCCTCGGAACAGGTGCTGGGCGCGGCCATCAAGGGTCGCCGCGACCAGGTGCTGATCTCGACCAAGACCGGCCTGCCGACCGGCGACGGGCCCGCCGACTGGGGCGTGTCGCGCGGTCGCCTGATCCGCGCCGTCGAGGACGCCCTGCGCCGCCTCGGCACGGACCACATCGACCTGCTCCAGCTTCACGCCTTCGACGCCTCGACCCCCGTCGATGAACTTCTGGCGACGCTGGACATGCTCTTGGCCTCTGGCAAGGTCCGCTACACCGGCGTGTCCAACTATCCCGGCTGGGCGCTGATGAAGGCGCAGGCCGCCGCCGACCGCGACGCCCGCCCCCGCTTCGTCGCCCATCAGGTCTATTATTCGCTGATCGGCCGCGCCTATGAGGCTGACCTGATGCCGCTGGGCGCCGATCAGGGCGTCGGCGCCCTGGTGTGGAGCCCGCTGGGCTGGGGCCGGCTGACCGGCAATATCCGCCGCGACGCGCCGATCCCGGAGGGCAGCCGTCTGCACCAGACCGCCGCCTTCGCCCCGCCGGTCGAGGACGAGCACCTGTACCGCGTCGTCGACGCCCTCGACGCCGTCGCCGCCGAGACCGGCAAGACCGTGCCCCAGATCGCCATCAACTGGCTGCTGCAACGCCCGACCGTGTCCTCGGTCATCATCGGCGCCCGCAACGAGGAACAATTGCGCCAGAACCTCGGCGCCGTCGGCTGGAGCCTGACGCCAGAACAGGTCGCCGCCCTCGACGCCGCCAGCCACGTCCTACCCCCCTATCCCCACACGCCCTATCGCCAGCAGGAAGGGTTCGCCCGCCTGAACCCGCCGCTGGTCTGACTCTCAAGGCTTCCTCCCATGAAACTCAACCCTCCCCTCCTCGCCCTTGCGGCGGGCGCCTTCGGCATCGGCGTGACCGAGTTCGCGCCGATGGGCCTGCTGCCCGTGATCGCGGCCGATCTCGGCGTATCCATCCCCACGGCGGGACTGCTGATCAGCGCCTATGCGCTGGGCGTCATGCTGGGCGCGCCGCTGATGACGCTGACCACCGGGCGCGTGCCGCGCCGGACCCTGCTGATCGGCCTGGCGGGGATCTTCACGATCGGCAATCTGCTGTCGGCGCTCTCGACCGACTACGGCATGTTGCTGGCCGCGCGGGTGATCACCTCGCTGAACCATGGCGCCTTCTTCGGCGTCGGCTCGATCGTCGCCGCCGGCCTCGTGGCGCCCAATCGCCAGGCCGGCGCCGTCGCCGCCATGTTCATGGGCCTGACCATCGCCAATGTGGTCGGCGTGCCGCTGGCGACCTGGGCCGGCGACGTGCTGGGCTGGCGCGCATCCTTCTGGGGCATCGCCGGCATCGGGGTTCTGGTCATGGCCGCCCTGCGCCTGACGCTGCCGAACCTGCCCGCTCCGAGCGGCGGAAACGTCGCCGCCGAACTGCGCGTGCTGGGTCGCGGACCGGTGCTGGCCGCCCTGGCCCTGACGGTGATCGGCTCCAGCGCCATGTTCACCGTCTTCACCTACATCGCGCCGATCCTGCGCGAGCAGACCCACGCCTCGCTGGGATTCGTCACCGGCATGCTGGTGACCTACGGCCTGGGCCTGACGGTCGGCAACTGGCTGGGGGGCAAGTTCGCGGACAGATCCGTGGACCGGACGCTGATCGTGACACTGGCCTCTCTGGCCGCCATCCTGGTCGCCTTCGCCGTCGCCATGCCGTTCGCGGTCCCGACCTCGGTGCTGGTCTTCCTGTGGGGCGTCGCCAGCTTCGCCCTGGTGCCGCCGCTGCAGGTGCGGGTCATGGCCGCCGCCGGCGACGCGCCGAACCTGGCGTCGTCGGTCAACATCGGCGCCTTCAATCTGGGCAACGCCATGGGCGCGGCCGTAGGCGGGGCGGTGATCGCGGGCGGCCTGGGCTATCCCGCCGTCTCCATCGCCGGCGCGATCGCCGCCGGCCTAGGCCTGCTGCTGGTCCTGGTCCTGACGCGCCGGGGGGCGTCGGTCGCGGCCCCGGCCGTCGGCTGATCAGGCCGCCTTCTTCTTCGACGCCGGCTTCTTCGTGGTCGCCTTCTTGGCCGTGGTCGAAGCCTTCGTCGCCGCCTTCTTGGCCGGCGCCTTCTTGGCCCCGTCCGCCGATCCCTTCAGGCTGGCGCGCAGCGCCTCCATCAGGTCGATGACGTTGGTGTCGTCGGGCTCGGGCGCCTCGACCACGCCCTGCCCCTTCTGCTTGGCCTTGATCATCTCGCGCAGGGCCTCGTCGTAGCGGTCCTTGAACTGGGTCGGGTCGAAGGCGGCGTCCTTCTGGCTGATGATGCGCGCGGCGATGTCGACCATGTCCTTGTCGGCCTTGACCGCCGGAATATCGTCGAAGAAGTCGTCGGCGTCGCGCACCTCGTCATGCGGCCTCAGCGAATAGGCGACCAGGCCCTTTCCATGCACCTCCAGCGCCAGCTGCCGCTCGCGCCCGCGCAGCACCAGGCAGCCGATGGCGATCTTTCCGGCCTTCTTCATCGCCTCGCGGATGACGGCGAAGGCCTCGGCGCCCACGCCCTTTTCGGGCACCACATAGAAGGGATCGTCCCAGTACAGCCGGTCGATCTCGGTCTCGTCCACGAACTGGTCGATGGAGATCGTCCGCGTGCTCTCCAGCTTGACCTTGTCGAAGTCGGCGTCGTCGAACAGGACGTATTCGTCCTTGGACACCTCATAGCCCTTGACCAGGTCGGACCGCTCGACGGGGCCGGCGTCGGGGTCGGTCGGCACCATGCGGATGCGGTTGTTGGTCTCGGGATTGATCAGGTGGAAACTGACGTGGCTCGACGAGGCGGTGGCCGTGTACATGGCGACCGGACAGGTCACCAGCGACAGCTTCAGATGCCCTTGCCAGGTGGGACGTGCGGCCATGACGAAGTCTCCTTTGCTCCGTCAACGTGAGTCGGCGGGCGCGGGTTGCCGTCAGTGGAAATCGCGCGAGCCCGGCAGGATGCGGACATTGCGCGGATGGCGGCCCGTCGGCGACCGGGGCGCCTGCGGATATTTCACCGCATCCGCCCGCGACAGCTGGACCTGCAGGTCATAATCCTCCGACAGCCGCGCCAGTTCGGCCGACCGGTCGAAGACGCGCCGGACCATGACGTGCAGCACGCCCTCGACGCTCTTCTCGACCGTGCCTTCCACCTCCATCAGCCGCGCGGCCATGACCTCGCGCCGAAAGGTCTCGAACAGGCGCGCCCACAGCAGGGCGTTCACGACCCCCGTCTCGTCCTCCATCGTCACGAAGATGGCGTTGCCCGTCCCCGGCCGCTGGCGCACCAGCACCACCCCGGCGGTGCGCACCAGCCGTCCGTGCTTCTGGGCCTGAACCTCGGCGGCGCTCAGCACGCCCTCGGCGCTGAACATCGGCCGCAGGATCTGCATCGGATGTCCTTTCAGCGACAGGCGCGTGGTCTGGTAGTCGGTGGCGATATGCTCCTTCAGCGGCATCAGCGGCAGGTTCGCCGCCGCCTCCAGGCCCAGCTCCCGCGCGCGCGCCGCCTGGAACAGCGGCAAGGGCTCGTCGTCCGGCAATCGCCGCACCGCCCACAGCCCCTCGCGACGATCCAGCCCCATTGACCGAAACGCATCCGCATCGGCCAGCTTGCGCATCGCCGCCGCCTCCAGCCCGGTCCGCCGCGCCATCTCCTCGACGTCGGTGAAACCGTCCCCGCGCGCCTCCTCCAGCTTCGTCGCCCAGGCTTCCCTGAACCCATCGATCTGCCGCAGGCCCAGCCGCAGCGCCAGGCCGCGCGCGCCGGGCTCCAGCGTATTGTCCCAGACGCTGTGGTTCACGTCGATCGCCCGCACCTCGACCTTCTGCGGGCTCTCCTGTGCATCCCGCACCAGCTGCGCCGGCGCATAGAAGCCCATCGGCTGGCTGTTCAGCAGGGCGCAGGCGAACACCGCCGGATGATGGCATTTGATCCACGACGAGATGTACACCAGCTTGGCGAAAGAGACGGCGTGGCTTTCCGGGAAGCCGTAGGAGCCGAAGCCCTTGATCTGTTCGAAACAGTTGCGCGCGAAATCGGGGTCGTAGCCCCTTTCGATCATGGTCCCCACCATCAGGGTCTCATACTTGGCCAGGTCGCCGTCGCCCCTGAACGTCCCCATCGACTTGCGCAGCGCGCTGGCCTGAACGGGCGTGAACTTGGCCGCCTCCATGGCGATCCGCATCGCCTGTTCCTGAAACAGCGGCACGCCCAGGGTCTTTTGCAGAATGGCCTTCAGTTCGTCCTTGGGATTTGGCGGCGCCGGTTCGGGATAGACAGGCTCCTCAAGCCCCATCCGCCTGCGAAGATAGGGGTGGACCATGTTGCCCTGGATCGGGCCCGGCCTGACGATCGCGACCTGAATGGCCAGGTCGTAGAACGTCTTCGGCTTCAGCCGCGGCAGCATGTTGATCTGCGCCCGGCTCTCCACCTGGAAGACGCCGATGGACCGCCCTTCCTGCAGCATCTGATAGACTTCCGCCCGCTCGTCCGGGACCGTGTCCAATTCCAGATCGTCCAGCCCGTGCTGACGCATCAGGTCGAACGCCTTGGCGATGCAGGTCAGCATCCCCAGCGCAAGGACATCGACCTTCATCAGGCCCAGCGCGTCGATGTCGTCCTTGTCCCATTCGATGAAGGTGCGATCGGGCATGGCCGCATTGCCGATGGGCACGATCTCGTCCAACCGATCGCGGGTCAGGACGAAGCCGCCGACGTGCTGGGACAGGTGCCTGGGAAACTCCAGCAGTCGCCGGGTCATGGCGACGGCCTGGATCACGGTGGGATTTCCGACATCCAATCCCGCCTGCTCCAGATGTCGGTCTGGAATATCCGAGCCGAAACTGCCCCACTGGCTGCCCGCCAGACGCGCCGTCACGTCTTCGGTCAGGCCCATGACCTTGCCGACCTCCCGAATGGCGCTGCGGGGTCGATAACGGATGACGGTCGCGGCGATCCCCGCCCTTTCCCGCCCATAGCGGGCATAGATGTCCTGAATGATCTCTTCGCGGCGCGCATGTTCGAAATCGACGTCGATGTCGGGCGGCTCATCGCGCGCGGCTGACAGAAAGCGCTCGAACAGCATGTCATGCTTGCCCGGATCGACCGCCGTGATGCCCAGCACGTAACAGACGGCCGAGTTCGCGGCCGACCCCCGTCCCTGACACAGGATGCCCTTGTCACGGGCCACCCTGACGATGTCGTGGATGGTCAGGAAATAGGGCGCCAAGCCCCGCTCGCCGATGAAGGTCAGCTCGGTCGCCAGCGTCGCGCGGACATGGTCGGGCGCCCCGTCGGGATACTTATGCCCCAGGTTCCGCTCGACCAGATACTCCAGCCAGCCCTGGGGCGTCTTCCCCGGCGGAATGGGCTCTTCAGGATAGTTGTACTTCAACGCTCCCAGGTCGAACGCCACCCGCGCCAACAGGTTCTGAGTCTCGGCCACCGCCTCGGGGGCGTCGACGAACAGACGGCTCATCTCGGCCGGCGGCTTCAGATGGCGTTCGGCGTTCTGGTCCAGCCGGCGACCGGCCGTTTCCAGCGTCACGCCCTCGCGAATGCAGGTGACCACGTCCTGAAGATCGCGCTGGCCGGCGTCGTGGTAGAGGACGTCGTTGACCGCCAGCAGAGGCGCGCCGGTCGCCCAGGCCAGGCGCTTCAGCCGCGCCAGCCGCCGGCGATCATCGCCCATGCGGCCCATGGCGGCGCCCAGCCAGACGCCGCCCGGCGCAGCCTCGCTCACCTGACGCAGCAGCGCCTCGAACCCCTCCAGACGGCGGGGCGGCATGACGATCAGCAGCAGCCCCTCGGGCGCGCGCAGCAGGTCGCGCAGGCCGATCTCGCACTGGCCCTTCTTCGCGCGACCGTTTCCCAGCGTCAGCAGACGGCACAGGCGGCCCCAGCCCTGCCGGTCCTCGGGATAGGCCAGGATGTCGGGCGTCCCGTCGTTGAACCGCAGCCGCGCCCCCAGGATCAGCTTGAAGGCCTTGGCTCGCGCCTTCACCTCCTCCGGGTCGATATCGATGGGGAAGGAATCCTCGACCAGCACCGTCTCGCCGGGACCGCCGCCCTGGCGCACCCGGTCCGGCGGCGACCAGCCCTCCTCGCGCAGAGTCTTCAGCGCGCTCCACGCCCGCACCACCCCGGCCAGGGTGTTGCGATCGGCCAGCCCCATTCCCGTGTGCCCCCGCAGGATGGCGCTGAGCACCAGGTGCTTCGGATGCGACGCCCCCTCTAGGAAGGAGAAGTTGCTGCGCGTCGCCAGCTCGGCATAGGCGGTCATGCGAAGACGCCGTGGACGAACCAGCGCGGCGCCGGCTCCTCGCCGTAGAAGCCCGATCGGAACAGCCAGAAGCGGCGTCCCTCCTGATCCTCGACCCGGTAATAGTCGCGCGTCGGCTCCAGCGGCCCCTGCAGCCGCCGCCACCATTCGGGGGCGATGCGCTCCGGGCCTTCGACGCGCACCAGGCGATGGTCCACGCGTCGCCAGATGAAGCGATTGGGCGGGTGGTCGGGCACCTCGGCCGTGGCCAGCACCGGCTGGGGCGGGTCGAACATCTGCAGCGGCCGCAGCGGCGGATCGGCGGGATCGGGTTCGGGCCAGCCCTCGTCAGCGCTCGTCGCCAGGACGGCGGGCGTCGAAGCTGCAGGCATCAGGCGAACGGCGCGCTCGGGCCGGTGCGACGCCACCGCCTCGAACCGGCTGACCGCCTCGGGCCCCAGGCGCGCGGTCAGGCGATCGACCAGACGCCCCAGGTCCTCGGCGCCCGGCGGGGTGCGCTCGAACCCGCGCTGGCGCGACGCCAGACGATCCGCGACCGGCACGGACAGGCGCAGCTGGTCGAAGCCGAAGCCCGGATCAAGCGGCCGCGCCAGCGCCGCCAGCCGTTCCTTGAACAAACGCAGCACCCCAGCCGCGTCCCGGCTGGGCCGACCGGTGCGCACCGTGATGCGCCGCACCTCCCCGTCCACACGGAAAAAGGCCGCCTGGAACGCTCGTCCGCCCTGCCCCCGCAGATCCAGCTGGTCCATCGCCTCGGCCAGCAGGTCGCCGATCACCGCCTCTATGTCGCTGGTCACCGTGATCGGCTCGACCAGCATCCGGTCGACCGAGACGATCAGGACGGGCCGTTCGGGCCGGATGCGCACATCCTCGCGCCCCAGCACCCGGTTCAGCCGCGTCGCCGCTGCGGCGCCGAACCGGGCGGTGATCGGCGCGCTCGGCCGGTCGTCCAGTTGCGCCAGGGTCTTCAGACCCGCACGCGACAGCGCCTGGGTGTCCTTGTCCGACAGCTCCAGCGCCGCCACCGGCAGGCGGCGCAGCGCCGCGCGCTGCCCCTGGCCTTCATGAATCCCGCCGCGACCGAACCGCGTCAGCGCCCGCGCCGCCTCGGGGGCGCCCGCCATCGCCGTGCGGACGGCCAGGCCGATCCCGCGCGCGCGCGCCTCGACCGCCTCCACCAGGCCCGCCTCGCCTCCGAACAGATGGGCGCAGCCGGTCACGTCAAGCGCCAGGCCGTCCGGCCCGTCGGTCGCCGCCATCGGGGTGAAGCGGCCGAAGTCCAGCAGCACCCGCTTCAGCAGCGCGGCGTCCGCCTCGGGCCGATGGACCACCACGCGGATGTCCGGCGCCCGCGCCCGCGCGTCGGCCAGGGTCATGCCCGGCGCCAGCCCCAGCGCAAGCGCCTGCGGGTCCACGGCGGCCAGACGCAACGCGCCCTTGACCTTCTCGACCAGGACGACGGCGGCCTCAGCCGAAGCGTCGCACCGCCCCTCCTCCCGCCTCAACCGATCGGTCGGCAGGAACGGAAACCACACCGCCAGATACCGCCGGCCGTTCTTCTCGGCCGTTCCGCCCCCCGTTCTGCCCCCCGTTCTGGAAGACTCCGCGTTCACGATTCCACTCCATGATCCAGGATCTTGGCTGCGCGCCCAGCCGATGTCGCAACAGTTCGATTTCAAAGGTCGGATGCCCCGGCGCCTCGGCCTCCAGCGGCCGCGACGGAGCCGCCTTCACCCGCCACCGGCTCTCGGCCGCGCTGGGCTGGGGCTGGGCCGCCAGCCGCACCAGGATCGCCGCGCTCCGTCCCTGCGCCGCCGCCATCGACAGCCGCCGGCTGGCCGTCAGGCTCATCGCCTTGGCCTCGCCCCAGGCCGTCAGCATCACGGCCCCCACCGCACCGCAGGCCAGCGCCTCCTCTCCCGCCGCCAGCAGGTCCTTCATCTCCTTGACCCGCACCAGCACCACCCGCCCCGGGTCCAGCCCCAGCTCGCGCAGGCCCGGCCCATGGACATGCCCGGTCTCCAGCCCCGCCATGGCCTGCACGCCCCACACCATCGCCCTGTCCGGTGCGGCGCGGCGGGCCAGGCCCAGGGCGAACCCCAGAGCCGCCGTCGCATCCGGCGTCGTCGCCGCATGAATCTCGTGCAGGGCATGGGCCGCCAGTCCGCCTAGATGCCGGTCCGCCGCCTCGTGCCCCAGTTCGAAACGCGCGAAATCGACCGGATGGCCGTCGGCCTCCATCGCCTTCAGACGTTCGCGCAGGGCTTCGATGTCGCGGTCCGGCCGCAAATTGGTTCTCCTTTTGTTCCTATATGCCGCCTTCTCAACCTCGAGAGTCAAGCGGCGTTCCAGCTTCACGGTAGGAATTTATTCCGGCGCGGCGACATACCCGGAATACTTGACTTTCACGCAGGGACTTCTATATCGCCACCAGCCTCGGGACAGGTCTGCGATCCGCGCCGCCCGCTCGCCCAAAGAGGGGCGGTTCCGTCGCTGCTATGCACGCAGACGCTTTCTCTCCCAAGGATTCATGACCGAATTTTCCCAACTGGGCCTTTCGCCCACGACCCTTCAGGCCGTCGCAGAGACGGGCTACACCACCGCCACCCCCATTCAGGAGCAGGCCATTCCGGTCGCCCTGGCCGGCCGCGACGTCCTGGGCATCGCCCAGACCGGCACCGGCAAGACGGCGGCCTTCACCCTGCCTCTGGTCGAACGCCTGGCCTCGGGCCGGGCCCGCGCCCGCATGCCGCGCGCCATCGTCCTGGCCCCGACCCGCGAACTGGCCGACCAGGTCGCCGAAAGCTTCGCCAAATACGCCAAGGGCACCAAGCTGAGCTGGGTGCTGCTGATCGGCGGCGTCTCCATGGGCGACCAGGTGGCGGCGCTGAACAAGGGCGTCGACGTCCTGATCGCCACCCCGGGCCGGCTGCTCGACCTGTTCGAACGCGGCAAGATGCTGCTGACGGGCGTCGAGATCATGGTCGTCGATGAAGCCGACCGCATGCTCGACATGGGCTTCATCCCCGACATCGAGCGCATCTTCAAACTGACGCCGCCGCGCCGCCAGACCCTGTTCTTCTCGGCCACCATGCCGCCCGAGATCACCCGCCTGACGACCGCCTTCCTCAAGGATCCGACCCGGATCGAGGCCTCGCGTCCGGCGATGACCGCCGACACCATCACCCAGTACATCGTCCGCATCCCGACCTCGGACCCCAAGGCCAAGCGCACCGCCCTGCGCGCCCTGGTCGGCCGCGAGGACGTCAAGAACGGCATCGTCTTCTGCAACCGCAAGTCCGAAGTCGACATCGTCGCCAAGTCCTTGAAGGCGCACGGCTTCGACGCCGCGCCGATCCACGGCGATCTGGACCAGTCGCACCGGATGAAGACCCTGGCGGACTTCCGCTCGGGCGACCTGAAGATCCTGGTCGCCTCCGACGTCGCCGCGCGCGGTCTGGACATCCCGGACGTCAGCCACGTCTTCAACTACGACGTCTCGCACCACGCCGACGATTACGTCCACCGCATCGGCCGCACCGGCCGGGCGGGCAAGCTGGGCCAGGCCTTCATGATCGTCACCCCCGCCGACGACAAGTCGCTGGATAAGGTGCTGAAACTGATCAAGAAGGACCCGGAAGAGCTGGTCCTGGACGGCATCGATTTCGCCGCCATCAAGGATGCCCCGCGCCGCGACGACAAGCGCTCGGGCGGACGTGAACGGTCCAGCGCCGAACGCGGCGGCCGGGGACGTTCGCGCGGCGGCGACGCCGGTCCGGTCGAAGCGCCGGCGGCTGTCCAGGCCGAGGCCTCGGTCGCCGAAGCGCCCGCCCGCAGCCGCAGCCGTCGCAAGGCGCGCCCTGACGCTGTCGATGCTGCCGTCGAGGTCGTGACTGAAGCGCCCGACGTCGTGGAGACGGTCGAGGCCGAGCCCGTCGAAACGCCCCGCGCCCCGCGCCCGGACCGCGAGCCCCAGCTGCTTCAGTCCGATCGTCGTGGTGAAGGCCGCGCCGCTCGCGACGAGCCGCAGCGCCAGGGCGTCCGCGGCTTCGGCGACGATGTCCCCGCCTTCCTGCGCCGTCCGGTCGTCATTCCCGCCTGACGTCGGTTTAACCCGGCGTTACGGAACATCCCCTATCTTCCCCCGGCTGACCCCAGAGCGGGGCTCCTCGGGGGAAGTGAATGTCCATTCAGGTCGACACGGCGGTTCGGGGCCCCGAAGCCTACGCCCTGGCGCGCGATGTCATCGCCGAGATGGAAAAGGCCCGCGTCTGGCCGACGCCTCTGAACTTCGAAATCTGGCTGCATTATCTCGGCGATCCCGATGGCGCCCTGGGACGCGAGATCAAGCGCCTGTTGGCCGAGAACGCCGTGATCACCGAGGAGACCTCGGAGATGCTGGCGGCCGAGTTCCTGCCGCGCGGCCGCCTGTCCGACGAGATCCGTGACGCCGGCGCCGTTCTGGACCGCGAGCTGGCCACCGTCGCCAGCGCCATCGCCCGCGCCCACAAGACCCAGGCCGACTACGGCCACACCCTGGCCGGCGCCTCCGAAACGATCGACGCCGCGCCCGACGGCGACGCCCTGAAGACCATCATCGGCGGCCTGTCGACCGCGACCCGCAAGGTCCGGCGCGAAACCGCCGTGCTGGAAAAGCGGCTGGAAGCGTCCAATAACGAGGTCGCCCGCCTGCGCTCCCATCTGGAGCAGGTTCGTCGCGACGCCATGACCGACGCCCTGACGAATCTGGCGAACCGCAAGGCGTTTGACGAACGCCTGACCGAGCTTTGCGCCGAAGGGCAGAAGGCGCCGCTGACCCTCGCCATTCTCGACATCGACCACTTCAAGCGCTTCAACGACACCTGGGGCCACCAGACCGGCGACCAGGTCCTGCGCTATGTCTCGACCGTCCTGTCCCGGACCTGTGGCGGCCACCGCTTCGCCGCACGTTTCGGCGGCGAGGAATTCGCCATCATCTTTCCGGGCGAAAGCGCCGGCGCGGTCATGGCCGCCCTGGAGAGCATCCGCCAGGAAGTCGGTTCGCGCTCACTGCGCCGCCGCTCCACCAATGATGAACTGGGCGCCGTCACCATCTCCGCCGGCTTCGCCGAACGCCTGCCGGATGAAAAGGCCGCCGCCCTGCTGGAGCGTGCGGACGCCGCCCTCTATGCGTCAAAGCGCGCGGGCCGCAACCGCATCACCGGCGCGCCGACCCTCCACCACGCGGCCTGAGCACAGCCCGGTCTGAGGGCACGCGGCCTGGACCTCAGGCGCTGGCCGGGACGATGGTGACGCTCTCGCCGCAGCCGCAGGCGTCGGTCTGGTTCGGATTCCTGAACACGAACTTCGACGCCAGACGAGTCGTCTCATAGTCGATCTCGGTGCCGATCAGGAACAGCACGGCCTTGGGCTCGATCAGGATGGTGACGCCCTTGTCCTCGACCACTTCGTCCAGCGGCCCGATCTCGTCGGCATAGGCGAAGGTGTATTCCTGCCCCGCGCAGCCGCCGTTCTTGACCCCGATCCGCAGGCCGATGTGATCGTTCTCGGCGTTGTCCAGAATCTCGCGCACGCGCTCGGCGGCGGCGTCGGTCAGGGTGACGGCCTTGGGGCGCTGTCGCCGCGGGCGGGATGTCGATTGAAGTTCGGTCATCGGCCAATGCCCATCAGAACATGTTGAGGGCCAGCTTGGCCTCGTCGCTCATCTTAGAGGCGTCCCAAGGCGGGTCGAACACCAGATTGGCGCGGGCGCTGCGGACGCCGGGCACCTTCTCCACCGCCGTCTCGACCCAGCCCGGCATCTCGCCGGCCACCGGACAGCCCGGCGCCGTCAGCGTCATCTCGACCAGCACGTCGCGGTCGTCGGACACGTCCACCTTGTAGATCAGGCCCAACTCGTAGATGTCGACCGGGATTTCCGGGTCGTACACGGTCTTCAGCGCCTCGATCAGATCGTCGGTCAGCTTGTCCAGCTCGCCTTGCGACAAGGCGCTCTTCTGGGGTTCGTCCCAGGCTTGCTGGAAGGCGTCGCGTTCCTGAATGTTTTCGTCTGTCATCGGCTTACACGAAGAAGTTCCGCGCCTTGATCAGCGCGTCCACGAAGGCGTCCGTATCCTCCACGGTGTTATATAGTGCGAAGGAGGCGCGGGTGCTCGACGTCACGCCCATTCTTTTCGCCAGCGGCTCGGCGCAATGCGTCCCCGCCCGCACGGCGACGCCGTAACGGTCCATGATCTGGGCCACGTCGTGAGCGTGGGCGCCCTCGACGGCGAAGGTCAGGATGGCGCCCTTCCCTTCCGCCTGTCCCAGGATGCGCAGCCAGTTCTGGCCTTGCAGCCGGTCCACGGCATGCTGGTACAGCGCATGCTCATGCGCCTGCACCGCCGCGCGGTCGTATTGCGCCAGCCACTCCAGCGCCACGCCCAGGCCGATGGCCTCCAGGATCGGCGGGGTGCCCGCCTCGAACCGGTGGGGCGGCGCGGCATAGGTGATCCGCTCCTTCTCGACGACGCCGATCATCTCCCCGCCGCCCTGATACGGCGGCAGGGCCTCCAGCGCCTCGGCCTTGCCGTACAGGGCGCCGATCCCGGTCGGGGCGAACAGCTTGTGGCCCGTCAGGACATAGAAGTCGCAGCCGATGGCCTGCACGTCGGGCGTCGCATGGACCGCCCCCTGGCACCCGTCGATCAGCACCTGCGCGCCCGCCGCATGCGCCAGGCGCGTGATCTCGGCGACCGGATTGATGGTCCCCAGCACGTTCGACATATGGGTGACCGCGACCATCCGCGTCTTCGGCCCCAGCAGGTCGGCGTATGCCGCCATGTCCAGCGCGCCGTCGTCCAGCACCGGAATCCATCTGATCACCGCCCCGCGCCGTTCCCGCAGCAGGTGCCACGGCACGATGTTGGAGTGATGCTCCATCTCCGAGACGATGATCTCGTCGCCCGGCTGAAGGCTCAGTCCCAGCCCGTTGGCCACCAGGTTGATCGCCTCGGTCCCGCCCTTGGTCCAGACCACCTGATCGGACGTTTCCGCGTTCAGGAAGCGGGCGACGATCTCGCGCGCCTTCTCGAAACCTTCGGTCGCCTCGTTCGACAGGGTGTGCAGGCCGCGGTGAACATTGGCGTAGCCGCCTTCCATCGTCGCGACCAGGGCGTCGATCACCGCGCGTGGCTTCTGCGCCGAGGCGGCGTTGTCCAGATAGACCAGCGGCTTGCCGTTCACCTGTCGCGACAGGATCGGGAACTGCGCCCGAACGGCGTAGGGGTCAAACAGGGTCACAACCGAGCCGTCAGCCATTCCCGCGCCACCTCTCTCGCGCCCTCGTGCTCGATCCGGTCGATGACCTCGATCAGGAAGGCCTGGGTCAGCAGGGCGCGGGCCTCCTCGGCCGGAATGCCGCGCTGCTCCATGTAGAACAGGGCGCTCTCGTCCAGCGTCCCGACCGTATTGCCGTGCGCGCACTGCACGTCGTCGGCGTAGATGATCAGTTCCGGCTTGGCGTCGATCTCGGCCCGTTCCGAGGCGATGAGCGCGTGGTGCCCCATCCGCGCGTCGGTGCCGTCCGCGCCGCGCTCGACCACGATCTTGCCCTGGAAAACGCCGCGCGCGGTGTCGCGCGCCACGCCCTTGATCAACTGGCTGGTCGTCCCGTCATGCTCGACGTGGCGCACCACGCTGGTCAGGTCGGCGTGGCGCGATCCGTTCAGCAGATACAGGCCGTCGGCCTGCACGTGCGCCCCCTGGGCGAAATGCGAAATGCGGGTCTCGACCCGCTGCAGTTTGGCGCCCGTGGCGATGATGGTCTGGCGATAGACGCCTCCCGCCTCGACCTTCACATGCGCCTGGGCGATCGAGATGGCGTCCTCGGGCTCCTCGATCAGGACGACGCGCGTCACCTCGGCGCCCGCCGCCACGTCCAGCTCCAGCGTATTGTGCGCCACATAGGCCGAGCCCGCGCCCTCGTGCGTCTCCAGCAGCAGCAGCTTGGCGCCCGCCCGCGCCGACACCCGCGCCCCCGCCGTGTGGCCCGTCCCGACCGCATCGGAGATGTAGCGCAGCCGCAGCGTCTGCTCGCCCGAGGCGATGAAGTCGGTCACGCCCACGGCGCGCCCGTTGGCGAAGACGATCGCCTCTCCGCCCAGATCATAGAACGGCCCCGGAGGCCCCACCGCCGTCGTGCCCGATGGCGCGGGCGCCTCGCGGAGCCAGCGCTTCAGGTCGCTGTACTTCCACGCCTCCGTCCGCCGCGACGGAAAGGTGGCGGCGTCGGTCAGGTCGATGTTGAAGGCCGCGCTCACGCTGCCTCGGGAAGATACTTGTCGTACCCTTCCGCCTCCAGCTGATGCGCCAGCTCCGGCCCGCCAGAGGCCACGATCCGGCCGCCGGCCAGCACATGGACCCGGTCCGGTTTGATGTAGTCCAGCAGCCGCTGATAGTGGGTGATCACCAGCATGGCGCGGTCGGGCCGGCGCAGGGCGTTCACCCCCTCCGACACGATCCGCAGGGCGTCGATGTCCAGACCCGAATCCGTCTCGTCCAGGATCAGCAGCGACGGCTCCAGCAGGGCCATCTGCAGGATCTCCATCCGCTTCTTCTCGCCGCCGGAGAAGCCGACGTTCAGCGGCCGCTTCAGCATGTCGAAGTCCATCTTCAGCGCCTT
This sequence comes from Brevundimonas sp., assembly GCF_041911375.1. GTDB lineage: Bacteria > Pseudomonadota > Alphaproteobacteria > Caulobacterales > Caulobacteraceae > Brevundimonas. Next base: position 10,905 of record NZ_JAYRPA010000056.1, on the reverse strand, counting down.
GGACGCCTCGCGCACCAGCTTCAGGAAGGCCGGCGCCGCCACCTCCTCCTCGCCGCGCGCGCGCCTCTGCGCATTCAGCGCCGTGCGCACGAAGGTCAGGGCCGGCACGCCGGGGATTTCGATCGGATACTGGAATGACAGGAAGACGCCCTTGGCCGCCCGCTCGGCCGGCTCCAGCGCCAGCAGATCCTCGCCGGCCCATTCGACCGCGCCTTCGGTCGCCTCATAGCCCGGCCGGCCCGACAGGGCGTAGCCCAGCGTCGACTTGCCGGCCCCGTTCGGCCCCATGATGGCGTGCACCTCGCCCGCCGGAACGTCCAGCGTCAGGCCCTTGAGGATCGGCTTCTCGCCGACGGAAACATGAAGGTTGTTGATCCTGAGCATTGTTTCTTCTTGATTATCCAACCGAGCCTTCGAGGCTGATGGCGACCAGCTTCTGCGCCTCGACGGCGAACTCCATCGGCAGCTTCTGCATCACGTCGCGGACGAAGCCGTTGACCAGCAGGGCCACCGCCTCCTCCTCCGACAGGCCGCGCTGCTGGGCGTAGAACAGCTGGTCGTCGGACAGGCGCGTCGTCGTCGCCTCGTGCTCCAGCTGGGCCGAGCCGTTGCGGGCCTCGATATAGGGAATGGTGTGCGACCCGCACTCCTTGCCGATCAGCAAGGAATCGCACTGGGTGAAGTTGCGCACGCCCGTCGCCTTCGGATGCACCGAAACCAGGCCGCGATAGGTCGAGTCCGACTTGCCCGCCGACACCGCCTTGGCGATGATCCGCGACTTCGAGTTCTTGCCCAGGTGGATCATCTTGGTGCCGGTGTCGGCCTGCTGATGTCCATTGGTGATGGCGATGGAATAGAACTCGCCCGAGCTGTCCTCGCCCTTCAGGATGCAGGACGGGTATTTCCAGGTGACGGCCGAGCCGGTCTCCACCTGCGTCCACGAAACCTTGGACCGGTCGCCGCGGCAGTCGGCGCGCTTGGTGACGAAGTTGTAGATGCCGCCCTTGCCCTCGGCGTCGCCGGGGTACCAGTTCTGGACGGTCGAATACTTCACCTCGGCGTCGTCCAGCGCCACGATCTCGACCACCGCGGCATGCAGCTGGTTCTCGTCGCGCATCGGCGCCGTGCAGCCCTCCAGATAGGAGACGTAAGCGCCCTTGTCGGCGATGATCAGGGTCCGCTCGAACTGGCCGGTCTGGCTCGCATTGATGCGGAAATAGGTCGACAGCTCCATCGGGCACTTCACGCCCGGCGGAATGTAGACGAACGACCCGTCCGAAAAGACCGCGCTGTTCAGCGCCGCGAAATAGTTGTCCGAGACCGGCACCACCGACCCCAGATATTGCCGCACCAGATCAGGATATTCGCGCAAGGCCTCGGAAATCGGCATGAAAATCACGCCGACCTTGGCCAGTTCCTCCTTGAAGGTCGTGACCACCGACACGCTGTCGAACACGGCGTCCACGGCCACCTTGGGCGCGCCCTGCACCCCCGCCAGCACCTCCTGCTCCTTCAGCGGGATGCCCAGCTTCTTGTAGACTTCCAGAATCTCGGGATCGACCTCGTCGAGGCTCTTCGGTCCTTCCTTCTGCTTCGGCGCGGCGTAGTAGAACAGGTCCTGATAGTCGACGGGCTCGTATTTCACCGCCGCCCAGGTGGGCTCCTCCATCGCCAGCCAGCGCTCATAGGCGGCCAGGCGCCATTCCAGCATCCATTCCGGCTCGCCCTTCTTCTCGGAGATGAAGCGCACGATGTCAGCGTTCAGGCCCTTGGGCGCGAACTCCTGCTCGATGTCCGAGGTGAAGCCGTGCGCGTACTTCTCCAGCGCGGCGACGGCGTCGATGGTTTCCTTGACGGCGGCCATCAGGCGACCTCTCTCACGCGCGCGGCGGCGCGTGCCTTGTGCTTGTCGTATGCGGCGATCCAGGCGTCGGCGAACCGGCTCCAGTCGCTCTCGATGGTGCTCCAGCCGCCGGACGCGCGCACGCCCCCGGTCGCCAGAGCGTTCAATCCCATGGCGCTGATGGTCTTGGACGGCTTGACCTTGCCCGACGAACAGGCCGAGCCCGCCGATACCATGACGCCGGTCAGATCGAGCGTGATCAGCTGTTGAGGGCTGTCCCAGCCTTCGACCGCCATGAACAAGGTATTGGGCAGGCGGTCGGCCGCGCCGCCGATGATCGTGGCCCCTGCCGCCTTCACCCGAACCTCGGCCGCTTCGCGCCAGGCGACGTGCGCCTGCATCGCCTCCAGGTCCCGCGCGGCGCAGTCGGCGGCCACCCCGAACCCGGCGATGCCCGGCACGTTCTCGGTGCCTGCGCGCAGCCCGCGTTCCTGCCCCGCCCCGTGCAGGATGCGAACGCCCGACACGCCTTCCTTGAACACCAGAGCGCCCACGCCCTGCGGCCCGCCCAGCTTGTGCGCCGACAGGGTCAGGGTGTCCGCATCCAACGTGCGCATGTCGACCGCAATCTTGCCCGCCGACTGGATCGCATCGACGTGCATCCAGCCGCCCGCCGCCCGCACCCGCCGCGCCGCCTCGGCGATCGGCTGGATCACGCCGCTTTCGTTGTTGGCGTGATGGATCGCGACCACCGCCCGACCGGGACGCGTCAGCGCCTGCGCCAGCGCGTCCAGGTCGACCACGCCGTTCGCATCGACCGGCAGCACCTCGACCGGCGCGCCCGCATTCGCCGCAGCCTCGGCCACGCACGGATGTTCGGTGGCGGAGACGATCAGCCGCTCGCATCCGGCCGCCAGGGCGCTGGCGATCCCTTGCGCATTGGCCTCGGTGCCGCCGCTGTTGAACACCACCGCGGTCGGATCGGCCCCGACCAGGTCCGCAACCTGCGCGCGCGCCGTCTCGACCCGCGCCCTGGCGCGTCGCCCGGCCGCATGGACCGCCGACGGATTGCCGTTGTCGGCCAGGGCCCGCGCCATCACGTCCTGCACCTCGGGCCGGACTAGGCCAGAGGCGTTGTAATCCAGATAGATGGAGGTCATGCCGCCACCCCCACGGCCAATGCGGCGCCCTGGGGCGCCTCGACGTTGCGGCGGCGCTGGCCCGTACGGTTCATCACCACGTCCTCCAGCGACACGCCGGCCAGATAGCGATGGATTTCGTCGCCCAGATCTTCCCAAAGATTGTGGGTGATGCAGCGTTCGCCGGCCAGCATGCAGCCCTTTGGCGTGCCGTGCGCCACGCACCGGGTCGCGCGGATCGGTTCGTCCACCGCCAGCACGATCTCGGCCACCACCGTCTCGTGCGCGCCCTTGGCCAGCCGGTATCCGCCGCCCGGCCCGCGCACGCTGCGCACCAGGCCGCTCTTGCGCAGCCGGGCGAACAGCTGCTCCAGATAACTCAGCGAAATCTCCTGGCGCGCGGCGATCTCGGCCAGCGACACGGCCCGGCTCTCGCCGCCTTCGCCGCGCCCGTTCTTGGCCAGATCGGCCATCGCCATCACGGCGTATCGTCCCTTGGTCGACAGACGCATCGCGCACCTTCAAAAATTGCGCGCTTTCAGGGGCTCTTGTGCTAGAACCCGCGCCTTCGCGAAGGCGGCGGCGCGCTGGAGGGACTTAGAAAGTCCTACCCTGGCGGTCAAGTATTACGCAGCCGCGAAATGACAGTTGAACGGATTCCAGAGCCCCAAATGCCTGAAGTCATCCTGCCCGGCGCCTCCGGCCGCATCGAAGGCCGCTATTCCCCCGGCAAGCGTCCGAACGCTCCGATCGCCCTTATCCTGCATCCGCACCCCAAGGCGGGCGGGCACATGAACAATCCGGTCGCGGTCACCCTGCACCAGTTGTTCCAGCAGCGCGGCTTCGCCACCCTGCGCTACAACTCGCGCGGCGTCGGCAAGTCGCAGGGCGAGTTCGATTCCGGCATCGGCGAACTGGCGGACGCCGCCACGGCCCTGGACTGGCTGCAGTCGAACAACCCCGGCGCCACCCAGACCTGGGTCGCCGGCTATCAGTTCGGCGCCTACATCGGCATGCAGCTTCTGATGCGTCGGCCCGAGACGGACGGCTTCATCTCGGTTTCGCCCCCGTCGAACATGTACGACTTCAGCTTCCTGGCCCCCTGCCCCGCCTCGGGCCTGTTCCTGCACGGCACGGCCGACACCATCGTGCCGCCGATCGAGGTCGAGCGCGTGGTCAACAAGCTGCGCACCCAGAAGGGCATCGTCATCGATTACGAGCTGGAGGACGGCGCCAGCCACTTCTGGCAGGACCACATCGGCGCCGTCGAACGCCGCGTCGGCGCCTATCTCGACAAGCGTCTGGAAGAGAACCCGGCCTGATCCGATCCTCGGGTCGCGCGTTGGACCCGAATGGACCATGACATCGTCATCATCGGCGGCGGCGCCGGCGGTCTCGAACTCGCCGCCCGCCTGGGCCGCCGGCTCGGGCGGCGTGAGGGGCCTCGGCGCGTCCTTCTGATCGACCGGTCCATCTTCCACCTGTGGAAGCCCAGCCTGCACGAGGTGGCGGCGGGTTCGCTCGACAGCCACCAGGAGGGCCTGTCCTATCCCGTCCTGGCGCGGCGCAATCATTTCAGCTTCGCCTTCGGCGACCTGACGGACCTCGACGCCGAGGCGAAGACGATCTCCCTGGCGGAAATCCGCGACGCCGACGGCAAGACGCTGGTCGCGCCGCGCGCCCTCTCCTATCGCACCCTGGTCCTGGCCGTCGGCAGCGGGTCCAATCTGTTCGACACCCCCGGCGCGGCCCAGCACGCCCATCTGCTGGAAGACGTCGCCGACGCCGAGGCCTTCAATCGCCGCCTGACCTCGGCCTTCCTCGCGGCGGCCTATTCGGACGAGCGGACGCTGAACATCGCCATCGTCGGCGCGGGCGCGACCGGCGTGGAGCTGTCCACCGAGCTGATCGAAGGCCACGACGAGCTGTCCGCCGGCCTGACGCCGGGCCAGCGCTTCGACCTCTGCGTCACCATCGTCGAGGCCGCCCCGCGCATCCTGGGCGGCCTGCCCGAGCGCGTCTCCGACAAGGCCGCCCGCGCGCTGGAGGCCAAGGGCGTGCGCCTGCTCACCGATGCAAAGGTGAAAGCCGTCCACGCCGACCGCCTCGAAACCAGCCAGGGTCCGGTCCCCGCCGCCCTGATCGTCTGGGCCGCTGGGGTGAAGGCGGAGGACGCCAACCGCGCCTTCGGGCTGAAGACCGGCCGTCTGAACCAGTTCGTCGTCGACGACCGGCTGAGAACCTCCGCCCCTGACGTCTACGCCATGGGCGACTGCGCGGAGGCCCCGGGCCCCGACGGCCGCCCGGTTCCCGCTCGCGCCCAGGCGGCGGCGCAGCAGGCCGCCTACCTCGCCCGCGCCCTGGCCGATCCCACGCGCGACGCCGGCCCCTACGTCTATCGGGACAAGGGTTCGCTGGTGTCGCTGGGCGGGGACAAGGGCGTCGGCTCGTTGATGGGCGGGCTGGGCGGACCGAACTTCCTGATCGAGGGCCTGCTGGCCAAGTGGGCCTATATGGCCCTGCACCTCGACCACCACCGCGCCATCATCGGCGTGCGACGCACGGCCCTTCTCGCGCTGTCCCGCCTGCTCCACCGCCGCGTTTCCGGGCGGCTGAAGCTGCACTGAGCCCGCTCACCCCGGCACTCGCCGGGATGAGCGGAAGTCAGGGTCAGGCGGCTTGCGCCGCCTCCTCGGCCGGCACCGTTCGGATCAGATAGTCGAAGGCCGACAGACCGGCCTTGGACCCTTCGCCCATGGCGATGACGATCTGCTTGTAGGGCACGGTCGTGGCGTCGCCCGCCGCGAACACGCCCGGCTGGCTGGTCTCGCCGCGATGATCGACCTCGATCTCGCCGCGCGGGGACAGGGCCACCGCGCCGTGCAGCCATTCGGTGTTCGGCACCAGGCCGATCTGGACGAACACGCCTTCCAGCTGGACCTCGTGCACGGCGTCCGAGTTCCGGTCCTTGTAGACCAGGCCGTTCACCTTCTCGCCGTCGCCCAGCACCTGGGTCGTCAGGGCCGAGGTGACGATCTTCACGTTCGGCAAGGTCGCCAGCTTGCGTTGCAGCACCGCATCGGCCCGCAGCTCGCTGTCGAACTCGATCAGGGTCACGTGCGCCACGATGCCGGCCAGGTCGATGGCCGCCTCGACGCCCGAGTTGCCGCCGCCGATCACCGCCACGCGCTTGCCCTTGAACAGCGGCCCGTCGCAGTGCGGGCAATAGGCCACGCCCTTGTTCCGGTACTGGTCCTCGCCCGGCACGTTCATCTGGCGCCAGCGCGCGCCGGTCGACAGGATGACGGTGCGCGCCTTCAGGCTGGCGCCGTTCTCCAGCTGCACCTCGTGCAGGCCGCCCGGAACCTTGGCCGGGACCAGGCGCGACGCCCGCTGCAGGTTCATCACGTCCACCTCGTATTCGCGGACGTGCTGCTCAAGCTGGGCGGCCAGCTTCGGCCCCTCGGTGTGCGGCACCGAGATGAAGTTCTCGATCGCCATGGTGTCCAGCACCTGGCCGCCGAACCGCTCGGCCGCGACGCCGGTGCGGATGCCCTTGCGGGCGGTGTAGATCGCCGCTGCGGCCCCGGCCGGACCGCCGCCGACCACCAGGACGTCGAACGGATCCTTGGCCTTGATCTTCTCGGCCGCCTTGGCCTCGGCGCCGCTGTCGATCTTGGCGACGATCTGCTCCAGCTCCATCCGGCCCTGGCCGAACAGCTCGCCGTTCAGGAACACGGTCGGCACGGCCATGACCTTGCGCGCCTCGACCTCGTCCTTGAACAGACCGCCCTCGATGGCGACGTGCTTGATGCGCGGATTGATGACGCTCATCAGGTTCAGGGCCTGCACCACGTCGGGGCAGTTTTGGCACGACAGCGAGAAATAGGTCTCGAAGACATAGTGGCCGTCCAGGTCCTTGACCTGCTGGATCACCTCCTGCGCCGCCTTGGACGGATGGCCGCCCACGTGCAGCAGGGCCAGCACCAGCGAGGTGAACTCATGGCCCAGCGGAATGCCGGCGAAGCGCACGCCGATGTCGGTCCCCTTGCGGCGGATCAGGAAGCTGGGCTGGCGCGCGTCGTCGAAGTCGCGGCCCATCTCGACCTTGCCGTGCGAGACCGAGACGATGTCCTCCAGCAGGGCCTTCAGCTCCTGCGACTTGGCGCCGGCGCCCAGCGAGGCGACCAGCTCCACCGGATGCACGATGTTCTTCAGATAGCCTTCCAGCTGGGTTTTCAGATTGGCGTCGAGCATCGGAATCCTCACTAAACTCTGGGATGGAGCGTCGGCCTCGAGCCGCTTCGGGCGAGGACCGGACGCAAAAAGGCCGCGGGGACGGAAACGCTACTCACCCCGCGGCCTCTGCGACGCCCGATTGGACCGGGCGCCGTGAACCGGCGACGAAAACGCAACGCGCCGCCGGTCTGTCTGGGTCGTCGGGCTTAGATCTTGCCGACCAGGTCCAGCGACGGGGCCAGGGTGGCTTCACCCTCTTCCCACTTCGCCGGGCAGACTTCGCCCGGGTGCGAACGCACGTACTGGGCGGCCTTGATCTTGCGCAGCAGCTCGGCGGCGTTGCGGCCCACGCCTTCCGAGGTGATCTCCATGAACTGGATCACGCCGTCCGGATCGACCAGGAAGGTCGCGCGGTCGGCCAGGCCCACGCCCGGACGCATCACGTCGAAGTTGTTGGTGATCGTGCCCGACTGGTCGCCGACCATGTAGTAGTCGATCTTGCCGATCGCCGGCGAGGTGTCGTGCCAGGCCTTGTGGCTGAAGTGGGTGTCGGTCGAAACCGAGAACACCTCGACGTCCATGCCCTGCAGGGTCGGATAGATGCCGGCCAGGTCTTCCAGCTCGGTCGGGCACACGAAGGTGAAGTCGGCCGGATAGAAGAAGAAGACGCCCCACTTGCCCTTCACGTCCGCGTCGGAAATCTCGACGAACTTGCCTTGCTTGTAGGCGGTGGCCGTGAACGGCTTGATGGGCGTGTTGATGAGGGCCATGCGAAATCCATAGGCTGGGAGTGATTGGGAGGAGGCCCTTCTAACCCACCCGAACGGATAAGCCCAATCACTTATTTGCAGATGCACAATAAACTGCGTTTATACAAGAAAGTGCGGATCATTCAGGGACAAAGCCGGCCCACCCTGCCGACGCCACAGGTTCGCCTCGGCCCTTCCCTTCGCAAGCGCAGCAATACCTAGGCGCACGAAGAGGCGGTGAAACGCGCCTCATATTCCGCCATCGTCCAGCGAAACCCCATCTCTTGGCGACGCACATCGACCTTTTCAGGATCTTCCAGGGTGTCGACCGCCCAGCGGCCGTCACGACAGACCATCTGCGTGCCGTATCGTTGCGGCCGTCCCTCGCTGACAGCGAGGCGGTCGTACATCAGGCCGTACTCCTCACCGTCCACTTCGCCTTTGGCGACCAGCGGTTCAAGAACGGGCAGGAACCGTCGCCAGTGTTCGGGACCGGAATGCTGCACGATCAGGAAGGCGGACGCGGCAGCCTGCTCGCCATAGACGCTTTTCAAGAACCAGCCCTCCGGCGGAACCATGGCCAGCAGTTCCCCCATGAGGGCCCGGTCATTGTCGCCGAGCACACGCCAGACAGCAGCGCGCGCGGCGGGGCGCTCGTCGGTCGGCAAGCGGCTGTAATCGACGCTGTTCAGCGCACGACGGCCAATCTGGTCCAGCACGCCCATGCGTTCCAAGCGCTCTCGGTCGCTGGTTGGCGGATCAAGCGCGGCTTGGCGCGCCTTCTCGGTTTCCAGCGCTTCGACCACCAGCCTGATCGCTGTCCGGCTCTCCCGGCTCAAACCATCCGGATCGGGTTGCTGGCTCATCCAGAGAACCGCCGCCATGGCCAAGCCTAGCATCACGCCTCCTCCGCACAGCACGGCGATCCACCGTCGCCTCATCGCGACCTCCCCGCTCAGTACAACAGGAAGGACCGTCTCGCCTTGACCCACGCTTGCTCGTCCGGCGTGGTGACCGCATCCAGGTCGCCCGGCGTGGCCCCGGCGTCATCGACCCATTCCCGCAGCCCCGGCCCGCCGTTGATCGTGTCGATCGGCAGCCGCCCGAAGGCGTATTCGTACGGAAAGTCCCGCCACAGCTCATAGTCGGGATACAGCCGCCGGATCGCCTTGAACCCCAGCGCCTGCACCCGCCACGGCTGGAACGCCGCATGATCGTAGTGCGGCCCCTCGACGTGGATCTGCACGCCTGCGCACAACTGGCCGACGTGCTTGTGGAAGGTCGGCTGAAACCAGCATTCCCGCAGCACGCAGCCCTTCAGCCAATCCGGCGCCAGCGCGGTCATCTCGGCGATCACCGCCCGCGCGTCGATGTCCGGCGCCCCGAACAGCTCCAGCGGCCGCGTCGTGCCCCGCCCCTCCGACAGGGTCGCGCCCTCCAGCATCACCGTGCCGGCATAGGCTCTGGCCATGCTCAGGTTCGGCGCGTTCGGGCTGGGGTTGACCCAGGCCCGCTCCAGCAGCGGCCAGCCGTATCCCGGCCCCGCCTCCGGCGCCCAGCCCTGCATCTCGATCACGCGATAATCGACGTCCAGCTTGAACTGGTCGATGAACCATAGGCCCAGCTCGCCTATGGTCATGCCGTGCCGCATCGGCATCGGCCCGGCCCCGACGAAGCTCTCGAACCCCGGCTTCAGCGTCATCCCCTCGACCGGCCGCCCGGCGGGATTGGGCCGGTCCAGCACCCACACCGTCTTGCCGTGCTTGGCCGCCGCCTCCAGCACATAGAGCAGCGTCGTCACATAGGTGTAGATGCGGCACCCCAGGTCCTGCAGGTCGATCAGGACGACGTCGAACGTCTCCATCCACTCGTCCCGGGGCCGGCGCACCTCGCCGTACAGGCTGAAGACGGGAAAGCCGTGGACCGGATCGCGATAGTCCGGGCTTTCCATCATATTGTCCTGCAGATCGCCCTTCATCCCGTGCTGCGGCCCAAAGGCGGCGGTCAGGGTGATCTCGGGACAGGCCGCCAAGGCGTCGATCGCATGGGTCAGGTCCGGCGTCACCGAGGCCGGATGCGCCAGCAGCGCCACGCGCCGCCCCTTCAACTGGCCCCGCAGGGCGTCGTCGGACAGCAGGCGGTCGAGGCCGAAGTTCATGTCAGGTCCAGCGCGAGGGAATCGGAATGATGAAAGTCCGGCTTATCCGACGGATGGGTCAGCGCCCAATAGAGGATCGACCCGTCCAGCCGCTCGATCACCGCCGTCAGGCCCACCGCCCCCGTCGCATCCTCGGGCAGCTCCACATCGACCGTCAGCACGAACCGCCCCGGCGCGGCCCGCGTGACGATGAAGGGCGCCGGAACCGCCAGGTTCCGCATCCCCTGGCGATAGCCGTCGAAGCCGTAGGCCGCCCACGCCCCCGACGGCGACAGATTGTATTCGACATAGCCCGTCGCCGTTTGCGCGAACGCCTCGAAACAGGTCGTGCGCCAAAGCTCGTCCGTATGGACCCGCGCCGCCGGCGAGGGCCACAGCACCGTCTCGACCGGCCCGCTCAGGCTGTACTCCAGGCTCAGCGCCCGCCCCGCCCGTCGCGCCTCGACCTCCAGCGTCAGTCCATCGACGGCGGCGGTGCTCGGGTGCGGGATCAGGGGCAGACGCATCCGCCCTTGGTATCGAACCCAGAAGGCGCGTCAACGCGAACAGGCATAGCCGACCCCATCCCGCGCCCCACGGCCCGCCACTCGCCCCTCGCGACATCCGCGCAGGATTGCGCCGAGGTCCGCTACCGACCGAGGCTGTGTGAAAACGCCTTCCCTCCAAGCGAATTAGGTTAGCCTTCTGAGGTCAGCAGGAGGTGGGCATGAGCCGCTTCGTCCAGGGTGGAGATCGCCGGCAGCCGACGCTGCTTCCCGAGTGTCTGGACGACTATGT
>NZ_JAYRPA010000055.1:0-9602 GCF_041911375.1 Brevundimonas sp. | reverse complement strand
CAGCGCGCCCGTGGGCGGCGTGCCCAGCGCCTCGCCGACAGCGACGGCGCCGGCGTCCGCCGCATTGGCGGCCGAGGGCTCGGCGCCGACGGTGGAGACGCCTTCCGGAGTGATGGCGATGCGGACGCGCTCGTCGCCGTTGACCGCGAACATCTGGCGGTTCTGGTCGCGACCGTCGACCTGGATCTCATAGGTGGTGTCGCCGATGGTCAGGCGCTCACGGCCGCCCGTTCCTTCGAAGGCCATGGCGAAGTGGCCCATGACCAGGAGGACGGCGCCGATGATGACGGCCTTGCGCGGGCCCAGGTACTTGTCGGCGATCATGCCGCCGATGACCGGCATCAGATACACCAGCGCGGCGTAGGCGGCGTAGATGCCCTGCGCCTCGGCCGGGCCGAACAGGAAATGCTGGGTCAGGTACAGGACCAGCAGCACCCGCATGCCGTAGTAGGAGAACCGCTCCCACATCTCGGTGAAGAACAGGATCACCAGCCCCCGCGGGTGTCCCAGGAAAGTCTTGCGAGGCGCGAGCGCCCCCCCATCCGTCGCTGTCAACGGCCTACTCCAGATAGCCGCGCCGTACCGGGCGCGCGAAAGGCGCATAAGCAGCACGGCGGGCGCGCCTGGACAAGGCTTAAGGCTAGCGCCGCGTTAACATGTCCCGCGGGCGGCGGCTGGCCCGGACCCTGCTGGACCCGAGCCGACTCGGCGGGCGCTGTGCCAGCACGGGATAGGGAGGGCGTGATGGCCGTTCGGCCGATGCAGCCGTCGGACTATGAGGGCGTGAACCGCCTGTACCGGTCGGTCGGCTGGCCCGAGCGCTCGATCGCCGGCTGGCGCTGGCTGGAAGAGAATCCGGCGCGGATCGAAACCGGCGCGCCCCTCGGCTGGGTGATAGCGGACGAGGCCGACGCACCCGTGGCGGTGGTCGGCAACTTGGTCCAGCGGTTCCAGGCGGGGCCGCGAAGCCTGCATGGGGCCACCGGCTTCTCCATCGTGGTGCCGCCGTCGCGCGCCGGCGCCAGCCGGTCGTTGATCCGCGCGGTGCTGAAGCAGCCCGGCCTGTTCGCCGCCTACACCTTCAACGCCAATCCCAAGGCGGCCCCGCTGTACAAGCATTTCGGGCTGCGCCCCTATCCGGACGAGACCCATGCGCTGAAGCTGTCGTGGCGCGTGGACTGGGTGGCCAGCCTGCGCGGAAGGCTGCTGCGCGGCCTGTACGCGCGGGCCCGCGCGGAAGACGCGCACCGGATCGGGGAAAGGCTGCTGAACCGGCGGCTGGACGCGCCTCGGCCGCTGCGGCTGCCGGTCACGGTCCAGGAGCTGTCCGACCTGTCGGACCGGTCGCCCTACGCCGCCTACTGGCGCGCGCTGTCGGCGGCGACGCCCCTGCTGGCGGATCGGTCGCCGGAGACGATGCGGTGGCGGGTATCCGATCCGGACCAGACGCGCGCGCCGATCCTGCTGGCCTGCGTCCGCGAAGGCGCGATCCGCGGCGTGGCGATGGCGATGATCGCCAAGACCAGCATTCTGGAGCCGCCTTCTCTGGACGTCATCGATGTGACGACCCTTCCCGGCGAGGACGAGGCCGCGCGCCTGCTGGTCCGCACGCTGATCGACAATGCGCGAGGCCTGGGCGCGGCCAAGGTGCGACTGCCGATGACCTCGCCCGGCCTCCTGGCGCAACTGGGCCCCTTGGCGAGCCGCGCCCGCAAGGAGGGCGGCTGGGGACACTGCCACGCCCGAATCCTGGACGAGACGCTGGCGGCCCAATGGTCGCCGACGCCGTTCGACGGCGACTTCTCGATCTGCTCACGCCCGGCGCCGCTGCGGCCGGGCCGGGCCGCACGGCGGGCGTCCCCTGCGGTCGGACGCGTGGCCAAGGCCTGAGCGGGCGGAGCCTCCGGCCAGAGCCCTAGCGTCCGGGGCGGGCCTTCAGTTCGTCGCGGATTTCGGTCAGCAGAAGCTCGGTCGCGGTCGGGGCGGGCGGCGCCGGATCCGGCTGGGCCGCCTGCTGGCGACGCAGGGCGTTGATGCCCTTGACCACCAGGAACACCACCCAGGCCACGATCAGGAACTGGATCACGGTGTTCAGGAAGGCGCCGTACTGGATCGCGACCTTCTCGACCTCTTCGGTCGCCAGGTTCTCGGGCCGCAGCACCCATTCCAGCTCGGAAAAGTCGATGCCGCCGGTGACCAGGCCGATGGGGGGCATCACCACCTGATCGACCAGGCTTTTGACGATGCCGTTGAAGGCCGCGCCGATGATCACGCCGACGGCCAGATCGACGACATTGCCCTTGACCGCGAACTCGCGGAACTCGGAAATCAGGCTCATGGGGTGTCTCTGCGGTTCAGGCGTCGCCGGATGCGTTCAGCCGCTCGCGCAGCTCCTTGCCGCTCTTGAAGAAGGGCACGGCCTTGGCCGGAACGTCGACCATTTCCCCGGTGCGGGGGTTGCGTCCCACCCGCGCCGGACGCGAGCGCACGGAAAAGGCCCCGAAGCCGCGAAGTTCGACCCGTCCGCCATCGGACAAGGCGTCCGTCATCTTGCCGAGAATGACATTGACCAGCCGCTCCACCTCCGCATGGGTCAGGTGAGTGTTCTCAGCCGCCAGTTTCTCGATCATTTCCGACTTGATCATGAAGCCCCTGCCTTCGTCCGATTGATAGAACGCCGTTTGAGGTTGGTGCCCTACCCTAACCCCCGAACGACATTGCACAAAGCCCTCTTGTGCAACGCCGCGTTCAACGGATTCCACCATGTCCGCTGGCGGACACAGGCGCAAGCGGCGACCGCCGTTCTTGGCGCATAAAGAAAAAGGGCGGCGGGATCGCTCCCGCCGCCCTCAGGCGTTTCTGACGCCGCCGCAGAGCACAGGGCGCTCTGCGGCTGGCGCTTACTCCTTGGCGCCGGCGTTCTTGAGCGCAGCGCCCAGGATGTCGCCCAGCGAAGCGCCGGAGTCCGACGAGCCGAACTGTTCGATGGCTTCCTGTTCGTCCTTCATTTCCAGCGCCTTGATCGACACCGAGACGCGGCGCGAGGCCTTGTCGACGGCGGTGATCATGGCGTCGACGCGATCGCCGACGGCGAAGCGTTCCGGACGTTGCTCATTGCGGTCGCGCGACAGGTCCGACTTGCGGACGAAGGCCGTGACCGGCGCGTCGTCTTCACCGAACTTGACCTCGATGCCGCCGGTCTCGATCGACGAGACGGTGACGGTGATCTGCTGGCCGCGACGATAGGTGTCGCCTTCGCCGATCGGGTCGCCGCCCAGTTGCTTGATGCCCAGCGAGACGCGTTCCTTCTCGACGTCGACGTCCAGGACCTTGGCCTTGACCATCTCGCCCTTGCGGTAGCGCTGGATGGCTTCTTCGCCCGAGACCGACCAGTCGAGGTCGGACAGGTGGACCATGCCGTCGATGTCGTTGTCCAGGCCGATGAACAGGCCGAACTCGGTGGCGTTCTTGACTTCGCCCTCGACGGTCGAGCCGATCGGGTGATTGGCGACGAAGGCGTCCCACGGATTGTCCTGAGCCTGCTTCAGGCCCAGCGAGATGCGGCGCTTGGAGGCGTCGACGTCCAGGACGACCACGTCCACTTCCTGCGAGGTGGAGACGATCTTGCCCGGATGGACGTTCTTCTTGGTCCAGGACATTTCCGAGACGTGGACCAGGCCCTCGACCCCGGCTTCCAGCTCCACGAAGGCGCCGTAGTCGGTGATGTTGGTGATGCGGCCCGTGTACTTGGCGCCGACCGGATACTTGGCTTCCACGCCGTCCCAGGGGTCCGACTGCAGTTGCTTCATGCCCAGGCTGATGCGCTGGGTGTCCGGGTTGATCTTGACGATCTGGACCTTGACGGTGTCGCCGACGGCGAGGACCTGCGACGGGTGCGAGACGCGCTTCCACGACATGTCGGTGACGTGCAGCAGGCCGTCGATGCCGCCCAGGTCGACGAAAGCGCCGTAGTCGGTGATGTTCTTGACGACGCCCTCGCGGACTTCACCCTCTTGCAGCTGGCCGACCAGCTCGGTGCGCTGTTCGGCGCGGGCCTCTTCCAGGATGGCGCGACGCGAGACGACGATGTTGCCGCGCGGACGGTCCATCTTCAGGATGGCGAAGGGCTGTTCCTTGCCCATCAGCGGGCCGACGTCGCGGACCGGACGGATGTCGACCTGCGAGCCCGGCAGGAAGGCCGAGGCGCCGCCCAGGTCGACGGTGAAGCCGCCCTTGACGCGGCCGACGATGGCGCCGTTGACCGGCTGGCCTTCGGCGAACACGGCTTCCAGACGGGTCCAGGCTTCCTCGCGGCGAGCCTTGTCGCGGCTGATGACGGCTTCGCCGAGAGCGTTCTCGACGCGCTCGAGGTAGACTTCGACGTTGTCGCCGACCTTCGGCAGCGCGGCGTCGTCGCCCTGGCCGAACTCGCGCATGGCGATGCGGCCTTCGGTCTTCAGGCCGACATCGATGATGACGATGTCTTTTTCGATGCCGACGACGCGGCCGTGGACCACTTGGCCTTCGCCGAAGTCGCGGCCCTGCAGTTGTTCGTCAAGCAGCGCGGCGAAATCGTCGCGCGAGGGGGAGAGAGTGTCAGTCATGGAGCTGGAAAGCGTCCTGTGGGGGCTGAGGCGCACGACCGTAGCGGCCCCGCGCGAGGTGAACCCCTCACGCAGCTGAGCGCCGCGCGCGAGGCGATAGGAAAAGAAAAGTCAGTCAGGTCGTCAGGATGCGAGGCCGTTCAGAACGATCAGGACGCCCGCGGAGGCCGAGGATGGGAGCGTTGGATTTGCGAAACGGATCAGAGACCGTGTTTCGCGCGCGCCGCCTCGACGATACGGCGGGCCGCATCGAAGGCGGCTTCTATACCCATGTCGGTGGTGTCCAGCAAGACCGCGTCGTCCGCCTGGACCATCGGGGCCGCGCCGCGACCGGCGTCGCGCTCGTCCCGGCGCTGGATGTCGGCCAGCATGTCCTCGAAGGCAATGTCGAAGCCGCGGGCCGTCAGCTGCTTCCATCGACGTTCGGCGCGGACGTGGGCCGTCGCCGTGACGAACAGCTTGGCCTGGGCCTGAGGCGCGATCACCGTGCCGATGTCGCGGCCGTCCAGCACGGCGCCGCCCGGTTGGGCCGCGAACGCCTGCTGCAGTTCCAGCAACGCGGCGCGCACGCCGGGATAGCCCGCGACGCGGCTGGCCGCCTCGCCCGCCTCGCCCGTGGTCAGCCGTTCGTCCTCGGTCAGTCCCGCCGGAACCAGCGAGCGCGCCGCCGCCTCCGCGGCTTCCTCGTCGGCCAGCGAATGGCCGTCGCCCAGCACCTTCACCCCGACGGCGCGATACAGCAGCCCGGTGTCCAGATGCGCCAGGCCGTAGGTTCGCGCCAGACGCGCGGCGATGGTGCCCTTGCCCGAGGCGGCCGGGCCGTCAACGGCGATGATGAGATTCCGGATCATGCCGTCGCCTTTTCAGGCGCGATCAGATCCCAAACCGCAACACACAAGACGACAACGCCGGCCAGAGCCACAAGGCCGCACATCGCCACAACCAGATCGAACTGCCAACCGTCAGCCGTGCGGCTCAGTTGAAACGCGGCTGGACCCCTGTTGACCCTGAGGCTCCAGTCAATGCTGCCCGACTGATGGAACGCGAACGACGCCCAGCCGAAGATAAGGCTTAGCACACCGGCCCCCACAACCCTCAACGGAGCAGTTTCACGACTTCGGCTCATGCAATCAGTCCGCCCATGCCATTCATCAGGTCGACGAAGCCGGGGAAGCTGGTGGCGATCATGCCGGGTTCGTCGACCGAGACGGGTTGTTCGGCCGCCAGGCCCAGCACCAGGTGGCTCATGGCGATGCGGTGGTCGTGGGCGGTGTGCACGGTCGCGCCGCCCGGAACAGCGCCTCCGGTGACGATGAAGCCCTCGGGCTCCTCGTCCACCGCCACGCCGCAGGCGCGCAGTCCGTTGACCATCAGGGCGATGCGGTCGCTCTCCTTGACCCGCATCTCGCCCACGCCGCGCATCACCGTCGCGCCCTGGGCGAAGGCGGCTGTGGCGGCCAGGATCGGATATTCGTCGATCATGGAGGCGGCGCGGCTTTCGGGCACGACCAGGCCGCGCAGCGTCGAATGCCGCGCGGTGACGTCGCCGATCCGCTCGCCGCCGCTCTCGCGCTCGTTCGTGGTGGTCAGGTCGGCGCCCATCTCGATCCAGGTTTCGAACAGGCCGGTGCGCAGGGGGTTGAGCATCACCCCCTCGACCGTCACCTCCGACCCCGGCACGATCAATCCCGCCGCCAGCGGGAAGGCCGCCGAGGATGGATCGCCGGGCACCTTCACCGTGGTTCCGCGCAGCGGCTGGCCGCCCTTCAGGGTGATGGTCCAGCCTTCGCCCGCCGGCGTGACCGCCACCTCGGCGCCGAAGGCCCTGAGCATTCGTTCGGTGTGGTCGCGGCTCTTTTCCGGCTCGGTGACCACCGTCTCGCCCTCGGCGTTCAGCCCGGCCAGCAGGATCGCCGACTTCACCTGGGCCGAGGCCACCGTCTGCACATAGTCGATGGCGCGCAGCGAACCGCCGGTCAGGGCCACGGGCAGCCGATCCTCGGACGCCAGCCAGCCGAACCGCGCGCCCATGTCGGCCAGCGGGCCGGTGACGCGCTTCATGGGCCGCTTGCGCAGGGACTGGTCCCCGTCGAAGGTCGCCGTCAGCGGATAGCCGGCCGCCGCCCCCATCAGCAGGCGCACGCCGGTGCCGGCGTTGCCGCAGTCGATGACGGTCTGCGGGGTGCGCAAGCCCCCCGCCCCCTCGATGCGCCAGCGGCCGCCGCCCAGCCGTTCGACCTTGGCGCCGAAAGCCTGGATCGCACGGGCGGTGGCCAGGACGTCGTCGCCCTCGAGCAGGCCCTCAACCTCGGTCACGCCCGAGGCCATTCCACCCAGGATCATCGACCGATGCGACATGGACTTGTCGCCGGGCGCGCGCACCACGCCGGCGAGAGCGGTCGAACGTCGGGCGGTCAGTTGGGAAGGCATCGGCACCCGCTTCAGGCTGGATCGATCGGAACGCCGCGCGGGGGCGCGAAAGACAGCTTTTGACAGCGGCCCAAAGGGGTGGCAAGGGACCGCCCCGAATTCAATCCGTTGGAAGGTCTACTCCCGTGGCCAATCCCGAACTGGGCGCCAAACAGGTTTGCCCGAACTGTCAGGCGAAGTTCTACGACCTGAACCGCCGTCCGGCCCACTGCCCCAAGTGCGGCACGGACTTCGATCCCGAAGAAGCGATGAAGCTGCGCGGCCGCCGGACCCGTCCGGGCTACCCCGCCGATGACGAGGACACCGAGGATCAGGTCAAGGACAAGAGCGCCGAGAGCGAAGACGACGAGGAAGAAGACGTCCGCGCCCCGGAAATCGACGAGGAAGGCCATGAGCCGATCCTGACGCCCGACGACGACGACGACAGCCCGGCCGACGCTTCGGAAGAAGCCGGCATGGGCGCGACCGACGGCGACGACGACGACGTCCTGGGCGATGACGACGACGATGATTCCGTGCCGTTCATCGAGGACGACGACGACGATTCCATCGACGACGAGATCGCCAAGCCCTCGCGCGACGACGACTGACCCCTTGCGGCGGCCGTCCGTGTCCCCACGACGCCGGGGACACGGGCGGACCAACTCTTTACGCGTTGAAAAACAACAGGATTTTCGCGATTGGAAGCGCCGCGAAAATAAATCCTGAAACGGGCTTGATCACTGAAAAGCCCTGACATAGTTTCCGCCGCCTCGCCGGGGGCCATCGCAAGATGAACCGGGCGGACCAGACCGAAAGGTCCGGGGCTATAGCTCAGTTGGTAGAGCGCTTGAATGGCATTCAAGAGGTCAGCGGTTCGACTCCGCTTAGCTCCACCAGTTTCCTGAAGCCCGGCTGCGAATGCAGCCGGGCTTCTTTGCTTTGGGCGGGTCCGGACCGGGTCTGGTTCAGCCGTGCGAAGGTCGGCGGCGGTCGACCGCACCCTAGCCCTGGTCGAAAGGCTTGCTGAGCACCATCGGGCGTTCGCCCCCCGCTGGGGAACGGGACCGGCTGTCGGATATCTCGGTCGAGGCCCAGCGGTCCCACATCTGGAAATAGAGGCCGTAGTTGCCGTTGAAGCGCTTGTGGTGCGCGTCGTGGTGGGTGGCGGTGATCATCCAGCGCAGGGGCGCACGCTCCAGCCAGGCGGCGGGCCATACCTCGCGGCCCGCGTGGTTCAGGACCGCCGTGGCGGTCATGAGGGTCAGGAGCGCCAGCGCCACGCCCCAGTGGATGGGAACGAACCACGCCAGGGCCGGCAGGAACCAGGCCGTCGCGACGGCCTCGGCCGGGTCGAACGCGAAGGAGGCGAAGGCGCTGGGGTCCCGGGACCGATGATGTTCCGCGTGCGCCCACGGGAAAATGCGCGGATGATGCAGCGCGCGATGGACCCAGTAGTAGAAGGCGTCGTGCGCCAGCAGGTAGAGGACGAAGCTGACCGGCAGCCACCACAGCGGCCAGGCGTTCGGGTCGCTGTACATCGCCGTCCCGCCCCGCTTCCACGCTTCCAGCGCCACGGCCGCCGGCAGGGCGTAGATGGGGCAGGAAATCAGCGAGGCGACGATTTCGGCGCGGATACGCTTCATCGCCGGCCGACGATGGTTCAGCTGGCGGCCCCGGCCTGCGCCGCCCCACAGAAGCCCGTGGGTGACGACGCCGACCAGAAGATAGCGCACGCCGATGATGAGGCTGAGCGCGGCGGTCGTGACGAGCAGGTCGATCAGCATATCCGCACAGACGATCAAAGCCCCGCCTGGGTCAAGTCGTGGCGACCGGTGCATAAAGGGCTTATGATGCCGCCATGTCTGCGCCGGTGATGATCCTTTTGTTCGTGGCCGCCTTTCTGGGGATGGAGGTCTTCGCCTGGGCCATGCATCGCTATGTCATGCACGGCCTGCTGTGGACGTGGCATCGCAGCCATCATGAACCGCACGATCATCGCCTGGAGCGCAACGACCTGTTCGCGGTGGTCTTCGCCGCGCCGGCGATCGTGCTGATCGCGGTGGGAATGCACGTCTGGCCGTGGGCCCTGCCGATCGGCCTGGGCGTCACCGCCTATGGAATGGTCTATTTCTATTTCCACGACGGACTGGTGCATCGGCGGTTCCCGACGGGGGTCGACGGCCGGTCAGCGTTCTGGACGCGACGCATCCAGGCCCACCGCCTGCACCACGCCGTGCGCACGCGCGAAGGCTGCGTCTCGTTCGGCTTCCTGTGGGTCCGCTCGGCGCGGGCGCTGAAGGCCGAGCTGTCTCAGAAACGCGGCTCTTCCAGCAACGGCGCCTGAGCCAGAGCGGCCAGGTCCGCCGAGCCGGTGCAGAAGCAGGCCAGCCGCAACTGGGCCGCCATCAGGTCCAGATGATCGACCACCGCCTCGGTCGACGTCAGCGCCGCCTCCAGCACCCCGGCCGCCTGCCCCACCAGACAGGCGCCCAGCCGAATGGCGCGCGCCGCGTCCAGCCCGTCGCGGACGCCGCCCGACCCGATCAGGTCCAGCGCCGGCGCGGCCCGGGCGCAGTCGCTGAGGCT
>NZ_JAYRPA010000054.1:0-12651 GCF_041911375.1 Brevundimonas sp. | reverse complement strand
GTCGTGGTGGGCGTGGTCGCCGTCTGGGCGGGCGGGACGGTCGAGCCGCCGGCCGCGGGGCCGGTGGTGGCCTGGCCGACGACCGGAGCGCCGGTCGTTCCGGCGGCGACCTGGGCGGCGGTGCCGCCCGCGGCGGCCACGGCCGGCGGCGTCATGGAGCCGCCCTTGGAGGCGACCCAGCGCGCGAACTCGGCCTGGGTGACGACGTTGATCTGCAGCGGCATGAAGGCGTGGTCGACGCCGCACAGTTCCGAGCACTGGCCGTAGAAGACGCCGGTGCGCTCGGCCTTGAACCAGGTCTCGTTGACCTTGCCCGGAACCGCGTCGGTCTTCAGACCGAAGGCCGGCAGGGCCACGGCGTGGATCACGTCGGCGGCGGTGACCAGAAGGCGCACGGTCTGGCCGACCGGCACGACCATCGGCTCGTCGGCGGCCAGGCGGTAGGGCACGCCCCGGGCGCGCGCTTCCTCTTCCGGCAGCATGTTGGAGATGTACTCCGCCACGCCCTGGTCCGGATATTCATAAGCCCAGTTCCACTGGTTGCCGGTGACCTTCACCGTCAGGTCCGGCGTCGGCATGTCGTGATAGGCGAACAGCAGGCGGAACGAGAACAGCGAGATGATCAGCAGGATCACCACCGGCGCCACGGTCCAGATGATTTCGATCGCCGTGTTGTGGCTCCAGCGCGCCGGCGTCGGATTCGACTTCTTGTTGTAGCGGATCACGATCCAGACCAGCAGGCCCAGCACCAGCAGGGTGATGGCCGTGATGATCGGCATCAGGATGATGTTGTGGAACCAGATGGCGTCGTGCTTCAGCGGCGACGCCGCCGGCTGAAGGTCGATGCCGCCCGGCGTCGGTTGTCCCATCAAGTCCTGCGCCCAGGTCGGCGCGGCGGAAAAGATCGCCAGGCCAGCGCCAAGAACGGCCGTCGCGACGGCGCCCTTGAGCGTTCCTCGGGCTCCCGTGCCCATCCCCATAAGAGAAGTCCCCATAAAACCGTTCTGCAGCAGATACTTGCGAACGGATCGCAAGTAATCACGCTGGCGCGATTCCCACGCCCGGCGCTGTGGCGTCCCTATCGGATCGTTTTCGGCTTGCCAAGCGAACAACGCCGGCGCGCCCCAATCCCGCCGTTTCCAGGCCGGGATTAAATCGGTGTCATGTTTCGGCAGCTACCTTGCGTGGACAGATACCTTGCCGTACTCAATCTCCATCAAAGGAGAGATCGCGGTGCCTGAAACCATCGAGATACAGCTGAAGAAGGGGGTGCTGGCGCTGTGCGTCCTGTCCCTTCTGAACCGGGCGGACAGCTACGCCTACGAGATCGCCAGCCGCCTGTCGGACGCGATCGATATGGGGGAAGGCACGATCTACCCCCTGATGCGCCGGATGCAGACCGACGGACTGGTGGAGACCTATCTGGTCGAATCGTCGGCGGGGCCGTCGCGCAAATACTACCGCCTGACCGAGGCGGGCCGCACGGCCCTGGTCGCCCAGACCGCCGAGTGGCAAGCCTTCACCCGGGCCGTCGACGCCGTCGTGACGAGCGACGCGGCCCAAGCTCAACCGGAGGGAGCCCAATGACGCGCGCGGAATTCATCGCCCGTCTGAAGAACGGTCTTGTCGGCCTGCCGACCACGACCGCCAACGACATCGTCGCCGACTACGAGGCCCATTTCGAGGACGGCCTGGCCGCCGGCCGCACCGAGGCGGAAGTGGCCGCGGCGCTGGGCGACCCGGGCAGATTGGCCCGCGAACTGAAGGCCGAGGCCGGCATCCAGCGCTGGCATCAGGAAAAGAACCCGTCCGCCGCCGCCGCCGCCGTCTTCGCGGTTCTGGGACTGGGGGCGATCGACATCCTGATCCTGCTGCCCATCCTGATGGGCGTGGTCGGGACGCTGTTCGGCTTCTTCATCGCCGCCATCGCCCTGTTCTTCGCCGGCGGCGCGATCATGGTGGCGGGGCCGATCGCCGGCTTCCCCGGCGGGCCCCTCGCCGCGGTCCTGATGGGTCTGGGCCTGATGGCCGGCGCCGTCTTCATCGGCGCCCTGCTGACCGTCTTCACCATCTGGCTGGTCAACGGCGTCGTCTGGTTCGCCCGCCTGCACTACCGGCTGCTGAAGCCCGCGCTTGAGCCCACGCCGGTCCAATCCACCCCTTTCTCGGGAGCCTCGGCATGATCCGCACACTGTTCATCATCGCCGGCGCCGCCCTGGTGCTGTGCCTGGCGGCCTTGGGCGGCGCCCTGGCCCTGGGCGGCTCCGACCTCCAGCGCCACGGCTGGGCCTGGACCATCCGCGACGAGGACGGCGAGACCGTCCGTTTCGAACGCATCAAGGGCGACGGCGCCGACGATCGGGGGCCGCACGTGACCCGCACCCTGGCGTGGACCGGCGGCCGGACCCTGAGGATCGAGTCCTCCATCGACGTCGATTACGTGCAGGGCGACGCCGCCAACGTCGTCATCTCCGGACCCAAGGGCCTGGCCGACCGGGTCCGGCTGGAGAACGGCCGCCTGTTCCTGACCGAGGGCGACGAGAGCGTCGTGTTCGGCTGGAGCAGTCACGGCGTCAGGGCCCGTGCGGAACGCGACGAACTGCGCGTGACGGTCACCGCGCCCAACCTCGACCGCTTCGAGGTGAACGGCTCGGGCGACCTGAGCATCGCCGGCTATGATCAGCCGGCGCTGGCGATCGACATCGCGGGTTCTTCCGAGGTGCGGGCGTCGGGTCGCACCGACGCCCTGGACCTGAGCATCTCGGGATCGGGCGACGCCGACCTGGAGGACCTGGCGACGGCGACGGCGAAGGTCGACATCGCCGGCTCGGGCGACGCCCGCATCGCCCCGACCGGCGAGACCGCGGTCAGCATCTCAGGCTCGGGCGACGTGGCCCTGACCGACCGGCCTTCCAAGCTGACCACCGACATCGCCGGCTCGGGCGACGTCTATCAGGACTGAGGCCGCCTCCGCCCGCCTGCGCCCTCCCCATGGCCGGACCATGGGGAGGAACGCGCTTGTGACGGGCGATGAGGCCCGCGCGGCGGCGCCATGCCTTCACCCCCTCGCCCATTCCGGCTAAGTCATCCGCCATGACCTCCGCCCCCCTTCCCGACGCCGGCGCCAACTGGGTCGACCGGCACGCGCCGGAGGGGCTGAAGCCCTGGCTGAAGCTGGGGCGGTTCGACCGGCCGATCGGCATCTGGCTGTTGCTGCTGCCCGGCTGGCAGGGGATCGCCCTGGCCCTGGCCCAGTATCGCCAGCCGCCGGGCCTGTATCACCTGTGGCTGTTCGTCGGCTTCGCGATCGGGGCCTGCCTGATGCGGGCCGCGGGCTGCGCCTTCAATGACATCGTCGATCGCGACTTCGACGCACAGGTCGCCCGCACCGCCCAACGCCCGATCCCGTCGGGCCGCATCAGCGTGAAACAGGCCTGGGCCTTCGTCATAGGCTGCAGCCTGGCCAGCCTGCTGATCCTGCTGACCCTGCCGGTCGCGGCCATCCTGCTGGGCGTCGGCTCCCTGGCCCTGGTCGCGGCCTATCCCTTCATGAAGCGGATCACCTGGTGGCCGCAGGCGTGGCTGGGCCTGACCTTCAACTGGGGCGCCCTGATGGGGTTCGCGGCCGCCCTGCCCCTGGCGGCCGCCGCCCTGCTGCCCCCTGAGATGGCCGGCGAGTTCCGCCCCTTCCTGTGGTCCCCGGCGTCGGACGGCGACCATGTCGTGGCCCTGTCCTGGCAGGCCTATGTCCCGGCCGTCCTGCTGTGGCTGGGCGGCGTCTTCTGGACCCTGGGCTACGATACGATCTACGCCCTGCAGGACATCGAGGACGACGCCATGGTGGGGGTGAAGTCGTCGGCGCGGCGTTTGGCCTCGGCGGTGCGTCCCGGCGTCGCCGTCTTCTATGGCGGGGCGGTCGTGCTGGCGGGGGCCGCGGGCCTGGCCGCGGGGCTTGGCCCCGTCTTCTGGCTGGGGCTGGCCGCCTACGCCGCCCATCTGGCCCGTCAGGTCGCGCGCATCGACCGGAACGACCCGGCCCTGGCGCTGCGCCTGTTCAAGTCCAATCGCGAGGCCGGGCTGATCCTGCTCGGCGCCGTCGCTCTCGGTTTCGTCGGCCTGTCATGAAGGAGTTTCGCATGACCCTCCCCGTCCGCACCCTGATCCTGACCGCAGCCGTGGCCGCGAGCCTGGCCGCCTGCCAGCGGCGCGAGGAGAAGGCCGATGCGCCGCCGGCGGCGCCGGCCGCCACGACCCCGGCGACGGCGGGCGCGCCGATGGCCTTCGACGACAAGACCCAGTACGCCAGCGTCAAGCTGACCCTGCCGGCGGCGGTGAAGGGCCAGCCGGACCTGCACGCCCCCATCTATGCGGCGGCGGTGCGCGACCTGAAGCAGTTCGAGGAAGGCGCCCAGGCCGACCTCACCGAGGCCGGCGGCGGCCCCAACCCCTATGAGAAGTCGATCGCCTACGCCGCCGGCGGCGAGACCGCGCGCCTGTTCAGCCTGGCGCGCACCGATTTCGAATACACCGGCGGCGCCCACCCCAACACCAGCTTCGCCGCCGTGCTGTGGGACAAGGCGCAGAAGAAGCGGCTGGGCTTCGGCGACCTGTTCCGGCCCGGCGCGGACCTGTCGGCGCTGGACAAGGCCCTGTGCGACGCCGCCAACGCCGCCAAGCAGGCGCGTTCGCCGGGATCCGAGCGCGCGACCCTGGACGGCAAGATGTGGACCTGCCCCAAGGCCGTCGCCACGCCGTTCGTCCTGGCGCCCGGCCAGACGCCGGGCCAGGCGGGCGGGGTGACCTTCCTGATCGGCGCCTATCAGATCGGCCCCTATTCGGACGGCTACTACTGGGTGACGGTGCCGCAGGCCGCCTTCCGCAGCCTGTTGACGCCCGCCTACGCCGATCAGTTCGGCGGGGCCCCGGCCAAGGCCGGGGACGTGACGCCCCAGGCCGGCTAGTCGGCCAGGAAGGCGTCCAGCGCCTGGGCGAACCGTTCGGGCTGGTCCGCCATGATGAAGTGACGGCTGCCGTCGACGCGGACCAGCTTCGCGCCCGGCAGTGGCGCATACTGGCTGGTCCAGGCCTGATCGGCCTGGGCCGCCGGGGCGCCGCCGTCGGCGTCCGCGGCGTAGAGCACGGTGACCGGCGTGGTCATGGCCGCAAGACCGGGCCGGGCGTCGGTCAGAAGGACGTCGCGCATGGCCGAGGCCATGGCGCGCCGGTCCGAGCCGGTGGTCCAGTCGACCAGCCGCTGGCGCAACGCCGGGTCCCGGGTCATGCCCTGGGCGCTGCCGACCTGGGCCGCGCGGAAGGCGTCGTCTGACAGGGTCAGCAGGCTCTGGGCGGTCTGCTCCGCCGCGGGGCGCATGGCCTCGACCGTCACCTGCGGGCCGCGCAGGGCGCCGAAGAAGGGCAGGCTGTCGACGCTCATCAGCCGGCCGACCGCCTCGGGATGCTGCTGCGCCAGGACCAGGCCGACCAGGGCGCCCATGGAGTGGCCCACCAGGGCCGGCCGCTCCAGCCCCTGGGTCCGGGCATAGCGGTCCAGTTCGTCGACGACCGGCTGGACGAAGGCCCCGTCGCCGTGGCTCCAGGGCTCGCCCGCGAAGCCCGCCAGCTGGACCAGATGGACGCGGTGCGTCGCCTTCAGACGCTCGGCCGTCACCCGCCAGACCTCGCGCGAGCAGCCGAAACCGGGGATCAGGATCACGTCTGGGCCCTGGCCGATCACCTCGACCGACAGCCGGTCCGAGACGAAGGGCGTGGTCGCCGGGGCCGTGAGGCGGGCTGCGTCCTGGGCCAGGGCGGCGCTGACGCCGACGGCCATGGAGGGGGCGCAGATCGCCAGACCGAGCAGGGCGACGCGCAGGCGCGGGCGCGCCTTGAAGAAGGCGTTGAGCATCGGATGTCTCCTTGGTGGAAAGGGTGCGGGCGCGCCGTCAGGCGTGCGGATTTTCGAAGATGTCCTCGACCGGCCGGTCGAACGTCGCGGCGATGCGATAGGCCAGGTCCAGAGAGGGATCGTGCCGCTCGGTCTCCAGGGCGATCACCGCCTGGCGGGACACGCCCAGGGCCTGGCCCAGCTGCTCCTGGGTCCAGCCGCGTTCGACGCGCAGCAGCTTCAGTCGGTTCTTCATCAGTTCGACGCCCGGATGAAGGGCGACACCACGCCATAGGCCGCCCAGAACAGCGGGTAGATCAGCCAGGCGGGCAGATGCGGCGCGCCGGCGAAGCTTTCGCCGAAGCCCCAGAAGACCGCCACGGCCATGGCCCCGCCCGCCGCCAGGATGAACTGTTTGGCGGTCACGGCGCGCACGAACTCGTCGCTTTCGCGCATGAGGGACAGGGTCGCCCAGATCTGGCCGATGACCGGCGCAGCCACGGCCGCCGCCAGCACCCAGCCCGCCGGCTTGTCCATGACCTCGTCAAAGGCGTCGGTGGTCATCATGGCGATGCAGATGGCGACATAGGGAACCATGAAGGCCATGGTCCGAACGAGATATCGCTTGTGGGCGGGGGTCCCGCCTTTCCAGGCCGACAGCATGGGCGTTCTCCTTGTGTAAGGTGAACATGACATGCGCACGATGTTAGGTCAACATTACTTTTTGTAAGGCTGTCATGACAGGGCGCCCCGCCCTATCCACCGCACGGTGAAGCGCATACACAGGGTCATGGCCATCGCCGATCCCGCCGCCTTCATTCGCGAGAACACGCGGCTTCAGCCCGTGCCCCACGCGCCCGAAATCTCGCTGTGGCTGGCGGATGAGGTCACGCCCATCTGGCGCATGACGGAGGAGGAGCTGGGCGAGATGGGCCTGCCGCCGCCGTTCTGGGCCTTCGCCTGGGCGGGCGGGCAGGCGCTGGCGCGCTATGTGCTGGATCACCCGCTCGAGGTCGCGGGCAAGCGCGTGCTGGACTTCGCCGCCGGGTCGGGCCTGGTCGGCGTGGCGGCGATGAAGGCGGGCGCCGCGGACTGTCTGTGCGCCGACATCGATCCCTTCTGCGAAGCCGCCGTGGCCGCCAACGCTCGCGCCAATGCGGTGGCCCTGACCTTCGTCGGCCACGACCTGCTGCAGGCGCCGCCGCCGGACGTGGACGTCATCTGCGCGGGCGACATCTGCTATGAGAAGCCGATGACCGACGCCGTCCTGTCCTGGCTGGGCCGGGCGCGCGAGCGGGGCGTCCGCGTGCTGATCGGCGACCCCGGCCGCACCTACTTCCCGCGCACCGGCCTGGACTTCCTGGCGGAATATCAGGTGCCGACGACGCGGGAGCTGGAGGACCTGGAGGTCAAGCGGTCGTCGGTCTGGGCGATGCCGTGACGCCCAGGTTCCATCTGCCCTTTGACCGTCATTCCGGGCGTCCGCAGGACAAACCCGGAACCCGGAGGCTGCGGTCCTGGGTTCCGGGTTCTTCGCTTCGCTCAGCCCCGGAATGACGCTCCAGAAGCGCCAGCCGCCGGCTGTCGGTTGAACCTAGTGGGCGGCCGGGCGCGCGGCCTCGGCCTTTTCCGCCTGCCCGCGATGGCGGCCTTCGGCGAATTCCTCGATCATCTTGGCGTTGAAGGCGGGGATGTCGTCGGGATTGCGGCTGGTGACCAGGCCGTCGTCCACCACCACTTCCTCGTCCACCACCGTCGCGCCGGCGTTGCGCAGGTCAGTGCGGATGCTGGGATAGCCGGTCAGGGTGCGGCCCTCGACCACGCCCGCCTCGATCAGCAGCCACGGCGCGTGGCAGATGGCGGCCACGGGCTTGCCCGCGTCGAAGAAGGCGCGAACGAACTTCACCGCGTCCTCGTCGGCGCGCAGCTGGTCCGGATTGGCCACGCCGCCCGGCAGCATCAGCGCCGAATAGGCCGAGGCGTCCACGCCCGCCACCGCCTTGTCGGCCGTGATCTTGTCGCCCGGGGTCAGGTGGTTGAAGCCCTGGAAGTCGCCGGCCTTCAGCGAGACGATCTCGACGGCGGCGCCGGCGTCCCGCAGCGCCTTCACCGGCTCGGTGAGTTCGATCAGTTCGACGCCGTCGGTGGCCAGGACGGCGACGGTCTTTCCGGAAAGGGACTGGGCCATGGGAGCGCTCCATTCGGTTGGGGAAATGAGCCAGAGAAACCCGCCGGCGCGGGCCGGGTTGCGGCTCCGCTTGGAGGAAATCGGCCCGACGCCCATATTCCGTTCATGCGAAGCCTGCCGATCCTGACGACGCTGCTCCTGACGGCCTCGGTCGCCGCCGCACCGGCGACCGCCCAGACCTGGCGGCCCTATCAACCGCCGTATGGGGCCTATCCCGGCGGCGCGCCGGGGGCGATCGCCGACCAGCATCGCTATGAGAACGAACGCCTGCGCAACCAAGCGCAGGCCAACGCCGCCCTGGCGCGCCAGCAGCAGCTTGAGACCCAGCTTCGCCGCCAGGGGCTCGAGGCCGCGCGCCGACGGACCGATCCTGGCGTGCCCCCGCCCCGCCCCCTGTATTCGCCCGAACAGGAGCGTGCGTTGCGCGAAGGCGCGCAGCAGCGCCGGGCCCGCACCTCCGCCGGCGTCGGCCAGATCGACGACTGGCTGGATCGTCCCAACTGACGCATCCCTTCCCCTCGATCCGCGTTCCGGCCTAGCTTCAGGTCGGAGATGGAGGGACGACATGCGTTGGCAGGGCGGAAGAACCGGCGGCGGCGGGATCGAGGACCGGCGCGGCCTGGGCGGCGGCGCCATCGCTGGCGGCGGCCTCGGCGTCGGGGTGCTGGCCATCATCGGCTATCTGGTGTTCGGCATCGACCCGTCGACCACGACGCAGCTGGCCAGCCAGTTCGGCGGCGTCGGCGCGCAGGAACAGCAGGGCCAGACCGGCACGCCCGAAGACCAGGCCGGGCGTTTCGTCGACGTGATCGGCGGCAACATCAACGACGTCTGGACCGGGCGGCTGGGCGGCTACCAGCAGCCCAGGGTCGTCATCTACGAACAGGGCACTTCGACCGGCTGCGGCTATGGCCAGTCCGCCATGGGGCCTTTCTATTGCCCGAGCGACCGCACCGTCTATCTGGACCTCGGCTTCTGGCGGGAGCTGGAGCGGCTGGGCGGATCCGACGCCGACTTCGCCAAAGCCTATGTCATCGCCCACGAGTTCGGGCACCACGTCCAGACCCTGAGCGGGACGTCGGAGCAGGTGCGCCAGGCGCAGCAGCGCGCGCGCGGCGAGGCCGAGGCCAACCAGTATTCCGTCGCCCTGGAGCTTCAGGCCGACTGCTACGCCGGCGTCTGGGCCGCCAACGCCTCGAGCGCGTCGAACGGCGCGGTGGCGCTGGAGCCTGGCGACTTCGAGGCGGGGATGAAGACCGCCCAGGCCATCGGCGACGACGCCCTGCAGAGCGGCGCCGGCCGCCGGGTCTCTCCGGAAAGCTTCACCCACGGCTCCTCGGCCCAGCGGGTGGAGTGGTTGCAGCGGGGCTACCAGTCCGGCGATCCGTCCGCCTGCGACACCTTCAGCGGCGCCTGACCGGCCCGCCCACGGTGATGTCCATCGGGCTGGAGGCGAAAAGGCGCGGTCCCCCGAGATCGAGCGCCACGCGCCGCCCCTCGAAGGCCTCCATGCCGATCAAGGCCTTGGGGAAGCCGGGCACGCTGACGTCGTCGTAGATGGCCACGTCGGCCTGCCGGTACATGTCGTCGCCGATGGTCAGGGTGCGGGCGACCGTCGTCTCGGCGCGCACCACACCGCCCAGCACGATGCTCTGGCCTGGCCGCCTCTCACGCCCGTCGAACAGGCCCGCCGCCCGCGCCGTTTCGCGCGTCAGGGCCAGGACCGCCGAGGCGCCGGTGTCCACCACGGCCTGGACCTCGGCGCCCTCCACCGTGATCGCCGCCTGAAGGGCGCGGCCCTTGCGGGTGACGGCGATCGGCCGCACCTCCGCCGACGGCGTCCAGCCTTCGCGGCCGGACAGCCGCAACCGCCGCTCGGGCGTGTCGAGCTCCAGCACCAGGTGGCGCAGCACGTCCTGGCCCAGGATCAGGGGAGCGGCCAGGCCCTGCGGCCCCGCCAGCGGCCCCAATCCCAGGATGGCCGCGCGCAAGCCCTCCAGCCTCAGTTCGCCGACGGCGACGTCCAGCGTCGTGCCGCGCCCGACCTGGGCGTCGCCGCCCACGCCATAGGCGACCATCGGCAGGGTGAAGACGTCGGTCAGGCCCAGGCTCTCGAACAGGGAGCGATCGATGACCGAATACTGGGCCCCGGAATCGATCAGCGCCCGCACCGGCGTTCCGTTCACGGTCGTCGCGACCGTGGGCGTCGTGGCGCGCGGTTCGGCGTAGGGCAGCCAGCCGGTCGATCCCTGCGCCGGCAGCACGATGTCGGGTTCGCGCCACAGCACATAGTCGCGGACCCACCAGGCCCCGCCCAGACCCGCGCCCAGAAGACCGAGGCGGATCAGAAGGTCACGTCTTCTCATGGCCCTGACATGGACCGTCCCGGACCGAACCGCCAGCGTCGCCATGGTCGCAAGCAAAGGCGCGCGCCGCCACGGGCACGAAGCTTCCATTCCGACGGCGATCGCCGCGAGGAACGTGGCGCGGTTTCGCCACGGCGACGCAATAGGCGACAAATTCGTCCAGAAACCGGATGACGGCCGTCGTCGGCATGGCTAGGAACCACGATCATGACGACCTCCAGCGCCCGTTACGTCTCGACCCGGGGCCAGGCCCCCGAAACCGATTTCGCCGACGCCCTGTTGCGGGGCATCGCGCCCGACGGCGGCCTTTACATGCCCACGGGCTGGCCCGCCCTGTCGGCCGACGCCTGGTCGCAGGGCGGCGACTATAAGGCGATCGCCCTTGCGGCGATCGCGCCCTTCATCGGCGACGCCCTGCCCGCGGGCGCGCTGGACCGCGCCCTGGACCGGCTGACCGCCGGTTTCAACCACGCCGCCGTCACGCCGCTGGTGGAGCTGGAGCCCGGCCTGTTCGTGCTGGAGCTGTTTCACGGCCCGACCGCCGCCTTCAAGGACCTGGCGATGCAGCTGGTCGCGTCCCTGACGGACGGGGCCCTGGCGGCCTCGGGCGAGCGTCTGACCATACTGACCGCCACCTCGGGCGACACCGGCGCGGCGGCCGTGCGCGCCTTCGCCGGGGCCCGGTCGGTCGATCTGGTCGTGCTGCACCCGTTGGACCGCGTCTCGCCGGTGCAGCGTCGCCAGATGACGACGGTGCAGGCCGACAACGTCCTGAACCTGGCCGTGCGCGGCGACTTCGACGACTGCCAGCGGCTGGTGAAGGGCCTGCTGGCCGAGGACTCCCTGCGCGAGCGGGGCCGGCTGTCGTCGGTGAATTCGATCAACTGGGCGCGACTAGCGGGCCAGATCCCCTATTATGTCAGCGCCACCGCCCAGCTGGGCCGATCCGCCGCCTTCGTGGTGCCGACAGGGAACTTCGGCGACGCCTTCGCCGGTGTCGCCGCGCGGAAGATGGGCCTGCCGGCGAACGGCTTCGTCGCCGCCGTGAACCAGAACGACGCCCTGGCCCGGGCCATCAACGACGGAGTCTATTCGCGTCGCCCGGCCGTCGAAAGCGGCAGCGTCTCCATGGACGTGCAGGCGCCGTCGAACTTCGAGCGTCTGGTGTTCGAAGCAACCGGACGCGACGCCGATCGCACCCGCGCGGTGTTCGAGACCTTCGCCCGCGACGGCGCCGTCGTGTTCGATCCGGATCTGCTGAAGGCGCTGCGCGCCGAGGTGTCCGCAGTGTCGATCAGCGAGACGGAGACCCGGGCCGAGATCGCCCATGCGCACGAAACCTGGGGCCGGGTCATCTGCCCGCACACGGCGGTGGCCCTGGCCGTCGCCCGCCGTCAGGACCGTTCCAACGGGCCGGTGGTCGCGCTGTCCACCGCCCACCCCTCGAAGTTCGGGGGATTTGTCGGCGAGGTGCTGGGCCTCCAGCCCGAGCCCGCACCCGTCATCGCCGCCCTGGGCGACCAAAAGGAGAGGATGACGGTGGTGGACGGAAACTTCGAGGCTGCACTAGGGGCCGTCACGGCCTTCACCGGGAAGCGCTGAGCGCTTCCCGGTTCAAAACGCCTGGTCTCCCGGCTGGGGAGCGCCGATTGCGCTTACCGGCGGCGCATGCCGCGCGACGCCAGACCGGCCAGCAGCAGGCCTACGCCCGCGACCGACAGCGTCGTCAGCAGGGGCTTCTGGCGCGCAGCCGCAGCGACTTCGCGCGCCTTGGGCCGATAGTTGGCCGGCGCCTTTTCGACCAGACGGTCGACGGCGTCCATGGCCTTGCCGAACTGTTCCAGCGACCGGCCCTTGGCGTCGTTGTACGCGCCTTCGACCTGAAGCTTCTGGTCGCCCAGAACCTTGCCCAAGCCCTTCTGGGCCTTGCCCTCGGCCTGGGCGGCGGCGCCGTTGGCGAATTGATCAGTCATGTTGAAAACCTCTTCCTCGGGGAGGACGACGCCCCCAGGCGCCATCACACGGTCAAGCGCGACCCAAGCCTATCGGTTCCCGCGACGCGTCGCCTCAGTCCAGCGGCTGGGGCCGGGTCACGACCGGCGCGTTCGGGTCCGTCTGCGCCGGGCGGGCGACGGTCGGCGCCGGCGTGCTGGGAACCACGACCAGCGGCGCCGTCTCGATGGCGGGCGGCGGCGGCGTCTCGGCCTGCGACG
>NZ_JAYRPA010000053.1:0-1977 GCF_041911375.1 Brevundimonas sp. | reverse complement strand
GTCGTCCTCGTAGCGGCCGTTGGCATACAGGCGCGTGGTCGCTGCCGGCTGGGTGTTGCCCTGCGGGTTGGCGAGGATGCCGTGGTGCAGGTCGTAGGAATGCGAAGCGACCTCGATCAGCCCCGAGGCCTGCATCTCGCGCACCTGGTCCCAGTTGAGGAATTTGCCGCGCGGCACGGGCTTGCCGTCGTAGTCGACCATCTGGCCGTCCGGCACGTCCATCCATTTGCCGACCAGGGCGATCACTGCCGGGTAGTTGAAGAGCTTGAGCAGCGGGAAGGCACGGGTGTAGAAATCCAGGAATCCGTCGTCGAAGCTAAGCAGGATGGCGTTGGGCGGCAGCGGCGGGCCGCCGGCGCGGGCGGCGAGGATCTGGTCGACGCTGACCGGGTGGTAGTCGTTGGCCTGGAGCCAGGCGAACTGGCGGGCGAGGTCGCTGGCGCGGACGGCGGTTGGCGTCATCGGCTCGTTGTCGGCGAGCACCTCGTGGTAGCTGAGGGCCATGAAGCGGGCGTCGGCGGCCGTGGCCAGCGCGGCGGCGAGCGCCAGCAGGGCGGCGAGGAGGGTACGGATCAGAAGCGCCATAGCAGGATCAGGTTGGCGAAGGTGCGTCCTTCGCGTTCGCCGTCGTAGGGGCGCAGCATACGACCGATGCCGTAGCGCAGCGAAAGGTCGCGGTCGAGTTCCCAGCGGTGGCTGTATTCGATGGCCTCGATGGCGCCGGCGTCGTAGCCTTCCTGCCAGTAGGTGCCGCCGGTCAGCGCCAGGCGCTGGCGGAAGGCGTGGTCGTAGCTGCGCCAGGTGAGGTTTTCGACGGCTGCGGTCAACCACAGCGAACGGTCGCTTTTCGGGTTGAAGTAATTGACGCTGGTATCCAGCGAATTGCGCGAAGCGTCGGCGCCGAGAATGGTCTCGAACATCCATTTGGGGCCGCTGGCCCAGCGCTCGAACCACGCGGCGTTGACGCCGGTGCGCAGGTTGCCGTCGGAGAAGTCGCTGGAATAGACCCCGAGCGCGAGCTTGCGCGACTCGTGTTGGCGCCAGTCAGCGCCAACGCTGAGGCGGCTGGCGTAGACGCCGTCGGCGACGGCGCGCAGCGGAATCTGGTTGGTCACGCTTTCGGCGGCGCCGTAAAAGGTCCAGGTGTCGTCCGGCTTCCAGCGCACGGTGCCGGTGGCGCCGGCCTTGACGCCGCTACCGCCGTTGACCTCGCCGGTCAGCCGCCAGCCGAGGTGGCGCCATTCGGCGCCGGCGCCGGTGCGGATCCAGGTCTGGTTCTCGCCGTAGAAATCGGCGCTGGCGGAATAGCTGTGGGCGAAGACGCGCCAGTTCTCGGCGATCGGGCGGCTGTAGAGAAAGCTGTCGATCGACCAGTCGCGGCTGCCGAAGTAATTGACGTCCTGTCCTTCGCCGTAGCCGGCTTCGACATAGAGTTCGTAGCTGTCGTACAGCTCGTAGCTGCGGCTGGCGCGGCGCACGGCGCCGTTGTTCGGATCGAGGCCGGCGGCGTAGTCGAGGGCGGCGCGGGCGGCCGACCAGTCCTGCAGGGTCAGGCGGTTCTCCGAAAGGTCGGCGTGGAGCGCCGGGTTGATCGGGTCGGAGCCGAGCGTGCGGCGCAGCATCTCGTCACCCTGCTGCGGCCAGCCGCGGGCCAGGGCGAGGCTGGCGGACGACTGGCGCGCCTCGCTGTTGTAGGGGATGGCGTCGTGGCGGGCGTCGATGCGCGCCTGCGCTTCGGCGAGGCGGTCGGCGAAGAGGCGCACGCGGTCGGCGGTGATGTCGGCGCTCAGGCGTTCGCCGTTGTAGCGGCCGTCGAGGTGGCGGCGTTCCGGCAGACGCGCGGCGTAGCGGTCGATGTGTTCGGTGGCGGCGTCGAGCTGCTCGGTCTCGACCAGGGCGTAGAAGAGGCCGAGATTGGCGTCGAAATCGTCCGGGTTGGCGTCGACCGCCCGTTGGTAGAGGACCAGCGCCTCCTGC
>NZ_JAYRPA010000052.1:0-1998 GCF_041911375.1 Brevundimonas sp. | reverse complement strand
GGCCGGCTTCCGGGCCGGCTGCGGATTCTTGGCGCGCTGCGCGAGCAGGGTGGCCGGGTCGGGAAGGGCGAGGCCGAAGGTCTTGACCCCCGTCGTCAGCACGTCCTGGCTGAGGCCGAGCGCCCAGCCGGCAGCGACGCCGGCCAGCACGTTGGCGATTTTCGGAGGCGCCTTGGCCTTGCCGATGTAGGGGGCGTCCACCAGGCGGCAGAGCCTGATCTCGTCGCTGCCCGAGCGCAGGACGATGCGGTTGTCGGCCACGGTGACCCCGCGCTTGCCGGCCGCCAGGTGGGCGACCAGCACCGGGTTGGCGGCATCGCAGGCGAAGAAGATCACTTCGCCGTCGCACAGTTCGGCGAAGTCGGCGACCAGTTCGTCTTCGGCGTTTAGGACGGCGTGGCCGTCCGGCAGCACGACGTCGACCTGGGTGCGGAAGATCGAGCGGTGCGTCGTGTAGTACTCGCCGCCGGTCGGCTGCACGTCCCAGCGTGCGAGATCCTCGTCGGCAGGCACGATGTTGGTGATGACGCCGACCGCGCAGCGATCGTAGGACAGCCCCTGGCCGAGTATCACGTCGGCGCCGTTCTCGATCACCGCCGCCTCGACGGCGCGGTTGAGCAGCAGGCGACGGCCGCCTTCCCAGTTCGCGGCACTGGTCTTCTGGACCTGGCGGCGGCCGAGGAAGATGCCGTCGCGGCAGGCGAGGCCGACGTACTGGGCGGAGAGGTAGAGCAGGCGGGCGATCAGCTTGGCGACGGCGTTGGTGCCGTGCGTGCCGCTGACGCCGACCAGCGGGACGCGGCCGGACTGGCCGGCGGCGAACAGGTTGTCGACGATGGCCTGGCCGACCGGACGCGGCTTGCCGATGCCCGGCTTGATGTGCATCAGCAGGCTGGGGCCGGCGTTGACCTCGACGATGGCGCCGCCCTGGCTGGCCAGCGGCTGCGAAATGTCCTGGCAGACGAGATCGATGCCGGCGATGTCGAGGCCGACGACGCGGGCGGCCAGCGAGGCGACGGCGGCGGTGTCGGGATGGACTTCGTCGGTGCAGTCGAAGGCGTGGTTGGCGTTGCGCTGGATCAGCACTTCGCGGCCAGCTTCCGGCACGCTGTCGGCGGTCAGCTTCTGGCGATCCAGTTCCATCTGGGCAGCCGTGTCGATGCGGATGATGGACAGCGGATGCAGCTCCGTCGTGCCACGGCGCGGGTCGATATTGATCTGGGTGTCGATCAGCGTCTGCACGGTCGATTTGCCGTCACCCGTGACGGTGATCAGGTCGCTGCGATTGGCGGCGACCAGCTTGCCGCCGATGACCAGCAGGCGGTGTTCGATGCCCTGGATGGAGCGCTCGACGAGCACGCCGGAGCCTTCCTCGACGGCGATGGCGTAGGCCTTGCGCACGTCGTCGGCGCTCTTCAGGTCGATGAAGACGCCGCGGCCGTGGTTGCCGTCGGTCGGCTTGACGACCACCGGGTAACCGATGTCCTCGGCGGCCTCGCAGGCGTCGTCGGCGTCGTCGACCTCGCGGCCTTCCGGAACCGGCACGCCGACCGAGGAGATCAGTTCCTTGGTCAGGTCCTTGTCGCGCGAGATGGTTTCGGCGATGGCGCTGGTCTGGTCCGTTTCGGCCGTCCAGATGCGGCGCATCGCGGCGCCGTAGCCGAGCTGGACGAGGTTGCCGTCGTCGAGCAGGCGGATGTGCGGGATCTTGCGCGCCTCGGCGGCATTGACGATGGCGGCGGTCGACGGGCCGAGGTACTTGCGGTCTACCTTGCGGCGCAAGGGCCTGATCGCCTCGGCGAGATCGAAGGGTTCGTCGTGGATGGCGGCGAGCAGCAGTTCGCGGCCGATGTCCAGGGCCAGGCGGGTGCATTCCTCGTGGAAGTTGCTGACCACCAGCTTGTAGACGCCGCGCGTCGTCGTTTCGCGGGTGCGCCCGAAACCGTCGGGCAGCCCGGCCTGGGTCATCAGTTCGAGAACGACGTGTTCGAGGATGTG
>NZ_JAYRPA010000051.1:0-9648 GCF_041911375.1 Brevundimonas sp. | reverse complement strand
CTCCGGCTCGGCCGCCTACAACATCGGCCTGTCCAACCGTCGCGCCCGCACCGTGGCCGACTCCCTGGTCGCCCAGGGCGTCAACGGCGGCGTCATCGCGCTGGACGGCAAGGGTGAAACCGCGCTCGCCAAGGCTACCGCCGACGGCGTCCGCGAGCCCCTCAACCGTCGCGCCACCATCGACATCAACTTCTAAGACCGTGACGGCCGCGATCCCCAAAGGATCGCGGCCTGACCGGACGAAAAAGTCGTCGATGACAAAAGATGAAGCCGCCGCCCCTCACGGGACGGCGGCTTTTTCTTGTCGGCGAGGCTTGCGCCTTGCGGGCCGCAGGGTCAGCCAACGCAGGAGCCAGCGCGCCGCACCGGCCGCTAGCGGCTAGCCCGCACCAGGACCGCTCCGCTGTCTGGTGGGGTGCCGCGAGGATTGTTGGTCCCACGCATGGCTTGGCCCGCGCCGATCACGAGGCCCGCGGTCAGGAGAGCGCAGACGACAGCGACCGCCGCCAGCTTGAGCCCCTCGACCAATCCCCCGTCGTCCATGCGTCGCCCCCTTCCAGTTCAGAGGACCATGTTCGGCGGGGTGTCGCAAGCGGCCGACGCGAACACAAAAAAGGGGCGGCGCCTTCAGCACCGCCCCTCGCTTCATGACCCGCGGCCGGATCAGCCCGTGAACGGACGGATCAGGATTTCGACCCGGCGGTTCTGCGCCTTGCCTTCGGTCGTGGCGTTCGAGGCCACCGGGTTGCGCGAGCTGTTGCCCGCGACGTAGAGGCGCTCGGCCAGGACGCCGCGACGGACCAGTTCGGACGCCACGCTGCTGGCCCGACGCTCGGACAGCGGCTGGTTGATCGCGTCGCCGCCCGAGGAATCGGTGTGGCCAATGATGTCGATGGTCGAGCGGTCGTATTCCTGCAGCACCCGGGCCACGTCGTCCAACACCGGCATGAAGCGGCTGTCGATCGAGGACTGGTTGGTGGCGAAGGTCACGTCCGACGGCATGCGCAGCACCAGATTGTCGCCCTGGCGCGCGACGCCGACGCCGCTGCCCGACAACTCGGCCTCGAGGGCGCGCTGCTGGCGATCCATATACTGGCCGACGGCCGCGCCGCCCAAGGCGCCGATGCCGGCGCCGATTAGGGCGTTCTTGCGGCCCTGCTCGCCGTTCGAGGTGTTGGTCAGGTAACCCAGGACGGCGCCGCCCAGCGCCCCGGCGATGGCGCCGGTTCCGGTGTTGTTGCGCACCGGACCCGAACGGTACGGGTCGGTCGTGGTGCAGGCGGCGGCGCCCAGCAGGGCGGCGATGGAGACACCGGCGACGAGGATCTTGGCGCGCATGGATAAAGTCCTTCCTGTTATGCGGTCTGGCGCGAGAAACGTTCGCTTATGGTGGCGGTTCCAAGCTGTACCGTTTCTGAACGGCCCGTCTTCGCCCTCGGACTGACATCGTCGCGGAATAGGGGTATGCAACCGCCGCCCCTTCAAAGACCCAGGACGCAGCCGTGAGCTCGACCCAGACCGACGTCTCCCCCTCCGCCACGCGCGGCGTGCAGCCGGTTTCCATGACCCTGTACGACGCCGACTTCCAGGCCTTCAGCGACCAACTGGGCGCCTCGTTCGCCCGCTACGGCTTCGCGGTCGTGGCCGACCACGGGCTGGACGAAAGCCGCATCGACGCCGCGGTGAACGACGCCAAGGCCTTCTTCGCCCTGCCCGAAGAGGTCAAGCGCCGCTATCACCAGCCCGGCACGGGCGGCGCGCGCGGCCTGACGCCCTTTGGCGTCGAGGCGGCCAAGGGCGCCGCGACGGTCGACCTCAAGGAGTTCTGGCACGTCGGTCGCGAACTGCCCGAAGGCCACCCCTACCGGACCTATATGCGCGACAACGTCTGGCCGACCGAGGTCGCGGGCTTCCGCGAGCACCTCTATGGCATGTTCGAGGACCTGGACGCCCTGGGGCGAAAGATCCTGAGGGCCATCGCGCG
This sequence comes from Brevundimonas sp., assembly GCF_041911375.1. Lineage (GTDB taxonomy): Bacteria > Pseudomonadota > Alphaproteobacteria > Caulobacterales > Caulobacteraceae > Brevundimonas. The sequence goes on along the minus strand of NZ_JAYRPA010000051.1, from coordinate 7,664 downwards.
CTATCTGAAGCTGGACGACGCCTATTTCGAGGACAAGGTCGAGCTGGGCAACAGCGTGCTGCGCATGTTGCACTATCCCCCGGTCCCCGCCGACGCGCCGGGCGTGAGAGCAGGCGCGCACGAGGACATCAACGTCATCACCCTGCTGCTGGGGGCCGAGGAGGCCGGTCTGCAGCTGAAGGAGAAGGACGGCAGCTGGCTGGACATCGCGCCGCCGCCCGGCGCCCTGGTGGTCAACATCGGCGACATGCTGCAGCGTCTGACCAACCACGTCCTGCCGTCGACCACCCACCGGGTCGTCAATCCGGCGCCCGAGCGGCGGGGCTTCGCCCGCTATTCGACGCCCTTCTTCCTGCACTTCAACCCGGACTTCCCGATCGAGACCCTGCCCAGCGCCATCACGCCGGACAATCCCGACCGCTATGCGGGCAAGACCATCCTGGCGGAGGACTATCTGACCGAGCGCCTGCGCGAGATCCGCCTGCTCTGACGAACAGGCGGAAGCTCGGCGTCAGCGGGTGATGCGCAGCTGGCTGATGCTGCGGCCGATGGCGCCGAAGGCCGACTTCAGCGAGGCGCCGTTCTCGGGCAGATAGACGTGGTCGCTGTTGGTGGCGCATTGCTGCATCACCTCCTTGGCGGTGTCCACGCCGGCGCCGCCGGTGCCGGAGTTGATGTCGAAGCCGACGGTGTAGACGATCACGCCCGCCGCCTTCATCCGGTTGCACATCTCCACCGACCGCGCGAACGGATTGCTGTACTGGCCGACCGGCTGGTTGCGCAGGTTGGACCCCGTGTACTGGGAGCAGCCGATGTGTTGGTTGACGTCGCCGCTGCCCGACACCGCGCCGGCGACCACGCCGTTGCAGTAGGGGGTGTTGAACTCCCCGTCGGTCATCAGGATCACGACCTTGAGGCGCTTCTGGGCGTCGTAGGCGTCGGGCCGGTTGTCGCTGGGGAAGATGGCGCCGAACGTCGGCGAAACCATGTACCAGCCCCATTCGACGCCGACCTGACCCGCTGTGGAGCCCACGGCGGCGTAGTCGTTGATCTGAGCCTTCAGGTCGGCCTTCTTGTGCGTCAGCGGCAGGATGGTCGAGCCCAGGCAGCGGTTGTCCGACGACGGATAAGCCAGCCCCACGGGGGCGCCGCCTGGCGCGGCGTCGGTGTACATGCCGGTTCCGATCCGCTCGCTGACGCAGGTCGAGACCTCCTGGATGCGCGTGCTGCCGTAATAGTTGCTGAACTTGTAGAACTGGCACCCCAGTTCCAGGCACTGGACGTAGTCGCCGCCGGCGCTGCTGTAGCTCTGGCCGCTGACCGTCGTGGGCAGGACGCCGTTGATCACGAAGGTGTCCTCGGTCAGCCGCGTCGCCGACCGACTGTCGCTGTTGATGGCGGTCAGGCCGCGCACGTCGGCGATGCGGATATCCTCGCCGGTCTGCAGTCCATGGCGCGGCGACCTCGCCACCACCTCGCACGACGAGACCACGCACTCCCGCACCGTGCCGCCCGAGGACCAGTTGTTGTGGTTGGCGGTGCTGTAGTCGACCCAGGCCGAGCCGTTCCAGGTCTGGAGCCGGATGCTGTTCGCGCTCTCGCGAACCACGCGATAGGGCTTGTTGTTCAGCCGCGTCGCAAGGCTGGAGCCGTTGCCGGAACTGGATATGCCCGTCACCCAGACGTAGTCGTCGGTGTCGAAACCGTGCGCATCGGCCTTGATGGTCGTCTGCGAGCCCTTAGCGACGCCGCTGATCGCCTTGGCCGACCCGGTCCCCCAGTCGGCGTCGTCGATCTCGGTGCGACCGCGGATGACGCCCCGGGCGGCCGCGGCGTAGTCGCCCGCGTTGACGCCCATCGAATAAGGCACCAGGGCGATACGGGTGCGCGTGACGGCCTGGCGCGCCTCGTCCTGGACCACGATGTCCACCAGGTCGTTCGCCGCCGTCTTCAGGTCGCGGATGCGAGAACCGGACATGGAGCCGGTCACGTCCAGCACCAGGGCCACCTCCACGTCCTTGGTCGAACGGTTGACCTCGGAGTGGGCGCCGACCGGCAGGGCGTCGTCCAGGATCTTGCCGTACGGCGGCAGGACGATGTTGGCGACCAGGGTCTTCACCTCGACCTTGGCGTTGGCCACGACGATCTCGCCGTTCTCCAGCTTGAACTGGACGGCGGCGTCATCGATCGTGACGCCTGGGAACCCCTGCATGTTGGCCTTCAGGACGTTCAGCCCGACCTCGGTCAGGTCTTCATCCTGGACATAGGGCGAGCGCGCGGCGGCCAGGGTGGCGGCGTCCAGGGCGTCCTGAAGGTTGGCGCGCACGGTCGTCACGCGCTGAATGTCGATCCCGCCCAACACCACCATGACCAGCGTCGGCAGAGCCAGGGCGAACAGGATGGCGACATTGCCCCGCCGGTCGCCGCGCAGCCGGGCGGCTGCGGACGACAGACGGGCCAGGGCCCCGGAAACAGCGCTCAGAACCGTCAAGATCGTCGATCCCCGGCGGGCGCAAGCCGCCCGCATGGCGACAGTCTGAAGCCATGCGGTTAAGGGAAGCGTCACCCGTGACGGTTAACCGCCGTTAGGCTTCGGACCAGCCGCACTGCCGGCCGCGGTTCTGCTCGGTCAGCCAGGTGTTCAGCGGGGCGAAATAGTCGGCGACCGCCGAGGCGTCGTTGGTCGTCTCTCCGGTGAAGGCCTGCATCGCCTCGGGCCAGGGCCGCAACTGGCCCATCTCCAGCATGGCGTTGAAGCGCTGGCCCACCTCGGTGTTTCCGTAGATGGAGCAACGGTGCAGCGGGCCGGTCCAGCCCGCCTGCTTGCAGGCCGCGCGGTGGAACTGGAACTGGTAGATGTGGGCCAGGAAGTAGCGGGTGTAGGGCGTGTTGCCGGGTACGTGATACTTGGCGCCGGGGTCGAAGGCGTCGGCCGGGCGCGGCCCCGGCGGGACCAGACCCTGATACTTCAGCATGTCCGCGCTCCAGGCGGCGTTGTACTGGTCCGGCGTGGTCTCACCCGCGAAGACGTCCCAGCGCCAGCGATCGACCATCAGGCCGAACGGCAGGAAGGCGATCTTGTCCAGCGCCATCTTCAGCAGGAAGGGGATGTCCTCCTCCGCGCCCGGCGTCGTCTCCAGAAGACCGATCTGGTTTAGATAGGTCGGCGTCAGGGCCGACAGGCCGACGAAGTCGCCGATGGCCTCGTGGAAGCCGTCGTTGGCGCCGTTGCGGAACAGCATCGGCTGGTTCTTGTAGGCGCGCTGGTAGTAGTTGTGCCCCAGCTCGTGGTGGACGGTGTAGAAGTCGTCGCCGTTGACGTTGGTGCACATCTTGATGCGGATGTCGTCGGCGTTGTCCAGGTTCCAGGCCGAGGCGTGGCAGACCACCTCGCGGTCGCGCGGCCGGGTGATCTGACTGCGTTCCCAGAACGTCTGCGGCAAGGCTTCCAGACCCAGCGAGGTGTAGAAGCCCTCGCCCGTCTTGACCATCTTCGTGGCGTCGTAGTCGGCCGCCTTCAGCAGTTCGGTCAGGTCGTAGCTGGACGCCCCGCCGGTCGTCGGCGCAACCACGTCATAGATGTTGCCCCACTGCTGCGACCACATGTTGCCCAGCAGGTCCGCGCGGATCGGGCCGTGGTCGGGCTGGACCGCATCGCCGTATTTGGCGTTCAGGCGGCCGCGGACATAGCAGTGCAGGTTCTCGTAGAAGGGCTTGACCTGGTCCCACAGCCGGTCGGTCTCGCGGGCGAAGTCGTCGGCGGGCATGTCGTAGCCCGACCGCCACAGGGCGCCGGTGTCGGCGAAGCCCAGCTCGCGCGCGCCCTCATTGGCGATCGCGACCATGCGGGCGTAGTCGTCCTTCATCACCGGCGAGACGGTGCGCCAGCCTTCGTACAGCGCCTTGGTCTCTTCCGGGTCGCGGCTGTCGGCCAGGATCAGCGAGGCCTCGTCCAGGGTGATCTGACGGCCCTTGAATTCGAACTTGCCCGTCGAATAGGTCGAGTCCAGCCGGGTCGTCAGCTGCGCCAGCTCCTCGGCCGCGCCCGGCCGGTTCGGCGCCGGCAGGACCAGGCCCAGCCGCAGCAGGTTCAGCTTGCGCCGCACGACCGGATCGACCTCGACGTCGTTGAACCTGGCCGCCTGGTTGGCGAACTGGACCTGCATCTCGGTCGCCTCGGCGTTGGCCTTGGCCTCCAGCCACATGGTGTCGAAGGTGATGTTGGTGGCGCGCGCCCACTGGATACGGGCGACGTATTCGCTGAGCTCGGCGTATTTGGCCTCGGCGTCGGCGATGAAGCGGGTCGCGCCCTCGGCGGTGACCGGATAGTCCGGCAGGGCGGCAGGCGCGGCGGCGGTCTCGACCGGGGCCTCGGCCGCGGTCTCCGTGGTCGCGCATCCGGCGCTGAAGGCAAGGACGCAGACCGCGGCGGCGGCCATCAACTGACGCTTCATGGGGATCTCCTGAACAGGGCGCGCAGGAAAGGCCAGCCGACCTGTCGCGTCAAGTTCGGCCCAGGACGCAGGCGTTCAGCCCGTCGCCCCGCACCGTGCCCATCGCCGCCTGTATGCGGCTGGCCCGGCGGCGCACATAGGGTCCGGGGCTGGCGGCCTTGTAACGGCGCGGCGCCGGCAGGATGGCGGCCAGGCGCGCCGCCTCGCGCGTGGTCAGTTCGTCCGCATCCTTGCCGAACCAGTGGCGCGACGCCGCCTGGGCGCCATAGACGCCCGGCGCCCATTCCACCACGTTTAGATAGACCTCCATGATCCGGCGCTTGGACCAGACCGTCTCGATCAGGACGGTGTAGCCCGCCTCCAGCCCCTTCCTGACCCAGTCGCGCGACGGCCACAGGAAGACGTTCTTGGCGGTCTGCTGGCTTATGGTCGATCCGCCGCGCATGCGGCCGCCCTCGGCGTTGTGGTCCAGCGCCTTCTGGATCGCCTCCATGTCGAAGCCGTGATGGCTGCAGAAGCGGGCGTCCTCGGCGGCGATGGCGGCGTTGACCAGGTTGGGCGAGATGTCGTTCAGCCCGCGCCAGCGATAGTCCAGCCCCTGCCCCTTCGCCGCCTGCTGCAGCATCAGGATCGTCGGCGTCGGCGGGACCACGGCGAACAGCAGCACGCCGACCACCGGCACGGCGACCAGGACCAGCAGGATGAGCCCCAGCAGACGACCCAAGCGGGACCGCTTTCCAGCCATGTCAGAGGATCGCCACGCCGGCGCGGCCGTCCTCGTCGGCCCAGGCGACCTTATCCGCGTCCGGGCTGAGCGACAGGGCGACGACGCCGGCGCCCTTCTCGGCCTTGACGAAGTTCAACCCCTGCGCCGCCGGATGCGCGACCCAGACCCGGCCGTCGTTCAGTCCGGCCGCGACCAGGCCGTGCGCCGTGCGCGCCGACACCAGATTGACCAGGCTGGCTTCGTCATAGCCGATCTCGGTCGCCTCGCGGCCCATCGGGCCGTTCGAGCCGACGAAGGGCCACAGCACCACGCCCTGCGCGCCCGAGGTGGCCATCAACTGGCCGCCGGCCAGAAAGGCGTTCGAGCGCACCTTGCCGGGATAGCCGCCCATCCGCATCGACTTGGCGTCCTTCAGCCGCCAGCCGTGCAGCTGATTGTCCTGCATCAGGGTGACCACGAAGGCCCCGTCGGGCGAAAAGGAGACGCCCGTGTGCGACCCGGCCCATTTCAGCAGCGTCGGCTGTTGCTTCTCGATCCGGGCGTACCACAGGGCCGCGCCGCCATAGGTCGAGGTCGCGATGCGCCGCCCCTTCGGCTCGAAGGCCACGCCCGAGACGGTGCGCTCGTGCTGGAAATCGCGCCTGAAGCCGGTGTCGTTCGGGTCGATGACCGCCAGGGTCCGCCCATAAGAGAAGGCCACCAGGCCCGAGGCGGCCGAGGCGTCGATGGCGTCGATCCACTGGTTTTTCGCCGTGGCCAGAATCTGCGGGTCCTCGCCGCGCCGGCTCCAGACCACCTTGCCGTCGTCGCCGCCGGTGACGACGCCCTCGCCCGAGGGATGCACGGCGGCGCACAGCACGGCCCCGTCGTGCGCCTCCACCCGCTGGCGATCGTCGAACCGGACCGAGCCGTCGCCGAGGGCGAAGACGGCGCCGGTGCTGTCGAAGAGGGCGGCGGTGACCTGGGCGTCGAAGTCGAAGTTCATGCCGCTGGCGTTAGCGGGTTGCGCGGGGGGCTGCAAATCTTCTCGGCGACCTTGATCCGCCGAGGCGAACCGGGCCTCAGCGCACGATCTCCAGCAGCTCCAGCTTGGCCTCCTGCTTGGGCCAGGGCAGGACCAGGCGCCAGCGCTGGTCGCCGATGCGTTCGAAGGCGCCGACCTGGTCGCGCTCGGTCGTCTGGCCGTAGCGGGGGAAATCCGCCTCGTCGCCCCAGGCCTGGGCCCCGACATAGACCAGTCGGCGATCCGTATCCGGATAGAGCAGCCCCTGCGTGCGCTGCGAGCCGGTCGTCTTGGTCAGGAGCAGATCTCCCCCCGGCGTCAGCGCGACCGAACAGGCGAAGAAGGGATAGGCGACATAGGCCAGACCCTGGCCCTCGGCGCGTCGGCCCAGCTTGATCGTGCGGCAGCGATAGGTTCCGGGCGCGGGCTGCAGGCGGCCGGCGAGGCCGGCGTTCGGATCGACCAGGGCGCCCAGCCGCTCCACCTCGGTGGCGAAACCGGCGTCCTCGGCCTCGGCCCGGCCCAGACGCCAGGCCTGGTCCAGACGGCCCAGCAGACTGGCGTCGGCGGCCGACGCCACGCGCCGCCAGTCGTCGGTCCCGCCCTGCAGCCCCTCCGCCGGCGCCGCCGTATCGGTCGGCGCCGACGCCTGCTCGGGCGTCGCGACAGCTTCCGGCGCGGCGCGATCGGGAACGCCGGGCGCAGGCGCGGTCACGGCGGGCGACGCCCGCAGCGCGCTGTCCGGGCTGTTTTCGCCGCACGCGGCGAGCGCCGCCGTCGTCATCAGGGCGGCCAGGGCGGTCGTCGTACGGCGCATGTATCGTCCCCTTCGGTGGAGACACGAAAACGGACGGGCGGCGTCCCGGTTCACCGCAGACCCGTCAGGATGCGGGGCGCAGTTCGATCAGATCCAGGTTGGATTCGTTCTGCGGCCACGGGACGACCAGACGCCAGCGGGCCTCGCCGATCCGCTCCAGACCCGCGATCAGGTCGCGGTCGGGGTTGCGGCCGTAGGAGTCGGCGGGCGGCTCCTGCGCCAGGGCCATGGAGCCCAGCAGCACCATCGACCGGTCGTTCTCGGGGAACAGCAGGCCGGAGGGACGCTGGGAGCCGGTGACCTTGACGAACTTGAGGCCCTGGGGCGTGGCCTCGATCCGGCAGGCGAACCAGCCGTAGACGACATAGCCCAGGCCCGCCTCGCCGCCCTGGGAGCCCAGCTTGACGGTGCGGCAGCGATAGTCGCCGGCCGGAGGAATGACGCCGGGCCGGGCGGCGTCGGGATCGATCAACTCGCCCAGGCTGTTCAGGTCGCCCGATCCGCGCTGCCGACGGGCCTGCTGCAGGGCCAGGTCCCAGGCGGCGTCGCGGCGCTGATAGCGATCGCGGTCGGCGGCGGTGACGACCGCGCGCCAGTCCCTGAGCATCGGGGCGGCCGGCGCGCCCGCGCCGGGCGACGCGACGGGCGGAGGCGGCGGAGGCG
>NZ_JAYRPA010000050.1:0-14258 GCF_041911375.1 Brevundimonas sp. | reverse complement strand
TCGGCGAAGCGCGCGCGGCGCTGGAGCGCGCCTTGCAGCCTTCGGCCATGAACCGCCGCTGGACCTTCGGACGAAGCCCCGCCGCCGGGCGGCCCGCCCTGACGCCCGCCTGGGAGCTGGCCTCGATCGACGTCCTCGAGGCCGAGGGAGAGCTGAAGGAAGCTCAGGATTTGCGCTGGGCCATGTTCGAACGCGACCTGACGCCCCAGCCTCTGCGCGACTACCTCCGCCGGCTGCCCGACTTCGATGACGTCGAGGCCCTGGACCGCGCCTTCGCCCATGCGGCCGCTGCGCCGGATTTCGGCGCGGCCATGGCCTTTCTGATGGATTGGCCGGCGCTGCGCGAGGCCGCCGCCCTGGTCCACGATCGGCGACGCGAGGCTCAGCGGCCCTGGCCGCGCAAGGCGGAATGGGCGGCGCGCCTGCTGCAGCGGTATCCCGAGGCGGCCGAAGCGCTGAGCTGACGCGTTCCCCGGCGCTCAGGCCGCGAGGTCGGTCAGAACCGCTGTGATGAAGGCGTCGTCGTGCGGCGCGTCTTCGCCGGCGGCGTCGAACACCAGCCGATCGTCCGACCACCGCCGCGCCCCTCGCGCCGGGAATCGGGGGCGCAGTTCGGCGGCCCGGGCGGACGACAGGGTGAAGGCCGTCGCCTTTGGCCCGGTGGCGATCTTGAGGACGCCTGCTTCTGCGGCGAGGGCCGACAAACGCGTGGCGGCCAGCAAGGCGACGACAGGCGGCGGCGGGGCCCCGAAACGATCTGCGATCTCGTCCTCCAGGGCGTCGACCTCGGCGGCGGAAACGACGCGCGCCAGGCGGGCGTACAGATTGATCCGCATCGTCGCATCGGGGATGAAGTCTTCAGGCAGGGCGGCCCCGTCATGGATGCGGGGCGGCGACAGGTCGGGGGCCAGCGCCTCGCCTCGCGCGGTGCGCACCGCCCGTTCCAGCACGCGCTGATAGAGGGTGGCGCCGATCAGCTTCATATGGCCGGCCTGCTCGTCGCCGACCAGATCGCCGCCGCCGCGCAGGTCCAGGTCTCGCGCGCTGATCGCAAAGCCCGATCCGAGGCGGTCGAACGCCTCCAGCGTGGCCAGCCGCGTCAGTGTTCCTTCCGCCACCTGATCCCCGGGCTCGATCAGCAGATAGGCGAAGCCCTGGGCCCTTCCCCGTCCGACGCGCCCGCGCAGCTGGTGCAGTTGCGCCAGGCCGAACCGGTCGGGCCTCCACACCACGATGGTGTTGGCGCGCGGCACGTCCAGTCCGCTCTCGATGATGTTGGTGGCCAGCAGGACGTCGCCGCGTCCGTCGGCGAAGCCGACCATGGCCTCGTCGACCTCGGCCGCCGGCATCTTGCCGTGCGCGGTCAGGACGCTGAGTTCGGGCGCCAGCGTCTGAAGCCGCTCGCGCATCGGCTCCAGGTCCTCGATGCGAGGACAGACGATGAAGGTCTGTCCCCCTCGGCGCTTTTCGCGAAGCAGCGCCGTCCGGAACGAGGCGCCGTCGAAGTCGGTGGTGACCGTGCGGATCGGCCGACGCCGCGCCGGCGGGGTCGCGATGACGGTGACGTCGGTCAGGCCCACCAGGGCGCTCTGCAGCGTGCGCGGGATGGGCGTGGCCGTCAGCGTCAGGGCGTGAGAGGCACGCGCGCGCAAGGCGTCCTTCAGGCGCGAGCCGAACCGCTGCTCCTCGTCGATGATCACCAGGCCGAGGTCGGCGAACGCCAGGGTCTCGGACGCCAGGGCCTGGGTGCCCACGACGATGCGAACGTCGCCGTTCGCCAGCCCCTCGCGGACCGCCGCCGCATCGGGGCCTTCCACCAGACGCGACAGATGCGCCACCTCGACCCCCGTGTCGCGGAACCGCCGGACGAAGGTCTCGTAATGCTGGCGCGCAAGCACCGTCGTCGGCGCGGCCACCACCACCTGTCGTCCGCTCAGCGCCACCGCGGCGGCGGCGCGCAGGGCCACCTCGGTCTTTCCGAAGCCGACATCGCCGCAGATCAGCCGGTTCATCGGCCGCCCGCTGGCCAGGTCCTCGGCGACGGCGGCGATGGCCGCGGCCTGATCTCCAGACTCGGGGAAGGGAAAGCGCGCGACGAAGGCGGCGAACGCCTGGCGCGGGGGGGTGATGGGGGTCGTCTCGGCCTGTTCCCGCTCCGCCGCCAGGGCGACCAGGCGGGCGGCGGTCTCGTCGATCTGGGCGCTGACCTCGGCCCGGCGCCGCAGCCAGGCGTCGGAGCCGATCCGGTCCAGGGTCACGGCGCCGGGTTCGGAGCCGTAGCGCCAGATGCGCCCGAACTCCTCCACCGGCGCCAGAACCGTCGCGCCGCCGTGATGCTCCAGCCTGAGCACGTCACGCTCGAAGCCGTCGATCTCGATCCGCTCCAGGGCCTGCAGCACGCCCAGGCCGTGATCTTCGTGGATCACCACGTCTCCGACGCGCAGTTCCGGTTCGCCGATGAGGGTCTGCACGGGCGAACGGGCCGCCGCCACGCGGCCGCCCAGCACGTCCGTCGCCGTCAACAGCGTCAGGTTCGCGCCCGGATCGTCGAACCCGGCGCCCGGGTCCGCGATGAAGACCCGCAGGGCCCCGGCTTCGGCCGCGCAGATGTCAGCCCAGCGGGACGTCGGCGACGGCAGGTCCACGGACTGGCGCCGCAGAAGTCGCGAGATCATGCGAAGCTCGGTTTCGGTCGCCGCGATCACGACGCGACGACCGGCCCCGCGGCGGTTCTCGATGAAGCTCTTGACCGCCCGTCCGGGACTGCGCTCGGCGGCGAAGGACGGCGGCGCCATCGCCTCCGCGTGCGGGACCAGCACACGGGCGCCGGCCAGGGCGACATCCGCCTCCTCGCGCGTCATGTAGAGGCCGGCGGGGTCGGCGATCACCGCCCCCGCGGCGCCGAACGTCCGGGCCGTGGCGTGGGCGTCACGGACCTGGTCGATAAAGCGGCGGCAGCGGTCGGCCGCCTCGTCTTCGGCGAAGAGCACGGCGCCGTCCGTGAGGTCGAAAAGGCTGTGCAGCGGTCCGACGAGTTGCGCCATGGCGTGTTCGCAGCCGCTCTCTCGCACCTCCTCGTCCGCCAGATGCAGTTCCGACGCGCCCTGGAGGACGATCGCCTCCATGTCCTCCTCGGATCGCTGCGTCAGGGGGTCGAACCACCGTATGGCCTCGATCAGGCCGTTCGCCAGCGACAGGCGGACGGGTCGCCGCGCGGCGGCCGGGAAGACGTCGACGACCTCTCCAAGCAGGGCGATTTCCCCCGGCTCGTCGATGCGATCGTCGAACACATAGCCCGTGCGGCGCGCGAAGGCGGCCAGGGCGTCGCGGTCCAGCGCCTCGCCGACCTTCAGAACGAAGGCCGCCGATCGCGCCTCGGGCGGCGGCAGGCGCAGCATCGCCGCCTCCGGCGAGACGACCAGCACCTGGCGTCTGGATCGCTTGCCCAGCCGGGAAAGCACGGCCAGGCGCAGGCCCTGGCTCTCGCGCGAGGGCGAGGCATGGTCATAGGGCAGGCAGTCCCACGGCGGCAGGACCAGAACCTCGACGTCCTCTTCGGCCATGGGGGCGAGCGCGCGGCCGATCTCGTCCGCCCTCGCTTCGCTGGTGGTCATCAGGACCGTGAGGCCGGCGCCCGGCGCGATCCGATCGGCCAGCATCGCCGCGATCAGGGCCGGACCGGGCCTCGTCGCCCGAGGCGCGACCGCCGTGGCGATCGTCGCCGGACCGCCGACCAGCGGGGCCTCGCCCAGGGCCCCTTCGGCGCCATCGCTGACCGCCTCAACCAAGGACGCGGCCCTTCATGTCATGGCGATGCAGGTCCGGGCCGGGCGCGCAGCGCCTGCGGGACGCTTCGAACGGGGGCGGCGCTGCCAGCGGGAGTTGGGCCATCCATGAACCTTCGGCGTGGAAACGGCGCGGACCGTCGCCCTCGCGACGCGGCGTCCCCACCGGCTATCCCAATCCCCCGCCTCGAGCCGGGTTCCCGTGTCCGTTTCCGCACGCGCAGGCCAGCCTTCGCCTCGGCCACGACGCCCCGCCTCCGCCATGAGGGATGATCAAGGGGCAGGCGTAGGAGACAGGATTGAAGGAGTCACTCATGAACCGGATCCTCCCGTTCGCAATCGCCTCGGCCATGGTTCTCAGCGCCTCTCCGGCGCTGGCGCACGCCAAACTGGTGTCGGCCACGCCGGGCGACGGCGCGACCGTCTCCGCGCCCCGGGCCCTCAGCCTGACGTTCAGCGAGCGCTTCGCGGCGCCCTTTTCGAGCGTCGCAGTCGAGGACGGAAGGGGTCGTTCGATCCCGATGACAAAGACGGTGTCGCAGGACGGCAAGACCCTGGGCGGAGCGTTCGCCACGCCGCTGCCCGCAGGAACCTATCGCGTGACCTGGGCCATCGCGGCGGCCGACGGGCACCGCATGACCGGAAACTACAGCTTCACCGTCCGCTGACGTGTCGATCGACCTGACCGTCGCCGTCCTTCGGTGGCTTCAGTTCTCGGCGGCCGTCGTGGCGCTGGGATTGCCGTTCTTTCGGACCTGCGCCCTCGCCCCTTGCCCGACGCGCACCTCGCGTCGGGTGACGCTTGCGGCCGGTCTCGTCCTGGCGGTCGGGGCGGCCGGCGGGCTTATCGCCCAAACGGCCATGATGGCGGGCGGCTGGGCGCCCGCCTTGGACCCGGCGGCGATCGGCTACGTCGTTCAGTCCACGGGCCTGGGCATGGCTCACATAGCCCGCGCCGGACTGGCGCTGGTCGGCGTCGCGATCCTGGTGATCGGTCGGGACGCCAGGGCTTCGCGGCGGATCGCCGTCCTTGCGTTCGCAGCGGCCGTCGCCAGCTTCGCCTGGAGCGGCCACGGCGCGTCCAGCCAAGGCGCGCTGGGCGCGGTCCATCTGATCGCCGACATCATCCACGCCCTGGGCGCCGCCGTCTGGCTGGGCGCCCTGGCGGGGTTCTGCCTCATGCTGCTGCAGGTGTCGCAAACGCCGCCGGACGCCCTGGCCCGCTCGCTGGCGGACTTCGCGAGGATCGGCACGGCGGCCGTCGTGACGCTGGTCATCACGGGTGTGGTCAACACGGCGTTCCTGGTCGGCGCCGACGGCGTGACGCGGATCTTCGGTTCGACCTGGGGCGTGCTGCTGTCGGCCAAGCTGGCGCTGTTCGGTCTGATGCTGGGTCTGGCCGCGCACAACCGCTTCACGCTGACGCCGACCTTGGCGAAAGCCGTCGCGCGCGGGGCGCCGGCGTCGCCCCTCCGGCACCTGCGGATCAGCATAGGCCTCGAGATGGCGGCGGGCGTCGCCTTGCTGGGTCTGGTCGCGGCGATGGGCGTTCGGATGCCGCCCGGCTCCATGTAAGGGTCAGCGGGGAGCGCGCGACGACCAGTGGATGTGACGGATGCGCCAAGCGTCGCCGTCGCGGTGAAGGACCATCGTCTCGGCGGTCAGCCGATCGACGGGACGGTCGTTGAACTCGCCGGTCGTGCGGCCCTCGGTCAGCACCCAGGCGACATCGCCCTGAACCCAGGCGGCGCGGCGCGTGATCTCGGCGGTCGTTGCGGCGGCGAAGGTCATGTCGGCGGGCAGGTGATGGCCGGCGTACTCGTCTCGCGACCGCTCGGCCCCGCCTTCCTCCAGAACCACGACGTCCTCGGCCAGCAGGGCCAGGACCGCTGCGGCGTCGCCTGATCCCAGGGCGGCGTGGAACGCGTCCACGGCCGCGACCGCCGGGGCCGCCGCCTCACTCACGGCCTGGACCGCGCCCGTCGAGACAGGACCGTCGTGCGCCACGGCGGCGGGGGCGCAGAGGGCGACGGCGGCGGCGAGGATCAGGCGCTTCATCGAAGACTCCTAGATGAGGGATCAGGACTATGCTCCCTCTACGCTGGCTGTGAAGCCGCCCCTCGCGAGGGCGTGGCGAGATCGGCGCGTAGAGAGCAGGGCTAGTTGGAGACGTTCGGCATGACCGACCTGGACACCCTCATCATTCGCGGATCGGCGGGCGCCGACCTCGCGCTGGACGGCTTGGAAGAGGGCGTCTGGTCGCGCGTGGACCGCGCGCGGTCAAAGGCCCGCGAGCGCAGCTTGCGCCTCGCGGCCCTTGGAGTGGCGGCCGCCATCGGCGGGATCGCGGGCGGGGCGGCGGCTCCCGCCGTCCAGACCGACCGAAGCGAACTCTCGATCTTCAGCCCCCGGATGGCCGCGACTCCGCTGGACGTCCGGAGCGCCCTGGGATGAGCGGGCTCAAGTCCACCCTGATCACCGCCGTCCTGGCCGCCGCCGTCGGGGCTGCAGCCGCCTGGGGCGCGATGACCATGCAGGCGCGGCAGGACACGCCCGCTGACCTCCATCAGCTCGTTCACGAACGTCTGGACCTCAGCCCGGAACAGGATCGACGTCTGGAGGCGATCGAAGCCGCCTTCGCAGAGCGCCGCGCGCCCTTGAAAGCCGAAGTCAGGGCGGCCAATGCGGAACTGTCGGCGGCGATCGCCGCCAGCCGGGGCGACACGCCCGAGGTTCAGGCCGCCGTCGATCACTTCCACGCCGCCATGGGCGATCTTCAGCTGGCGACGATCCGGCACGTCTTCGACATGCGCGCCGTGCTGACGCCCGGACAGGCGGAAGAATTCGACCGCGCCGTGGTCGAGACCCTGCGCGCCGACGCCGACTGACTTCGGCGTGGGGGCGGGCGACACCGACGAAGGCCAGGCCGCCCAGGGAGACCGGGCCGCCTTCTCGCGCCTGATGTCGGCGACCAAGGGCGACCTGCATCGTTTCGTCACCCGCTATGTCGGCGACGCCGATGAAGCCCTGGACCTGGTCCAGGAAAGCTACGCCGCCGCTTGGCTGTCGATCCGGCGCTACGATCCTGCGCGTCCCTTCGAGGCCTGGTTGCGGACCATAGCCCTCAACAAGTGCCGCGACTGGAGCCGTCGTCGCCGCGTCCGTCGGATCGTCCGGGGCGCAATGGGCCTGGACGCGCCCGAGGCCCAGGCGGTCGGCGACCCGGCTCCTGACGTCGGAGACCGCATCGACGACCGGCGGCGGGTCCGGCGCCTGGACGCGGCGCTGAGCGAACTGCCGGACGGGCAACGGGCTCCGCTTCTGCTGGCGGTGCTGGAAGGCCGGTCTCACGCCGAGATCGGGCAGATCCTGGGACTGTCGTCAAAGGCCGTCGAGCTGCGGATCGCGCGGGCGCGCAAGGCCCTGCTGGAGCGCGTGGGCCCGGCCGACTGAACCTCCTGCGACCAGCGGTCGCGAGGGACGCGCACGACGGCGACGTAAGGCTCATCAGACAGATGGGCTAAAGACCGAAGCATGAGATCGATCGAGACTGACCGCCGCGGGATCTTGCGCGGCTTGGCGGGCGGCGCCGGCCTGCTGGCGGCGCAAGGCCTGCTTCCCGCGTGGGCCCAGACGGGATCGCCCGGCCTGCGTTCTGACCTGCCGACGCTGCAAGGCCCCGACGTGCGGCTCAGCGTCGGCCATTCGCCTTTCACCGTCGGCGGCCGCACCGGCCATGCGATCACGGTCAATGGCGTCCTGCCGGCCCCGCTGATCCGTCTGCGCGAGGGCCAGACCGCGCGGCTGTCCGTCACCAACACCTTGGACGAGGACACCTCCATCCACTGGCACGGCGTGCTGTTGCCCTTCCACATGGACGGGGTGCCGGGCGTCAGCTTCCCCGGCATCCGGCCGGGCGAGACCTTCCAGTACGAGTTCCCGGTCATCCAGTCGGGCACCTTCTGGTACCACAGCCACTCCAACCTGCAGGAGGCGATGGGCCACTATGGCCCGCTGGTGATCGACCCCGCGGGGGCCGATCCGGTCGCCTATGACCGCGAGCATGTGATCGTGCTGTCGGACTGGAGCTTCCTGCACCCGCACGAGATCCTGGACCGGCTGAAGAAGAGCCCCGGCTACTTCAATCGGTCGCGCACCACCCTGTCCGGCCTGATCTCAGGCCAGGACGGCATGTCGCTGGAGGAGCGGCGCATGTGGGGCCGGATGCGGATGGACCCGCGCGACATCGCCGACGTCAACGGCACGACCTACACCTATCTGGTCAACGGCCACGGTCCGGCCGAGAACTGGACCGGCCTGTTCCGCCCCGGCGAGCGGGTGCGGCTGAGGATCATCAACGCCTCGGCCATGTCGATCTTCAACGTCCGCATCCCGGGCCTGGCCATGACGGTGGTCAACGCCGACGGCGAGAACGTGCGTCCGGTTGAGACGGACGAGTTCCAGATTTCGGTGGCGGAGACCTATGACGTCGTGGTCCGCCCGACCGAGGACCGCGCCTACACCCTGGTCGCCGAGTCCGTGGATCGATCCGGCATGGCGCGGGCGACGCTGGCGCCGCGCCTCGGCATGACGGCCGAGGTCCCGCCGCTGCGCGAGGTTCCGACGCTCACCATGCGCGACATGGGCATGGGCGGCATGGCGGGCATGGACCACTCGGCCATGGGTCATGGAGGCATGGATCATTCGGCCATGGGTCACGGCCAGCCTGCCGCCGCGCCCGTCGACCACGCCGCCATGGGCCACGGCGGCATGGATCACGACATGCGCAATCCGGACAACGCCCCGGCCGACATGGCGGTCGGGGTCGGGGTCGACATGATCGCCTCGGACCCGGCCAACCGCCTGGGCGAGCGGCCCATGGGGCTGGAGGACGTCCCGCACCGGGTTCTGGTCTATACCGACCTCGTGTCCCTGGCCCCGAACAAGGATCAGAGGCCGCCGTCCCGCGCGCTTGAGATCCACCTGACCGGCAACATGGAACGGTTCATGTGGGGCTTCGACGGCCGCAAATTCTCCGAGATCGTCGAGCCGATCCGCTTCGAGCGGAACGAACGGGTGCGGGTGACCCTGGTCAACGACACCATGATGGCCCACCCCATCCACCTGCACGGCCACTTCTTCGAGCTGGTGACGGGCGCCCCCGCCGGACATCAGCCGCTGAAGCACACGGTCAATGTCGCGCCGGGGTCCAAGGTGACCTTCGACCTGACGGCGGATGCGCCCGGCGACTGGGCCTTCCACTGCCACATGCTGATGCACATGCACGCGGGGATGTTCAACGTCGTCACCGTCCGCCCGCTGGATGGAGACGCGGCATGATCCGTCTGATGACCGCGCTCGCCCCCCTGCTGCTGGTCGCCGGAGCGGCGGCCGCCCAGGATCATAGCCAGCACGAAGCCCGGCCTCCGGTGCAGACCCCGGCGGCCGATCCGCATGCGGGTCACGCCATGCCCACGCCGACGCCACCCGCCGACCCGCACGCCGGTCACGTCATGCCGGCGCAGCCCGACCCTCATGCCGGACACGACATGGGCGGCCCCGCGGCGAGCGGGCCGCCCGACGTGCCCACCAGCGCCGATGACGAAGGCCGTCCGCGCCAGCCGCCGCTGCCCCCGGCCGCCCTGTCCGGGCCGGCCCACGCCGCCGACGCCGTCTGGGGCGCGGACCGCATGACCGGCGCCCGCGACCTCCTGCGGCGCGAGAACGGCGACGTGCGCGCCACGGCCGTCATCGTCGACCGCCTGGAGGTCGGCTTTGGCGACGGCGAGGAGTCCTGGACCTGGGACGTCGCGGGCTGGACCGGCGGCGACATCAACCGCTTCTGGTGGAAGTCCGAGGGCGAAGGCGACTTCGACGGCGAAACCGAAGGCGAAGTCCAGGCGCTCTACAGCCGCGCGATCTCGCCCTTCTGGGACGTGCAGGCCGGCGTGCGCCAGGACTTCCGCCAGGGCGACAAGGATCCGACCCATCTGGTGCTCGGACTTCAGGGCCTGGCCCCCTACTGGTGGGAGATCGACGCCGCCGCCTTCCTGTCGACCGAGGGCGACCTGACCGCGCGCGTCGAGGCCGAATACGACCAGCGCATCACCCAGCGCCTGATCCTTCAACCGCGCATCGAGGTCGAGGCCTCGGCCGCCGACGCGCCCGAACTGGGGCTGGGATCGGGCCTGACCCACGTGGAGGCGGGCCTGCGCCTACGCTATGAAATCGCCAAGGAGTTCGCGCCCTATGTGGGCGTGGAGTGGAGCCGCGAGCTCGGCGACACCGCCGACTTCACCCGCGCGGTGGGCGCAGAGCCCGAGCACACCCGTTTCGTCATTGGCCTGAAGGCCTGGTTCTGAGGAGTTAAAGACATGCGCCACCTGCTTCCGATCGTCGCCGCCGGCCTGTTCATCGCCGCGCCCGCCGTCGCCCAGGACGCCCACGCGGGACACGGGGCCGGCGCCCACGCCGGTCATGGCCAGGCTGCGGCCGGCGACCATGCCGCCCACGGCGTCGTCACCAGCCCGGCGGACGGCGCCATGACCGACGGCTCGCCCGACTGGTTCACCGCCACCTTCCCGCATCCGATGACCCTGAAGGCCGTCACCGTGACCGCCCAGGGCAGGGCGGCGGTGACCGTTCCCGTCGCCGCCGCCGCCGCGACCACGCGGGTGTCTGCGGACCTGCCGACGCTGACGCCGGGCCACTATGTGCTGAACTGGACGGCCCAGGGCGCGGACGGTCACGAGATGACGGGCGCGGTGCGCTTCATGGTGCACTGATGAGGCCGGAGCCCAGCCGTCGCCTGCTGCTGGCCGGCGCCGTCGCCTTGACGGTCGCAGGGCCGGCGTTCGCCCAGACCCGGCGGATGACCGCCTACAAGACGCCCTGGTGCGGATGCTGCGACGGCTGGGTCGCGCACATGCGCGGCGCGGGCTGGACCGTTGAGGTGGTCGAGCGCGACGACCTCGCCCCGATCCGCGCCCGCCACGGCGTGCCGGATCGCTATGCCGGATGCCACACCGCCGTGGTCGGCGCCTACGCCGTCGAGGGCCATGTGCCGGCCGCCGATGTCGCGCGCCTGCTGCGCGAGCGACCCAAGGCCGTGGCGCTGGCGGCGCCCGGCATGCCCGCCGGATCGCCCGGCATGGAGGCGGCGGGACGCGAACCCTACGTCACCCTGCTGATCGACCATCGGGGCCAGGCCGCCGTCTTCGGCCGCCACAACGGCGCCTGATCTCAGGCCATTTCCCCCTGGAAGGCGGCGATGATCGGACACGGGCCGCTGTCCTTGGACGCGCACGCGTTCGCCAGCCGCCGCAGGGCCGCCCTCGCCGCCTCCAGATCGGCAATGGTCCGATCCAGCGCCTCCAGCCGCTCCGCCGCCAGGACGCGGGCGCGGGCCCGATCCTCGCCCGCGTCCAGCGACAGCAGCTCCTTGATCTGTTCCAGGGTGAAGCCCGCCGCCTGCGCCGAGCGGATGAACTTCAGCCGACGGACGTCTTCCTCGCCGTACCGACGCACGCCAGCCCCCGCCCCGTCCCTGGACCAGCGATCCGGCGTCGGCAGCAGGCCTCGCCGCTGATAGAAGCGGACCGTCTCCACTCCGACGCCGCCCTCTCGCGCCAGGCCCGCGATCGTCCGCACGCTCATGCTTGACTCCGTACCATGATACGGAACTTAGAACGGGCGCCTCGGATTTGAAGATCAGGAGGCTGCAATGACCAAGACCGCCACCATCCACCGCATGGTGATGCCCGACCACACCTGTCCGTGGGGGCTGAAGGCCCGCCACCTGCTCAAGAGCCGGGGCTACAAGGTCGAGGATCACTGGCTGACCACGCGCGAGCAGACCGACGCCTTCAAGGCGGAGCACGGCGTCAAGACCACGCCCCAGGTCTTCATCGACGGACAGCGCATCGGCGGCCACGACGATCTGCGTCGGTTCCTCGGCCTGAAGGTCCGCGATCCCAAGGCGACGACCTATACGCCCGTGTTGGTCGTCTTCCTGACCACCGCCGTGATGGCGGCCATGCTCAGCCTGACCGTCTACGGCGCGCCGCTGACGGTCCGAGCGGTCGAATGGTTCATCGCCCTGTCGATGATGGCTCTCGCCATGCTGAAGCTTCAGAACGTCGACAGCTTCTCGACCATGTTCCTGAACTACGACCTCTTGGCGAAGCGTTGGGTGCCCTATGGCAAGATCTACCCCTTCGCCGAGTTCGGGGCGGGCGCCCTGATGCTCGCGGGCGTCCTGACGTGGCTGTCGGCGCCGGTCGCCCTCCTGATCGGCGGCATCGGCGCGATCTCGGTGTTCAAGGCCGTCTATGTCGATAAGCGCGAACTGAAATGCGCCTGCGTGGGCGGTGACAGCAATGTGCCGCTGGGCTTCCTGTCCCTGACCGAGAACCTGATGATGATCGCCATGGCGGTCTGGATGCTGGCGATGCAGGCCCCGGCGACTGCGGCGATGACGCCGACGTGACGGTCGGCGGTCGCTGGACCGGCCGGGGGACGGATGATAGGGCGGCTCCGGGCGAGATGGTCGACCGGCGCCAGGCTCGGTCGAGGTCTTCCAGGGAAGGGGCGATGC
This sequence comes from Brevundimonas sp., assembly GCF_041911375.1. GTDB lineage: Bacteria > Pseudomonadota > Alphaproteobacteria > Caulobacterales > Caulobacteraceae > Brevundimonas. Next base: position 1,877 of record NZ_JAYRPA010000050.1, on the reverse strand, counting down.
TCAAGGCTGGAAGCACATGCTGGCGGGTCGAGCCTGCGCCGCGGGTGGCCATGCTGGTCGACATGGCGCCCTATCTGGATGCGGCGCGGGCCGCGATGGCGGCCGCGACCCGTTCGATCCACTTCCTCAACTGGGCTTTCGATCCGGACACCGTCCTGCAGCACGAGCCGGACGGCCCAGGCTCGGATCCGTTGACGATCGGCGCCTTCCTGCAAAGCCTGGCCGAGGCCCGCCCCGGGCTGGATATCCGGATCCTGTGCTGGCAGTCGGCCCTGCCCGTGGCCGCCACGCAGCGGTTCTTCCCGCTGCGCAGTCGCGGCTTCTTCGCCAGGTCGCGCATCGACTTCCGTCTCGACGGGACGCTCCCGCTCGGGGCGTCGCATCACCAGAAGGTGCTGGTCGTCGACGACGTCCTGGCCTTCGTTGGGAGCTGCGACATCGGACCCGACCGCTGGGACACGCCCGAGCATCGGCACCCGGATCCGCGCCGGGCCAAGCGGCCCGGCGGCGATCCCTGCTACGACTGCCGACACGAGGTGATGGCCCTGGTCGACGGCGCGCCGGCGGCCAGCTTGGGGGCGCTGTTCCGCGAACGCTGGGAACGCGCGACCGGGCAGACGCTGCCCGCGCCCCAGGCGGGGGCGAAGACGGCGTGGCCGGCCCATGTCGACCCGGACCTGACCGGCGCGACCGTGGGAATCTCGCGGACCCAGGCGCCCTGAAGTCCCATGAGGAGCGCCGGGAGGGCGAGGCGGCGACCCTGGCGGCGATCGCATCCGCCCGGCGCAGCCTCTATCTGGAAAATCAGTACTTCACGTCGCCCATCGTGGCCGAGGCCCTGGCCGAACGGCTGGAGGAGCCGGACGGACCGGACGTCGTCCTGGTCTCGACCCAGCACTCCCCCAGCTGGTTCGACCAGATGACCATGGACCGGACGCGGTCCGCCTTCCTGAGACGGCTCGAAACGTCGGACCTGCATGGCCGCCTCCACGCCTACAGCCCCGTGACGGCCTCGGGCGAAACCATCATCGTCCACGCCAAGCTGGCGATCGTGGACGACCGCTACATCCGCCTCGGCTCCAGCAACATGAACAATCGCTCGGAGGGTTTCGACACCGAGTGCGATCTGACCATCGACGCCGCGTCGGCGAATGACGGCCAGGGAGGCGTCTGCGTGGCGGTCTTCCGGGACAGGCTGGTCGCCCATTGGCTGGGCTGTGACGAAGGCCGGGTGCGCGACGAAGTGAAGGCGCAGGGCGGCCTCGGGCGGGCGATCGAGGCTCTGCGTCGGACCGGTCTTGATCGGTTGCGGCCGCTGCACTCGGAACCCCTGGGCCGGTTCGCGACCCTGGTGGCGTCCTTTCATCTCGGCGACCCGGTGTCCGCCCACGACAGCCTGCGCCCGTGGAAGCGCCGGGCGGTGACTCGCCTCAAGCTCTCCCAGGCCCGGCGCAGGCTGGCCGAGGCCCGGCTGCCGGCCCCTGATCCCGCCGCCACGACGCGCATCTGACGAACCGGCCATCGGACGGCTTCACCGCCGCCGGTCGCATCCGCCCCTTCGCAGGACCGCCCGATCAAGCAGCCTCTGGCGCTGAGGGTCGGCCTTGGCCGCATGTCGTGAAGCCCCGCCGGCGGACGCCAGCGGGACCTCGCGATGTCTCCCTTGCGGAGAGGATCAGTCGTCGCGACCGGCGCTCACGCCGCCCGAGACGCCCACCGAGGCGGACGCCCCGTTGCGGTCGGCCGAAGCGGAGCCGCTGACGTCGGCGTCGGCGTCGGCGCGACGGCGGCGCGGTTGCTCGGTCGCGGCCGGCTCAGTCTGTCCGCGCGAGGCCGAGCCGGAGGCGGCGCCGTTCGCCGCGCCTGAGATCGCGCCG
>NZ_JAYRPA010000049.1:0-1379 GCF_041911375.1 Brevundimonas sp. | reverse complement strand
GTCAGCGAGCCCGGCTCGGTCAGCCAGGAACGGAGCAGCGGATCGCGCAGGCCGCCGGCCAGGCGGGTCCGCCATTTGCTGCGCTTCATCACTGCGGACGCGGCGCCTTCTCGATGCCTTTCAGCTTCATCCCCGGCTTGATGCCGCGCTGGGCGAACCAGTCGAGGTTCATCTCCAGCGCGTAACGCGCCGGCACCTTGGCACAATGGTTGTCCTCGGTCTGCGGCTGCATGTTCTCGATGTTGATGATGATGCCGTCGGCGTCGATGAAGGCGACGGAGAGCGGGATCAGCGTGTTGCGCATCCACATGCAGTGCGTGTTTTCCTGCGGGAAGACGAAGAGCATGCCGCGTTGCGGCGGCATCGCCTTGCGGTTCATCAGGCCGACCTGGCGGTTCTGGTCGGTGGCGGCGACTTCGGCCTCGATGCGGTGGAAACCGGCGTTCAGCTCGAGTACCGGCATGGCATTCTGCGCCCCGACGGCGGCGCTCAGGGCCAGCCCGCAAAGGGCGGCGACAATCCTATTCATTGAATTTTCCTTGCAAATCCTTGTAACTGCCATCGATCTGCCGCCATTGTCCCGGCGCCAGACCGTCCAGCGTCGCCGAACCGACGGCGGCGCGAACCAGGCGGAGCGTAGGATAACCGATGGCCGCCGTCATCCGCCTGACTTGACGGTTCTTTCCCTCGGCGATGCGGATCTCCAACCACGACGTCGGGATCGCCGCGCGGTAACGGATCGGCGGGTCGCGCGGCCAGAGGCGGGCCGGTTCGTCGATGCGCCGCACCCTGGCCGGCTGCGCGGTGAAGTCGGCGAGTGCGATGCCGGCGCGCAGGCGGTCGAGCGCCGCCTCGTCGGGCCTCCCCTCGACCTGCGCCCAGTAGGTCTTCTCCAGCTTGTGCCGCGGATCGGCGATCTTCGCCTGCAGCTTGCCGTCGTCGGTCAGGAGCAGCAGCCCCTCGCTGTCGGCGTCGAGGCGGCCGGCGACATAGACGTCCTTGACCGGAATGAACTCGGCCAGCGCCCGCCACCTGCCCTCCGGCGTGAACTGGCTGAGGACGCCGTAGGGCTTGTTGAAGAAAACGATTCTGGACACGTGCGGCGATTCAGACGGCAAATTTCAATTTTCGCCCATTTTTGGCGGTCGACCGCAACAGGCGCCGCCGCTCAGTGATAAAAGGCGTAACCGATCAGGATCGCGCCGACCAACCCGACGGCGTCGGCGATCAGGCCGCCGGCTACGGCATAGCGGGTCTTGGTGATATTGACGCTGCCGAAATAGACGGCCAGCACGTAGAAGGTCGTCTCGGTCGACCCCTGGATGATCGCCGCCAGCTTGCCCTGGAAGGAATCGACGCCGTAGGTCGTCATCACGTCC
>NZ_JAYRPA010000048.1:0-55541 GCF_041911375.1 Brevundimonas sp. | reverse complement strand
CGATCCCGGCCTCGCGCGCCTCTTCCACGATGTAGGAGAGGATGGGCCGGTCGACGACGTTGAGCAGTTCCTTGGGCGTGGTCTTGGTGCCCGGAAGAACCCGGGTGCCGAGGCCCGCGACGGGCAGAACGGCCTTGCGCAAACGGGGCGGGACTTCGACCATGGGCGGCTCCGATCCCGGTTACCATAGCGGCGTTATGTTGCGTCGCAATAGAAATTGCGCAAAGCTCTCGCGGTCGCGAAATAGCCGATCAGGCTCACGTGGAGGGCGACGCCGGGGGCCATTGGGGTCTGCGCGCCATGGCGAGGGTCGCCAAGCTCACGCCGAGACCTCCGACGGCAATCCGGCGCAGTCCCAGAGCCTCCGATAGGTCGCCGACGGCGAGCGCCGCCCTCAGCCGCCAGCGCAGCGGATAAGCCATAGCCCGCCGGACGGACCCCGGCAGGCCGCAACGCGCCAGCGCCTCCAGTATGTCCCGACGTTCGCCCCAAAGCTCCTCGACCCCATGCGCGGAGCTCAGCAGGCTCGCGGCGATGCGAAGCTCGAGCGGATCGGGCGGCCGCGCCGCCCACAGCGGCGCCGCCCGCTTGAAATGCGCCAAGGCGCCGTCGTAGTTCTTGCGCACGAAGTTCGACACCGCCCGCTGCAGCACGGCGGGTCGCGGGTCGACGCCCTCCGGCCGCTCTAGCGGTTGGTAATCCTCGTCGCTCCAGCGCCGGTCGAGCCCGGCCATCATGATGGCGTCGTACTTGGCCCAGAGGCCGGTTGTATGGACCGCTGCGGCGCGCTCGGCGCCGCGCCCGCGCAGACTACTGTGGACTCGCTGCCAGAGGACCACGGCGTCGATCGGGGCGGCCGGGACCGCCCGCGCTAGGCGCAAGATCATGTCGAAGTCCTGGCTGCGCGCCAAAGCCTCGTCGTAGCCGCCGACATGCGCCAGGGCCGAGCCCCGGGCCATCCAGGCGGGATTGGGCAGGAAATCGTGATCGATCAGGCGCAGATGGAGCCGTCGCGGGTCTCGTCGATCGATCGGCTCGACGTCCGTGGGCGTGGCGGTCGGCGTTCCCTCGCCCGTGAAGCGGGCGTAACGCCCGTAGCTGAAACCCGCGGCCGGCGCGGCGTCCAGGGCCGCAACATGATTCGCCAGGGCGTCGGGCGGGAGCAGGTCATCATCGTCTAGCACCAGTACCGCATCACCGCGCGCAGCGGCCAGACCGCGATTGAGCGCAGCCGCCTTGCCGCCGTTGACTTGGCGCAGCACTATCCGACCAGGCCCTGTCCATGCCGCCAGGACACCGGCGGTCGCGTCGGTCGAACCGTCGTCGACGACGATGATCTCGTCCGCCCGGCGGGTTTGCCACCGACAGGCCTCGAGGGCCTGCGTCAGCAGGGCCGCCCGGTTGTATGTGGGAATAAGGACGGAGACTCGCGCGATCATCGGCGGGTCGCGCTTCGGCGGCGTTCGAACGACGCCCGAGCGCGGGCCGGGGGGCTCAGAACCGCGCTCTCGGCTTCAGAAGACGCCGGAACAGGCCGGCGGCCTCGCGCGCCGCCGCTTCGTCCGCGGCCTGCCCTTCCGCCGCGGCCCGGCCCTCCTGGTCCAGCACCCGCCAGGCCCAGCCCGCATCCGCGCGATCGAGTTGGATGGCGAAGCGCGGCAAGAAACGATCCATGAGGCAATTCCCGTTTCAGTCTGACACTTGGGACCCGGCAGACGCAAGAAATCTGCCACCCATCGAGAAACCCGCCCTTAACCGAACCTCGTTACGACACCCTAGCGACCTCCTGTCGCACCGAGAAACCCATGGCCCGGCTTTCTGTCCGTCTAGCGCCCCCGGACCCCCCGCCGTCTCGTCGGGGCGCGGCCGTGCCGCTGTTCCTGGCGGCCTTCGCCAGCGTCTTCGCGATCGTCATTCTTGGACTCGCGGTGTTCGCCCCGGCATGACCTTCCCGAGCTGATCGTCCGATCGCTTGAGCGTCTTGGGACGGTCCCGCCCCTCTGCTAAGGGTGAGGCTCACCGGAACGCGTCCATGCCCGCCCTGACCCGTCGAAGCCTCGTCGCCGCGTCCCTGCCGCTGAGCCTGGCCATGACCGGGTCGCAACCGCGCGTGGGGCTCGCGGCGCCTGTCGCGCCCCAAGCCCCCTTGCCAGACTTCTCCGGCGTGCGGCTGGTCCCCGGCGACTGGCGCGCGCCCTGGACGCCGTCCGACTGGACCGAACCCAAACTCTCCGGATACCGCTGGAGCCCGCAGGAGGCGACCGTGGTCGGCGGCGCCCTGGAGCTCCGCCTTCGGGACGGTCGCACCGCCCAGGTGCAGGCGGGCGACCGCGCCTTCTCGCGCGACGCCCTTTTCGAGGTGGACGCCACCCTGCCCCGAATGCGGCCGGGCCTGATCGTCGCCCCCCTCTGGCTCTACAGCCGCACCACCCGCGACGAGGCGGATTTCGAAGTGGTCGGCACGCGCGGGCTCACCGTCACCGTCTATGCAAGAGGCCGCTCGGTCTGGTCCCGGCTGTTGATCCCGGGGGACCTATCCGGGGCGCGGCTGCGCCTGGGTCTGCGCTACCAGGCGGGCCGCCGGCTGAGTTTCCTCGTGGACGGAAGGGAGCGTGCGGCCCTTTCCGCCGACGACGCCGAGGCCTTTCCCCGCGCCCCGCTCAAACCCCTGATGGAACTCTGGCCGACCCGGGCGGTGGAATGGGCGGGGGCCTGGCGAGCGCCGTCGCCCGGCGAGGCCCTGACCCTGACCATCCACGGCTACCGCGCCACCCCGGGCGGCGGATCCTAAGGGTTCGGCAACCACGACTGTTGACCTCGCCTTGGCGAAGTCGGGCGCAGGGTCGGCGGATCATTTTTCCAGGGACCGCCATGCCCGTCGATCGCCGCCTCCTGCTCGTCCGCCTTGGCCTCGGGCTCTTCCTCCTGGTCCTCGCGGCCCTCACCCTTGGCCCCTTCCAGGGCCTGGAGCGGCGACTGGGCCTCAGCGACGCCGCCGCCCACGCCATCGCCTTCTATGGCCTGTCCCTGGCCCTGTTCGCGGCCGCGCCCCGGTCGCGACGGAGCGACCTGGCGCTCTGCGCCTTTGGCGTAGGCGTCCTGATCGAGGCGCTCCAGGCGCTCGTCGGTCGATCCCTCAGCCTGTCCGATCTCGCGGCCGACGCCGCCGGCGTGCTGGCCGCCTTCGCCCCGGCCTACATCGAACGGACGCGGACGCGCCTGCGCCGGGGGACCGGCGCCGACGTGGGCTTCCGCGACCGTCGCGGCCCGCGCCGGACGACCGCCGTCTCCGGGGCGCCGAGGGCCTGACGCCTCAAACGGCGCCGCGGGCCTTCAGGACCGCCGGAACCGTCGAGACGAGAATCCGGGCGTTCAGCGTCAGGCTCCGGCGACGCGCATACAGGCTGTCGCAGGCCACACGGCGACGATAGGTGGCGGCGCTGCGGCCGCTGACCTGCCACAGGCCGGTGATCCCAGGCCGCAGTCGGCAATAGTGTTCGAGCCGCCGCCCATAGCGCCCCGCCTCCGTCTCCACGATCGGCCGCGGGCCCACCAGGCTCATCTCGCCCTGCAGAACGTTGAGGAACTGCGGCAGCTCATCCAGGCTCGACCGCCTCAGGAACCGGCCCAACGGGGTGATCCGCGGATCTCGCGTCAGCTTTTGATCACGCGCCCATTCGACGCGCGCCACGGGATCCTCCGCCAGCAGCGCCCGAAGCCGCGCCTCGGCGTCCGGCCGCATGGACCGAAACTTCAGGCAGCCGAAGGTCCGGCCGCCCCGTCCTATCCGGCGATGGACGAAGAGGGCCGGCCCGCCGTCCGAAAGGGCGACCGCCATGGCGATCAGCACCATCAGAGGGGCGAGAAACACCAAGGCGGCCAGGCTGAGAACGATGTCGAGCGCGCGCATGGCGCCGTCCTGCCGGGCCGGATCCCGCGGCGATACGCCGCCGGGCACGATCCATTCGAGGTCGGGACGCGGCGTTGGCGGTCGGCGCACGGCGGTCTCCGGTCGCGCGGGCGCCTCGGCGCACATGGACTATAAGGTCGGACTGTGGGGGGGGGGATTAACCTTGTTTGCAGTGCAACATGACGCGCGTCCGGATGCAAGTCGTTTCAGCCGACGGCGCGCACTTTCGCCTGCCAGGCGGCCGCCGTGGACACCATCTGCTCCAGGCTGCGGCGTGGTCGCCAGCCAAGGCTGGACAGTCGTCGCACATCGGCGACCAGCACCGACGGGTCGCCGGCTCGACGCGGACCGATTTGATGGGGAGGCGCAACGCCCAGGCAGGCGGCGGCGGCGGCGATGACCTCCCGCACCGACCGGCCGGCGCCGCCGCCCACGTTGAACAGCTGCTTGGTCTGGCCGCCCAGCATCGCCTCGAAGGTCAGCAGGTGCGCTTCGGCGAGATCCTCGACATGGACGTAGTCGCGCACGGCGGTGCCATCGGGTGTCGGATAGTCGTCTCCGAAGACGGTGACGGGGGGACGGTATCCGAGCGCGGCGCCCGCCACCAGCGGGATGAGGTGGGTCTCCGGCTCGTGGTCCTCGCCGATCTCGCCGTCGCCGTCGGCCCCGGCCGCGTTGAAGTAGCGCAGGATGGTCCACCGCCCGCCGGCCGCGGCGGCGCCCCATTGCAGGGCTTCCTCCAGGGCCAGCTTGCTCGCCCCGTAAGGATTGATCGGTCCGGTCGGGCTGTCCTCGGTGAGGGCGGCCGCCCCCGCCGGATCGCCGTAGACCGCGGCGGTCGAGGACAGGAGGATTCGGTCCACCCCCAGTCCCAGCAGGGTGCGAAAGAACGTCGCGCCGTGACCGACGTTCTCGGCGTAGTATTTGAGAGGATCGACGAGGGACTCGCCTACCAGGCTCTTAGCCGCGAAATGCATCACGCCGCACGGCGCGAACTCGGCCACCGCGCGCCGCACCGCCTCTTCATCGGCGATGTTCGCTTGGACCAACGGGCCCCAGCGCACGGCCGCCGCATGGCCCGTGGACAGGTCGTCGAGGGTGACGGGCCGGTAGCCCCGTTGCGCCAGGGCCTTGCACACATGGGAGCCGATGTAGCCGGCGCCGCCGGCGACGAGAACGGACCTGGACATCACCGACCTGCCGATTGCGGGCGAGCGACCGGGTCGGGTCGCGCCGTAAGTTGGGGATAAATCCCCGCGCTTAAGAGTTTCCTGATCACGATGAGGCAGGATGAAAGGATCAAGGCCCCCCGCCTCTGGCCGGACCGGAGAGACGCATGACGCCCGAGCGCAAGCCCGCCAGACCGGACGACGGGACGGATCATGACCGGTCCTCCGACCGGGCGGACGGCGCGCCTTCGGCGGACATGGCGCCCGCTTCGCCCCTGCCCCCGCCGTCGAGCGATGCCCGCCGACTGCAGAAGGCGCTAGAAGGGCGCTGGCTGGGCCGGAATGAAGCGAAATGGTCCCCGCGTCGCACTCTGGCCTTCGTCATCGGGGCGTCTCTTCTGCTCTGGGGGCTCATCATCGCGGGCATAGCGGCCCTCCTCTAGGCGTCGTGCGGACGGCCGGTCCGCTCCAGCAGGCGCAGGGCCTCGGCGCCGTCGGCCGCCGGGCGACCCAGGGCGCAATCCGACGTCCAGGCGGCATGATAGGCCCCGATCTTCCCGGTGCTGTTGTCCAGGAACACGTGGGGCAGGCCCAGCAGCATGCACAGAATGTGCACATGCAGGCGGTCGCAGACGACCGCCTCGGCCTGGGACAGGAGCGCGACCCCGCGGGCCAGTCGATGGTCGGCCAGCCGGTTGAGGCCAAGGACCTGGCGCGCGTTCCGACCCCAGACGCCCGCGGCCAAGCTGTCGAGCCGTGACGGCCAGCGGAGCGCCTGCATCGCCTCGGAATCCTCCGCTGGCCAGTCCACCGCCCCCTGGACCGGGTCGGCAGCGGATTCCTGGTCGCGTCGGCGGAACTGCAACACCGGGATGGACGGCGCGGCGGCGCGCTGGAGCGGCCCCAGGCCAAAGGCGGCGTCCGGCGCCAGGGACACCTCACAGTCGAAGTTGGACTGGGCGAAGGCCAGGCTCTGGTGATCGCGCACCATCAGCCGGAAGTCGCCGTGCGCCCGGATGGCCGCCGCCGTCCGGGCGATCGCATCGGGGTCCCGGAAATGCAGGGACTGGGGCAGCTGCACGATACGCCGCCCGGGGAAATCCCGCAGGATCGACAGCTTGAAGGCGTGGAATTCCGGATAGAGGTCCCCGAAGCTTCCGCCGCCCGTGATGAAGATCGGCCCCTCGGGAACGGCCCTTTTGAGATCGGCGGCGTCGTGATTGTGGAGCCCCGAGGCGTAGCTCGGCGGCCGTCCGCTCAGCGTTCTCAGAAGGCGAACAGCCCCGGCCCAGATCGCGGAGTCGCCAATGTTGTCGTGATCGGGGTGATCCACCAGCGCGTACCGCTGGCCCGGCGCCAGCTCCCGGCCGAGCTGACGCAACAATTGGTCGCGCTGTCGCGCGATCACTTCGGCGCAGGTGGTCATTCGGTCGCTCCTGGGGAGGATGGCGTCGATAAGGCTAACACAACTGATGCCCGTCCCGGCTTCAACCCCTTTGGGCCGCCGGGGCGTCGAGGTCCCGCCGAGGGTGGCAGGAATGCTGCACTGCATAGGCCCATAAGGCCGATTCGGGCCGGCCTGTGCTAAAATGGAACAGCGTTATGGATCTCGGCCTCCCCCGTCCCCTCGCGCTCGCGCCGTCCAGGCCGGCGACGGTCCCGTCCACGATCGATCCCTTCCGGATGATCGAACTGGCCGCCGTCCTCGCGCTTCTGGCTTTCCTGCTGCCCCTGTTCGCGATCATCGTCCTGCTGATGGCGATCGGCGATCCGGGACCGGTGTTCTTCCGGCAGCAACGCGTGGGGCGCGGCGGGGTTCTGTTCCCGTGTCTCAAGTTTCGCTCGATGGTCGTCGACGCGGACGCGCGGCTGCAGCGGCTGCTCGACGCGGATCCGGCGGCCCGGCGCGAATGGGATCGAACGCGCAAGCTGACCGCCGATCCTCGCATCACGCCGATCGGGGCCTTCCTGCGCCGCAGCAGCCTGGACGAACTGCCCCAGTTGCTCAATGTCCTGCGCGGCGAGATGAGCCTGGTGGGGCCCCGCCCCATCGTGCCGGCCGAAACCGCGTATTACGGCCGGTATATCGCCGACTACTGCCGGGTCCGGCCGGGGATTTCCGGCCTCTGGCAGGTCAGCGGCCGCAGCGACACGACCTATCGACGGCGGGTCGCTTGCGACGTGCTCTACAGCCGGCGTCGGACCTGGCGCCTCGACCTGGCGATCGCGGCCGTCACCGTGCCTGCGGTCCTGGCGGCCAAAGGCGCACGCTGACCGAAAAAGCGGTCGCTGCAACGCACAATCGCTTGCCTTCGGCAGCCGGGTTGCCGCAACACTCTGTGGAAGCGGTTAAGGATAGGGAATGGCTGAGACCGGCACGCGCGCATCCTCTCGATCGCCGTCCGCATTGGCCGCCTCGGGGGCGGCGCGATGACGGCCGTCTACATCCTCGCGGCGCCGGTGTGTCTCGGGCTCATTGTCATGCTCCTCTGGCCCACAATCTCCAACTGGCAGGCGCGCCGGAACCGCCGCCGCCGCAACCGCTACTGGAAATGAGCGCACCCCGTCCCGCCGCCCCGCCGGCCGAGATCGACGTCTGCATCTGCACCTTCCGGCGCACAAGTCTGGCGGACACCCTTGCCTCTCTCGACGCCCAGGTCGGCGCACCTCCCTTCCGGATCATCGTCGCGGACAACGACGACCACCCCGGGGCGAAAGCCGTGATCGCCGCGGCCCGGACGCGGGGGCAGGCCGTCACCTATGTCCATGCGCCTGCGCGCAACATCTCGATCGCCCGCAACGCCTGCCTGGCGGCGGCCACCGCGCCCTTCATCGCCTGGATCGACGACGACGAGCGGGCGCCCTCCGACTGGCTGGCCGGTCTTCGCCGCGCCCTGGACCGCGCGGGCGCCGACGCCGTGTTCGGGCCGGTGAGGGCCGTCTACCCCCCTTGCGCGCCTGCGTGGGCGGTCAGGGCCGATCTGCATTCGACCCGCGCCGTCGAGACCGCCTCGGGCGTGGCCACGGGCTACACCAGCAACGCCCTGGTGCGACGCGCGGCGATGGGCGACCTCCAATTCGACCCCGCGCTGGGGCGGTCCGGTGGCGAGGACACCGACCTGTTCTGGCGGATGCACGCCCGCGGAGCGCGGCTGGCCGCGGCCTCGGACGCCCCGGTCACCGAGGAGGTCGATCCGACGCGCCTCACCCTGGCCTGGCTGGCGCGGCGGGCGTTCCGGTCTGGCCAGAGCCATGGGCTGCGCTTTGTCGGCTCGCCCGCACGGCGCGCCGCCGCGGTGCCGCCGGCTGCGGTCAAGGCCGCGGCCTGCCTCGCCCTGGCCGCGTTCGGTGCGGCCGACCCGGCGGCGTGGCGCCGACAGCTGGTGCGCGCGGCCCTCCACGCTGGCGTCGTGTCCCGTCTGCTGGGTCTGCGCGAAGGGATTCTCTACGGATGAGCCGGCCGCGCCCCGACCACCGCGATTTCGAAGGGGGACGGCGATGACCGTACCCGATCGCACCGCCCTGCTCTTCTACGACGGTTACGAGCTTAAGGCCGAACCGGGACTGGGCGGGGCCCTCTATTCCAACGGGCGGCGGCTGGCGCGATATCTTTATCGGAGCGCCCGGCACCGCCAGACCCACACCGGCTTTTACACGGCCTTCCTCGGCCTGCGCCGGTCCCTGCGCGCGAACGGCTGGACCGTACGGGTCAACGACTTCGCTCTCGCGCGGGCGAACCCCGAGCACGCTATCGGAGTAGCGGGCTATCCGAGCGTGCTCGACAAGGTCCGGCTTCCCAATCCGATGGTGTTCGGCCCGGGCGATTACGGATCGGCCGACGCGGCCGTCGCCCTGGCGCGGCGCGATGAGGTCCGGATCCTGACTCAGCCGTGCGACTGGGCGGTCGCCTTTAACCGGCCCTGGGTCGGCGACAAGGGCGCGGTCCTCTTCGCCGGCATCGACACCGACGCCTGGCCCGACCTGTCCGGCCGAGACAAGCGCGTGGACGTGCTCGTCTATGACAAGATCCGGTGGCGCCGGGAGGAGCGCGAACCCACGGTGCTCGAAAGGACGCTCGCTGGACTTGAGGCCGCCGGCCTCAGCTTCCGCGTCCTGCGCTACGGCCGCCATCACATCTCGGCGTTTCGCCGCGGTCTCGCCGAAAGCCGAGCCCTGCTGTTCCTGTGCGAACACGAGACCCAGGGCATCGCCTATCAGGAGGCGATGGCCAGCGGAGTCCCGGTGCTCGCTTGGGACGAAGGCGAGCTCGTCGACCCTTATCTGGCGCGGCTCGCCCCGCCGGGGCTGACGGTCAGCAGCGTGCCCTATTTCGATGACCGGTGCGGAATGCGGTTCCGGATCGACGATTTCGAAGCGGTCCTCGAGGCCTTCTGGGCCAACCGTGACCGCTTCCGACCCCGGGCCTATGTCCAGGAGCAACTGTCACTCGCCCGCTGCGGCGCCGCCTACATCCGCCTGCTGCGGCGGGCCGGCGCAGGGTCGACCGTCCAGGAATGACACCTCGGACCAGGGTCCCAAGTGGGGTAAGGAGCCGTTAGAAGGCGGACGCACTCGGGGTCGTTCGCCGCCGACGCATCAGGGTTCTGAAACCAGGTGAAACAGGACGGCCTCAGCCAGAGTCACGGTTGGCTTCCGCCCGGAGGGGCTCGTTCCTTTACGCCCAGGAGGCTGCTGGCGGGATCCCCGCTCTCCAGGAAGCGACCTGCACGCCATTTGATCGGCTGTGCTGAGCATGGAAGCGATTGACCAAATCGCGCGGGATCGGGCCTTAGGGCAAGATAAAAGGGCGGGTTCTGGGGCCGGTTTTCCTGCGCATTGACAGATACTTGGGACAAACGCGGAGATCACTGCCGACTTGCATCGACTTGGCGCCCGTACCTCCGGAGAATTGCGCGTTCTGAAGGCCCAAACCGCGCGCGTGGGTCTCATCGAGGCTTAAGCGCGATGCCTCCGTCTCAGCGAAAATCGTCTCGATGGCCCCCGCGAGCGCGCGCTTGTTGGATCGGCTTAGCGCTTCTCAAAGGGGAGGCACCTAGGACGTACGAAAGCGAGCGACCTGCCTCCTGAGTCAGGGCGCAACTTCGAACCGACGCCCCATTCGCTCCGCCATCGCCTTGATCGGGTCGTCCGTAAGGTGCGCATAACGCTCGGTGGTGCGACTGCTTGCGTGACCTAACGCCTTTCCGATCATCGCAAGGGATGCACCGTCGGCCAGGGCGAAGCTGGCGAACGAATGGCGGAGATCGTGGAGGCGCACCCCGACAAGACCAGCGCGAGGCAGCACCTTCTCCCGCCAAAGCTTGCCTTCTGCTGTCGTGTGGCCGCTCTCACCGCGCTTAGCCGGAAACACGTAGACATCCCCCTCCTGACGTCGATGCAGGCCCCGCAGGATTTCCAGCGCCGGGGTGTTGAGAGCAATCCTTCGATTCCCGGAGTTTTTGCCCGTCTTTGTGCGATCGGGAGGGAGATCGAGGCGAGAGCGGTCGAAATCGATCTCCGACCATCGTAGCCCTGAGATTTCCCGCCTGCGCGCCCCGGTCAGCAGCAGCAAACGGAAGATGGCCCCATAGTTCCCGGACAGCTGACCCTCGGCCTCCAGCGATCCGATCGCCTCCAGCAGAGCCAGCGCCTGCGCATCCGTGAGAAATCGCTCCACCGACGGCCGGCTTGCGAGCTTAACGCCGCCGCAGGGATTTGGCCCGGTCATCAGGCCTTCCTCTATGGCCCACGAGAACATGGCCCGTGCGGTCGAGAAGGTCCGCGCGGCGGTCCCCTCCCCACCCTTCACGATCGCCTTGCCTCTAGCCTTCGTCTTCTCGACGGTTGCAGTCTCGCCGGCCGTGATGGCCGAGACCATGCGGGCCATGTCGCCCTTGGTCAGGCCGGAAGCCAGCCGCTTCCCAAGCAAGGGCCGGACGTGCCGGTTCAGATTGGAAGTGTCCTGCTTCCAGGACAGCTCACGCTTGCCCGGTTTCGATTTTCGGCCGTCCGTCAAATAGAGGTCGATCAAAGACGCAACGGTCAGATCGTCTTTGATCCGTTTTTCTTCGGCTGGATCGTCGCCTTTCTCGACCCGCAGCAGCGCCTTGGCGGCTTCCCCTCGCGCGGCGTCGGGCGTCCAGGGGTTGCCATGCTCCCCGAACGTCAGCCACCGCTGGCGCCCCTTGATGCGGTACTTGAGGGCATACACTTTCCGGCCGGAGGCGTAGAGCCGTAGGCAGAACCCGGACAGGTCCGCATCCCATAAGCGAACTTCGCCCGCCTCTGGACAGAGAGCCGCATCAACCGCGCGCTTCGTAAGCCTCGTTTTCTTCATGGCCGCCAAACCTGACCGCGGACTTATCCGCTACCACACCGCTACCAACTTTGAGAAAATGCCGGGAAACGCCGGCACACGACAGAACACCTCAGAACCCCGTATTCACGGCACTTTGGTAACCGCAAGGGTAGTCCGGAAACCACCGGAAAACAATGTTAGCTAGCTTTGGTAAGGCTGAGGTCGGCAGTTCAATCCTGCCCGGCGGCACCATCTGAGATGAAAAAGGCCCGGCTCACGCCGGGCCTTTTGCATTGGACTTCAGTCGCCGATCAGGCCGCCGGGGCGGCGGGATGTCGGCCAGTCGTCTCGATCGCCGTCATCCTTGGACCAGGAAAAGCCCATCGACAGACTGCGGGTGTCGCCGCCGTTGAAGCGCGGATAACGGCCCAGACCGTAGCCGGGACCATAGGCGCCAGGGTATCCGCCCCAGGACCAGGGTTCATTGCGGCCTTCGCGGTAGGCCAGGTCCAGTCGGCCGTTCTCGCCGACGGGCAGCGACACGGCGGCGCCATAGCTGCGATAGCCGCCGGTGCCGATTCCGGCTTCCACCATGCCATGCATCTGCCGGTCGTCGGCCGGAGCTGCAGCGACCGCCTCCTCGAACGACTGGCCTCGTTCGCGCGCAGCGATCCACCTCTGGATCTGTTCTTCCGTGGTCATGCCGTGCGGCGCGGCGTCCTGCGCGGTCGGCGACGGCGCCGCGACCGGAACAGGCGCCGCTGCGGCGGAAGCCAGATCCAGCGCCCCCGCGGGCGCGGTGGCGACCACACCGTCGGGGTCGGCCAGAACGGCCACGGTCAGCAGGCTGGCGAGCAACATGGTCCGTATCCTTACGCTGAGATCATCCTATCACCGCGATTGCGGCCAAGGTCAGGCGTTTCCATCCCCACGGCCCAAAGGATCAGGCAGCGCCTCCCCCTCGGCGACGAAACTGAGCGCCACGGAGTTGATGCAGTAGCGGTCGCCAGTCGGCGGCGGCCCATCGGGGAAGACGTGTCCCTGATGGCTGTCGCAGCGGGCGCAGCGGGTCTCGATTCGCACCATGCCGTAGCTTGTGTCGCGGACCGCCAGGACGTGATCCGGATCGACCGGCTGGGTGAAGCTGGGCCAGCCCGTGCCGCTCTCAAACTTCGTGCCGCTGCGGAACAACGGCAGACCGCATTCCCGGCAACAGAACACCCCTGCCCGCTTTTCGCCCAGCAGGGTTCCGCAGAACGGGGCCTCGGTGCCGTGGGCCAGCAGGACGCGCTTCTCTTCCGGCGACAGATCGGCCTCCAGACGAGCGCGCTCTTCATCCGAAGGCGGGGTGAGGTCGAATCCGGATTGCGAGCGCAGCGAGGCGGGATTGGAGGCGATGTCGGTCATGGATCGCAAATAAGAAGAGCCGGACAGAGGTTCCACCCCTGCCCGGCCCTCTCTTCGCTTCAGATCGCCAGTCTTACTGGAACAGCGTGCCGACCCATGTGCGGACAGCGGCCTCGTCGGTCGGATCACCGGTGTAGGCCAGGCCCTGCGCAGGCGTGAAGGGGGCGTCGTTTCCGCGCTCGCGCGTGGTCCAGGCCTTGTGGCCGTAGCTCAGCTCCGCATAGTTCGACGGCAAGCGCACGACGGTCGGTTCGATGAAGATCGAATCCTCGGCCGTCACCGACCCGGCCAGGCGCACGTTGGGCAGGCGGGTCAACAGGTCCA
The DNA here is from genome assembly GCF_041911375.1 of Brevundimonas sp. GTDB lineage: Bacteria > Pseudomonadota > Alphaproteobacteria > Caulobacterales > Caulobacteraceae > Brevundimonas. The sequence continues at coordinate 42,433 of NZ_JAYRPA010000048.1, read as the reverse complement.
GCGTGTCCAGGCAGCCGCTGGTGCAGCCACCGTCGACCAGCACGACCACCTGCCCCTGCACGGGGTTCGCAGCGCCGGTGTCCGGCACCGAAGGGCGGCCCGCCATGGTGAAGGTCGGCTGGTTGGCGGCCAGGGCGGAGTCGAACGCGGCGACGATCGCCTGAGTCTGCTCGATGACCGGGGCCGACTCCTGCACGAAGCGCGGGTCGGCCTGCATCCGGGCCAGGGTGTCGACGAACCACTGGCGGTTGGCCGGGGTGGCGCGGTACGTGATCGAACCGGCCTCCGGCTGGCGGCTGACGGTGAACTCGGGCGTCCAGATGCGATTGGCCAGGCCGTAGCCGCGCGACGTGGCGTTCAACGAGGCGCCGTTCGCACCGCGCAGATCGATGACTGCGCCCTGCGGCCCGCGGATAGCGGCCAGCTGACCTTCGATCGCTGCATAGAAGGCGTCCCAACCGGCGTCGTCGGCCAGGCTGTGCACGTGGACCCAAGGCCGGCCGTCTACGGTCTCGACCGACAGCGGGTTGGCGCCGGGCGTATAGACGCTGGCGCGGTAGGCGGCTTCCAGCGCGGCCCTGTCCACGGTCTGGGGCGGCAGACGATAATCACGCGTGCGGCGGCCCTGCTTGAACTGGCACTCGCCGGTCGGCACGCCGCCGGCGAAGGGGTTGTTGCGGTTCCACAGCAGATAGGGGGCGGTGCGCACCTTGCCTGCCTCGGTGGTCAGGTCGCCTTCCCAGCGGTCCAGCTTGTCGGCGGCCATCTGCGCGGCGGTCTCCTCGCCGCAACCGACGAAGACCGAGCCGACCGGCGGCAGGCCGCGCACGCCGGGCTGAACATAGGAGACGACGTATTCGCCGTTGCGCCAGGCGGTGGCCAGGCCGGGCCAGCCGATGGCGAAGAACGGCCCCAGACCTTCGTAAGTGGGCCGGATGGCGATGTTCGAATCGCGGAAGCCGTTGGCGTAGAAGCGCATCAGATAGGCATGGCTGTCGCCGCTGTTCACGCGCCCGGCCTGGCCCAGGGCCTCCTGAAGGCCGGCGTCGATCCAGGTGCGGAAAGCCTCGCTGGCCGCGCCGGGCACGACGGCGGCGGGATGGTTGGCGGCCAGAGCGTCGTGCGCCGCCTGCAAATCCTGCTGCGCCAGGGCGCGGAAATCCTGCGCGACTGCGGCGCCGGCGGCGAGTGTCAGGGACAGCACGGCGGCCGAGGCGGCGGCGAACATGCGGGTCATCGGGGAACTCCTGGGCCTGCTCAGAATGGGGCTGAGCCGTTAAAGCTTAACGCGCCCTCGCTTGCCAACCCCGCCGCCGGCCTTTTCGGCGGGCGTCCAGCCGGATGCGGCGATCCGGCGCGGTTCTAGAGCGGCGCCGCGACGTCCACCGTCTGGCCGAAGAGGCGGCGAAAGCTGTCCCGAAGGGCGCCGTCCGCCTCGTCCATGGCGGCCGGCACCCCCAGGTCGACCAGGCTTGTGACGCCATGCTGCTGGATTCCGCACGGCACGATGCCGGCGAAGTGGTCCAGATCCGGCTCCACGTTCAGGCTGATCCCGTGGAAGGTCACCCATTTGCGCACCTTCACGCCGATGGCGGCGATCTTGTCCTCCCGCGCCCAGCCGGCGCCCTTGCGCTCGACCCAGACGCCGACGCGCCCCTCTCGAACGCCCGCCGCGACCCCGAACGCGTCAAGCGCTCCGATCAGCCAGCCTTCCAGCCCGCGCACGAAGGCGCGCACGTCCCGGCCGCGCTTGTCCAGATCCAGCATCACATAGGCCACGCGCTGGCCCGGCCCGTGATAGGTGAACTGCCCGCCCCGTCCGGTGCGGTGGACCGGAAAGCGTCCAGCGTCCAGCAGGTCTTCATCCCGGGCCGACACGCCGGCGGTGTAAAGCGGCGGGTGCTCCAGCAGCCACACCATCTCGTCGGCCTCTCCGGCCGCGATCGCGGCGACGCGCGCCTCCATGAAAGCCTCGGCGCCGGCGTAGTCGACGTGGCCTTTCGAAAGCGCCCATTCGACGGGGCGGTCATCGGCGCGAAACAGCGTCCTGGGGGTGGGACTTAACGGCTCGGCAAGCATGACGCTTCAATGTGTGCGCCAAGGCGATTGCGCAAGGGCGCGCGCCTCGAGTGAACCGAGTAGATCCTTTGAGCCAGATCGAAGCCGTCGACGTCGAAATCTCCGTGGTTCTGGGCCGATCGGTGCTGCCGATGTCCCAGCTGCTGCGCATGGGACGCGGCGCGGTGATTCCTCTGGACGCCTCGGAACGCGACGAAGTTTGGATCCTGGCCAACAACCATCCGGTGGCGCGCGGCGAGATCGAGATTCGCGACGACCGCATCGCCATCACGGTGACGCGCCCGGCCGACGTCTACGACTTCATGGCCGGCGCGGCCTGATCCAGAGGCTTCTTGACGCCGCCCGGCGCGACAAGCTGACAAAGCCGCTTTTCTTTTCCGTCCCGTTCGTCTATTCGCCGCCGCTCCGATGCGAGCGGTCGTGGCGGAATTGGTAGACGCGCAGCGTTGAGGTCGCTGTGGGGCAACCCGTGGAAGTTCGAGTCTTCTCGACCGCACCATCTGGTTTGACAGGGCGATTCATCGGCTAATACGGCTGGGCACATCTACCAAAGGAAGGCGACAACGTGAGCACCACGGATACCGCCCTCCTGAGCCCCGAGCCGGACACCGAAGAGCACGTCGCCCTGGATGAGGATTACGTCCTCACGCCGGCTTTCGTCGAAAAGGTCGTGGACGCCGCCGACGACGGCGACGGCATGCGGCTGCGGTCGCTTCTGGAAGACCTTCACCCGGCCGACGTCGCCGACCTGATGGGCTTCCTGACGGCCGAGCATCGGGCGGTCGTGGTGCTGTGGCTGCCGCCCGAGCTGCTGGCCGCGACCCTGCCCGAACTAGACGACGGCATTCGCGAGGAAGTGCTGGAACGAGTGCCGCACGGCACCCTGGCCGAAGCGCTGCAGGAGCTGGATTCCGACGACGCGGCCGCCGTCGTCGAGGACCTCGAGGACGACCAGCGCGAGCGCGTCCTGGCGGCCATGCCCGAGGTCGACCGGGCCGCCATCGAGAGCAGCCTGGGCTACGAAGAGGATTCCGCCGGCCGCCTGATGCAGCGCGAGGTGATGGCCGCGCCCCAGTTCTGGAATGTGGGCGACACCATCGACCACATCCGCCGCCAGGGCGACGATCTGCCCGAGCTCTTCTTCGACATCTATGTCGTCGACCCCCTGAACCGTCCGGTCGGGGGCGTCGCGGTCAGCGGCCTGCTGCGCGCGCCGCGCACGGCGGCGCTGACGGAGCTGATGGACCCGGTGAACGAGATCACCGTCGATCAGGACCAGGAAGAGGTCGCCTACATCTTCGAGAAGTACCACCTGATTTCGGCCCCCGTCGTGGACGCGGCCGGTCGGCTGGTCGGCCAGATCACCGTCGACGACATCGTCAACATCATCCAGGAAGAGAACCGCGAGGACATCCTGCGCCTGGCCGGCGTCTCCGACGAGGATCGCGGTTCGTCCGTCGGAGAGATCGTGCGCGGCCGCGTGCCGTGGCTGGCGGTCAATCTGGCCACGGCCGCGCTCGGCGCCAGCGTGATCGGGCTGTTCGAAGGCACGATCCAGCAGATCGTGGCCCTGGCGGTGCTGATGCCCATCGTCTCGGCCATCGGCGGCAACGCCGGCACCCAGGCCCTGACCGTGACCGTGCGCGCCCTGGCGACGCGCGAGCTGAACTCCGCCAACGCGATGCGCACCTTCCTGCGCGAACTGGCGGTCGGCATGGCCAACGGCCTGGTCCTGGCGCCGCTGATCGGCGTCGCCGCCGCCTTCTGGTTCCGGGACGAGGACTGGCGCATCGGCCTGGTCATCGCGGCCGCCATGGTGCTGAACCTGCTGGTGGCCGCCATGGTGGGGATGCTGACGCCCCTCACCTTGTCCCGGCTGAAGCTGGACCCGGCCGTGTCGTCGGCCGTTTTCGTGACGGCGACGACGGACTTCTTCGGCTTCCTGATTTTCCTCGGACTGGCGACGATGGTCCTGCTTTAGCCACGGGCTGGGGGCATACCGGCCCGCGCCTTGCTGAAAGAAGGACGAGGGCCCCGCCTCCGTATCGAATTGGGTCAATCGTGTCCGAAGCCGTGCTGAATCCGTCCAAGGTGTCCCGCGCCGGGGTCATGCTGATCAAGAGCTTCGAAGGCTTTCGCCCGCGCGCCGAACGCCGGGCCGACGGCGCCTGGGTCATCGGCTACGGGCACACCGTCTCCGCCCGTGAAGGCGGCTCTGTCTCGGAACCGGACGCCGAACTGCTGCTCCAGTACGACCTGATCCCGGTCGTGCGCGCGATCCGTGAGGCGGTGACGGCGCCCCTGAACGGCCATCAGTTCGACGCGCTCGCCAGTTTCGCCTTCTCCGTCGGGGTCGAGCGGTTTCGGGTGTCGGACGTCCTGGTGCTGATCAACGCCGGCAAGCCCCAGGAGGCCGCAGCCGCCATGGTCGGCTGGCATGACGACGCCGAAGCGCATCTGCCGCCCCGCCGGCGCACGGCCGAACGCGCCCTGTTCAGCGCTTCACCTAATGCGCCGGTCGCCTTGGCCGACCTGCTGACGCAGCCGCTGACGCCGTTCCCCGCCGCGGCCACGGAGCAAGATGGTCCGCCCGAGCCGACCGACGTCGCGCCCTTTCCTATCCAGGGCGATACGGATTTCGGAGCCGTGGCTCCCCAAGGTTTCGGCACGGACGGTCCCCTCGCCGCCCGTGATCCGAGGAAGGCGGTTCAGGCGTCCATCGACGCCGGGGCGGTTCTGAGCCTGACCGACACCCAGGCGTCCGATCGCCTGGTCCTGGCCACGGCCAACGACACCGCCGAGCCGGCGGCGAACGCCCCGGCCGAAACCCGCGTGGTCTGGGAAGGCGAAGCCACGCCCTCGCCCGCGCCTGAGGCTTCGTCGGACGGCGCATCCGACACCCCGCCGGCGCCCGTTTCGCGGGCCCGCGCGGACGCGGGCAGCCCGTGGCCCTTCTTCATCCTGGGGGCGCTGGGCATGGTGGCCCTTGGGGCCGCCGCGGCCGCCTTTCGTCGCGCGGCGCATCCGGGCGTGGGCGACACGGGGCTGATCGGGGTCGCCCTGAGCATCATCGCCATAGCCTGCATCGCGGTAGCGGGCTGGAACCTGTACCAGCGTTGGGGTCGGCCCCGCCGCTGATCTGCGGCGCTTGGCGAACAGCCGTGCGCGATGCTAGGCCTCACGGCATGAGCATTCCCTTCGCGCCGCAATCCATGGAATTCGGCCTCGGCGAAACGTCCGACGCCATCCGCGACACCACCGCCCGCTGGGCCGCCGACCGGCTGGCGCCGCGCGCCGCCGAGATCGACGAGAAGAACGAGTTCGCCCGCGACCTGTGGCCCGAAATGGGCGAGCTGGGCCTGCACGGAATCACGGTCGAGGAAGAGTTCGGCGGCCTGGGCCTGGGCTATCTCGAACACGTCGTAGCGATGGAGGAGGTGTCGCGCGCCTCCGCCTCGATCGGCCTGTCCTACGGCGCCCACTCCAACCTGTGCGTCAACCAGATCCGCCGCTGGGGCACCGAGGAACAGAAGCGCAAATATCTGCCCGGCCTGATCTCGGGCGAGCACGTCGGCTCTCTGGCCATGTCCGAAGCCGGCTCGGGCTCCGACGTCATGTCGATGCGCACCCGCGCCGAGAAAAAGGGCGACCGCTACGTCCTGAACGGCGCCAAGTTCTGGATCACCAACGCCCCCTCCGCCGAGACCCTGGTGGTCTATGCCCGCACCGGCGACGGCAACGGCGGCGTCACCGCCTTCCTGGTCGAGCGCGGCATGAAGGGCTTCAGCGTCTCCAAGAAGCTGGACAAGATGGGCATGCGCGGCTCCGACACCGCCGAACTGGTGTTCGAGGACTGCGAGGTTCCGGAAGAAAACGTCATGGGCGGCGAAGGGCGCGGCGCGGCCGTGCTGATGAGCGGCCTGGACTATGAGCGCGCCGTGCTGGCCGCCGGCCCGCTGGGCATCATGCAGGCGGCGCTGGACGTGGTCCTGCCCTACGTCCGCGACCGGAAGCAGTTCGGCAAGGCGATCGGCAGCTTCCAGTTGATGCAGGCCAAGGTCGCCGACATGTACGTCGCCCTGAACAGCGCCCGCGCCTACGTCTATTCGGTCGCCCGCGCCTGCGACCAGGGCAAGACCACCCGCTATGACGCGGCCGGCGCCATCCTGCTGGCCAGCGAGAACGCCGTGAAGGTCACCCTTGAGGCCGTCCAGGCCCTGGGCGGCGCGGGCTACACCAAGGAATGGCCGGTCGAACGGCTGGTCCGCGACGCCAAGCTCTACGACATCGGCGCCGGTACGAACGAAATCCGGCGCTTCCTGATCGGGCGGGAACTGCTCGGGGGCTGACGGCTTCCTCCTTCAGAAGGAGAAGCCCCATGCCAGCCAAGTCCGCCGCTCAACAAAAAGCCGCCGGCGCCGCCCTCTCGGCCAAGCGCGGCGACACGCCCAAGTCCGAACTGAAGGGCGCGTCCAAATCGATGATGTCGATGAGCGAGAAGCAGCTCGAGGAGTTCGCCCATACCAAGCGCAAGGGCAAGCCCGAGCACGCGGGCTGACCGCGACCCCGGGGCGACGACCGCAGCGAAATCGACGGCCTTTCCATTCGTTAAGTGGCGGCGGCGCACGTCGTCGCCTAAATGGCTCGAACCGTCACCTGAGCGCGCCGTTCCCTGATGCCCGAGACTGAAAATCAGAGCGACGCCAGGCGGTTCTCCGACGTGGTGGAGAGCCTTGCCGAGGGCGACGATCCGAAACTGACCCTGCAGGAACTGGTCTCGGCGTTCGGCGAGCGCGGCTTCGGCGCGATGATCCTGGTGCTGTCCCTGCTTGCGCTGCTGCCTTGGCCGCCGGGAGGCAAGGCGATCTTCGCAGTGCCGATCATCCTCATGTCGCTGGAACTGGCGTTCCAGCGCAATTCGATCTGGCTGCCGCGCTGGGCTCTGCGGGCTTCGGTCAGCCGGACCGCCTACCGCTCGGGCGTGTCGCGGATCATGAAGCTGATCCGACGGGTGGAAGCTTTGACGCGCCCGCGGCTGTCCTATCTGACCGGCGAGATCGCCGACGTCGTAACCGGCCTGGTCTGCGTGCTGCTGGCGCTCATGATGGCCCTGCCGGTTCCTTTCGGCGACATGTTGCCTGGCGTGACGCTAGTGCTTTTCGCCTTGGGCATGATGCAGCGAGACGGGGTGGCGATCCTGCTGGGGGCCGCCGGGACGGCGCTCTGCGTCCTCTACCTCCTGTTCGTATGGACCACCGTGGTGGAGGTCGCCCAGCACGTCTGGCTGTGGGCTTCGGGTCTGTTCTGATCACAAAAGAGCCGCCGCGTTTCCGCGACGGCTCTTCATTGTCTGACCGCGAACGGCCGGACCGCAACTCAGCCTGAAAGGATCAGGCCCGGGCCTCTCCGAGGACCAGGGTCGCGGCCACCGCACGCGATTGATGACAATGAGACACTGGATCACCTCCTTTCGACTGTTGAACAGGGAGATGAAAGGTAAGACGCGACAAGGCCTTGTGCAAAGAGGCATGCCGATTTCGTGAACGCGCTGTCTCAGGCCGCCTGCTGCTGCCCCGACAGGCCCTGCATCATCATGCGGTTGAGGTCTATCAGATCCTGGAATGTCTCTTCGCCCCGCATGACCGCCGAGGAGTGACGGTTGACGAACAGGCTCAGCGAAATGATCTGGGCGCGCATCGAATGGCCCAGCGCATTGCCGGGACTTCCGCAGTCGGTCGCCAGGGCGCTCCACAGGCGACGGTTCCAGTCCAGCGCATCGATGCGCGTCGCGACATCCGCTGCATCCACGCTCGAGGCATGGACGAGCGCGCGCGTCACCTGGCCGAACAGGCGATACTCCATGTCGCGCGGGCTTTCAGTCCGGGTCGCCGCCGCCGTGTACGCCTGAACCGACATTCAGCACTCTCTCTTCGTATTCGACAATCTTACGGGCGGACATCAGGGCCTTGTAATATTCCCGCGCCAGGACGTGGCGTGACGCAGCGACGCACTCCGCCAGGACGTCCGGGTTACGGGTGGCCCCCATGAACTCGGTGATGCGCATGGCCATCTCGTCGTAGAACTTGGGCGCCGACGCCTCGTCCAGGTACATCATCATGATCGGGAAATAGATGCGGCGGGCCGGCGTCGTGACGTCCTCGGCCTGCATGATGTCCTTTTCCCGAAGGACGCTGGCCTTGTTCTGCAGGATCAGCACGCCGCGCCGATCGCCGTTCTGCACCACGGCGCCGTTCAGCACGAACTTCTCGCCCGGCTTCAGAGACAGCTTCAAAGGCATAGGCGATGCGCTCCCACGATCCGGCCGCGGTCGCTTGCGTCATAAGCCGACCAGAACGAACCCACGTTAAAGAGACAGGGTTAACCATCCCTTGTCCGCCCTCTTTCGGGGGAACGCCTGACCCCCGCCTCACGTTGTCGAAAGGAAGAGGAGGCGAACCATGCCCGACATCGATTATGACGACGATCAGGAACAGTCCGAAGTGTTCGACGAGACGCATCTCGACGACGAGGGCGACGGTGAGTTCCTGCTCGACGAAGCGGACCCGGTCCTGGACATGACTCAGGCCGACGGCGACGCTGACGAAGAGGCGTTCGACGAGGACGACATCGACATCGACGACCAGTTGGCGCTGGACGGGATCGAGCGTGAGGCGGACAGCCTGCTCGGCGTCGATGGCGAGACGCGGTCGCAGTCGGACGCCGACAGCAATGGCGCGCAGGCCAGCGACGAAGTCGAGTTGGTCTACTCCGGCCTTATGGAAAACGAACGCGGCGCCCAGGCCAGCGCCGCCCACTGGGAGGCCAAGCGTCTCTCGGACGATGACATTGAGGATCTGGGCTACGCCCCCGATTCGGACGCCGACACGGCGCGACAGTAAGGAGAATGACCATGGACTCGGACGCACGGCGCGACGCCGACACCAACACCCCCTATGCCAAGCGCACGCCGGACGAGGGCGGAAAGCCGGACCAGCTGAACGAGCAGAAGCGCAAGGCGGAGAACCGGCAGGAAGCCCTGATCGACGAAGGCGTCGAGGAAACCTTCCCCGCAAGCGATCCCGTATCGCCCAAGCACATTACCTGATCGCTGTTCAGGCGCAGCCCGATCCGCTAACCCGCTCCGTGACATTCACGGAGCGGGTTTTCCATGAGCCGGTTCGAAGGCACCGATCGCTACATCGCCACGGCGGACCTGAAGGTCGCCGTCAACGCCGCCGTCGCCCTGGAGCGGCCGCTGCTCATCAAGGGCGAGCCTGGCACCGGCAAGACGGTGCTGGCCTACGAGATCGCAAAGGCGTTCGACGCGCCGCTGATCACCTGGCACGTCAAGTCCACGACCAAGGCCCACAACGGCCTCTATGAATACGACGCCGTCAGCCGGCTACGCGACAGCCAGCTCGGCGAAGAGCGCGTCCACGACGTCCGCAACTACCTGAAGAAGGGCAAGCTGTGGGAGGCCTTCACCTCCCCGAAACGGCCCGTGCTTTTGATCGACGAAATCGACAAGGCCGACATCGAATTCCCCAACGACCTCCTGCAGGAGCTCGATCGGATGGAGTTCTACGTTCAGGAGACCGACGAGACGATCCGGGCCGAGGTGCGGCCCATCGTCATCATCACATCGAACAATGAGAAGGAGTTGCCAGACGCCTTCCTTCGCCGCTGCTTCTTCCACTTCATCCGCTTCCCCGACGCGGAGACCCTGTCAGCTATCGTCGATGTCCACTTCCCCGGCATCAAGCCGCGCCTGGTCGCGGAGGCGCTGAAGACTTTCTACGAGATCCGCGACACGCCGGGACTGAAGAAGAAGCCCTCGACCTCGGAGCTCCTGGACTGGCTGAAGCTGCTGCTGGTCGAGGACATCGACGCCGAGACTCTTCGCGAAAAGACGCCCAACAAGCTGATCCCGCCCCTGCACGGCGCCCTGCTGAAGAACGAGCAGGACGTGCACCTGTTCGAACGCCTGGCGTTCCTGAGCCGGCGTGAAGGCGGCCGGCCCGGCGGCTGAGATCGGATTACCTCGATTTCACTGGATCGCGCCGCATGCGGGCGCACAATGCGGATCGAAAAGAGGTTTTCGACCATGCGTCACATCCTGATCCCGTTGCTGTTGGCCGCCGGTGTCGCCGGCTGCGACGGCGAGAACGCTGTCCGCATCACCACGACGACGTCTTCCGACGATGCGGCCATGGGCGTGCTGAAGGTGGTGGATACGCTTCAATGCCCCCAGACCTCCGGCGAGCTTACCCGCAAGGGGTCCGCCGATCCGGGCGGCGCCACCTGCACCTACGGCGGTCCGCGAGGGTCCGAGGTGGTGCTGCATCTGGTGAAGCTGGACCAGACATCGGCCGATCAGGTGCTGGCGGACTTCGAGCGTCGGGTCTCGGCCGACATGCCTCAGGCGGCGGTTCGTATCGACGCCCGCCAAGGCGTGACCGGCGCGGAGACGGCCTCGGTCGAGGCGCCCGGCGTGAACATCCAGGCCAAGGGCGAAGATGCGACCGTCAGCCTGCCGGGTCTCCACATCCAGACCGAGGGCGACAAGGCCACCGTCAGGATCGCGGGGATCAACATCCAGTCCCAGGATGGCCAGGGCGTGCGCACGGAAAAGACTTCGGTGAGCGTCGACGCCTCGGGCGAAACCACCCAGGTTCGCACCAATGCGCCCGGCGACGGCACGCGCATGACCTTCCTTCTCGCTGACGACGCGGTCGAGCCGGGCGGCTGGCGTCAGGTCGGCTTCGAGGCGCGCGGGCCGGCGGGCGGCCCCCTTGTCATCGCGACGGTGCGGTCCAAGGATCGCCACGACCGGGTGTTCGACGCAGCCAAGACTCTGGTCGCGCTGAACGTCGGCGAATAGGCTTTTCCACGCCTTCTGTGGCCGATCATCCCCGTTCGCCTTGATCCCCGGCCCCCGATGGGCCACCTGACCTGCCCAAAGCCAGCAGGACGGACGACTTGGCCGAGCGCCCCCGGAAAAAGAACGAACCTCGCGCCTGGCAGCGCATGTTGTCGGGTCGCCGACTGGACCTGCTCGATCCCTCGCCGTTCGACATCGAGATCGAGGACATCGCCCATGGCCTGGCGCGCGTCGCCCGCTGGAACGGCCAGACGGTGGGCGAACACGCCTTCTCGGTGGCCCAGCACAGCGTCGTGGTTGAAGAGATCGCCGCCCACATCAAGCCGGGCCTCGACCCAAGATGGCGACTGGCCGCCCTGCTGCACGACGCATCGGAATACGTGATCGGCGACATGATCTCGCCGTTCAAGGCGGCGCTGGGCTCGGGCTACAAGGAGTTCGAGGCGCGACTGGAGGCGGCGATCCATGTCCGCTACGGCCTGCCGCCCAAGACGCCGCCGACGATCAAAACCCTGATCAAGAAGGCCGACAAGGCCTGCGCCTTCTTCGAGGCGACGCAGCTGGCGGGCTTCACCGAAAAGGAGTCCCTGGGCTTCTTCGGTTCGCCGCCGCCGGGCTACGCCCTGGTCATCGAGCCGCAGCCGGCCTCCATTGCGCAGGCCCGCTATCTGGAGCGATATCAGGTCCTGGCCAAGGCGGTGGGGCTGATCCCAGCGGATGACGCCTGGCACACGGAATAGGGCGATGGCGCAAGGGACGGAACAGGGCGTGCGCATCGGCCTGTCGGTCGTCGTCATGACGCTGAAGGACCGCCAGGTCGTCGTTCTGACCACGCCCGCCGAACACGGCGTCCGCGCCCTGCCCTTCGGCCCCTTCGATCCCGCCCGCGATCGCACGTTCGAGCGGGCCCTGCGCGACTATGTCACCCAGCAGACCGGCTTTCGCCTGGGCTTCGTCGAGCAGCTGTACACTTTCGGCGATGCCGGGCGCGCCTCGCCCCGGGCGACGCCGGGCCCCGACCAGCTGCGCGAAGTCTCGGTCGGCTATCTGGCCCTCACGCCGGATGCGGCCGGCGAACAGACGCACGACTCCCGCTGGGACGCCGTGTTCGACTTTTTTCCGTGGGAGGACCGCCGCGCCAGTGCTGCGGCGCTGTCGGCCGATGTCGTGGCGCGGCTGCTGGACTGGGCCGGCGCCGACCCGCTCCGACTGGCCCGCGCCCGCGCCCTGTTCGCCCTGACCCCGGATCATCGCTGGAACGAGGAAAGGGTGCTGGAGCGTTACGAGCTTCTCTACGAAGCGCGTCTGGTCGCCGAGGCCTTCCGCGACGGCGACCAGGCGGCCCCTGCCGACGTTCCAGGCAAGGTCATGGCCTCCGACCACCGGCGCATCCTGGCCACCGCGCTGGGGCGCCTGCGCAGCAAGCTGAAGTACCGTCCGGTGCTGTTCGACCTCACGCCCGGAACCTTCACCCTCTCCCAGCTTCAGACCGCCGCGGAGGCGGTGGCGGGCCTGTCGCTGCACAAGCAGAACTTCCGACGCGGCGTTGAGCGGACAGGCTTGGTCGAGGCAACCGGCCTTACGTCTTCGGCCACAGGCGGGCGTCCCGCAGAGCTGTTCCGCTTCCGGGGCGTCGACCCGCAGGCGGGCGCCGCGCCCGGCCTGTCGCTGCCGGCCCAGCGCTAGGTCGGATTTCTTTCACGGACGTCTTGCGATGCGCCGCGGCGCCCATTAGAGAGGCCGCTCGCTCAACCATGCCTTCATGGAAACGGCCTCGCGGAGAGGTGGCAGAGTGGTTGAATGTACCGCACTCGAAATGCGGCGTGCCTTCACGGGTACCGGGGGTTCGAATCCCCCCCTCTCCGCCATTCCGCCGAAAACGCCTGCTTACAAGTGTATGAAGGGGCGAGCCCGAGCGGGGCTGACTGCAGCGCCAGCTGACAAACGCCTCTGCAGCGGTGCGATCTCGGGACGGACTTAATCCCCTGGATTCGCTTAGCACTTGTCGCGGTGAGCAAGCCGCGGCGGGCGCGTCATAAAGCGCCAGAATGGCAGGCCTCGGGCCGAGCGCCTCACGACGACGATCTCGCCACCCAAGGCCCAGGCTGCGCTATTGGCGAGCTGGCGCATCGACCAGACCCCGTCCGGCTGCACAGACACCCCGACGCGCCGGGCCGAGCCTAAGGCGGTCGGCGCTCAGGCGGCGATATGCTTCATCTGCGGGTCGCGAGCCCCCGCCACGGCCCGGCCGATCGCCTCGACCAGAGCCACCGGCTCGATCGGCTTCGGCACATGGTCATCGAAGCCGGAGGCGAGATAGGCCTCGCGGTCGCCGACCCTCGCATTGGCGGTCAAGGCGATGATGGGGATCATCCCTCGTGCGCCCGGCAGGCGGCGGATCTGGTTCAGGGCCCCCGTCCCGTCCAGGACCGGCATCTGGATGTCCATCAGGATCAGGTCAAAGGCGTCGTCGGCGCACGCTTGGACCGCGGCCTCGCCGTCACCGACGACCTCGACGATGCAGCCAACGGCTTCGAGGAGGCATCGCGCCACGACCTGGTTGTGAACATTGTCCTCGGCCACCAGGATGCGAAGCCCCTCCACGCTCGTCGTCACCGGCGCGTCTTCGGCGTCAGCGATGGCCGGGGCCGCAGAAGGCGCATGGCCGAACACGCCGTTGAAGGTGAACATGGCGCCGGCGCCCTTCTCGCTGACCAGAACGATGTCGCCCCCCATCATCCGGGCGAGGCGGCGGCTGATGGCCAGACCCAGGCCCGTGCCGCCGTACTCTCGGGTGATCGAACTGTCGGCCTGGACAAACGGCTTGAAGAGCCGCTTCTGGGCGTCGGGCGAAACCCCGGCCCCGGTATCCGCCACGGCGATTCGGACCTCGTGTCGTCCATCCACCAGGGGGTCGATGTGGACCCGGACGTAGACGCCGCCCATGGCTGTGAACTTGACCGCATTGGACAGCAGGTTGTTCAGGATCTGGCGCAGACGATTCGCGTCGCCCACAAGCTGGGTGTGACAGACGCCGGAGACCTTCAGGTCCAGGAAGAGATCCTTCATTTCGGCGGCGGGACGCCACACATCCATGGCGTGGCGGACCACGTCCATCAGATCGAACTCGCAGGCGTCCAGCTCGAACTTGTCGGCTTCGATCTTCGAGATGTCGAGGATATCGTTGAGCACGACCATCAGGCCCTCGCCGCAGGTCCGGATGGTGCGGACGCGCTCGGTCTGCGCCTCGTTGAGGCCGCTCTGCTCCAGCAGGTGCGCCATGCCGAGCACGCCGTTCATGGGGGTGCGCAATTCGTGGCTCATCATGGCCAGGAAGGTCGTCTTGGTGCGGTTGGCCATCTCGGCCTCGAGCCGGCTGGCATGGGCCATTTGCAGGGCCCGTCCGCCGAGCAGGCAGGCGATGCCGGACAGCAAGAGAAGGATCAGGCTGGCGGAAACGGCGTGGACGTCTATGCGCCGATCCACATCGTCAAGGCTCGCGCGCAGTGCGACGGCATGGGCGCGCTCATGCGCGGCGAGCTGGTCGAAATGGTCCTGCATCTGCACCATCAACTCGCGCCCCCTGCCCTGGAGCACGACGCTGCGAGCGGCTTTGGGATCGCCCTCGCGGGCCAGGGCTATGGTCTCTCCCAGCTCGTCCAGCTTCCTGCCGGCCAGAACCGCCAGCGAGACCAGACGATTGGCTTGCGGCCCGTTATCGGAGAGTTCCGCCGTCAGCTCGTCCCGGAGTTCGCCGAGGACTTCGAAGCCCTGATGATAGGGGGCGAGATAGACGTCGTCGCCCGTCAGCAGGTAACCGCGCTGCGCGGTCTCCATGACGATCATCGTTGAGCGGGCGCGTTCGATCAGCAGCTGAGCGCGCAGCGCCCCGTCCAGCTCCCGCGCCAGACGGGTCTGGGTCGCTGACTCGCTCATCACCAGCCAGGCGCTGGCGAAGACCACCACAGGAATGCCTCCCAGGGCCACCCAGAGGGCGACACGCGAGCGGGTGTCGAGCTGAAGCATCTTTCGCAGGCGGTGAAGAACCCTGACCAGACGGCTGATCATCGCTCAGTGTCTCCGGAAGGAAAAATGCGGCGCGTGTCGGCCGTCGGCAGTGAAGGTTTGTCGCGTCTGCGGGCCAGCGGCTCCGCGCCGACGGAGCCAGGCGGATCGCAGGCGCGCTGATAGGCCGTCATCGCCGGACGCAGCACTTCACGCCCGCCTTCCGTCCGGCCTTTCAGAAACCCCGTCGTCGATAGGTACACGCCCAACCTCGCCATCTTTCTGATGGTTGCCGGTTCAGCTTACCGGCGGCTGGCCGGCTCGATAGATGGGATTTCTACGGTATGGGTCCGGCTCAGGCGGCGCGGATGATCCCTGCCTCATGGGCCAGGAGAAGGGCGCCGGGCAACGGCATCTTCAGCTTGTCCACGATATTGGCACGATGCATCTCGACGGTGCGCGCGCTGATGCCCAAGTCGTGGGCGATGGTCTTGCTCTGGCCGCCGTCGGCCAAGCCCTGCAGGACCTGGCGCTCCCGTTCCGACAGAGCCAAGGCCGCGCTGAGACGTCTGGCGCGGGCCTGGCTTTCAAGCAGTTCCACCAGCTTCACCCCGGCGCGTTCGAGCGCGTCCAGCAGGTCGGCGCGGCGGAAGGGTTTTGTCAGGTAGTCGACGGCGCCTGCACGGACCGCGGCCACGATTTCAGCCGCCGCGCCGCCTCCCGACAGAAAGACGACCGCCTGTGGCGCGCCCCGACGAACGATCTCCGCCTGCACGGCCAGCCCACCGGGTTCGGGCATCATCAGGTCCAGCAGCACGACGCCGGGCGGAAGATGGTCCAGCGCGTCCAGAAAATCCGAGGACCGCGTAAAGGCGGCGATGTTGATCGATTGCTCCCTAAGGGTGGCCTCGACCGTCCTCTGGATCAGGACGTCGTCATCCACAACGGACAGGTTCAGCGCAGCCGCGAGCATGATGAACCGTTTGACATAACAGGGTTAACAGGCTCTTTCCTCGCCTCGATGCAGGGGATCTTCATGACTAGTGCGTCGTTCGCGCGACGCGGCCTTTGGGTCGCGGCGGGGCTGACCGCCTTGTTGGTGACAATGGGCGTGGCCGGCGCCCTCTATCTGATGGTCGCGTCCGACCGGCTGCTGCACAGCAGCCAGGCGATCGACGGCCTCGACAACATGGTCGCCGGCCTCACCGATCTGGAGACCGCCGCGCGGGGGTACGCCCTGACCGGCGAGCCGGAATATCTGGAGCCCGCCACGCCCGCGCTTACCCGGATCGACCTGTCACACCGCCTGGCGGCGGAACAACTTGCGGGTCGCAAGGCCAGCATGGCCCATCTCGCCGTCATCCACGGCCTGATCGAGCGCCGCGTGGAAGTGGCCGACAGGGTCATCGCGGCGGTGCGCGCTGGCCGCCCTGACGATGCCGTCGCCATGATCCGGACGGGCGAGGGCCGCGTCCTGCACGATCAGGTCAGAGAGCACGTGCGTGAGTTGCGGCTGGTGCTTGACCAGGACATGGCCCGGTCCCGGGCGAGCCTGCGGGCCATGGTGATCGGACTGGTCCTCGCCGTTGTCCTGGTCGGGGCGATATGCTTCGGCCTCCTCTACCTTTCTTGGCGGACCTTGCAGAGGGCGATTCAGGCCGACGTCGAACGACAGCGCTCGGCGCGGCGCCAAGCGGGCATCGTGGATGATTCCCCGGACCTCATCCTCACGGCCCGATCGGGCCGCATCACCTTTATCAACGCAGCCGGGGCCCAGCTGTTGGGCTCCACGCCGCAAGAGCTGGTCGGACGCATGCTCGCCGGCGTCTTCGCGCCTGGCTCACCGTTCCCGCGCGACCACCTGCCCGCGCTCGAGGCCGCCGCAGGGGTGGCCCCTGTCGCCGTCAACGGCCTGATCGGCGCGCAGGGACAAACCGTTCAGGCGGCGGTGCGAGGCTTTTCGGCCGAGGGGATCGACGGGCTGGACGTCACCCTTATGGCTCGGGATGTCTCCGAGGTTGAGCGGCTGAACGCCCAGCTGCAACGATCGCAGAGGCTGGAGGCCCTTGGCAAGCTGACCGGGGGCGTGGCCCATGACTTCAACAACCTGCTGACCGTCATCACGGGCTGCACCGAAACCATGGCCGAGATCCTCGGCCGCCGGGAGGAAGAGGAGGAGCTGCTGGGACTGACCAGCGTCGTTTCCCAGGCCGCCGAGCAGGGCGCCGACCTGACCCGTCACCTTCTCGCCTTCGCCCGGCGCCAGCCCCTCAGCCCGCAACGCCTCGACGTCATGAAGGCGATCGTCGGGGCGACCCCCTTGCTCAAGCGTACGCTGGGCGAGGACATCGCCCTGACCACCCACCTTGCGGATGGCCTTTGCGACGTCGTCATCGACCCGTCGATGCTGGAAAATGCGCTGTTGAACCTGTGCCTGAATGCGCGCCACGCCATGCCGACCGGGGGGGCATCTCACCGTCGAGGCGGAGCAGATCGAGCTGGACCGCGAATACGCCAACTGGAACGAGGACATCGAACCGGGTTCCTACGTCCGGCTTTCGGTCACGGACGACGGCGAAGGCATGCCGCAGGCGGTTCTGGACCGCGCCTTCGAACCCTTCTTCAGCACGCGCGGACAGGGCGAGGGCAGCGGCCTGGGCCTCAGCATGGTCTACGGCTTCATGAAACAGTCCGGCGGCCACGCGAAAATCTACTCCGAGCCCGGCCAGGGCACGACAGTGAACCTCTACATCCCTTGCGCCGGCCTGAGCGCCCCGTGGTCAGAAGTGACCAGCGAGCCGTCCGAACTCCAAGGCGGCTCCGAAAGCATACTGGTTGTCGAGGATGATGAACTGGTCCGCCAGCACGTCGAGCGTCAGCTGCGCAATTTCGGCTATGACGTCGAAGTGGCCGCCAACGGCGCCGACGCCATGGACCTGCTGCGCAGCCGGGAGTTCGACCTTCTCTTCACGGACGTCGTCATGCCGGGCGGAATGAACGGGCGTCAGCTGGCCGACGCCGCGGTCGCACTACGGCCCGAGTTGAAGGTCTTGTTCACCTCCGGCTATACCGAAAACGCCATCGTGCATCAGGGACGCCTCGACCCGGGCGTTCACCTGCTGCAGAAGCCCTACCGGCGAACGGAGCTGGCGGCCGCCGTCCGCAAGCTCCTTGGCCGGACGTGACGAGGTGGGTGAACCTCTGGGGACCGGCGCCGTTGTTTCGACCGACATGACCGCTGAACTGCAAGCCGCCCCGAACCCGACCCACCAGATTCAGAACGCCCTCGCCCGCGCCATCTGTCTGCTCGAAGAGGCTCAGGACGCGGCCGCCGCTCAGCCATCCCTCATTGACGTTCTGGACCGGGCGATGGACGAACTGGTCGAAGCCGGCAGGCTGATCTCACGCGGCTAGCCGCGATCAGGCGGCCGCCTGCTGGTCAATCCGAATGGCAGGAAAGCCGGGGCTTCCTCGCCTATGGCGGCCACGCTGATCACGTGAACAAGGACGTGCGCGGCCGCTTCGGCGGCTCTCCAGTGCCGGGCCATATCGTCAGACGGTCGTCGCCGGCATGACGCCGCTCGCGTGAGAGACCAGGGCCGAGATACGTTTCGACTAGTTGCGAAGTGCGGAAGGGCTTAGGCAGGACATCGTCCGCGCCAAGCCGTCGGGCCAGATCCAGGAACGGCGTGCCCCCGATGCTTCCCCCGCCCGAAATGGCGAGGATCGGCACATCCGGCCTCGCGGACTTCATGGCCATGATCGTCTCCAGCCCTTCACGCTCGGGCATCACGATATCGGTGACGACGACATTTGGGCGGCCCGACATGAACCGTGCCAGGCCAACCCGACCATCGGCGGCGGCAGACACCTCGGCGCCTTCCGCAGTGAGTTGCGCGATCAGGCCGGACAACAGCGCCAAGTCGTCCTCGATCAGCAGGACGGATACCCCGGAAAGACTTTTAGGCGATGGGTTCTCTTCCATATCAACACCACGCTGTGGCCAGCTCTGCCGAGATCGAGACGGCATCACAGTCGGTGTGCCTTAAGATTCTGCTTCCGCCCCGCGCTCGTCCCTTCCGCGTCTCGCACGCAGCCAGCTTATGGCTGTCGGCGGACCGCCGCCTGCTCCCCGCTTTCGACTCGGATGGATGAAGGAGACATGAGCCTGGTCGAGGCGTTAGGGTCGCAGTTCGACGCAGCCCCTCGGCAGGGCGAGTTCAAGCTTGACGGCTTTTGTGGAACCGAACGGGGCCGACCGGCTTATGCTCAAGCTTCCGAAGGGGGATGGTGCGTGTGAGTTTTGTGGAGTGGGGCGTCCCTCAAGCGCCCAAGCGTGAGGCGAATGGGCCGGATACCCAGCTTCGGACGAGGCCCGATTTCCTGAGCGGCGGCGGAAGGGTCGGCGAACTCATGCGTTCGCTGGACTGGACCGGGTCACCTTTGGGCGATCCAGAGACTTGGCCCCAGAGCCTGCGCATTATCGCGCGGGTCATGCTGACCACCGGCTATCCCGCCTGCCTGTACTGGGGCCCGGATCGAGCGTTCCTTTACAATGACGCTTTGAGCGCCCTGCTTGGCCCGGAATGGGACCCACATGCGCTCGGGCGACCTGGAGCCGAGGTCTGGCCCGAAGCCTGGTCCGAGTTCGGCCCTCAGATCGACGACGTCATGCGGGACGGCGCCGGCCTGACCCGCACCGAAAGCCGCCGCTGGATCGTGCGCGACGGCGTCCGCCAGGAAACCTGGTGGAACACCAGCCTGAGCCCCATCGACGATCCATCGAGCCCGCAGGGCATCGGCGGCGTCCTTGTGATCACGACGGAGGCGACGGGCCAGCGTAGCTCGCGGGAGATCATGGCGGCCGAGTGGGCGCGTCTGCTTTCGGTCTTCGACAACTCCGCCAGCTTCCTCGCCATGGCCGAGGGACCGGACCATCGCTACGTCCTCACCAACAAAAGCTATCTGGCGCTGATCGGGCGCGAGAGCGTCGTCGGCCTGACGGTGCGGGAGGCGCTGCCGGAGGTGGTCGAACAGGGCCTGCTGGATGTGCTTGACCGCGTCTATGAGACCGGCGAGCCGTTCGTCGCCCGCAATCGATCGCTGATGTTCAACCGCGACAAGGGCGGTCCGCCAGAACTGCGCCAGTTGGATTTTATCTATCATCGACTGAGCGACGAGACAGGCCAACGGATCGGCATCCTGGTGGAGGGCCACGACGTCACCGAGATCGTCCAGCGCAAGGAGGCCCTTCGCGCGGCCAATCAGACGCTTAATGCGATCCTGGAGCATTCTCCGGATCTGATCTGCGCTCTCGGCGAGACCGGACAGATCAATCTGATCAGTTCCAGCTGCCGCGACATTCTCGACTATGCTCCCGAAGATCTGCTAGGCAGCAGCCTTCTCGATCTCGTCCACGCCGACGATCGTCTCCAGGCCTCTGCGGTGTTCGAGCAAGCGTCGCTTGGAACGGTCCGGAAGCAGGACTTCCGGCTGACCCGCCGGGACGGTCTGCCCGTCACCATGCGCTGGTCCGCCGTCCGCTCTCCCGAGCACAAGACGGTCTATGCCGTGGGCCGCGACGTCACCGAAGAGCTGAAGAAGGAACGCGAACTCCGCCACGCCCAAAAGATGGAGGCGGTCGGTCGCATCACGGCCGGGATCGCCCACGACTTCAACAACTTGCTGACCGTCTCGACGATCGCCGCCGAGGCCATCCTCGCCAACGCTGCGCAAAGTGAGGAGCAGAAGAGGCAGGCCGGGCTGGTTCTAGGCGCCGCTGAACGGGGGACGGAACTGATCAAGCGTCTGCTGGCCTTCTCGAGGCGGCAGTCGCTCTCGCCCGAGGTGGTCGACATTGCGGCCCTCCTGAGTGGAATGAGCCGTCTCATCGAGGCGGGCCTGGGCAGCGCGGTGCGGTTGACGCTGGACGTCGAGGAGGACGCGCCCCTGAGGTGCCGGATCGATTTCGCCCAGTTGGAAGCCGCGATCTTCAACCTGTGTGTGAACGCCCGGGACGCCATGCCCCAGGGCGGCACGATCACCCTCTCTGCCCGCGCGACGACGCTCGGCGCCAAGGAGGCCGAGGCGCTCGGGCTCTCGCCCGGCGAGTATGTCCAGCTTGCGGTGGCGGACACCGGCCTCGGCATGACGGCCGACGTGCTGGAGCGCGCCGTAGAGCCCTTCTTCACGACCAAGGGCGACCGTGAC
The DNA here is from genome assembly GCF_041911375.1 of Brevundimonas sp. Taxonomy (GTDB): domain Bacteria; phylum Pseudomonadota; class Alphaproteobacteria; order Caulobacterales; family Caulobacteraceae; genus Brevundimonas. Next base: position 21,258 of record NZ_JAYRPA010000048.1, on the reverse strand, counting down.
GGCTCGGGTCTCGGTCTCAGCATGGTCTATGGTTTCGCCCAACAGTCCGGCGGGCAGGTCGCCATCGCCTCCCGGCCGGGCGAAGGGACTTCGGTCAGCATTCACCTGCCCCGCACGGCCGCTCGGGCATCCGACGAGATGCAGCCAGCGGCGACGCCAGATCCGCAGCCCTCGGCGTCCCAGGCCGTCGCACATATTCTCGTGGTGGAGGACGACGACACCGTCCGGACCAGCGTCGTCAACTATCTGCGGGGGCTAGGCTACACCGTCAGCTCTGCGGCCGATGGCGTCACGGCTGCGGACCTGATCTGTCGCGACGGCAGCATCGACCTGTTGTTTACCGATGTGGAAATGCCGGGCGGGATGAATGGCCGTCAACTGGCTGACCGGAGCCGGCTGCTGAGGCCGGACCTGCGCGTGCTGTTCACCTCCGGCTACACAGAGGACGACATCATTTCGCGGGGCAGCCTGCGCCAGGCCGGGTGGCCGTTCCTCCAAAAGCCCTATCGCCGGGCGCACCTCGCCGCGGCGCTCGCAGACGCCCTCGGACAAAAGCCGCCGACGGCATGGGGCCGATGGGAGCCGACGCCTAGAAGAACCTAGGCGGCGCCAGGAGCGGATTCAGGAAAACGCATCGCGAGCACGCCCGGCAGGGCGTCGAGATCGGGCATGGCGAACAGGGCGTCGTGGCCGGAATGGTCGATGGTGATGGTGTCGGCGCGGTAGGGTTGGATCTTCATCGCATCGGCGCCCGCCGCCTTGGCAGCGTCGAGAACGTCGTGCTCCCTTGCGACCCCGCCACGCCAGCAGGAAAGGCTGCGTTAATCCTGTTTCGCCAAGGTGCCTCGAGGAGAAGGTGTTTGGCGATTCCGGTTAAAGATTTCCCCGTGCAGTCGCGACCTGCTCTTAAAGAGCTTGCGCGCGGTACGACGTCCGGCCCTCTCGCTGCGCTCGCACCGACCGGCGAACCCGGCGGCGCCGGAGCAAAGCCCTCAGCGAAGCCACAAGCCGGGCATCGCAAGGCGCTCAGCCGGATGAAGACCGGTCTGGAGGCCCTTGCTCGGCAGGACTACCCCACCGCCTCTACGCATATTCAGCGGGCGCTCGAGCTGGATGCGCGCAATCCTTTCGCCTGGCGAATGCTGGCCATCGCTTTCGAGAAGCAGGGCGAGTTCGCCAAGGCGTTCTCGGCGTATGAATCCGCCGCCCGGCTGGCGCCTGACGACGTCGCCGTCGTGCGCGACGTCGGCCAACTGGCGCAGCGTCTGGGCAAGCTCGAGCTCGCCGAAAAGCTGTTCAGGCGCTTCTTGGCCGGCGACCCCGGCAATGAAGAGGTCGCCAACAGCCTGGCCTGCGTCCTTCGCGACCAGAACCGATATGACGAGGCGATCGCGCTCCTGCGCGACATCATCAACGCCAATCCCGAGCGCCCGGTGCTCTGGAACACCCTGGGCTCGGTCTTGAGCGACAGCGGCGACGTGGCCGGCGCCATGGTGTTCTATGACGAGGCGCTGCGACTGGACCCCGGGTTCCACAAGGCCCGCCACAACCGAGCCTACTGCCTGACCGTTCTCGGCGAGCCGCAAAAGGGCCTCGAGGAGATGGAAATCGCGTCGCAAGGCCTGACCGATCCCCGCGAGATCTCCACGATCCGCCTGGCGCAGGCGTTCAACCAACTGCTTCTCGGCGACCTGACGGCGGGGTTCGAGGGATACGAAGCGCGATTCGACGCGAGCTCGGACGGCGTCGTCCGGTTCAAGGCGTTCGGCCAGCGTTGGGCGCCCGAGGATGACCTGCGCGGCAAGAACCTGCTGATCTACGGCGAACAAGGTCTGGGCGACGAGGTGCTCTTCGCCAACGTCGTCAATGACGCCCTGGACGCAATCGGCCCGGAAGGCCGGCTGTTCCTCGCCGTCGAGCCGAGGCTGGTGACGCTTTTCCAGCGCAGCTTCCCCCGCGCGGCCGTGCTTGCGTACAAGGGCGTCCGCCAGTTCGACACCCTGTTTCGGACCGTCGATCTGGGCGACCCGCATCCGTCGATCGATTTCTGGACCCCCGTGGCCAGCCTGTTTCGGCGTTTCAGGACCACCCTCGCCGCCTTCCCCCGTGATGGAGGGTTTCTCGTTCCGGATTCGCGGCGCGTGGCGCACTGGCGCCAGGTTCTCCAGGAGAGCGGGTCCGGCCCCTATGTGGGCCTGCTGTGGAAGAGCATGAACATGGCCGGCGCGCGCCGGCGCCACTATTCTCCGCTGGAGCTGTGGCGCCCCGTTCTCGAAACGCCCGGCGTCCGCTTCATCAATCTTCAGTATGCGGACGCCGAGGAAGACCTGGCCGCCGCCAGGGCGCGCGGGTGGGACATCTGGACGCCGCCCGGCATCGACCTGAAGAAGGACCTCGACGATCTGGCCGCGCTCTGCTCGGCATTGGACGCCGTCATGGGGCCGTCGACGGCGACGACCAATGTGGCGGGCGCGGTGGGCGCGCGGGTCTTTCTCAGCGCCGGCCCGGGCTCGTGGACAGGCTTCGGGTCGGATCAGGCGCCCTGCTACCCTTCCGCCCGCGTCTTCCACGCCAGACAGTTCGGTCAGTGGGAACCGGTCATGCAGCAGATGGCCGACGCCTTGGGCCAGGAGCTCCTGCCTGATCGGCATGACGCGCGGATCGCCGTCTGATGCGGCTTGAGGTCATCCGGACGCCGCTTGCGCGGAGCCGATGAACATGGAGCCCAAAGGCTTCATCCCCTACGGCCGCCAGTGGATCGATGCGGATGACGAGCGCGCCGTCCTCTCCACGCTCCGATCCGACTTCCTGACCCAGGGCCCCGCGACACCCCGGTTCGAGGCCGACCTCGCAGCCTACGTCGGCGCCCGGTTTGCGGTGGCGGTCAGTAGCGCCACGGCGGGCCTGCATCTGACCATGGCGGCGCTGGATCTCGGTCCCGGCGAAGGGATCACCACGCCGATCACCTTCGTGGCGACGGCCAACGCCATGGCCTACGTCGGATTGACGCCCGTGTTCGCCGATATCGACGCGGAGACCCTGAACCTGTCGCCCGTGGCCACGCGCGCCGCGATGACGGATCGAACCCGCGTCATTGCGCCAGTCCATTTTGCCGGTCGCCCGGCCGACATGGCCGCCTTTCGCCAAATCGCCGACGAGACCGGCGTCCGCATCGTGGAGGACGCCGCCCATGCGATCGGCTCCGAATATGGAACCGGCAAGGTGGGCGACTGCCGCCACTCGGACGCGACCGTCTTCTCGTTTCATCCCGTCAAGACGATGACCACGGGCGAAGGCGGCGCGGTGACGACCAACGACCCGGACCTGCACGAGCGCCTGCTCCAGCTCCGCTCCCATGGCGTAACCCGCGACCCCGCCCGCCTCTCAGACCCGCCGGGGACCTGGTGGTACGAGCAACAGATGCTGGGCTTCAACCACCGGATGACCGAGATTCAGGCGGCGCTGGGCTCAAGCCAACTGAAAAAACTGGATCGCTTCATCGATCGTCGGCTCGCCATCGTCGATCGGTATCAGGCCGCCTTCGCGGGGCTGGACTGGCTGCGCACGCCGCTGGCCCGAGGCTCCGACCGCATCGGCTACCACCTGTTCGTCGTCCAGATCGATTTCGAGCGTATCGGCCGGTCCCGCGCCGAAGTGATGGCCGCGCTCGCCGGCATGGGCGTCGGCTCGCAGGTGCACTACATCCCCGTTCCGCGTCAGCCCTGGTATCGCCAGACCTATGGCGAGCCCGCCGCCTTCCCCGCCGCCGATCGCTACTATGACAGGGCGCTCAGCCTGCCGCTGTTCCCCGCCATGACCGACGAGGAGGTGGAGCGCGTGATTTCGGCCGTCAGAGGCCTGGTGTCCGGGGACATGGCTTGAAGACCCTGGCCGTCATTCCCGCGCGTGGCGGCTCCAAGCGGCTGCCGGGCAAGAATATCCGCGACTTCGCCGGCAAGCCCATGCTGGCCTGGTCGGTCGAGGCCGCGCTGGAAAGCGGCCTGTTCGATACGGTCATGGTGTCGACCGACAGCGAGGAGATCGCCGACGTCGCTCGCGCCTGGGGCGCCAGCGTCCCCTTCCTTCGCAGCGCCAGGACCGCCGACGACCATGCGATCATACTCGACGTGATGGCCGAGGTGGTCGAACGCTATGAGGCGGGCGGCCAGCGGTTCGATCGCCTGTGCTGCATCCTCGCCACCGCGCCGCTGTTGCGCCCCTCGACCCTGAAGCGCGCCGCCGAATTGATGGACGCAGAAAGCTTCGACACCGTCTTTCCCGTCGTCGCCTTCGACTATCCCATTCAGCGCGCCCTGCGCCGCGACGCGATGGGCCGGACCGAGATGCGCCAGCCGGAACACTACGCCAGCCGATCCCAGGACCTGGAGCCCGCCTTCCACGACGCGGCGCAGTTCTACTGGATGACGCGCGAGGTCTGCGTAACCAGACAGCCGATCTTCGCCGGCCGCGCGGGCAGTTTCGTCATCGACGCCATGGACGCCCAGGACATCGACACGCCGACGGACTGGCGGCTGGCCGAGCTGAAGATGCAGTTGGCCCGGTCCGCTCAGTAGGCGGCCTGGGCGTTGAACGCCCGCATTTACTCGACCGTCAGGAAACGGGGAATTGGTCGCGGAATCGTAACGCTCCGGGACGGTGCGGACACACATCCGTCCGAACGAGCAGAGCCCCCCGTGATCAGTACTGACTTGTCGTCGAACACGGCGGTTCAGGCGCCCTCAAGCTGATGCTGCCCTCAGATCGCATCCGTGATTTGTGCCTCTGAGAAGCGCCCCGGACGGCTCTAACGCAAACTTTGGCATCTCCTGAGCAGCATCAGCAACACTCTCTAAGGCGCCGAGAGCCCCCGCGATCGCCCATGGCCTGTCAGTCCAGCAATGACCAGGCCAGCGGCGTGCCCTTCACAGCGTCCTGCCGCAGCCGGCGCCCGAGGAGCTCGCGATAGTGCCGGGGGTGGAGGCCGTCGCCGGGGCGAACGGAACGAAGGTTCTCGGGGGTCAAGGCCTCCCCCTTCTTCATGTCCATCGCGATGAATAGTGACCGGCCGAAGCGGCGGTTGATCAGGGCCTGGCCGGTGGGGCCAGACTGGACGCCGCCGATGGCTTGCTCAGCGATCCTGACGCCTTTGACTAGACTGGCGAACTCATCCGGCGTCAGCGAAAAGCTGGCGTCAGGCCCGCCGATGGCGCGGTCGAGAATGAAGTGCTTCTCGACCACCCGGGCGCCCAGCGCCACTGCGGCGATGGCGACCGCATTCTCGGTCGTATGATCCGACAGTCCCATTCTGAGGCCGAAGGTCTTCGCCCAGACCGGTATCGTCGCCAGGTTGGCGTCCGACGGCAGCGCCGGATAGGCCGAGGTGCATTTCAGCAGGGTGATGTCATGGTTGCCTTGCCGATGACAGGCCGCGATCGCCTCCTCGATCTCGCCCATGTTGGCGATGCCGGTGGAGATGATCATGGCGCGCCCCTTGGACGCCGCATGTTCGATCAGCGGGATGTCCGCGATCTCGAACGAGGCGATCTTGAAGATCGGCACGTCCATCTCATCCAGGAAATCGACAGCCTTGAGGTTGAACGGCGACGAGAAGAATGTCAGGCCGAGGCGATGGGCCTCCGCCTGGATCGGTGCATGCCATTCCCACGGCGTTTGAGCCTCAAGGTAGAGGTCGTGCAGTGTCGCGCCGTCCCACAGGGTTCCGTCGTTGATCTGGAAAGGCGTCGTTTTGCAGTCAAGCGTGATCCCGTCGGCCGTGTAGGTCTGGACCTTGATTGCATCGGCCCCGGCGGCGGCCGCGGCGCGCACGGTCTCAAGGCAAACCTCAAGCGAACCGCCATGATTGGCCGAAAGCTCCGCCACCATGAACACATGGTCCGGATAGGTGAAGCTCATGCCGCGTCTTCCTTGAATATGCTCGCCATCAAGGCCGCCCGATCAGAAGGCCAGTCGTCAGCCAACCGCGCCATACAGACAATATCCTGAAACTCGCCACCCTTCAGACGCGCTTTCGCAAGCAAGCCTTCACGGGTGAAACCAAACCGCTCGTGCAGCCGGACGACGCCGCCGTTGAAGGCGAACACTTCGCAGCTCAGCTTACGGATTCCAACGGGCCCGAACGCCTCGTCCAGCGCGAGCAACTCCATGGCGGCGCCCGATCCGCGCGGAGTGTCCGTCTCTCCCAGATAGAAGGCCCACTTGGCGCGGCCATGGACCCTGTCAATTTCGGTGAAGGATACGAAGCCGACCGGCCGGTCGCCGTACTCGAATATGCGATAGACGGCAGATTGGTCCGCCAGGCTTCGATCGAACCAACGGTCGTGCTCGTCAACCGTGATGATGTGGTCGCTGTACATGTTGGCGCGTATGCGATCCTGATTGCGCCACGACAGGACGAGGGCGCGATCCTCCTCGGCCATCGGCCGCAATCGGCAGTCGGCGTAACGCATCAGACGTGCTCCTGAACCCTGAACCGTTCGAGATGATCAAACAGACGTCGAACGCCCTGCCCGTCGACCACGCCTGCGGCTCTGGCGCCGATGCTTTGTCGCACGACGGGATCCCGCAGTTGAGCCATCGCCGCCTTCACTCGCGCCTCGAGGTCCGTGGCGCCCCAAACGCCCGCGACAATGTAGCCGCTCAAGGCCGGCCAGTGATCGAGATTGGCCTTCTGGTTGGCGGCGGTTCCGACGAGGATGGCCGGCGTTCCACACCGGGCGAGTTCGAACACCGTCTGCCCCGCACTGCTGATTGCGATGTCCGCGGCCTGCATCAGGGACGCCATGGCGGCGGCGTCGATCGCCTGATGGACGGAAACGCCGGGCATCACGGGCGGCGCCGGCTGGCCGGCGCCCAGCACCAGATCAATGCTCGCCGCAGGGCAGGCCTGCCGAGCCAGAAGGGCGATGGGCACGCCGATGCCGTGCAGATCGCCGCCGCCGAAGATCACCAGAATCCGTTCGATGTCAGGCCGCACGGCCAGGCGCTCCGGCAGATCCCAGAACGGCGGCCGCAAAGGCTGCCACGACGGACCGTTCAGCACCCTTTCGCTTCCGCACCGCTCGGCGGCCGGCCGATCCGGCGCCGGATGAACGACCACGCCCGACGGATAGGACGAGCCCAGGTCATCGATGAAGACTGTGACGTCGGAATTGGATGCGATCGTCGCCATAGCCTCGGCCGAGGCGACATAGCTGTCGACTAAAGCGATCTCCGCCCGAAGACCGCTCGGGATCTCCCCGTCCTCCTGCCAGCGACGCCGGATCACGTCCTGCCCGGGGCCGATCGCCGCGACAGCGACCGCATCACCGTCCAGAACCCAGCAAACCTGTCCGCCTCGCAGCAACCAGCCTTCCGCATAGGCGCTGCACCGACTGACGTGGCCGAGCCCCCTCACCCGATCACCTTCGGTGAACACTATAAGCAATCCCGGCGTAGTCATCGCGGCGCGCCGGAATGAGGCAGACCTTGTTGGCGTTCGGTCATCCGCCAATCCACTTTGGCGTCCATGTCCTGAACCTCGATTACGACGCGGGTCACTGCGTCTAATGCTCCCGCGAAAGGGGTCGGTGGCGTCGCCCTCTCGGCTAGCTACGCGATTTGCCCCTGCGATGCACGACTGTTGAACTGACTAAGTCTCAACAAGCTGTGGCGATGGTCAAAGTCGCCGCACGAAGACTCTCACCATAGAGTCGACGCTCCGTTGCTTTGCCGCCCAAACCCTAACCGCTCGATCCGGACCGGAATCAGGGTATTTTGATCCGAATGTCCCTCAAGTTTCGAGGGCTTGCACGGTTGAGAACCTCTTTTCACCTGCCGCTGACGAGCGGTTCGACGCCGAAGGACAACATGAAGACGCCTACAAACGGGGGAAGGCAATGAGCACGGCGGCCGAGAACACCAGCTTAGGGCCGTCTGTGACACAGGCGCTGATCTCTGATGGCGCATATCGGTTCGGCTGGCCGCTGGACCCTGCAGGCGCGACAGCGCTGCTGAACAAGATCAGGGCTGTGCGGAGCTTCGACGAGAGCCTGTTCCTGGAAGAAGAGGTCTTCGACCTTGATCCGCAGTATCGCGGCGTGAACCCTCGTCCTGGGAGAAATCTTCTAGAGCGGTTCGATGAAGATCTGGCTTTTGTGGAACAGGATGGCGGTGTGGTGAGCGCCCTCACAGAGGTGCTTGGACCTGACTATGTCATCATGGACCGCAAGATCGTCTGCGGTGTTCCATCCCGATCGATTCCAAGCTGGTTGAAGGCGCGCATCGAAGGCGCCCCCGTCAACAATCTGGGTCCCTATGTGAAACCCGAATACAGGGATGTGACGTATTTTTACGGGATCGACTTCCACCAGGATATTATCGACTTCAAAGACCGGGAAGCCGATTTCGTCACCTTGTATGTCTACCTTCATCCGGTCACCCGATCTGACGCGCCGCTTTTCCTGCTTGAGGGCAGCCATGTGCTCGGCGCGACAACCTTCCCGCACCTGCTCTCGCGAAAGGACGCCCAAACCTGGCTCTACGACAGCCGGGATGGGCAGTCTGTGGCTGTGCGGCAGACCGTTCTGACAGGCCAGGCGGGCTTCGCCGCCCTCTGGCACCCTTTCACCCTCCATGGAACTCAGCCGGATACTGCGGACCATGAGCGTATCTCGTTGCGTTATCTAATCAGCCGGCGGTCACCTTCCGCAGGAGGACTTGCCGCCGTGAACGCAGCCGTTCGAGGCCCGCTTCTCCTGCAGACGACGCGGACGGATTTGGCGGCGGACGGATCAGCGCACATCAAAGGCAATCTGGTGCGCACGGCCGACGGCTGACCCTCTTGCGTGCCGACGAAGCATGAATCGTGCCCAACATCTTCTCATCGAGAAAATCGCGCAGCCCTGAACATGTCTGACCCCATCGCCGCCGAACATCAGCCCATCGCGTTCGCTCGGCGATCTATTCCAGCGGCTCGTCCGCGCCTACCCGACGCCGACGCTGTTCTCCCATATCTGCGTCGCATAGACGCGGCGCGGAGCTATTCGAACTTTGGCCCTCTTCTCACGGAGTTCGAATCCCGACTTTCGAGACGCTTCGAGCCGGGTTCCAAGGTGGTCACCTGCGCGAACGGAACCCAGGCCCTGACCCTGACCCTAAATGCGCTGGACCTCCCGAAGGGCAGCCTGGTCGCCATTCCGTCCTACACCTTCGTCGCCACAGCCCATGCCGTGATCGCCGCCGGCCTGACTCCCCTATTCCTTGATGTAGACCCGAACGACTGGATGCTTCGACCTGCGGCCGTGCGCGACGCCCTCGCATGGGCGCCCGCTCCGATATCGGCCGCCGTCGTTGTCGCCGCCTTCGGCGCCATGCCGGATCTTGAAGCTTGGAAAGCGCTGCGGGAAGACGCCGGCTTGCCCGTCGTGCTCGACGCCGCCGCCGCCTTCGATCAGGCACGCGTAGCGGAAATCCCTACTGTCGTAAGCCTGCATGCGACCAAGGTCCTCGGTATCGGCGAAGGCGGGTTTCTGGCGACGACGGACGCCGACCTGGCGGCGCGTGTCAGGCAGTCAACGGCGTTCGGCTTTCGCGGCTCACGCGTTTCGGACATCGCGGCGACGAATGCGAAACTCAGCGAGTATGCGAGCGCGGTGGGTCTGGCCGCCCTGGACAGCTGGGACACCGACCGGCTTCAGTTCCTACGCGCTGCGCGGATGATGAAGGCCGCCATGACCTTTCTTCCTGACGTTCAGTTCCAGCCGGGCTGGGGCGACGGCTGGGTCACCAGCGTGTGCTCCGTGGGCCTTCCGGCCGGATCGGTTGACGCGGTCGAACACAGCCTCCAGCATCAAGACATTCACACCCGGCGCTGGTGGGGCGGGGGCTGTCACGTGAATCCGGCTTTCGCCGAGTGCCCGCGTGGGGATCTGTCCGTGACCGAGACCCTGAGCCGTTCCGTGCTCGGCCTACCATTCGCGATCGACATGGACGGGGATGATATTTCCCGTGTCGCCGCCGCCTTGAGCTTGGCGCTTGCAGGCCGTTGACACCGGGGGTGTCGCGGAACCCTGTCCCCGATAGCGGCCGCGCCGGCTCCGTCCCCTCACGTAACAGGAAGGAAAGAGTCGACACCATGGAAACGCCGCCCAAAGGCATCGGCAGCGTTATCCCTGCGGCTGACCGGGCCAGCCCATCGTCATGCGCGGCGACAGTGTGGTCGGCTTGGACGGCTGGACAGGGCGACAACCGCGCTTTTGCGACCGCCCGCGCGGCCCTCGCCGCTCTGCTCGTGGCCCGCCGAGTGCAACGGCTTTGGCTGCCGGCCTATGTCTGCCGCGCCTTGGTCGAGGGCGTCACAAGGGCGGGGGTGGAGCCGATCTGGTACGGGGTGGACGATCAGCTCAACTGCGATGTCGAGTCCGTCCGCGCCGGCCTGGCGCCCGACGATGCGATCCTGACGATCTGCTGGTTTGGTCGCCCGCCCGAGGCCAAGTTTCAGATGCTGGCTTCTGACTTTCCCTCCCTCCTGATCATCGAGGACCGCGCCCAGGCGTTGGACCCGGGAGCGGGCATCCCGGGGGCAATCCGGCTTTACAGTCCGCGCAAGTTGCTGGGCGTGGCTGATGGCGGTCTTCTCGTAGGGTCAGACCTGCCTGCTTCCCCGACCCGGCCCGGGTTGCCGGACCTGTGGACGGCCAATGACCGCCGGCGTGCGGACGTGGAGGGGCGGGATCCTGACACATGGTTCCCAGACTACCGAGCCCGCGAGACGGCGTTCGACGCCGAGCCCCGCTGTTGCAGCGATCGAACCCTCGCCGCCCTCGATCGAGTAGAAATTCACCCCGAAGCAGACGCCCGCCGCCGCAACTGGGAAAGCCTCGCTGCGCATCTGGTTCCGTTTGCATTGTGGCCCGATCCGGCTCCGCAATTCGCGCCCCTGGCTTTTCCTGTCGTCGTCCCGAATGCAGCCGATCTCGTCGCCCATCTCGCGGACCGGCGAATCTGGGCTGCTCGCCATTGGGAGAACCTTCCCTCCCCCAGTCGATTCGACGCCGCCCATCGGCTCAGCGGTCGTTGTGTCTCATTGCCTCTGGATGGCCGTTACGGGCGGCCGGAGATGATGCGCATTGTCGACGCCGTCCTGGAATTCGCAGGCACGTCAGCTCTCCGCACCGCTTAAGCGCGGTAAGCGGGAAAAAATCCGGTATCCACGCCGGCGCTCAGGGCGGCATATCGCGCGGGATCGAGAACCGCACCGCACAGCGAAGTCATGACCTCTCCGTTGGCGAAACCGCTTTTGAAGGCGAAGAGCCCCCCCTCTCCGGAGCCGATCCCGGCGCCTCCGCCCAGGTTGACCACGCCCCGCCCCTCGAAGTGTTGGATGGCTGTGTCGTAAAGGGCGAAACTGGCGCCGTTGGCGTATCCATCCGCATCCACCGCGGTCAGGTGGTTGTAGATGACGCCGTCGTAGGCGAACCACAGCGTCATGCCGACGATACGGCCTCCGACCGAGGCTGCGAAGGCCACCAGCGCCGGATCCTTCCCCATGACCTCGAAACTGGCGTCGGGAAAGGCGGCCACCCCGGAGACGCTCCGGCGGGTCACCAGACCGCGATAGAGGCGTTTCCAGTCTTCGAGCCAGAGCGGCAAGGAGCCGACGTCGACCCGGCACCGGCGATGGCCCCGGCGGATACGTTCGGCATGATGGCGGCTGGGGCTGTAGCGGCCGCGGGCGGGGTCGATGGTCAGATGGGCCTTGAACGGCCGGACGAAGCCGAACGCCTCCGAGAGACGCTCCCGCTGTGTGGCTGCAAGCGGATCAGGCACGAGAACGACCGAGATCAGACCGAGGCCGCGCAACCGCTCCAGTCCGCCGCTCAAGTCCGCAGTCGTCGCTAGCGCCGTCAAGGGGTAGAGGCCCATGGCATCCTCGCCCTGGCCAAAGGCGGGATTGAGATCCCGAGAGATGGAGCGCGCGAGAACCGGGACGCCCCACTCCGGTACGGCCACCGGCCGTCCCGCGTGGGTCAGCGCGTGAGCGTAGGCCAGGCTCGCATAGGGATGCACGAGCTCAGCCGGCCCAGTAACGATTCTCGGCGACGAGATCGGCATAGTCCTGGCGCGTGACACCGACGAGGATCCTATCCCAACGACGCCCCTCGCGGAAATGCCAACCTCTTTGCCGCCCCTCCTCGCGCCATCCGCATTTGCCGACATAGAGCCGGTGCGATGCGGCGTTGTATTCGATTATGTCGCCGTCCAGCCTTTCCAGCCGCAGCTCGTCGAACGCGTAGCGCATGACCGTCATCACCGTATCGACACCATAGCCCTTGCCCTGCGTCTCGGCGGCGCCCAGCATCATGCCGTGGAAGGCGGTCCCATTCTTCCAGTCTATGGCGACGAGGTTGGCTGTGCCGAGCAGCAGACCGTCTTCCAAGCGCTCGATGGCGAAACGCTGATTCAACCGGTCGGTCGCCAGGCCCTCCAGCCAGGCCAGGGTGCTCGCCTCGCTGGAGGGAAATTGCCAGCCACCCAACTGCCTCCAAATGGCAGGGTCATTGGCCCAACGATGCAGCAGGGGAATATCGCCCGGCTCCAGCGCCCGCAGACGTACTCGGCGACCTGAGATGCTCATCCGGCAGCCTTTGCGACGACAAAGATGCTGGCGCATTCGGTCGGCCGTTCCTGGCCAAGAGCATAACACGCTTCGAGGAAATCATCGCTGATCAGCGGACCTCCAATCAGCGCGTTGAACTGAAAATTGGCCAGGGGCTTGTAGAAAATCCCTCCGCTTTGCTCGGCGTTCAGTCCCGCGGCCGCGACGTCGCGTTGCAAGGTGTCCAGCCTGTAGACACGGCGATGACCCGCCGCCTCATCCGCGGCGGACAGGCCTTCCAAATGGCTGAACAAGCCCATCTTCACCGCGATGCGTCGCGATGGAGCCTCGGCGTTGGGCACAACCACATAGAGACGCCCGCCGGGCGCCAGGAGCGCACCCAGTCGACGCAGGGCGGCCACCGGGTCCGCGACGTGCTCCAGCACGTGCGAAAATACGATGGTGTCGAACCGTCGATCGGTTTCGTAGTCCTCGAGCAGGGCCTCGATGAACACCACGCGATCACCCAGCCGTTTGCGAGTGTGGGCGACGAAGGTGGGATCGGGCTCCAGCACCGTCAGGTCGTCAAACCGCTCAAGCAGCAGGCTGGTCTGGTCGCCATGCGCGCAGCCGACCTGAAGGCAAGCGCCGTCTGTGAACCAGGGTGAAAAGGCGCGCATCATGTACCCCCGCATCAGGGCGTCGAACGGGGCTGCGCCCTCGCCGTAGGAGGCCACGGCCGCAGCCAACCGGCGATGCTCGGCCGAGACGACGGCGTTCGGGTGGGTCATCGGATCTGTCGCGCTCATATCTGATCCGCCTTGAACGCCCAGTTTTCGGGGGGTTGATAATAGTCCTCGACGCTGGTCGGCACCCGGGCGTGAAACCCCAGAAGTTGGCGCGCCGTCGGCGTCAGGCCGGAATGGGTTTCGACGGGTAGGAAGCGCGGCCAGTCCATATGCGGTTTCATGAATGGGCGGCCAAAACAAAGCGTCAGGCCGCGGCGCAGCGCGGCGCTGCGATTGGGCGCCGCGCTATGAACCGCCAGGCTGTCGAACAGAATGATGTCGCCTGCCCGGCCGGTAAGGGAGATGGCGTGTTGGGAAAAATGGTCCGCCGAAGGCATGTCCTTTACGCGATGCGATCCTTCCAGCAGTCGTGTCGCGCCGTTTTCGATGGTGAAGTCGTCCAGCATCACCAGCATGTTCAGCGACAGTCTGAAACCGTTGGACCAGGTCCGGATGTCCCTGTGGGGCTTGTGCGTATAATTCGTGCCCCCCGGCGGATGCAGCGTCATCCCGAAATTCAGCAGAATGGTCTTGCCGCCGAAATAGTGCTCGATCTGGTCCATCAGAGGCATATCTCCGACAAGACGATCCAGACTATTGCCCAGGCCGAGCGCATGATGCGCCGCGCCCTCCATATTGGCGGCGACGCCGTTCCGCACCTGGACCATGCGACGCTCGGCATAGACTGCCTCTGCGTCTCGTCCCAAAGCGGCGACATGGTCTGCGTCCAGCACGCCCTCGAAGCGCACCCATCCCAAGGTTCGCATCTGTTCGTCGATCTGGCTCTGATCCAAGGTCATCAGGGCTCCAGTTGGACGAACAGGGCGGTGCCCATCACGAAGCTGCGGGCGATCCGGTCCGCATGACGCGCGCACCAGGCGTCGCCCACGATTCGAGGCCCATCGCCGAAGGCCCAGACATAGTCGTCAAAAACGACCCAGCCCCCAGGCGCCATGTGCGGCGTCCAGTTCTCAACGTCCTCTGTCACCCGCTCCAGAGAATGGTTGCCATCGATATGCAGAAGGGCGGTCCGGCCCGTATAGACGGTGCGGCCCAAGACCTCGGTCTCTACAGTCAAGCCGGGACAATAGCTTTCGGCGGCCACAGTCGAGGTGGCGCGAAGATAGTTGATTCGCCCGTCCGCGAGGGGCGCGAGATTGGTTTCGAAGATAGTGAGAGCGTCGTCCAGGTTCATGGCTGCGCTGGCCTTGTCCAACATCGCCACGCCCTGCGCCAAGGCCTCGGCACGCCATGGATCGATGCACAGCACCGGACCAAGGTCGTGATGGCGTGACAACAGGGCCAACAGGGCCGCGGACCGGCCCCACCACGAACCGATCTCGACGATATCTCCGGCTGGAACGTGACGCGCGACCTCGATCATCGCTGCTATCTTGTCGTTGTCGGACATGCCGGGCACATCGTCCACGAAACGCAGTAGACCCGCCAGCCGGGGACCGGCGAGACGCGGGGCCCCGCCGCCGAACCAGTCGGGCGCAGCGCTGATCTCGGCTGCGCGGTCCCAGAGGGCGCGGTAAGCCCGCTCCTTGGCCAGAAGCGGCGAGACACTGATCAAGCCGACCTTCGTCGAGATCTCCGGAAGAACTTCGGCAAGATGGGCGCTGACGACTTCATGAGGAGAATAGATGGCCGTAACGCCCAGACGCACGATCAGGCGTCGCAATGCTTCGGCGAAGTCAGGATCATGGACATAAGGCAGGTACTCCCAGCTGTCGTAGCGGCCTGCTTCGGGATTCCACGCAAGAGACGACGCGCCGACGACACGATGTCCCCGCTCGACCGCCTCGCTCCGGTATTTTAGAGCGTCCGGCGTCCCGGCCGGAAAGACGAGGACCGTTTCGGTCATGACTTCACTGTGCTTCCGCGACCGCACGCGCGTGCATCTCACGGAAGATACTTTCGAGATTGCGCGTGAAGCCCACCTCGTCACGATAGGGTGAGGCGTCGAACGCGGGGCGAACCCGCTGGCGGAGGCCGTCAAGGCGTGAAGCGTCGCCGGTCAGGTCCAAGGCGCGCCTGACGTAGTCGCCCCAATCGTCCGCGATCAACTCGGTGAGCCCGCACGGCGCGAGCGCGGGCAGGCCAATCCGCGAGAAGAAGTCGCCGCCCTTGAGGGTCAGGACCGGCACGCCGTTCGCCAAGGCGTCGCATGTGGTGGTCCCGCCAGGGCAGGGCGAAGGATCGAGCGCCAGATCGATCTCGGAGAAGGCGTTCAGGTAGTCCGCCCCCGTGCTGTGGCCTTGGAACTGGAGTTGTTCAGGGCTGACACCATAGGCGGAAAATCGAGCCTGCGTGGTCCGTTGCAAGACGGGATCAACGTAATATCGGTACTTGAATAGCAGGCGGTTCGCCGGACGGGCCCGAAGGATTTCCGCCCAGGCGATCACGGTCTGCTCGCTGATCTTCGCCGGGTTGTTGAAGGATCCGAAGGTGACGTAACCGTTGCGCAGCGCCGGCGTCGGCACAGGATCAGGGCGATCCGGCGCCGGTCGATAGGGCGCCATGATGTCGCCCATTCGCCAAATCTTCTCGACGAAATAATCCGCTGTTCCCGGGACGTCCATGCTGTCGGCGTGCAGCACATAGTCCATGGCGCTCAGTCCAGTGGTCTGCACGAAATTTATCCAGGCCACCTGCACGGGCGCCGGGCGATGCCCGAAGACTGATAGGCGGCTGCCAGCCGTGTGACCCCAGACGTCGACGAGGACATCGATGCCATCCGCGCGGATTTGCTCGACGACCTCGGTGTCCGGCATCGCCCCGATCGCCCTGACGGTACAGGCTTCCGGCAGGCCGATCTCAACGGATGGATCCGCGCAGTAGAGGAAGACTTCCACGGACGCCGGGTCGTGAGACTCAAGAGCGGGCAGAAGAAACTGGGCCACCTGATTGCGCGAGAAGCTGGGGCCAACATAACCGATCCGCAGACGTCGATTCACGGCCGACGAATTTGCGATCGTCTTGGTCCCAGATGTTTGGGGCGGGGCGTAGAGCGCGGCCCATCTGCGCGCCTCGTCGGATACCTGCTTCAGACGGTCAGGCCCGTGAAACAGCCCATAGATCAGAAAGCCGTGGACTGCAGGCCCGGGAAAGCGCTCGACGGCAAGGGTGAAGACATCGATCGCCTCGGCCATCCGACCTTGATGCTGCATCGAGAGACCGTAACTGAGCAGGACATCCGGGGCGAGATTGTCGAAATCCAGCGCCTTGCCGAGAGCCAGCGTCGCCGGCCCCATCTGGCCGGCAACATACAGCCGGCGCCCCACGGACCCGCAGTAGGCGGGATCGGAACGGAATCGCTCCATGTCCGTGCCGGTTGCCCGCAGGACCGACACAGCATGCAGATTGCAGGCATCGATCAGGATTTGACGCGCAAGATCCTTATGTCCGGCTGCAACAAGCGCACTGTAAAGCCAGTATCGGCTTTCCCAGTCAGCCGGCTTGTTCTGCGTTATGGCGTAGAATAGTTCGACCGCTTGGTCCGCATCTCCACGAGCAAGGGCGCCGCGGCCGTCCTCCAGAGTCGGCGGGGAAATGACGTCCTCGAGGGCATGGGAAACCAGCATGGTGGGCGACCGCCTGTCTTTGTGTTCAAGTTGGTGCGCTTCGTTGAACGAGGCGTTAATGAGCCGCTGCAGACTGAACGGGAGCCGATTGGCGAGGCCCAGCTTCCAGAGGGTCCACGGCGGTCGCGTCGACGCGGGACGAAAAGACCATGACCCGATCCTGCGCCCAGATGCGAAGACGGGCCATGCCAGTCCCACGGCGTGTCGGGCCTATCTTAAAGCTCGAACAGCCGTCAGCGTCCCGAAGCCAAGGCGCTGGCTCGGCAGGATATGCCACCGCCTCGACGCGTCTTCAGCAGGCGCTCAACTTGGACGCCAGCAGTGACCTATGGCGAGCCCGCCCCCTTTCCCGCCGCCGATGTTCCCCGCCATGATGGACGAGCAGGTGGAGCGCGTGATTTCGGCCATCAGAGGCCTGGTGTCCGGGAACATGGCTTGACGACCCCTGCCGCCTTGGACGCCCAGGCATCGACTCGCCGATGGACTGGCGGCTGGCCGAGCGGAAGATGCAGTTGGCCCGGTCCGCTCAGTAGGCGGCCTGGGCGTTGAACGCCCGCGTTTCCTCAACCGTCAGGAAGTGGGAATTGGTCGCGGAATCGTACTGGAAGCCCGGGGTGACACGCGCTCCGACTTCCCCCAAGGCGTTGCGGCCGAAATCCGCCTCTGAGTTGTGAAACCGGATTGTGGGCGCGATCACATAGTGATCGTCGAAAGCGTAGGTCAGGTGGGAATCGTCGGCCGGACACATGACCTCATGCAGCTTCTCGCCAGGCCGCACGCCCACGATATGCGTGGGCATGCCCGGCGCCAGCGCCTCGGCCAGATCCGTGATCCTCACCGAAGGGATCTTCGGAATGAAGATTTCGCCGCCCTGCATCCGCTGGAAGTTGGTCAGGACAAACTCGACCCCCTGACGCAGCGAGATCCAGAACCGGGTCATGCGCGGATCCGTGATCGGCAGGGACTCCACGCCCTGTGCGATCAGCTTTTCGAACAGCGGCAGAACCGAACCGCGCGACCCCACGACATTGCCGTAGCGCACAACCGAGAAGCGGGTGCGGTGGCTGCCCGCCATGTTGTTGGCGGCCACGAACAATTTGTCGGAAACGAGCTTGGTCGCGCCATAGAGGTTGATCGGACTGGCGGCCTTGTCGGTCGACAGGGCGATGACGCTTTCCACGTCATTGGACAGGGCCGCCGCGATGACGTTTTCCGCGCCGCTGATGTTGGTGCGGATGCATTCCGTCGGATTGTATTCCGACGCCGGCACCTGCTTCATCGCCGCGGCATGGATGACGAAGTCGACGCCGCGCGTGGCCTGGATCAGCCGCTCCCGGTCCCGCACGTCGCCCAGGAAGAAGCGCATCCGCGGGTCGGAAAACTCGTGCTGCATCTCGAACTGTTTCAGCTCGTCGCGCGAATAGACGATCACCCGCTTGGGATTGTAACGCTCCAGGATGGTGCGGACATACATCCGTCCGAACGAGCCGGAGCCCCCCGTGATCAGTACTGACTTGTCGTCGAACATGGCGGTTCAGGCGCCCTCAAACTGATGCTGCCCGCAGATCGGCATTCGTGATTTGTGCGTCTGAAGAGCGCCCGGACGGCCAGCGTCGTCTTCATCGCGGTCGACGACATGCGCGCTGATTCAACGGGGCTGTCAACGGCGAGCAGGGTCCGGCCCTCCGGTGCTGGCGGAATTCGGCTCCGGCGGGCGTCCGCGGGCATGGTGAACGCTGGGCGCCCGCTGCGACGGGTCGGCATGACCCGGTCGACGCGATCCGAGCTCGTTCGCAGGCTTCGCGAGGATGGTCGCGGTTCCGGCCGCAGCACCCGTTTGGACAGGCCTGCGTCACCGGGCTGCCCCCCCTGGCCCGTCCGTCACCGCTGACGAACTGGTCGTCCTGCTGACTGGCCGAGGCAAGGGCGGACAGGCCTCTGACTTCAGACGGTCGGCACCGTTCCGCCGTCCACGACGAGCTCCGCACCATGGATCGAGCTGGCCCGATCCGAGGCGAGAAACGCGATGGCTTCGGCGACCTCATGGGGTTCGGCGCCGCGTCCGATCGCAATGCCGCCCAGGCCTGCGATAACTAGGCGCCGCGCGTCTTCGAGGGTTCCACCGTTGGCCTTGCGGATACGTTCCAGAAACGCGTCCGCGCCCTTGGTCATGATCCAGCCCGGAGAGACGGTGTTGACCCTGACGCCCTTGGGGCCGAGCTCCTTTGACAGGGATTTGCTGTAGGTCCGCAGCGCGGCCTTGGCGGCGGCATAGGCCGTCGTCGCGTCCGGCAGGGGCAGCACCGACTGTATGGACGTGACATGCACCACCACGCCCGTGCCGCGTGCGATCATCTGCGGGATCAGCAAGCGATCAAGGCGAACCGCCGCCAGAAGGTTCAGGTTCAGCTCCGACAGCCAGTTATCGTCCGTCAGGGCGACGAAGCCGCCGCCCGGTGCGGCGGAACCGCCGATCACATGGGCGAGAATATCGACGCCCCCCAGCCGATCGAGCGCCGCCTTGGCAAGGGCCTCCCCGCCAGCGGCGGTCGTCAAGTCGGCCTGGACGAACTCGACGCCCTCGATAGGCTCAGGGTTCGAGCGTGCCGATGTGATGACCCGCGCGCCGCCGGCCAGGAAGCGATCGACCGTGGCGCGGCCCAGACCCTTCGTGCCGCCGCTGACGAGAACGCGCTTGCCCGCGAACGCCTTGGAACCCGCCTGGATGCTCATGCGGAAACCTCCATGGTCTTGATGGCGTCGCCGTCGAGTCCGACGCGGTAGGTGAAGCGGATCGGACTGACCTGAAAATCGCCATGGGCCGGTCCTTCGAGCACGACCACGCCGTCCTCAT
Organism: Brevundimonas sp.; assembly: GCF_041911375.1. Taxonomy (GTDB): domain Bacteria; phylum Pseudomonadota; class Alphaproteobacteria; order Caulobacterales; family Caulobacteraceae; genus Brevundimonas. The sequence goes on along the minus strand of NZ_JAYRPA010000048.1, from coordinate 1,434 downwards.
GGCGAACGGCGTCAGGGGTGAAGATCGCCTTGAGGTCGACGACCATCTCCTGGAGCAGGGCGCGGATTTCGGCGGTCCCCTCGAAGCGCTTGCCGTTGTCCAGGAACACGGCGTCGGCGGCGAAGGGTTTCATCATGCCGTCGAGATCGAGCCGGCCGTTGGCCGCGACAAAGTCGGCGATCGGGGAAGGAAACTCTGGCGACATCAGTCTGTCCTGCTTGTTGCGGCCGCAGCGTGATCGCCGCACCGTCGATGAGGCCAAGATAGAGATGGACAGTCCGCGCGATAATCGGGACAACGCGGCACGCGTCGTCACGAAAAGCAGGACAATGAAGAGCAGCCTGACGGAGTTAGACGCCGTTCTGGTCGTCGCCCGATGCGGCAAGTTCCGCACGGCCGCGGTTGAGCTGGGCGTATCCACGACCGCGCTCAGCAACGCGATCGGGAAGCTGGAGCGCACGCTGGGCGTAAGGCTGTTCAATCGAACGACTCGGAGCGTCTCCCTGACCGAAGCGGGTCAGCAGTTCGTCGCCCAGGTCGCCCCCGCCCTCCGAGACATCCATGAGGCCATGGACGTCGTGCGCGCTCGCCAGTCGACGCCATCGGGCACCCTGCGCATCAACGCCTTCCCGACGGCGGCGCGGGAGATCTTGTCCTCCCTCGTCCTGCCGTTCGTTCGCGAGCACCCCCAGGTCCACGTCGACGTCGTCACGGAGGGCCGAATGGTGGACATCGTGGCGGGTGGCTTCGACTTCGGCGTCCGCAGCGCCGATCGGGTGCCCGTCGACATGATCGCCCTCCCTCTCGGCTTCCCTCGACGAAACGTCGTGGTCGCCTCACCGGCCTATCTGGACGCCCGCGGGACGCCGCTGGTCCCGCAAGACCTGATGAATCACGCGTGCCTTCGTGTCCGCCTGCCCAATGGCGCGATCCATCGCTGGCCGTTCGAGAAAGACGGTCGGTCGCTCCATATCGACGTGGAGGGCCCCCTCACGCTTGATGAGGCCGGCCTCGCCCGCACCGCCGCCCTCGCTTCGTTCGGCCTGACCCTGGCGATGGAATCCGACGTGCGGGAAGACATCGAGGCAGGCAGACTTGTATGCGTCCTCGAGGATTGGACGCCCACCCTGGCGCCGTTGAGCCTCTACTATCCCAGCCGACGAAACCCGACCGCAGCCTTCAAGGCGTTCATCGACTTCGCGCGACGGCGTGGGGAAGCCGGCATTTACCGGGGCGGCTCCTAGGCCGCGATGTGCCAGCAACGGTCCTGTCGCCCCATCTGAAATGGACCTGGCGCGAGCCCTTTCGGCAGTCCTTCGCATCGACGGACCCCGGACAAGCAGAACCCCCGCGGCGGCTGCCGGCGGGGGTTCTGATTTCAGGCAGCAAAAAGCCGCCGTCATTTCGACGGCGGCTTTTTGTATTTGGGTGCGG
>NZ_JAYRPA010000047.1:0-5027 GCF_041911375.1 Brevundimonas sp. | reverse complement strand
TCGAGAAGCAGGCGCTGCGCGTGCTGACCGACGATGTCGGCGGCGCTTTCGGGCTGAAGCCCGTGATCGACCGTCAGCGCCAGCAGCCGACGCCCCCGCGCCCTGGCCCACCGCGCGACGATCAGCAACAGGGCCACGGAGTCCCCGCCGCCCGACAGGGCCACGGCCACGGGCGCCTCGGCGTCCGGCGTCAGGCGCCGGTCCAGCCGCTGGAACGTCCGCGCGTCCGGCGTTGCGCCGTCGGCTGCGGGGTCGGTCAGCTGCACCCGGCGGCGGTGCGCATCTGGCCCGCCCGGGTCTTCAGCGTCGTCGAGGCGGTCTCCGCATAGCGGCGATTGAACTCGGCCAGGGCGGCGCAGCCCTGCGTCTTGCGATCGGTGGCGATCAGGGCGTCCGCCAGCTTCAGCGTCGTCTCGGCCGCCCAGCCGATGCGCGGCCAGTCCTTCAGGGCGGCGGCGTAATAGGGCACGGCCCCGGCCTTGTCGTTGGCCGAGACGCGCAGGTCGCCCAGGCGCGAGTTCGCCTCGCGCGCCTGCGGCGTATCGGGCCAGGTCGCGACCAGCGTCTCCAGCGCGCGTTCGCCGCGCGGCCGGTCGCTGGACACCAGCTGCACCGCCGCGGCCAGGTCGCGCGCGGCGTCGCCGGTCGGCGAATCCGCGACGATGGGCGCGTTCAGCTCGGCCTGGGTCTCCAGCGCCTTCAGCCGCGTCTCGACGTCGGTCAGGCGGGTGCGCAGGGCGGTGTTGTCGCGGTTGGACTCATCCAGCTGGAAGGTCAGGCGCTCGTTGTCGGCGTTGATGCGACGGACCGTGGCTTCGATGTCCGACAGGCGCCGGTCCAGCAGATCGACCCGCCCCTGAAGCGCGATCACCTCCGGATCGGGCTCGACCAGCACCGGCTGGCCGGCGGCGTTGCGCTGAGTGAGGGCGCGTTCCAGCCGACGGACGTTGCGGTCCAGCTGCTCCAGCCGGCGATTGTCCCACTGGGTCCGCTCCATGATGTTCGGGGGCGCCTGCTGGGCGACGGCGCCGCCGGCGATCACGCCCCCGGCGACCAGGGTCAGACCGACAACGACGGCGGGAAGGGCGCGGAGGCGGGGGCGAGGGAGCTTGAGCGTCATGGCCGCTAGGTTCCACCGATTTGGGGCCGCCGCAAGGCGTCAGTGGCCCAGCCCCAGATAGACGATGGCGCCGACGAACAGGCCGATGACGATGTTGCAGAAGACCAGCAGGAAAACGGTCCGCCACAGCGCCGAGAACACGCCCAGACCATAGGCGCCTTTCAGCTGGGCGAAGACGTGCGACGGAATGGCCAGCATCCCCGCGAAGACGGCGACCTGTCCCACCGCGCCCAGAAAGGTCCCGGCCAGCACCATGGCCATCAGCAGCATGGCCATGAAGGTCAGCGAATAGAGAACGAAGACCCCGTGGTCGTACAGGGTGAAGCCCCGCTTCCACAGGAACAGCAGCGCCACGAACGGAATGGACAGGGGCACCAGCAGGAAGGCGAACTTGTACATCGTCTGCTGCAGCTTGTAGACGGCCAGGTCCGGGTTCTGCAGCTTCTTCATCACCGTGGCGCCGAAGCCGTGGCCTTCGGACTTGGCGTCCTGGCCCGTCGCCTTCAGCCGGCCCGTGCCGTCGTGGGTCTCGTCGCCGGCCGCCATGTCCTTGAGGCTGGCCTGCCAGCTGCCGGGCTTCAGTCCGTCGGCGCGCCCCTGGCTGACCTGCTGCTCCAGTTTCGCCAGGCTTTCGCGTCGCTGCGCGACCAGGCGCTCGGCCTCGACCGTGGCGGCCCGGCCGACGCTGGACGGTTGCTGCCCCAACTCGGCCCGCACCTGCGCCAGGGCCTGCTCCGCCTCCGCCAGGGCGGCGCGATCCTCGGCGATGTCGTCGGCCACCACCACCCGCGACTCGTACTGGGGCATGAAGCTCAGCGCGAAGAACATCACGAACAGGGTGAACAGGAACATCGCCAGGGGCGAGACGTACCGGGTGCGCCGTCCCGCGATCCATTCCCGCGTCAGCCGGCCCGGATTGAGCCAGAGCAGCGGCAGGGTGCGCCAGATGCGGGCGTCGAAATGCATGACGCCGTGCAGCAGCTCCTCGCCCAGATGCAGCAGCGTGCGGTGGACGTGCGTCGGCTGACCGCAGTTGGCGCAGAAGTTTCCGCTGGTCTGGGCCCCGCAGTCCGAACAGACGCCGTGGTCGTGCTCGCCCGCCTTGCCCGTGGGCTTCTCGACGGCGCCCGCCAGGACACCGCCCGTGATTGCGCCGCCCGCCGCATCGACATCCATTCGCCCATCCCCCCTGGCCGTGAATCGAGGGGACCTTGCGGGCGCGGAGGGCAAAAGAAAAGAGGCGCCGGCTTGCCGCCGACGCCTCTCTCGTCAGTCGTCCAGGGACGGCCTCAGCGCGGGGCGCCGGAGACCACCGCCGTATGGGCGTTGCGGTTGCGCGCCCAGGCGTCCTCGCTGGAGCCCTCGGCGATCGGGCGCTCCTTGCCGAAGCTGATGGTGTCGATGCGGCCGGCCGGCACGCCGCGGTTGATCAGATAGGAGCGCACGGCCTCGGCGCGGCGGGCGCCCAGCGCCAGATTGTATTCGCGCGTGCCGCGCTCGTCGGCGTTGCCCTCGATGCGGACGGTGACCGACGGATAGCGCTGCAGCCACTGGGCCTGGGCGTCCAGGCGCGGCATGGCCTCCGGGCGGACGTCATAGCTGTCCAGATCGAAGTAGATGCGGTCGCCGACGTTGACGACGAAGTCCTGCTCGGAGCCCGGCACGGCCGAACCCACCTGGCCGCCGGTCACGGGGCCGGTCGGGGCGGTCGGATAGGCGGGGCCGGTCGGCTGCTGGGTTTCGGGGCCCGGCACGGCGCCCTCGACCGGGCGACGCGTGCAGGCCGCCATCGCGGCGACGGCGCAGCCCACCATGGCCAGGGTCATCAGTCTGGAGGATTTCATCGGGGGTCGTCTCCTGGGTGTTCTGTTTTCGAGGCCTGCGCCTCAAGCGTGGCCGTAATGTTTGCGTCGGGCGATTTCGGGGCGCCAGCCGCGATAACGCACTGTTGAGGCGAAAGGTCCGTCTTTCGCCGAACGCCGTGCGTCGATTGTCAGGACGGACAGCTGTCCGGGCTCTGGCCGATGCCGATGTTGGCCGCGGGCGCGTCCAGCAGCGGCGACCAGGCCGGATCGGTGCCGCGTCCGTTGTAGCCGGCCTGGGCCACCACTCGGCCGGACAGGTCGACGGTCCACAGCCGGGTGTCGCCGCCGCGCGTCTGGCGCGCGAACATGACGTAACGGCCGTTGGGCGCCCAGCTGGGGCCCTCCTCGAAATAGCTGGAGGACAGGATGCGCTCATTGCCGCCGCTGGCGTCCATCACGCCGGTCGAGAAACGCCCCCCGCCCTGTTTGGTGAAGGCGATCAGGTCGCCGCGCGGGCTCCACGACGGGGCCGTATAGATGCCGCCGCCCCGGCTGATCGGCCGCTGGCCCGATCCGTCTGCGCGCATGACATAGAGGCGCGGCGAACCCGACCGGTCCGAGTTGAACACGATCATCGACCCGTCCGGGCTGAACGAGGGCGAGGTGTCGATGCCGGGATCCGAAGTCAGGCGCGACAGCTGCCGGCTGCGCAGGTCCATGACGTAGATGTCGGTGTTGCCGCCCCGGATGATCGAGAAGGCGACCTTGTTGCCGTCGTTGGAGAAGCGCGGCGCCAGCACCTGGCCGTCGAACTCGCCCAGCGATTCCCGCCGGCCGGTGGTCAGGTTGTAGAGGTAGATGCGGCTGTAGTCCTTGCCCAGCGCCACATAGGTGACCTCGTCGGGCTGAGACGCCGAGAAGCGGGGCGACATGATCACCTCGTCGCCCTGGGTCAGGAACACCGGCTGGTAGCCGTCCTGGTCGACGATGGTCAGGCGGTTCTTCCGGTTCAGCGCATCGCCTTCCTCGGACACGAAGATCACCCGCGTGTCGAAGAAGCCCGGCTCGCCGGTCATGCGCTGGTAGATCATGTCCGAGATCTTGTGCGCGATGCGGCGGTACTGCTCCGGCGTGGCGGTGAACTGGTAGCTGACCAGCTGGCACTGCCGATAGGGGTCATAGAGGCGGAACCCCACGTCCAGCCGGTTGTCGGCCCGCGTGGTGACGCCGCCGTAAAGCACCGCCTGGGCCCCGATCTGCGTCCATTGGGGGAAGTTCGGCGCATTGGCCAGGGTCAGGCCGGTCTCGATGAAGCCCGCCGGATTCATCGGCTCGAAGAAGCCCGAACGGCGCAGGTTTCCGCTGACCACGTCCGAGATGTCGCGGCCCCGTTCGCCGGTGAAGGGGACCACCGCGATCTGGAACGGGCGCAGCACGCCCTGATCGATCTCGACTTCGACAGGGGCGCCCGCGGTCGCCGGCTGTCCCGGCGTCTGGGCTTGCGAAAGGGTGGACCCCGCCAGGGCCAGGACCGCGGCGGAGGCGAGCAGTGGGGTCAGACGCATGAGAAGCTCCCGTAGGTCTCGATCGATCGGCGGCCCTTGTCTTCGGACCTTGCGACAATCGCCAGCTTGGCGGCGATTGGGGCGACTTTGAGGACGCGGACGGAGCCTATCGGTTCCGGCATGCGCGTTCGGTGTTGAAGGTCGGACGATAGGCCCCGCCGGGGAACCCGTCGGGCACGTCGAACGGCGCGGTCTGGCGCAGCGCCCTGACCGCGCCGTCGGCCGCGGCGCGATAGACGGCGCTGGATTGCGGATTGACCAGGGTCGGGCCGCGCGTGATCCGGCCGTCCGCCGACAGCGTCAGGTCGACCTGGATGCGCAGCTGGTCGGCGCCGGGGATGTCGCAGGGCAGATTCCAGTTCGGATAGACCTGGTTGAAGATGGCCGTGATCTGCGGACCGGTCGCCTGGCTGGCCTGGCCGGCGCCCTGCTGGCCGGTCGCCGGGCGGCCCCGGTTCTGCGTCTGGCGCGGCGGACCCGACAAGGCGTCCAGGTCCAGCGTCGGCTCCTCGCGCCGGGGCGCGGGGCGCGGCGGGG
>NZ_JAYRPA010000046.1:0-61649 GCF_041911375.1 Brevundimonas sp. | reverse complement strand
CGCTGAACGATGCCGGCGCCGCGTTCGGGGATCCAGACGAGGGGCTGGTGCGCCAGGCCGGACAGAGCGGGGAAGGACTCGTCTGGCCAGTTCTCATACATCGGGGTCGTCATGCCGCGCCCTCGGCTGGATCGGGTCGTGAAGCGGCCAGAAGCAGCCGGCCGGCTCGCCCGGCGGCGTGCAGAGGAAAACCATGCGGCCGGTGCATCCGTACCGCCGGCAGCGGGCCCATCGGTTCCACAGCTTCACCTGCCCTCCCGACAGGCGGATGACGATGTCCAGGTCGACCCAACAATCCAGGTGACAGCGTGGGCAGCGCGTCGAGATGGCCCATCGATCCCGCCGAAACTGCGAGACGGTCATGTGCGGCGCGACGCCAAGGTGGTGCGCCAGCCCACGATTCTCGGGCTTCCTGTATCCCACGGCTCATCGGCGGCTGATGCGGGCCGCCAGGCGATGGGTGTCGTCGAACGAGAGCTTGTCGAACTGGCCGAGGCCGAAGGCCAGGGCGCAGCCGACGAGGCGATCGTTCTCCTCTTTCGACACATAGGGGACGTTCGATCCGGGCCCCGGCGCCGCCGGCAGGGCGACATCGGGCGGCGGGTTCGGCGCGACGCGGGCAGCTAGCTCGGCTTCCAGGCGCAGCAGTTCTTCGGTCGATAGGGGTTCCGACATTCTGTCCTCCGTCGCGCCACCGACGGCCGGACTCCTGATCGCGATCCGCTACCGCGTCAAGCCGATGTTCCGCTAATGTTCTCGTTATCCACGCTCATCGCGAAGGCGGTCTCATGCCCGAAGCTGGACGACCTTGCCCTCTGTCCTGAGACAGAAGGCGGCCCAGGCTTCCATCAGCGGCCGGCGCTTCTCCACGGCCGATCCCCGACGGTAGGCACGCTCGACGGCGGAGCCGACCTGGTGCGCCAGGGCTTCCTCCAGAAGCTCTCGCGAATAGTGGGTGCAGTCGCCGCCCCAATCCCGGAACGATGACCGGAAGCCGTGGGGCGTGGCCTCGGTGATTCCCATCTTCCGCATCACCATGGCCAGCGCCATGTCGGACAGCGGGCCCTTGAGGCCGGGAAAGATCAGCCCCTGGCGCACGTCTGGATCGATCGCTTCCAGGACGCCCAAGGCGGCGGACGACAGCGGCACGCGGTGTTCCCGGCTGGCCTTCATCCGCTCCGCCGGCACGATCCACGTGTCGCCGTCGATTTCCTCCCACGTGGCGCCCCTCACCTCCCCTGACCGGGCGGCGGTGAAGATCAGGAACCGAAGCGCATCGGCGGACACGCTGTGCCGACCCGACAGCTGCTCCAGGAAGGCCGGAACGTCCTGATAGGCCATTGCGGCATGGTGACCCTTCTGGGCCTTCTGCTTCGGCAGCATCCGGGACAGGTGGCCGCGCCAGCGCGCCGGGTTCTCCCCCTCCCTCAATCCCCGGACCTTGGCGGCGTCCAGCACCATCTCCAGGCGGGATCGAACGCGCCGGGCCGTCTCTGGGCGGTCCATCCAGACGTTGCGCAGCGCCGTCAGCACCATCTCCGTGTCGACGGAGGCGACGTCGGCCTTCCAGATCGCGGCCGCGTGCTGCTGCAGGGATGCTTCCCACTGTGGCCGCTGCTTCGGGGATTTCCAGCCGCGCTCAAGATCGTCCATCAGCGCCGACGCCACAGACGAGAATGTCGTGTCAGGCTTCGGCTCGTTGGCTTTCCTGCGGGTTTCGATGGGGTCTAGCCCCGCCTTGATCTCCGACCTGACCCGTTCGGCCGCGGCGCGAGCGTCGATCAGCTTCACCGTCTCCAGGCTGCCGAGACCCATCTCCCGCCGCTTGCCGGCCCGGTAGAAGATGAAGACCCAGCGCCGCGATCCGGTCTGGTCGATTCGCAGATACAGGCCCTGGCCGTCAGCGTAGAGCCCCGGCTCTCGCATTCCCGGCACCTTCTTGCCGTTCAGCCTGTTGATCTCTCGCGCCATGCCGCCTCCAGAACGCAAGGAGAACATATGGCAGCGACAGAAGCGGTCGCCACCCTAAGCCCGCCCTAAGTTCCGCCCTAAGATGGGCCGTGGGCGTCCCGTCCAGCAATGACGGGCCTTGCGGGCAAAACCCTTGCGCCGCCTGGGTGGCGGTGTGCAAGCGGTGACATTCAGGGGCAAGGTTGTGGCGGAGACGGAGGGATTCGAACCCTCGGTACCCCTTACAGGGTACGACGATTTAGCAAACCGTTGCCTTCAGCCACTCGGCCACGTCTCCGGCGAAGGCGTCGATAGCGGAGCGCGTTGCGCCGCGCAATCCGCCTGTCGCCAGAAAGTCATGCGTTAACGCGACATAGAGGCGGAGCCTGCAGGATGGCGGCCTTCTGAAGTCCTGGACGCCGATGCCCGACTGCGCCCCCACCCTGGCCGACGCGACCGCCGTCAAGGCCGTCGCGACCAAGGGCCGCGCCGCGCGCGGGCCCTTCCGGCCCGACGTCTGGCTGAACGCGCGGCAGCGTTCGGGCGTGCGGCTGGCGGCCCACTATTTCCGCGCCGTGGACGTTCTGGCGGTCGTCGGCCTGGGACTGATCGCGCTGTGGACGGCGGCGCCCGCGGGCCTGATGTCGCTGAGCCTCGCCGAGGCGGCGCCGGTCGCGGTCGGCGCGACGATCGTGCTGGGCCTGTTGCGCGGGCTGGATCTCTATCGGTTCGGCCGGGACCGGCGGGCCGTCGTCCATCTGGCGGCGGTGGCGACGATCGCCCTCCTGGGCGCGGCGGCGGCGCTGGCCACAGGCATGACCCTGGATCGGCGCGGGCTGGACGCGGCGGCGCCCTGGGCGCTGGGAACCCTGGCGGCGACGACGGGCCTGCACGCCGCGTGGCTGGCCGTGGTCGCGCGCTGGCGCCGCACCGGCGCCCTGTCCCCCAATCTGGTGATCGTCGGCGCGACCCGGCACGCCGAGGCGCTGATCGCGCGGGCGCTGGAGCGGCGCGACCTGAACGTGCTGGGGGTGTTCGACGACCGGCTGGCGCGCTCGCCCGACAGCGTCGCCGGCGTGCCGGTGCTGGGCGACGCCGAGTCGCTGCTGAACCACCGCATGACCCCCTATGTCGACCGCATCGTCCTGGCCATCGACGCCCAGGGCGGCCCGCGCGTGCGCGAACTGACCCGTCGGCTGGAGACCCTGCCGAATCCCCTGACCGTGCTGGTCGATTCCGAAACCGGCAAGGCGGCGCTGGACCGTCTGGCGTCCGCCCCGCTGGCGCCGCTGCAAGGCCCCGTCGATCCCGACCGTCGCGCCTTCAACAAGCGGCTGCAGGATCTGGTGGTCGGCGTCCTGGCCCTGATCGTCGCGGCGCCGGTGATGGCGCTGACGGCGCTGGCCATCCGGCTGGACAGCCCCGGCCCGATCTTCTTCCGCCAGCGTCGGCACGGCTTCAATCAGGAAGAGATCGTGGTGTGGAAGTTCCGGTCCATGCGCCACGCCGCCGCCGACGCCACGGCCAGCCGCCAGGTGACGATCGGCGACGACCGCGTGACCCGCGTCGGCCGCTTCATCCGCGCCACCAGCCTGGATGAGCTGCCGCAGATCTTCAACGTCCTGTCCGGCGAGATGTCGCTGGTGGGCCCCCGTCCCCACGCCATCGGCATGAAGACCGGCGAGACGGAATCGGCCCGCCTGGTCGCCGAATACGCCCACCGTCACCGGATCAAGCCCGGCATGACCGGCTGGGCCGCCGTCCAGGGCTCGCGCGGACCCTTGCACAGCGAGGCCGAGGTGCGCCGCCGGGTCCAGCTGGACATCGACTATGTCGAGCGCCAGTCCTTCTGGCTGGACCTGCGCATCCTGCTGGTCACCATTCCCGTGCTGCTGGGCGACCGGGCCGCCGTCCGGTGAGCGAGAAACGCATGTTCTGGCGCGGGGTCTGGGGATACCTGCCCGCGCAGGTCGTCCAGGGGGTCGTCGGTTTCCTGACCATCGTCGTCTTCACGCGCCTGCTCAGCCCCGACGACTTCGGCCACTACGCCCTGGCCTTTTCGGTCACGACCCTGGTGCACACGGCGACCTTCACCTGGCTGGAGGCGTCGATGGCGCGCTTTTGGGCGGCCGAACGCACGCCTCAGGGCCTGGCCGCCCATTTCGCCAGCCTCTACCGCACCTCGTTCGCGCTGATCGCGGGCTTCATCCCGGTGGTCGCCCTGACGGTCTGGCTGCTGCCGCTGACGCCGGGGCTGAAGCTGGCGGTCGCCTTCGGCCTGGCGGGCGCGCCGGTGCGCAACCTGGCCAAGCTGGCGCAGGAGCGGTTTCGCGCCGCCGGAGAGGTTTCAAAGGCCGCCGCCGTCGACATGGGCGTGGCGATCCTGGGCTTCCTGGTCGGCGCGGGCTTCGCCCTGGCCGGCGCGGGGGCCGCGTCGCCGCTGGTGGGCCTGGCCGTCGCGCCGCTGTTCGTCCTGCCCTTCACCCTGCCGGGCGAGCTGCGCCAGTCGAAGGGCGGGACGGTCGATCGCCAACGGCTGAAGGCCTACGCCGCCTATGGCTATCCGATCGCGGCCTCGCTGACCCTGGCGGTGGTGCTGGCCTCGACCGATCGGTTCCTTCTGGCGGCCTTCCTGGACGCCGCGGCGGTCGGGGCCTATCACGCCAGCTACAGCCTGGCGAACCGGACGCTGGACGTCATGTTCATCTGGCTGGGCGCGGCCGGCGCCCCGGCCATGGTCATGGCGCTGGAGCGTGGCGGGCGCGAGGCCCTGCGCCAGACCGCGCTGGAGCAGGGTTCGACCCTGATCCTGATCGGCCTGCCCGCCGCCGTCGGCCTGGCCCTGGTCGCCCGCCCGATGGCCGAACTGATGATCGGCGAGGACCTGCGCGCGGCCGCGACGCTGGTGACGCCCTGGATCGCCGCCTCGGCCTTCCTGTGGGGCATGATCGCCTACTATTTCGGCTTCGGCTTCACCCTGGGCAAGAAGACGGGCCTGCTTCTGCTCACCATGGCGATCCCGGCGGCGTCCAACGTCCTGTTGAACCTGACCCTGATCCCCCGGCTGGGCGTGGTCGGCGCGGCCGTCTCCACCGCCGCCAGCTTCGCCATCGGCCTGGTCGCCTGCCTGATCCTCAGCCGACGCGCCATCGCCCTGCCCATTCCGTGGGAAAGCCTGATCCGCTGCGGCCTGGCCGCCGCCGCCATGGCCCTGGTGGTCATCCAGCTTCCGCCGCTGGGCGGGTTTGTTGAGCTGTTCCTGGACGCCGGCGTCGGCGCCCTGGTCTATGCGGGGGCGGCGCTGACCCTGAACGCGGCGGGCGTCCGCGACGTGCTAAATCGGCTGATCGCCGCCCGACGAAGGGTCGCGGCATGAACGCCGACATCCACGACAACCGCGCCTGGGCCGAGGCGACGCCGGCGCTGTCGGTGCTGATTCCCTTCCTGCGCGACGACCCGACCGACCTGCTGCGCCAGCTCGACCGGGAGGCGGCCGACCTCGGCGGCGCCGTCGAGGTCGTGCTGATGGACGATGGCACGGGCGACGCCGCCCTGACCGCAAGGCTGAAGCAGATTCTGGGCGTCCTGGCCCTGCCGGCGCGTCTGATCACCCTGTCGGCCAACGAGGGCCGTGCACGGGGCCGCAATCGCCTGACGATCACCGGTCGCGGCCGCGCCTATCTGTTCCTCGACAGCGACATGAAGCCCGATACGCCGCGCTTCCTCCAAACCTGGATCGCCCTGATGGTCGAGCGCGATCCCGCCGTCGCCTTCGGCGGCTTCTCGCTGGACCAGGCGCCGGCCGACGCGCGGTTCGCCGTGCATCGCGCCCTGTCCGGCGCCTCGGAATGCCTGCCGGCCTCCGAGCGCGCGAAACAGCCCGAGAAATACGTCTACACCTCCAACCTTCTGGTCCGCCGCGACGTCTTCGCCGCCGAGACCTTCGATCCCGGCTTCTCCGGCTGGGGCTGGGAGGATGTGGAGTGGGCCATGCGCGTCTCTCGCCGGTTCGAGGTCGTGCACCTCGACAATCCGGCCACCCACATGGGCCTGGATACGGTCGAGGACCTGGCGCGCAAGTTCGACCAGGGCGCCGGCAACTTCGCCCGCGTGGTGGCCCTGCACCCCGAGACCGTGGCCGCCTATCCCAGCTATCGCGCGGCCAAGCTGCTGAAACGACTGCCTGCGCGGTCGCTGCTCCGCCGTCTGACCCGGCAGGCCGCGCGGACCGGCGCCCTGCCCGTCAAGGCCCGCGCCTTCGCCCTGCGCCTGTATCGGGCCGCCGTCTATGCGGACGCCGTCTGACATGCGCGACGTGGCCGTGATCATTCCCACCTTGCGCCGGACCGACAGTCTGGAGCGCGCCCTGCGCTCCGTCTTCGCCCAAGCCGAAGCGCTGGAGCGCGTCTCGGCCGTCGTCGTCGCCGACAACGACCCCGAGGGGTCGGCCGAGCCGCTTGTCATGCGCCTGGCCGCCGATGCGCCCGTCGCCCTGACCTACGCCCATGCGCCCGTTCCCGGCGTAGCCACGGCGCGCAACGTCGGTCTTGCCGCGACCTATGCGCCGCTGATCGCCTTCCTCGACGACGACGAGGCCGCCTCGCCCCGCTGGCTGGCCGCCCTGCTGGAGGCGCAGGTCCAGATCGGCGCCGATGTCGTCTTCGGTCCGATCCGGGGCCGCGTCCCAGCGAACACCGGCTGGACGACCGACTATCTCGAAGCCTTCTTCGGCCGGACCGGCCCGGCCGAGACCGGGCTGGTGGACGAACCCTGGGGCTGCGGCAACTCGCTGATGGTCCGCGCGACGGCTCTGCCCGGCCCGGCGCCCTTCGACACCGCCGCCGACCAGACGGGAGGCGAGGACGACAAGCTGTTCGCCGCCCTGTCCGCGCGCGGCGGTCGGTACGGCTGGGCCGCCGACGCCTGGGTGGACGAGTTCGCGCCGCCCCATCGCGCCACCCTGCGCTACGCCCTGACCCGCGCCTTCGCCTATGGACAGGGGCCCAGCCAGACCGCCGCCGCCGCGCGCGACTGGCCGGGCGTCGCCCGCTGGATGGCGATCGGCGTGGCCCAGGCGGGCGTATGGGGGCTGGCGTCGCTGGCGCTTTTCCTGCTGCGCCGCCCCTCGCGCGCCCGCGCCTACGACCGGCTGGCGCGGGGCCTGGGCAAGGTGCTGTGGCAACGCGGCTTCGAGCCCCGCCTCTACGGCGCCAGCCTGTTGAAGTCCGCCTAACGGACGGGACAGTGGGTATGATCAGCCCGCCAGGCGCTTCAGGAACCCCGGCGCCTTGTAGGTGGAGCGGTTCATGACCGCCCCGGCGATGCGGCCGCCCACGGCCTCGATCTCGTCGCGCAGGATGACGGGCTCGTTGGCGGCGGTGCTCTCGGCCGCAATCACCAGCACCGTCATGTCGACGAAGGGCGCCAGGATGATCGCCATGTCGTTGCGGTCGGCCGCCGGGGCGTCGATGACGATGGTGTCGGCGTGGGGGCGCAGCGCGTCCCAATAGCGCGGCTCGCCGATCGCCTCGACCCGGTGTCCCGAACGCAGCGCCTCCATGTGGAAGCGCGTGACCCACAGCCGCCCGCCCAGGCAGGGCCTTGCGGTCATCAGGCGTGCCGCCGGCACGGGCTTGCCGTCCCGGCCCACGACGCGCGGCGTCACGGCGAAGAAGCACGATCCGTCCGGCGAGGCCTGGGCCGGCTTGCCCAGTTGGCCGAAACGGTCGGCGTCGGCGGCGACGGCTTCCAGCTGGCCCTGCTGCATCAGGTCGCCGTCGATCAGCCAGACCGGCTTTCGCGCCCGCACCGCCGCCAGCCGGGCGTATTCGCGGGCGACCGTGGACACCCCCTCGCCCGATGCGGCCGAGGCGAACTGAATGACGCGTGCGCGATGCGCGGGGGCGGGCCCCAGCGCCGCCCACAGGCCGGCCATTTCAGACGTCAGATCGACCATCGAATCGCCGCGCGAACTCCCTCGAAGCCGCAGCCTAGCATGGCGCAGGTCCTAGCGTCCCTTGGCCGGCGCGACGGCCAGGACCGGCATGTCCAGCGTCCGCGAGACCGAGGCCGGGGTCGTGAAGCCGCGCCGGGTGAACACCCGCAGCAGGCCGATGCACAGGGCCGTGAAGCCCGCGAACAGGAAGACCGCCGCCAGGGCGGGGATCTTCAGGCTCTTGCCCACGGCCGGCGGCTGGGCGCGCTCGATGACCGTGACATTGTCGGCGCCGGCGGCCACCAGGGCGTTGTCGGCGCGGCTCTGGCTCTCGCGTTGCTGGAACTCGCGGATGTTTGCGGTCAGCACCTCGCGGGCGCCCGCCAGGGTCGAGTTCTCCGACTCCAGCGTCGTCAGATGGGCCTGGCGATTGCGGAGTTCGGTCAGCTGCCGGTCCAGCACGGCAAGCCGCGCGGCCAGGGAGTCGCGCTCGGCCTGCGTGTTGATCCGCGTGCTTTCCAGCTCGGTCCAGACCGGGTTCGGGCCGGTGCGCACCTCGCGCGGGCCGACGGCGGTGCCGGTGGCCACATACTGCTGCAGCTGCGCGATGCGGGCCTCGATATCCCTGACGGGCTGGGCGTCGGCGGTATAGCGCGACAGCAGTTGCTCGCGCTCCGTGCGCAGTTGCAGCACCTGGTCCTGCGCGGAGATGTTGAGGTCCTGCTGCAACGCCACCTCGGCCGGCGTCTGGGCCTGCTGGGCGACCAGGGTCTGAAGCCGGCGCGCGGCCTGGTTCAGCTGCGCCTGAACCGAAAGACGTTCGGCGAAGGTGGTCTGGTAGGTCGCGGCCAGGGTCGCCTTGGCCGCCGCGAAGTCGCCGATGTTGTTCGACGCCAGAAACTGCTCATAGGCATGGTCGGCTTGGGACAGGTCGCCTTCGAAGGCGAGGCGCTGGCTGGCGATGGCCGGCGTCTTGTCCAGAAAGACCTCGCGACGATAGGCCAGATACTGGTCGATGACCGCGTTCAGCACCCGCGCCGCCCGCTCGGCGTCGTCCGCCTCGTAGCTCAGCTGGATCACGGCGCTGCCGGGCGCGGTGCCGACGCCCAGGCTGGTCCCCAGCATCTTGCGCGCCGCCGCCTGGGCCCGCTCCGGCGAACCCTTGGGCTGTTCGCCCAGAATCGCAGCCGGCCCCAGGGCCTCGACCACGCGCTGGCGCACCTGGCTGGAGCCCAGGATGCTGGCCTCGGCGTTGGCCACCTCGTCGCCCTGCGGCGCCTGGGCCTGGGGCTCCACGCCGACGCGGGGGCGATAGACATACTCCTGCCCCACCCCGGCGAAGACGGCGCCCGTGGCCGTGTAGGTCCGCTTCAGGGTGAAGGCCAGCGCCGCGCCGATGGCGAAGATGACCAGGAAGATCACGATCATCAGCAACAGTTCGCGGAACAGCAGGCCCACGACGTCCAGCACGCCATAGCGCGGTCTTGTCGTGACGTGGGCCGTCGAACGCATGGGCGGGCCGAATCCTGAAACGCTTGTTCCCGTGAACCCTTCGCCGACCGGCGTTAACCACTAGTTACCCATAAGCGACGACGCTGGCCCCTGACGCCTTGTCCAGTCCGGATCGACCGATTCCCATGACGCCTGATCGCCGCCTGTTCCTGCTGGCCCTCGGCGCCGCCCTGCCGACGCTCGCTGCGTGCGGCGGCGGCAACGGCGGGCGGATGCCGCGCCCGTCGGCCTATGGCGCGCGGCGGGTGGAGCCCACGGGGCCGAACGCCTTTCCCGACATCCCCTTCGCCGACTGGACCGACGCGGAACCGGAATACCGCCTCTATCCCGGCGACGAGATCGAGGTCGCCATGCCCACGGCGACGGAACTGACGCGGACGCTGCGCGTGGCGCCGGACGGACGGATCGCCCTGCCCCTGATCGGCAATGTGATGGCCGCGGATCTCAGCCTGACGGACCTGCAGCAGGGCCTGTCGGCCGCCTACGCCTCGCAGCTGGTGCGGCCGGTGATCGAGGTGACCCTGCGCCAGGCGGGGCCGATCCGCGTTTGGGTCGACGGCGAGGTTCGCACCCCCGGCGTGATCGAGATGGTCGGAGACCTGGACGCCTATCAGGCCGTGGTCCAGGCCGGCGGCCTGATGCCGGGCGCCCAGGCGCGCAGCGTGGCCCTGATCCGGCGCGGACCGGGCGGCAGCCGGATGATGCGGGTGATCGACCTTCGTCCGCGTCAGGCCGAGGTCGTGGCCCTGCGTCGGGGCGACATCGTCTTCGTGCCGCGGTCGACCCTGGGCGAGCTGGCCGCCTTCTTCACCCAGGTGCGCAGCGCCCTGCCGGTCGGCTTCAGCTACGCCATCAACGGCGCCACCTACGCCTCGTCCTGATCGGATCGATCAGGCGACCAGACGCACGACGCCCTGGTCGATGTAGCGGCGCGCGGCGCGCTGGGCCTCGGCCAGCTCCTCGCGCTCCATCTCCTGGCTCATCTCGCGGCGATAGACGCGCGCCTCGATCGAGCCCTTCATGGCCGCCAGGTTGAAGATCATGTGGGCCGAGACCCGGTCCATCGGGCAACCGCCCGATCCGGCCGAATACATCATCCCCAGCTTGAACAGGTCGTCGCCGGACATGTCCGCCGTCGGCAGCGGCAGGCCCTCGTCTTGCGAACCGGCCTGCAGGTCGTGCGCCATTTCTTGCGCGTTCATCACCGTATCTCCCGTCGGGCGCCGTTCTGGGCCCGCCTCCGATACGCGATCAAATACCGACGTTTTGAAGTTAGAGTTAACGCCGAACGGCCGAGCCGAACTTTTCAGTAAAGCTGGGATGAATACTCCCGCCGTCCTTCATACTCTTGAAACGGCTCGCAAATCCTCTGTTTACGTTCGATGGGCGCGCTGGCCGAACAGACGCTTGCGCGCTTCCTCCGCCGCCTTGCCGCCGGCCGCCAGGTTCCGGCGCAGTTCGTCGCCCAGCGCCCGGCCCTTCCTGACCGCCGGGCGCGCGCCCACCCGCTCCAGCCAGGACCTCAGGTTCGGGAACTCCTCGAGGTTTTGCCCCTGAAGTTCGGGCAGCACCCAGGGCCACGCCGCCATGTCGGCGATCGAATAGTCGCCGGCCAGATAGTCGCGGTCCGCCAGACGCCTATCCATGACGCCGTACAGCCGGTGCGTCTCGTCCGTATAGCGGCGCACGCCATAGGCGATCTGGCGCTGGTCCCGGATCATTACCGGCGCATACTGGCGGAAGTGGTGCGTCTGGCCCGCCATGGGCCCCAGGCCGCCGACCTGCCAGAACAGCCACTGGTCGACCTCGGCCTTGCCGCGTGGGTCGGAAGGGTAGAAGCGGCCGGACTTCGCGCCCAGATACTGCAGGATCGCGCCGGACTCGAAGATCGCGATCGGCTCGCCGCCCGGCCCGTCGGGATCAACGATGGCCGGCATTCGTCCGTTGGGGCTGATGGCCTGGAAGCCGGGCGCGAACTGCTCGCCCGCGCCGATGTTCACCGGCTTCATCTCATAGGCGAGCCCCATCTCCTCCAGGGCGATGGAGATCTTCCAGCCGTTCGGCGTCGGCCAGTACCAGAGTTCGATCGGTCGGGTCATCGGCGGGCTCGCGGTGGCGGAAACGGCCGCCCACGGTATCGCCGCCCGCCGTTTGCGCAAGGAGCCGTCGACGCGTTCGCCCCCGCCCATGTCGCGGCGCAGGGCTGGCCGATCGCCTGAGGCCGCCTGCGAACCTGACACGATCGTTCAGAACGAGTTCATGCGGGCCGCCCGAAGCTGACGCCATCAACGAAGCCGCCTCTTGGGCTTCACAGATCGGAGCAGCAGATGAACCGCCTGACCAAGGCCGCTGTCGTCGCCCTGGCGCTGTCGACCACGGCCGTCCCCATGCTCGCGGAGGCCCAAAGCCGGGACCGCCGCGAATACCGCCAGGACCGACGCGACGACCGACGCGATTTCCGCGACGAGCGCCGCGACGACCGCCGCGACTGGCGCCAGGGTGAATATCGCGATCGCGGCGACTATCGCCGGGATCGCCGCGATGACCGGCGCGACTATCGTGAAGAGCGTCGCGACGACCGCCGGGACTTCCGCCGCGACCGCTGGGATCGGGGCAATCCGAACTGGTGGCGCGGCCGCTCGGACTTCCGGGGCTACACCGGCGCGCGCCGCGGGTACTGGTACGCGCCCGGTCACGGCTATTATCGCGTAGAGCCCCGCTACTACGGCTATCGCTGGCGCACGGGCGGCTACCTGCCGGTCCAGTACCGCAACTATTACGTCAGCGATCCCTACTTCTACGGCCTGCGTCCGGCCCCGCGAGGCTACCGCTACGTCCATGCCGGCAGCGACATTCTGTTGGTCGCCGTCGCGACCGGCCTGATCGCCAGCGTGCTATCGAACGTCTACTAGGCCCGGCCAGGATCACGCCTTGCAGAACCCCGCGAGTTCGCTCGCGGGGTTTTCTGTCGATGGGGCGCCGAACGGCGTTCAGCCCGGGTTCATGGGCCAGAACCGACATTGGGCCACAAGCCGCCGAAAGCGGCATTCGAGGAAAGACATCATGAAACGTCTGCTGATGGCCTTCACCGCCATCGCCGCCCTCGCCGGCCCCCTCGCGGCGCCGGTTGGGGCCATCGCTCAATCGCGTGAGGACCGCGCCCGGGAAGACCGGCCCGCGCGTCCGGACCGACCCTCCATCGAGCGCCGTCGCCCCAGCGGCGACGCGGACCGTCCCGCTCGCCCGGAACGGCCTGTCTCGCGTCCCGCCCCCGAGGTGCGCGAGCCCCGGCCAAGCGCGCCGGCGGCCCGACCGAACCGCGGCGAAGAGGGTGCAAGACCCGATCGTCCGAATCGACCGGACCGGTCCGGTCGTCCCGAACGGCCCAACGACACCGCCGGCAGACCCGATCGTCCCGACCGGCCCGACCGGCCTGGGGCCGGCGGCTGGAACCG
Organism: Brevundimonas sp.; assembly: GCF_041911375.1. Taxonomy (GTDB): domain Bacteria; phylum Pseudomonadota; class Alphaproteobacteria; order Caulobacterales; family Caulobacteraceae; genus Brevundimonas. The sequence goes on along the minus strand of NZ_JAYRPA010000046.1, from coordinate 48,797 downwards.
CCCGGATCAGTCCGGCGACAACAACGGACGCCCTGGCCGTCCCGCCCGCCCCGACCGTGACAACGCCGCAAGACCCGACCGGCCCGACCGACCCGTCGGCGGCGGCTGGAACCGCCCGGATCGGCCTGGCCAAGACAGCGGGCGTCCTGACCGTCCTGGGCGACCCGACCGTCCCGACCGCCCCGACCGTCCGGGCGGCGGCTGGAACCGGCCGGATCGCGACCGCAACCACGGCGACTTCCATCGCCGGTTCGACCGGGACCAGTGGCGGCGGGACTTCTACCGCAACCATCGCGCCGACTGGTGGCGGAACGACCGTCGCTTCAGGGGCTACAGCGGCGTCCGGCTCGGCTTCTACTTCGCGCCGGGCTGGGGCTACTACAGCGTGCCCCGCTCCTACTGGGGCCGCACCTGGTCGGTGGGACAGTATCTGCCGGACACCTTCTGGCGCTACCGCCTGGACGACTGGCGGACCTACGGCCTGGGCTACCCGCCCGAAGGCACGCGCTGGGTGTCGGTCGACAACACGATCTACCTGATCGACGAATACGACGGATACATCATCGAGGTGATCCGCAACGCCTGGAACTGGTAGTCGCGCAAGACAAGGGGCCCGGAGAGCGATCTCCGGGCCCCTCTTTTCATCGCGTAGAGGCTCAGAGGCCCAGCTTGGCTTTCAGGATGTCGTTGACCGCCGCCGGATTGGCCTTGCCGCCCGTGGCCTTCATGACCTGGCCGACGAACCAGCCGATGGCCTGGGGCTTTTCGGCCACCGCCGCCGCCTTGTCCGGGTTGGCGGCGATGATCTCGTCCACCGCCTTTTCGATGGCGCCGGTGTCGGTCACCTGCTTCAGGCCGTGCTTCTCCACCACCTCGGCCGGCGAGCCTTCGCCGTTCCAGACGTGGTCGAACACCTCCTTGGCGATCTTGGAGGAGATAACCCCCTCTTCGATCAGCTTGACCAGCTCGGCCACGTGCGCGGCCGGCAGGGGGTTCTCGCTGAAGTCCTTGCCGTCCGCCGCCAGGCGCGCGGAGACCTCGTTCGTCACCCAGTTCGACACCAGCTTGGCGTCGCGGCCCTTCGCCGCCGCCTCGAAATAGTCGGCCTTGGCCTGTTCCGAGATCAGCACCACCGCATCGTACTGCGACAGGCCGTACTCGCTCATCAGCCGCTTGCGCTTGTCGTCGGGCAGTTCCGGCAGCGACGCCTTGATGTCGGCGATCCACGCCTCTTCCAGGTCCAGCGGCAGCAGGTCCGGGTCGGGGAAGTAGCGATAGTCCATCGCCTCTTCCTTGGATCGCATCGAGCGCGTCTCGCCCTTGGTCGGGTCGAACAGGCGCGTCTCCTGCACGACCGCGCCACCGTCCTCGATGATCTCGATCTGGCGGCGCGCCTCATACTGGATGGCCTGGGAGATGAAGCGGAAGCTGTTGACGTTCTTGATCTCGCAGCGCGTGCCCAGATAGCTGAAGTCGCCCGTTTCCTTGAACTTGTCGTAGTTGCCGGCGCGGCAGACGGATACGTTCACGTCGGCGCGCAGATTGCCCTTCTCCATGTCGCCGTCGCAGGTGCCCAGATAGATCAGGATGGTCCTGATCTTCTTGACGTAGGCCACCGCCTCTTCCGGGCTGCGCAGGTCCGGCTTGGAGACGATCTCCATCAGCGCCGTGCCCGCCCGGTTCAGGTCGACATAGCTCTCGGTCGGCGACAGGTCGTGGATCAGCTTGCCCGCGTCCTGCTCCAGGTGCAGCCGCTCGATGCCGACGTTGAAGAAGCTGCCGTCCTCGGCCTCCACCTCGACCACGCCCTCGCCGACGATCGGATAGAACAGCTGGCTGATCTGATAGCCGGTCGGCAGGTCGGGATAGAAGTAGTTCTTGCGGTCGAACTGGCTGCGCTTGTTGATCTTGGCGCGCAGGCCCAGGCCGGTCTTCACCGCCTGTTCGACGCAATGCTTGTTCAGCGTCGGCAGCATGCCGGGAAAGCCCGCGTCCACCAGCGACACCTGCTCGTTCGGCCCCGCGCCGAAGCCGACGGCGGCCCCGGAGAACAGCTTGGCCTTCGACGCCACCTGGGCGTGGATCTCCAGCCCCATGACGATTTCCCAGTCGCCGGTCCGGCCCTGGATGAGCTTGGTGTTTGCGATCGTGTCGGTCATGCGCCCGTCCTAGCGCTCCGGCGCGGCCGGAGAAAGAGGCTGTCGCGCGGATGTCGCGAAACCGCGCTCATCTGCGGCGTCCAACGGAGATTCCCATGATCAAGTCCATTCTGCTCGCGACCGTCGCCCTCTTCGCCGCCGGCGCCGCCACGGCCCAGACCGCCCCGGCCCAGACCGCCCCTGCCCCGCAACAAGACCACGCCGCCCACGCCCCGGCGGCCGCGCGCCCGACGATCGAGAGCCCGATCGAGGCCCTGGTGAATGATCCTGTGACCAAGGCCGTCCTGGACAAGCACCTGCCCGGCCTGGCCGAACACAACGCCTACGGCCAGTTCAAGCGCATGACCCTGCGCCAGGTCGCCCCCTTCTCCGGCGGCAACATCACCGATGACATCATCGCCGCCATCGACGCCGACCTGAAGGCGCTGCCGCCGGCCTGAATCAATGAGGGGCCGGCGATCCGCCGGCCCTTCTCATCTCACCACCACTTCTCCGGCTTGGCCGCAAAGCCCGCCGCGTCTTCCAGCGCCTTGCCGACGCGGAACACCGTCGCCTCGTCCAGCGCCTTGCCGATGACCTGCAGGCCCAGCGGCAGACCGCCCGAGTCCACGCCCGCCGGCACCGAGATGCCGGGCAGGCCCGCCAGGTTGGCCGTCACCGTGAAGACGTCGTTCAGATACATCGTCACCGGATCGATCTGCTTGTCGCCGATGGCGAAGGCGGCCGACGGCGTGGACGGCGTCAGGATGGCGTCCACCTGGCCCCAGACCTTGTCGAAGTCCTCGGCGATGCGGCGGCGCACCTTCAGCGCGCGGACGTAATAGGCGTCATAGAATCCGGCCGACAGCACATAGGCGCCGATGGTCAGGCGACGCTGCACCTCCTTGCCGAAACCTTCCGCCCGGCTGGTTTCATAGAGGTCCGTCAGCGACTTCGCCTCGCTGGCCCGATGGCCGAAGCGCATCCCGTCATAGCGCGCCAGGTTCGACGACGCCTCGGCCGGCGCCACGATGTAATAGGTCGGCAGGGCGTATTTGGTGTGCGGCAGGCTGATGTCGACGATCTCGCAACCGGCGGCCTTCAGCCATTCCACGCCCTGGTCCCACAGCGCCTGGATTTCGGCCGGCATGCCGTCCACCACATATTCGCGCGGCACGCCGATGCGCAGCCCCTTCACCGACTGACCCACCGAGGCGGTCCAGTCGGGCGTTTCCACGTCCAGGCTGGTGGAATCCTTCGGATCGAACGAGCACATGGACTTCAGCAGCAGGGCCGCGTCCTCGACCGTCTTGGTGATCGGTCCGGCCTGGTCCAGCGAGCTGGCGAAGGCCACCATGCCAAACCGGCTGGCGCGGCCGTAGGTCGGCTTGATCCCGACCGTGCCGGTGAAGGCGGCCGGCTGGCGGATCGAGCCGCCGGTGTCCGATGCGGTGGCCGCCAGGCACAGGTCCGCCGCCACGGCCGAGGCCGAGCCGCCCGACGATCCGCCTGGCGTCAGTTCGGCGTTCGAGGTCTGGGACTTCCAGGGGTTCTTCACGGGACCAAAGGCGCTGGTCTCGTTGGACGAGCCCATGGCGAACTCGTCCATGTTCAGCTTGCCCAGCATCACCGCCCCGTCGCGCCACAGGTTGGCGGTCACGGTGGATTCATAGGGCGGCACGAAGCCGCGGAGCATGTTGGAGCCGGCGGTGGTCTGCACGCCGTCGGTGCAGAACAGGTCCTTGATCCCCAGCGGCGCGCCTTCCAGCGCCCCGCCCTCGCCCGCCGCCAGCCGCGCGTCGGACGCGCGCGCCATCTCCAGCGCCTTGTCCGCCGTCACCTCGACATAGGCGTTCAGCGTCGGGTTCGACGCCGCGATATTGCTCAGGAAGGCCTGGGTGATCTCGGCCGAGGTGAAGTCCTTGGCCTTCAGGCCGTCGACGGCGCCCTTCAGGGTCAGCTTGGTCAGGTCGCTCATGACTATTCGACCACCTTGGGCACGACGAAGAAGCCGTCCGCCGACTTCGGCGCGTTGGACAGGACGTCGGCGATCTTGCCGCCGTCGGTCACCACGTCTTCGCGCAGGCGCAGCGGCTGGGCGACGTTGGACGTCATGGGCTCGACGCCGTCGACATCGACCTCGGTCAGCTGCTCGATCCACTGCATGATGCCGTTCAGCTCCTGCGCCAGCGGCTCCAGCCGATCCTCGGGGGTCTTGATGCGGGCGAGATGCGCCACCTTGCGCACCGTCGCGGCGTCGATGGCCATGCGGCCCTCCAAACACAATGAAGTTGAAACTCACGCAGAACGTGAAGTCGAACGGCCGGATTAGCGGCGTCGCGCCGGATTCACAAGGATGAGGCCAAGCCCAACTGGCGCCGCATTCACAAGCGTTGCTGCGCCTCGGTACAATCGGGAGCTTTACATGTTAATCGCCGCCGTCATGACTCTAGCGATCTTCCAGCCGACGCCGGTCCCGGAAGCTTGCGCCTACGACCGCGACGCCATGCTCGCGCTAGCTCCTGAAGACTTTGATCAGGACTTGGCTGGCGGCTGGCGTCCCCTCGGAAACCGAGACGAATGCCGCGAGGCCGCCGCCGATCTGCTGGCTATCTATCGCCAAGCCCACTGGGGCGATCTGAACGTCGATCAGCTACACACCAACTATTGGCACGAGGGACAGCTGCGGGCCGCACTTGGACAGAAAGACCGCGCCGTGCGGCTATTGCTGGCGGGCGTCAGCCCTTCGAACATCCCCGACGGCAAGGCGGATTATGCGATCGGCACGGTCGCCTTCCTGTTGAACGACCTACCGACGCTTCAGGCGGCCCGCGAGCGGCTGGCGGCGACGCCTCCGCCGCCTGGCTTCGAAGAAAGCTCCCGGACCTTCAAGGAACGTTACGGGCGTGATCTGGTCTGGCCGCTGAATCTCGACGTGCTGGACGGACTGATCGCCTGCTTCGGCAAACCCTATGGCGAAGCCTACAACCGAGATTGTCGTCCCGCCGCGTAGCGCCGGCCCTTTGACTCCCGGCGTTTTGCGGCCTACCGCCCCGTCGTGCCCGTTCTCGACCTTCTCGACCTGTCCGCCGCCTGCCCGCCCGACACGCCCTGGATGGGGCTGGACCTGGGCGAGAAGACCATCGGCGTGGCGGTGTCGGACGCCACGCGCATGATCGCTTCCCCGCTGGAGCTGATCCGCAAGTCCAAGTTCACGCATGAAGCCGAACATCTGTTCAGGCTGATGGATCACCGCAAGGTGTCGGCCCTGGTCATCGGGCTGCCGGTGAACATGGACGGGACCGAGGGGCCGCGCGCCCAGTCGTGCCGCGCCTTCGCCCGCAATCTGGAGCGTCTGCGCCCCGTCAACGTCGCCTTCTGGGACGAGCGGCTGTCGACCAGCGCGGTCGAACGCTTCCTGATCGAGGACCTGGACCTGAACCGCAAGCGCCGCGCGGGCGTCATCGACCGCACCGCCGCCGCCTGGATTCTGCAGGGCGCGCTGGACCGGGTGCGCGATCAGGCCACCTGGATCTGATGGGCGGACTGGTTCTCGGCATCGCGCCGGTCTTCGTCCTGATCGCCCTGGGCTACGGCCTGCGCAAGTCGGATTTCCTGCCCGACGCCGCCTGGCGGCCGATCGAGAAGCTGTCGATCAACATCCTCTACCCGGGCTTCCTGATCCCGGCCATCTGGCACGCCGACCTGTCCGGCGACAGCGCCGGGCCGGCGGGCGGCGCGGCGGTGGTGTCGGTGATCATCGTCGCGGCCCTGGCGCTGGCCGCCAAGCCGCTGATCCGCCTGGACGGCCCGGCCTACACCAGCGTCTTCCAGGGCGTGATCCGCTGGAACAGCTTCGTCTTCCTGCCCGTGGTCCAGGCCGCCTTCGGGCCACAGGGCCTGGCCGTCGCCGCCGTCATGATCGCCTGCATCATCCCGGTCACCAACATCGCCTGCGTCGCCGTGCTGGCGCGCTGGGGCGACGATCAGCGGGGCGTGTCGCCCATCGCCCTGCTCACGGCCATGCTGAAGAACCCGATTCTGATGGCCTGCCTGATCGGTCTGGTGCTGAACTTCGCCGGCGCGCCCGATTTTCCGGTCCTGTCGCGCATACTGGAGCTGATCGGCGGCGCGGCCCTGCCGCTGGGCCTGATCGTCGCGGGCGCGGGCCTCAGCTTCGCCGAGGTGGCGCGGCGCCGGATCACCGTCGCCGGGGTCTCGGTCGTCAAGCTGCTGGTCATGCCCTTCCTGATGTGGGGCGTCTGCCGGTTGCTGGGCGGCGATCAACTGGCCCAGGCTCTGGCCATGCTGTGCGGCGCGACGCCGGGCGCCGCGGCCTCCTACATGCTGGCGCGGCAGATGGGCGGGGACGCGCCCCTGATGGCCGGCGTCATCGCCCTGACCACCGTCGGCGGGGCGATAACCATGCCGCTGTTCCTGGCGCTGTTCCATTTGGCGTGAAGGCCGCCTATAGCCGCGTCTCGATGACCCAGCCGCCCACCGTCACCGACCAGGCCATTCTCGAGCGGCTGATCCCGTTCCCCACGGCGCATTTCCTCGCCGCCTCGGACCTGAACCCCTACGTCACGCCGCAGCTGCTGGACCTGGCCGACGCCTTCGTCGACTTCAATCGCCAGTCCTCCAAGGCGCTGGACGTCCTGCACGGCCGCACGGTCGTGAACCTGTTTTTCGAGAACTCGACCCGCACCTCTTCCTCGTTCGAGATCGCGGCCAAGCGGCTGGGGGCCGATGTCGTGACCATGCCGGTCGCCGCCTCCTCGGTGAAGAAGGGCGAGACCCTGATCGACACCGCGGTCACCCTGAACGCCATGAAGCCGGACATCCTGGTGATCCGCCATTCGGCCTCCGGCGCCGCCGAACTGCTCAGCCAGAAGGTCGGCTGCGCCGTCGTCAACGCCGGCGACGGCCGCCACGAACATCCGACCCAGGCCCTGCTGGACCTGCTGTCCATGCGCCGCGCGCTGGGCGACGTGACCAGCCTGACCGTCGCCATCTGCGGCGACATCACCCACAGCCGCGTGGCCCGCTCCAACGTCGCCCTGCTGCAGATGATGGGCGCGCGGGTGCGCCTGATCGGGCCGCCGACCCTGGTGCCCGGCGACGCCGACCGCTGGGGCTGCGAAGTCTTCCACGACATGCGCGAGGGCCTGAAAGGCTGCGACGTGGTCATGATGCTGCGCCTGCAGCTGGAGCGGATGGCCGGCGCCCTGGTCCCCTCGACCCGCGAATATTTCCGCTTCTGGGGCCTGGACCGCGAGAAGCTGGCCTGGGCCAGGCCGGGCGCCAAGGTCATGCACCCTGGGCCCATGAACCGGGGCGTAGAGATCGATTCCGACGTCGCGGACGACCTGGACGTCTCGCTGATCCAGGATCAGGTCGAGATGGGCGTCGCCGCCCGCATGGCCGTCCTGGCCTCCCTCTCCGCCCGCTGGGGAGACGCCCGATGACCGGTCTCGCCATCGTCAACGCCCGCCTGCTGGACCCCGCGACCGACTACGACGGCCCCGGCGCCGTTCTGGTCGAGGACGGCCGCATCGTCCGCGTTATCCATGGCGCGGCGCCGGATCTCGCCGCCGACCGCATCGTCGACGCTGACGGCCTTTGCCTCGCGCCCGGCCTGATCGACATCCGCGTCAAGACCGGCGAACCGGGCGCCGAGCCCAAGGAGACGCTGAAGTCCGCCAGCCTGGCCGCGGCCGCAGGCGGCGTGACCACCATCGTCGTCCAGCCCGACACCGACCCCGCCGTCGACGACCCGGCCATGGTCGACTTCATCCAGCGGCGCGGCGCGGCCCTGAACCTGGTCAACGTCCGCGCCGCCGGCGCCGCGACCAAGGCTCTGGGCGGCGAACGCATGGCCGAGATCGGTCTAATGGACGAGGCCGGCGCCCTGTATTTCACCGACGGCGACAAGGTCATCGTCAACAGCCGCACCCTTCAGCGGGTCATGAGCTACGCCGCCGCCTTCAACGCCCTGATCGCCTGCCGCCCCGTCGATCCCTGGCTGACGGAAGGCGCGGTCGCCGCCTCGGGCGAACTGGCCACCCGCCTGGGCCTGTCGGGCAGCCCCGCCATCGCCGAACGCATCGGGCTGGAGCGCGATCTGGCCCTGGTCGAACAGACCGGCGCCCGCTTCCTGGTCGACCAGATCTCGACCGAAGGCGCGCTCGACACCCTGGCCCGCGCCCGCGCCAAGGGGCTGGAGGTCGCCGTCAGCGTCTCGATCAACCACCTGTGCTTCAACGAGGTGGACATCGGCGACTATCGCACCTTCTACCGGCTGGACCCGCCGCTGCGCGCCGAAGCCGACCGTCAGGCCCTGATCGAGGCCGTGCGCGAGGGACTGATCGACGTCATCACCTCCGCCCACGCCCCCGCCCCCGCCGAGGACAAGCGCCGTCCCTTCGCCGAGGCGGCGCCCGGCGCCGTCGGCCTGGAGACCCTGCTGCCCGCCGCCCTGACCCTGCACCACGAGGACGGTCTGGACCTGCTGGACGTGCTGCGTCCCCTGACCCAAGGCCCGGCGTCTCTGCTGGGCCTGGACGCCGGCGTCCTGGCCGAGGGCGCGCCCGCCGACCTGGTCCTGTTCGACCCCGGCGCGCCCATCATCGTCGACGCAGACGCCCTGCGCTCCAAGTCCAAGAACTCGCCCTTCGACGGTCGCCGCCTGCAGGGCAAGGTGATCGGGACGTGGGTCGGCGGGCGTAAGGTTCACTGATCCGCAAGTGACCGTCACCCTCGGGACAAGCCCGAGGGTGAGGAACTCAGATCATCTTCCCCGCGCGCACGTCGCGGCCTTCGCCACCTCGGGCCCCAGCACGCTCTTGACCGCCAGCGGCGTGTCCGTGGCGATCACCGTCACGCCCTGCCGGAACAGGTCGCGATACTCGGACACGTCGCCGTCCGCCGCATAGCGGTCGTCGCGCCGCACGCCTTCCGCGCCCAGGGTGCCGAACTGAACCTCGACGCTCGCCTCGCGCAGCGCGCGCCACAGGGCGGGGCGTTCCTCGCGCGTCCCGGTCCAGGCCAGAATCTGCGCCGGGTTCAGGCCCGCCAGATCCTCGGTCCCGCCCAGGCCCGCCGAAATCATCATCTCCGGCGCCATCGCCGCCACCGCCCGCGCGTCGGCGTCGTTGTAGGTGATCAGGATCACCCGATCCTGCGCCCGCGAGCGCCGCACCTGATCGATCACCGCCCGCGCCAGATCCACCGTGCTGTCGCCGTCCGCCGGCTTCAGGTCGATGCTCGCTATGGCCCCGACCCGCCCAGCCGCGTCCAGCGCCTCGCCCAGGGTCGGCGGCGGCGCGTCGGTCAGGGCGCCGTTCGACGCCTTCAGCCGGGCGGACCTCACCTGCGCCAGCGTCAGGTCCGCGACCCGGCCCCGGCCCGTCGTCGTCCGCTCCATCGTCTCGTCGTGCATCAGGATCAGCTGGCCGTCCCGGGTCAGCACGGCGTCGAGCTCCAGGATCGCATTGGGAATCGCCCGCCCCGTCGCCTCGATCGCGGCGATGGAGTTCTCGGGCTGATCCATCGCCGAAACCGCGCGGTGCGCCGAGATCGCCACGCCGCCCTCGCGCACGCAGTCGAAATACCCCGCCAGCGCCGGACCAGCGTCGGGCGCATGCGACGTGCGCGCGGCGCCCACGCAACCGCTCGTCGACAGCAGCAGGGCCACGGCGGCGGCCATCGGGATTCGGGTCATCGGAGTCTCCAGCGAAACGCGCGGGACCAGACGCCGCTCGCATCCCGGGGTCAAGAGGTTGGATCGCCCTTGCTCCGCGCCGCCCGCCGACGCATTTTGCCGCAACAGGACAAGGGGAGCGAATCAACGTGCAGGATCTGGTCGCGCCGGCCATGGCGACACTCGCGCTCGTCGCGCTGGGCGGCTACCTGCTGGGCTCCATTCCCTTCGGCGTGGTCATCACGCGCGCGGCCGGCGCCGGCGATGTGCGCAACATCGGCTCGGGCAATATCGGCGCGACCAACGTCCTGCGCACCGGTCGCAAGGACCTGGCCCTGGCCACCCTTCTGCTGGACGCCGGCAAGGGCGCCGCGGCCCTGCTGATCGCCCGCCATCTGTTCGACAGCGAAGTCGCCGGCGCCATCGCCGGCGGCGCTGCCTTCCTGGGCCACCTGTTCCCGGTCTGGCTCAGGTTCAAGGGCGGCAAGGGCGTGGCCACCTTCTACGGCCTGCTGCTGGCCGCCGCCTGGCCGCTGGGCCTGATGGCCGGGGCCGTCTGGCTGATCTGCGCCTTCCTGTTCCGCTATTCTTCGCTGGCGGCCCTGATCTCCTCGGCGACGGCGCCGCTGCTGGCGCTGCTGCCTCTGGCCGCCGTGGGGCTGCCGGCGCCCGCGCCGATCCTGGCGCTGACCGTTTTCGCCGCCGTCCTGATCTGGGTCCGGCACCATGAAAACATCGCCCGGCTGCTCAAGGGCCAGGAGCCGCGCATCGGGGCCAAGAAGGCGTGACCCTGTCCGCGGCCGAGCGGTTCGCACGGCTGCGGCTGGCCCGCACCGACCGCATCGGTCCCGTCGCCTTTTCCCAGCTTCTCGGGCGCTACGGCTCGGCCGTTCGCGCCGTGGAGGCCCTGCCGGACCTGGTCAGGAAGTCCGGCGCCGCCACCCTTCCCCCATCGTCCGAAGCCGTCGAGCGCGAGCTGGCCGCAGGCGACCGCCTCGGCGCCCGCCTTCTGGTCCTGGGCGACGCCGACTATCCGCAGATGCTGGCCGAACTCGATCCGGCCCCGCCCGTCCTGTGGACCCGTGGCCGCGCGGCGCTTCTGAACCGCCCCGCCGTCGCCATCGTCGGCGCCCGCATCGCCTCGGCCGGCGGCCAGCGGATCGCGCGCGGCCTGGCGCAGCAGTTGGGCCAGGCCGGTCACGTCGTCGTCTCGGGGATGGCGCGCGGCATCGACGGCGCCGCCCATGAAGGCGCCCTGCCGACCGGAACCGTCGCGGTCCTCGGCGGCGGCGTCGACGACATCTATCCGCCGGAACACGCCGACCTCTACGCCCGCCTGGTCGACCAGGGCTGCGTCGTGTCCGAAAGCCCGATCGGCGCCCGCGCCCAGGCGCGCGACTTCCCCCGCCGCAACCGCATCATCTCCGGCCTGTCGCGCGGCGTGGTGGTGGTGGAGGCCGAGATCCGCTCCGGATCCCTGATCACCGCCCGCCTGGCGGCCGAGCAGGGCCGCGACGTCTTCGCCGTTCCCGGCTCCCCGCTGGACCCGCGCGCCCGGGGGCCCAACGAACTGCTGCGCCAGGGCGCCATCCTGTGCGAAGGGATCGAGGACATCGAACGCGCCTTCACCACCCTGCGCACCCTGCGCGAACCGCCGTCCGACCCTCTGGCCTACGACGGCGAGATCGAGGACGCCTTCCTGGAACGCGTCGCCGCCTTGCTGTCGCCCACACCCACGCCCCGCGACGAGATCGCCCGCGCCGTCGGCGCCCCGTCGGCCCAGGTGGCGGCCGCCCTTCTGGAGCTCAGCCTCGTCGGCCGCGCCGAACTGCTGCCGGGCGGACTGGTCTCCCTCTAGACCGGCCGCACTCCGGCCGCCTGCGCCACCTGCTCCAGCAGATCCGCCAGCTTGCCGTCGCCCTCGTCGCGCGCCATTCGCGCCATCTCCAGCGCCATTGCGCCGATGTACTCCCTGGTCGGAAACGCCGCCGCCTCGATGTCGGAGCGGGTCGCCGTCGCCGAGTCCGATTTGCCTCCTGCGGTGCCCACAATCGCCTCCGTTGCCCTGATCACAATCTAAAGATGCTCATATGAGAATCAACTACTTTAGGACGTAACACGTAAGGGGCGATTGACAGCAGCGCTCGCGCCAACCACGTTCGCGCCCCTTCCCGAGACAGACCAAACCATGAACCTCGTCATCGTCGAGAGCCCGGCCAAGGCCAAGACCATCAACAAATACCTCGGCTCCGACTATGAGGTGCTGGCGTCCTACGGCCATGTCCGCGACCTGCCGTCGAAGGACGGCTCGGTCCTGCCCGACGACGATTTCTCCATGCACTGGGAGGCCGACGCCAAGGGCGCCAAGCGCCTGTCCGAGATCGCCGAGGCCGCCAAGCGCGCCGACCGCGTCATCCTGGCCACCGACCCCGATCGCGAAGGGGAAGCGATCAGCTGGCACGTGCTCGAGGTGCTGAACAAGAAGAAGGCGCTGAAGGACACCGAGGTCCAGCGCGTCACCTTCAACGCCATCACCAAGTCCGCGGTCCTGGAGGCCATGGCCAATCCGCGCCAGCTGGATATGGAGCTGGTCGAGGCCTATCTGGCCCGCCGCGCCCTGGACTATCTGGTCGGCTTCACCCTGTCGCCTGTGCTGTGGCGCAAGCTGCCCGGAGCCCGCTCGGCCGGCCGCGTCCAGTCGGTCGCGCTTCGCATCGTCGTCGATCGCGAGATGGAGATCGAGAAGTTCAAGCCTCAGGAATACTGGTCCATCGAGGCCGACCTGAACGCCGACAGCCCGCCCTTCACCGCCCGCCTGGTCAAGCACGCCGGCAAGCGGGTCCAGCGCCTGGACATCAAGGACGAGGCGACCGCCAAGGCGGCGCGCGCGGCCATCGACGCCGGCGACTTCACCATCAGCTCGGTCGAGAAGAAGCCGGTCCGCCGCAACCCGGCCCCGCCCTTCACCACCTCCACCCTGCAGCAGGAGGCGGCCCGCAAGCTCGGCTTCTCGGCCCAGCGCACCATGCAGGCGGCGCAGAAACTGTATGAGGGCGTCGACGAGACCGGCGGCCTGATCACCTATATGCGGACCGACGGCGTCCAGACCACGCCCGAGGGCATCGCCCAAGCGCGCGAGGTCATCGGCAAGGAGTTCGGCCCGGCGTTCGTTCCCCAGGAACCGCGCTATTACAAGACCAAGGCCAAGAACGCTCAGGAAGCGCACGAAGCGATCCGGCCGACCAACATCGCCCGTCACCCCGACAGCCTGCGCCTCGAATCCGACCTCCAGCGGCTCTATGAGCTGATCTGGAAACGCATGGTCGCCTCCCAGATGGAGGCCGCGCGCCTGGACCGCACCACGGTGGACATCGAGACCTCCGACGGCCTGACGGGCCTTCGCGCCACGGGCCAGGTGGTGACCTTCGACGGCTTCCTGGCCGTCTATGAAGAAGGCCGCGACGAGAAGCAGAAGGGCTCCGACGAGGACGAGGACGACACCAGCCGCCTGCCCGCCCTGAAGGAAGGCGCCAAGGCCAAGGTCGACGCCATCCGCACCGACCAGCACTTCACCGAGCCGCCCCCGCGCTATTCCGAAGCCACCTTGGTCAAGAAGCTGGAAGAGCTGGGCATCGGCCGCCCCTCGACCTACGCCTCCACCCTGACGACCCTGCGCGACCGCGAATACGTCCGCGTCGACAAGAACCGCTTCTATCCCGAGGACAAGGGCCGGCTGGTCACGGCCTTCCTGGAGCAGTTCTTCAGAAAGTGGGTCGAATACGACTTCACCGCCGCCCTGGAGACCCAGCTGGACGAGGTCTCGGCCGGCGATCTGGACTGGAAGGTGCTGCTGCGCAGCTTCTGGCAGGATTTCCACGCCGCCACCCAGGCGGCGGGCGAACTGCGCACCACGGCCATCCTGGACGCCCTGAACGAAAGCCTGGGCGCCCACATCTTCCCGGACAAGGGCGACGGCTCCGACCCGCGCGAATGCCCCCTGTGCCACCAGGGCCAGCTCAGCCTGAAGACCAGCCGGTTCGGCGCCTTCATCGGTTGCGACCGCTATCCCGACTGCAAATACACCCGCCCCGTCGCCAGCCCGTCCGCCGAGGACGGCTCGGCCCAGAGCGGCGACCGCGAGCTGGGCGTCGATCCTGAGACCGGTCAGCCGGTGCAGCTGAAGATCGGCCGCTTCGGCCCCTATGTCGAAATCGCGCCGCCCGAGGGCGACAAGCCCAAGCGCTCGTCCCTGCCCAAGGGCTGGTCGCCGGCGTCCCTCACGCTGGACCAGGCCCTGCGCCTGCTGGCCCTGCCGCGCGAGGTCGGGGTCCACCCCGAGGACGGCAAGATGATCACGGCCGGCCTCGGCCGCTATGGCCCGTTCGTCCTGCACGCCGGCACCTACGCCAATGTCTCGGACATCGAAGAGGTGTTCGAGGTCGGCCTGAACCGCGCCGTCGCCCTGCTGGCGGAAAAGCGCGCCGGTCGTCCCGGCCGCGGCGCCGCCACTGCTCCGCTGAAGGACCTGGGCGCCCACCCGGAAACGGGCGAGCCGATCCACGTCATGGCCGGGCGCTTCGGCCCCTACGTCAAGTCGGGCAAGATCAACGCCACCCTGCCCAAGGGCGCCACGCCCGAAGACCTGACCCTGGAAGACGCCCTGCCCCTGCTCGCCGCCAAGGCCGGCGCCGCGCCCAAGAAGAAGGCTCCCGCCCCGAAAGCTGCTGCGAAGAAGCCCGCCGCCAAGAAGACGGCCACGAAAAAGCCCGCGGCCTCGAAGGCTGCGGGCTGATCGACACAGCGGGAGCGGCGTCCGCGACGCCGCTCCTGTCCGTCAGTCCGGCAGGTCTTCCGCCAGGATGGCCATTTCGAACATGAACGAGCCTTCCTCGTCCTCGTCCTCGAAGACGACGCCGATGAATTCGTCGCCGACATAGACTTCGGCGGAATCGTTCTGCTTGGGGCGGGCTTTCACGATGATGCCGCCGGTGTTGAAGGTGCGCTTGAGATGGCTCTCGATGCGCTTCAGGTCGGTCTCTTTCACGGGGGGCCTCATGGTCTGGAGTTGGCCGCGGACCCTAGAGAAGTCGGCCGTTCAGGGAAACCCGTCAGATGACGAAGTCGTACACCACCTCGGCCAGGGTGTGGTCCATCGTGCGCGCCGGCTCGGCCCCGGTTGGGCAGTTGACCAGCCGCGCGGGCACGCCCGCCACCGTGCAGCCCGAAGGCACCGGTTTCAGCACCACCGAACCGGACGCCACCTTGGCGTAGTCTCCGACCGCGATATTGCCCAGCACCTTGGCCCCCGCGCCCAGCAGCACGCCCTTGCCGATCTTGGGGTGGCGATCGCCGCGCTCGGCCCCCGTGCCGCCCAGGGTCACCCCGTGCAGCATGGAGACGTCGTCGCCGACCACCGCCGTCTCGCCGATGACGATGCCGGTGCCGTGGTCCAGGAACAGCCCCTTGCCCAGCCGCGCCGCCGGATGGATGTCCAGCTGGAACAGCTCGGAAATCCGGCTCTGGAAGTGAAAGGCCAGCGTCTCGCGCCCCCGTCCCCACAGCCAGTGCGCCACGCGCCAGCCCTGCAGCGCCTGGAAGCCTTTGAAATAGAGGAACGGCTGCAGCAGGTTGCGGATCGCCGGATCGCGCTCGGCCACGGCCTGCAGGTCGGCTTCCGCCGCCTCCACGATCGACGGATCGGCCACGAAGGCCGACAGGCACACCTCGCGCACCGACATGGCGCTCATTTCGCCATCGGCCAGCTTGCGCGCGATCTGGAAGCTCAGCGCGCCGGCCAGGTCGTCATGCGACAGGATCACGGCGTTCATCTGCGAGCCCAACTGCGGCTCCTCGCGCGACGCGGCCTCGGCCGAGGCCCGCAGCTGACGCCACACGCTGTCGGTTTCCGCGACGATTTCCAACTGGGCCATGCCGGGCTCCTTCGACGACATCATAACCGCCCCAGCAAGGCCCGCGCCAGCGCCTCGGGCAGTTCGCCGGTCACCGCCATATGGTAGGCCTTGTAGGCGGTCGCCACCGTCATTGCGTCCCGCACCGTCCCGCGCCCGATCTCCGCCAGCAGATCGACGAAGGGCACGCGCGCGACCGCGATCACCTCGGTCGGATCCGGCGCGGTCGGCGCCGGGCTCAGCCCCCAGGCCAGCCAGGTCATGGCGATCTCGTCGGTGATGGAGTTGGACAGCTCCATCGTCAGCGCCGGCCGCCAGTGTTCGGCCTTCAGCCCCGCCTCCTCGGCCAGCTCGCGCCGCACCCCGTCGAACGGATCCTCCCCCAGCGGGGCCCCGCCCTCGGGCATCTCCCAGGAATAGTTCGCCAGGGCGAAGCGCTGCTGCCCGACCAGAACCACCGTGCCGTCCTCGTGGATCGGCAGCACCCCGGTCCCAACGTTCTTGGGCCGCATCACCACATAGTCGGCCGCCGCCCCCGTCGGCGCCGTCGCCGGATGCCGGGTCAGCCGCAGCCACGGGCTTTCGAACAGCGTCTCCTCGCCGTCGTTGCGCCAGGCCGGCGGCTTGGCCAGTCCCGCCGCCCATTTTGGTTCGTTCGCGTCGTTCATGCTGGGGGTATGGCGGACGGCGGACCGAAAGCCTAGCTAGGCCGCATGGTCGAACTCAACCAGCCCCTGCCCCCGCCCGTCCCCTCGGCCGATCTGCGCCGTCGCCTGGCCGAGCGCCGCTCCGCCCCGGCCCAGGCCCTTGCCGCCCCCGGCCCGTCCGAGGCCGAGATCGACGAGATCCTGACCTTGGGCGCCCGCACGCCTGACCACGGCAAGCTGTTTCCCTGGCGCTTCGTGGTCCTTGGCCCCCGCACCCGCGCCGAGATCGCCGAGAAGCTGGCCGTCCTGGCCGAACTGCGCGACAAGCCCGCCAAGGACCAGGCCGTGCTGGCCAAGCTGACCGCCGCGCCGGTCACCATCCTGGTGATCTCCGCCCCCGTCCCGAACGCCAAGCCGGTGTGGGAGCAGCAGCTGTCGGCCGGCGCCGTCTGCATGAACCTGGAGCACGCAGCGGGCGCCTTCGGCTATTCCGCCAGCTGGATCACCGACTGGTACAGCTACGACCCGCAAGGCGCCGCCCTGTTCGGCGTCCGGGACGGCGAGACCATCGCCGGCTTCATCCATATCGGCAGCCTGTCCGAGCCCGCCCTGGAACGCCCCCGCCCCGACATGGCCGCCAAGGTCACGCGCCTGCCCTAGGCTCCTCTTCCGGGCGGTGCACGATCGACACCAGCACCACCGAGATGATCATCAGCAGGAACCAGCTCCCCAGCTTGCCCAGCGACACCATCTCCCACCCGATCTCCTGCCCGGGATAGGTCCAGGCCCGCGCGAAGGTGCCCAGGTTCTCGGCGAACCAGATGAACAGCGCCACTAGCCCATAGCCCATGAGCAGCGGCATCGACCGCCGCCGCCGGTCCGCCGTGAAGTAGAACCAGCCCGGCCCGAACAGCAGCACCGTCGCCAGAAACAGCGCGATCCGCACGTCCGGCAGCCAGTGATGGGCGAAGAAGTTGACGTAGATCGCCGCCGCCAGCACCCACGTCGTCCACAGCGGCGGATAGCGCCTCACCCGGATGTGGAAGATGCGCTGCACCCGCGCGATGTAACTGCCCACCGCCGCATACATGAAGCCCGAGAACAGCGGCACGGCCCCGATCCGCAGCAGGCTGTCCTCGGGATAGACCCACGACCCGTGCGCCGTCTTGAACAGCTCCATGATCGTGCCGGCCACATGGAACAGGAAGATGACCCGCGCCTCCTCCCAGCTCTCCAGCCGGAAGGCCAGCATCGCCGCCTGGATCAGCACCGCCCCCACGACTAGGAAGTCGTAACGGCTGATCGGCGCCGTCTCGGGCCACCACAGGAAGGTGCCGACGATCAACGCCAGCATCAGCCCCCCGAACAGACACGCCCATCCCTGCTTCAGCCCGAACCACAGGAACTCGAAGGCGTAGCCCCTCAGGCGGGACCGATCGGCCCACGCCTGGGCGCGCGTCAGCAGACGGCGGCCCCAGGCTTCGAGGGGAAGGCGTGGGGAGCCTGGGACCACCTATCCCCGCCCGCGATAGGTCGGCACGCCCTGATCCGGCAGCCACAGCCCTTCCGGCGGGGCGCCCGTCTGCCAGAAGACGTCGATGGGGATGCCGCCGCGCGGATACCAGTAGCCGCCGATCCTCAGCCACTTGGGCGCCAGCAGGTCCGCCAGCCGCCGCCCGATGGCCACGGTGCAGTCCTCGTGGAAGGCGCCGTGGTTGCGGAAGCTGGTCAGGTACAGCTTCAGGCTCTTGGATTCGACCAGCCAGTCGCCCGGCGCATAGTCGATGACGATGTGGGCGAAGTCGGGCTGGCCCGTCACCGGGCACAGGCTGGTGAACTCCGGCGCCGTGAACCGGGCCAGATACAGCGTATCGGCGTGCGGGTTCGGCACCCGCTCCAGCACGGCGGTTTCGGGGCTGGTCGGGGCGGCGGTCTGGGCGCCCAGTTGGCTGAGGCCTTCAGTGTAGTGCGTCATGCCGCCCATGTAGTCGCTTGCGCCGCCCAAGAAAATCCTCCCCCACTGGGGGAGGGGGACCGCGAAGCGGTGGAGGGGGCCGGCCGCACGCTCGGTCGGTAAAGCAGATGGACCATGCGCCGAAAACCACGGTCGGCCGCGCCAGGGCGTTACGCCGTAAACTGACGCTGCCGGAGGTGCTGGTTTGGCAGGCCCTTAGAGGGCGGCGACTGGATGGACTTCGCTTCCGCCGCCAGCATCCGATCGGGCCGTATATCCTCGACTTCTACTGCGAGGAGGCCAAGCTGGCGGTCGAAATCGACGGCCAAGGTCACGAGCACCCGGATGCATATCGTCACGACGAATGCCGGACGTCGTGGTTGACCCTGCGTGGGATTGAGGTCCTCCGCACTCCCGCGCGAGACGTGCTGGTCGATCTGTCGGCCGTTCTTGACCACATCAGGCGCCGGGTGCGCGGCTAGCCCCCTCCACCGCTTCGCGGTCCCCCTCCCCCGTCGGGGAGGATCTCGATGCGCTCGCCATCGCAATTTCGACGGCGCAACTCATCAAAACCAATGGCTTGAGCCGCCGCCGCGCCAATCGAACTGACACCCTCCCGCGCCGTGCCATAATCGCGCGCCCGCATCGCCCGCCCTGCTCCGCCGCTCCGATTTCAGACATTTCGCACTATTCACACTGTCTTTTTTCGCTTCACCGTCTGAAATCCTCCCGATTGCCTTCCCCCGCGACAGCCCGCTAAGCGTAGCGAAACGAAACCCTCGAAGGAGCCGTCCCGTGGCCATTCCCGCTTCGCTGAAAAAGGGCCTGACCCTGCCGGTGATCGCCTCTCCGATGTTCCTGGTCTCGGGTCCGGACCTGGTGGTCGAGGCCTGCAACGCCGGCGTGATCGGAACCTTCCCGTCGCTGAACCAGCGCACCACCGAGGGCTATCGGGAGTGGGTCCGCGACATCAAGAGCCGCCTGAAGCCCGAGGCGGCCGCCTTCGGCGTCAACCACATCGTCCACCCCACCAACCCCCGGCTGATGGCCGACATGATGGTGTCGGTCGAGGAGCAGGTGCCGCTGATCATCACCTCGCTGGGCGCAGTGCGCGACGTGGTCGAGGCGGTGCACGGCTATGGCGGCGTGGTCTTCCACGACATCGCCAACATCCGCCACGCGCGAAAGGCGGCGGAAGCCGGCGTCGACGGCCTGATCCTGGTCGCGGCCGGCGCCGGCGGCCACGCGGGGATCATCAACCCCTTCGCCCTGATCAATGAGGTGCGGTCCTTCTACGACGGGACCATCATCCTGGCGGGCGCGATCTCGACGGGTCAGGACGTGGCCGCGGCGCTGATGATGGGCGCCGACTTCGCCTACATGGGCACCCGCTTCATCAACACGACCGAGGCCATGGCCTCGGACGGCTACAAGCAGATGATCGTCGACAGCGGCTCGACCGACATCGTCCACACGCCCGCCGTCTCCGGCATCCCCGCCAACTTCATGAGCAAGTCGCTGATCGAGAACGGCATCGATCCCAAACACCTGCCCGAGCACAAGCTGGACATGGGCGACGAGGCCAAGGCCTGGAAGACGGTCTGGTCCGCCGGCCAGGGCGCCGGGGCCATCCACGACGTCCTGCCCACGGCTGACCTGGTGACGCGCCTGCGACAAGAGTTCGCTCAGGCCACGGATCAATTCGCCATCAAGGCCGGAGCACGTTAAAGGCACGACCGCGCCTTTCGCGCGTTGGAGCCGCCATGATCCGCACAGCCGTCCTCGCCGTCCTCTCCGTCGCCGCCCTGTCCGGCCCTCTCGCCGGCGCCGCGTCGGCTCAGTCGATGTCCGGCGGCGACTGGTCGTTCGAGGTCGGCGCGGGATCGGACAATCGCTCCAAGGGCGCGTCCAAGTCCGGCAATGACGGCTACGCCTTCGGCTCGGCCACCTGGGAAAGCGCCGACGGCCTGTTCTACATCAGCCCGGCGGCCGAGACGATCCAGGCCGGCGGCTCCAACGTCGAGGCCGAGGTCGCCTTCGGCTACCAACCCGAGGCTTTCGGCTATCAGTTCGACTTCAACGTCGCCTACAAGAACCGCCTGGACGCCGAGTCCGGCTATGACGAGGACATGGTCGAGTTCGGTGCCAACATCAGCCGCGCCATCGGCCCGGCCAGCGCCCGGTTGCAGGTCCAGTATTCCCCCGACTCCGCCGGCTCGACGGAGGCCTTCACCTGGGTGGAGGGCCGCCTGGGCTGGACCTTCACCCCGCGGCTCGACGGCACGGTGGCCCTGGGCCGCCGCGAGCAGGACAACGCCCCCGACTACACCGCCTGGAACGCGGGCGTGACCTACGCCCTCACGGACGCCCTGGCGCTGGATGTCCGCTACTACGACACCGACGCCGCCGAGTTCGGCGAGCAGTACGAGGACGCTCTGGTGGCCGAGATCGCCTACGCCTTCTGACGCGCCCTTGCGCATCGGCCCGCCCGTTCCCATCTTGGGCGGGTCGATCTCTCTGCGTAACGCCGCTGCTCCCTTTGCATCACGCACCGAGGTCCAAACGCCGCTCCCATTCAGACCCGACAGGCCGACCAGGGATCCTCCCTGCGGTCAACGCCAGACGGAGGTCTCCAAATGGCTACCGGCACTGTTAAATGGTACAACCCCACCAAGGGCTACGGCTTCATCGCGCCCGATGACGGCGGCAAGGACGTCTTCGTCCACGCCTCGGCTGTCGAGACGTCGAGCGTCGGCTCCCTGAACGAGGGCCAGAAGATCTCTTACGAGATCGAGCGCGACTCGCGCTCCGGCAAGGAATCCGCCGGCCGCCTCTCGGCGGCGGAGTAGGACAAGCTCCGGGCTTCCAATAGCAACGGCCCGCCGGCTTCGCCCGGCGCCATCGCCTTCGACGGCGAGGTGACGCGGCTGCTGCCGCTGGGCGGCCGCAAGGTCCGCCTGGACAACGGCCACGTGATCACGGTCCTGCCCACGCTCGGCGCGCCCAACGGCGTCTCGCTGCTGGGCGACCGCGTCGTGGTCGAGATCGCCTTCAATCAGCTGAAGGGCTGGCGCCTCGCGCGCCGGCCCTGACGCCCGTTTCCGAACAGGACGCCGCCATGACCCCGCTCGCCGACATGATCCCCGCCATGACCGACGCTGACCTTGTGACCCTGCGCGCCAACGCCGCGCGCCTGGTCGAGCACGGCGCATCGACCCAGGTGATCGCCGCCAGCGACATCATCCCGGTCATCGACACCGAGGTCGCTCGCCGCGCCGCTCTGCCCAAGGCCGCCGCGCCCGTGAAGAAGCGCGCCGCGCCCAAGAAGAAGCTCGCCCCCGTCACCGGCCACCAGACCGCCCTGGCGGGCTGAAGCCGGCTGGGGCGGCGCCTCAGCCCAGCGCCTGGTCCAGGTCCGCGATCAGGTCTTCCACGTCCTCCACGCCCACCGACAACCGGATCAGGCTGTCGGTGACGCCCCCCTTCTCGCGGACCTCCTTGGGCACGCTGGCGTGGGTCATGATGGCCGGGTGGTTCACCAGGCTTTCGACCCCGCCCAGCGACTCCGCCAGGGTGAAGACCCGGACCCGCTCCAGCACCCGCTTGGTTCGCTCCAGGTCGCCGTCCAGCACCACCGTCACCATGCCGCCGAAACCGCCGTGCATCTGCCTCGCCGCCAGCTCGTGCTGCGGATGGGCGATCAGGCCGGGGTAGATCACCTTGGCCACGCCCTTGCGGGTCTCCAGCCAGCGCGCGATCGTCAGGGCGTTCTCGCAATGCGCCTTCATCCTGAGCGCCAGGGTCTTCAGGCCCCGGTTGGCCAGGAAGGCGTCGAACGGACCCATGACCCCGCCGACCGAGTTCTGCAGGAACTTGATCCGCGTCGCCAGATCGGGATCGCCCGTCACCAGCGCCCCCCCGATGATGTCCGAGTGGCCGTTCAGATACTTGGTCGCCGAGTGCATCACCACGTCCGCCCCCAGGCTCAGCGGCTGCTGGCAGAAGGGGGTGGCGAAGGTGTTGTCCACGATCAGCAGCAGGCCATGCGCCTTGGCGACCTTCGACAGGGCGGCGATGTCAGCCAGCTTCATCAGCGGATTGGTGGGCGTCTCGACCCACAGCATCTTGGTCTTGGGCGTGATGGCCGCCTCGACCGCGGCGATGTCGCTCAGGTCCACATAGGCGAAGTCCAGCCCCATCGACCGCCGCCGGACCCGCTCGAACAGCCGCCAGGAGCCGCCGTACAGGTCGTCGCCCGTGACGATGTGGTCGCCCGCGTCGAGCAGCTCCAGCGCCGTCGAGGTCGCCGCCATGCCGGAGCTGAACCCGAAGCCGTGCGTCCCGCCTTCCAGGTCGGCGATGCAGGCCTCGAACGCCTCGCGCGTCGGGTTCTTGCCCCGCGCATACTCATAGCCCTTGTTCACGCCCGGGCTTTCCTGGGCGTAGGTCGAGGTGGCGTAGATGGGGGTCATCACCGCCCCGGTCGTCGGGTCGGGATGCTGGCCGGCATGGATGGCGCGGGTCGAGAAACCCTGGCTGTTCTTCTTGTCGCTCATGACCTTACCGGTTCAGGCTGAGGTGATTGATCAGATCGGTGCGGGTGATCAGGCCGACGAATTTCTCGCCGTCCAGCACGATGGCCACGCGGTCGCGGTCGAAGACGGGGATCAGGGCGTCCAGCGGCTCATTGACCTGAACCGTGTCCAGATCGCGCGTCATGGCCGAGGCCACGGGCTTGGCGAAGCGCTCCTTGCGCGTGATCTCATCGGTGTTCATCACCTGGATCAGGTCGCTCTCGTCCAGGATGCCGACCAGGCGACCGTCCTCGATGATCGGCAGCTGCGACACGTCGGCGCCCTTCATCCGCTTGAAGGCGGTGTCCAGGGTGTCGCCCGGACCGGCGATGACGACGTCGCCCTTCTCGTACTTGCGGTTGATCAGGTCCGACAGGTCGCCGTGCAGCTCGCGCTCGCCCAGGCCCTGGTCCGCCAGCCAGGCGTCGTTATAGACCTTGGACAGATACTTGGCGCCGGTGTCGCAGACGAAGGTGACGCAGGTCTTGGCCTCGGTCTGTTCACGGCACCAGCGCAAGGCGGCGGCGATCAAAGTGCCCGAGGACGAACCGGCCAGTATGCCTTCCTTCAGCAGCAGCTCGCGCGCGGTTGCGATCGCCTCCACGTCGGGGATGGAATAGGCCTTGTCGATCAGGCTCATGTCCGCCGTGTCGGGCACGAAGTTCTGGCCGATGCCTTCCACGGTGTAGCTGCCTTCCGGACCCGGGACGCCGTCGTTGACGATGCCGGCCAGGGTCGATCCGACCGGGTCGGCCAGGATGATCTCGGCCTTGGAGCCGACGCTCTTGAGGAACCGCGCCGTTCCTGTGATTGTCCCGCCCGAGCCGATGCCGGCGACGAAGGCGTCGATGTGGCCGCTCGTCTGCTCCCAGATTTCCGGCCCCGTCGTCTTCACATGGGCCTCGGCGTTGGCGGCGTTGGCGAACTGGTTGACGTAGAAACCGCCAGGAATGCCTTGGGCCAGACGCTCGGCCATGTCGGTGTAATATTCGGGATGGCCGTGCGGGACGTCCGAACGCGTCAGGCGAACATCCGCGCCCATGGCCCTGAGATGCTGGATCTTTTCCTTCGACATCTTGTCCGGAATGACCAGAAGCACCTTATATCCCCGCGCCCGGCCGACCAGCGTCAAGGCCAGGCCGGTGTTGCCCGCCGTCGCCTCCACGATGGTGCCGCCCGCCTTCAGGAAGCCCTCCTTCTCCGCCGCGTCCAGCATGGAGATGGCGATGCGGTCCTTGATCGACCCGCCGGGGTTCTGCGACTCCAGCTTCAGCAACAGGCGGCACGGGCCGGTGTCGATCTTCGTCACCTCCACCATCGGCGTCTTGCCGATCAGATCCAGCGGCGAAGAGACGGTCGCGCTCAGGGCGGGGGCGTTGAGGGACATCGGAGACTCCATTCGGGACCGGCGGAAGCTGAGGCCCCGCAATCACTCGGTCAACTCATGCAAGATTTGACCTAAAGGCGCGGTTCCGCGCTACGAAAGACAGAATGAACAAATCATCCAAGAGGCCCCCTGCGGGCCTTCCCGATAAAGACACCCTCCTCGCCTTCCTGCGCGAGGCCGGATCGGCCGAAAAGACCGACATCGCCCGCCACTTCGGGCTGAAGGGTGGCGACCGCCGCGCCTTGCGCGAAATGATCCGCGAGTTGGAAGAAGAGGGTAAGCTGGGCAAGCGCGGCCGCAAGGGCTTCGCCGAGGCCGGCGCCCTGCCCCCCGTCGGCGTGGCCGACGTGATCGAGCGCGACGGCGACGGCGAACTGTATGTCCGCCTGGTCGAGGCCAGCGCCGACGCCCCGCGCGCCATACTGATGCCCGACAAGGGCAAGCCCGGCCCCGCGCCCGGCCTGGGCGACCGGCTGCTCGTCAAGTTCCAGCGCGGCGGAGAAGGCTGGGAAGCCCGCCTGATCAAGAAGCTGGACGTCGGGACGAACCGCGTCCTGGGCGTGATCCGCAAGTCGGCGCGCGAGACGCGCGTCGAGCCGGTCGACCGTCGCTCCAAAGACGTGCTGCTGGTGCCCCAGGCGCAGTCCGGCGACCTGCGCGACGGCGATCTGGTCCTGGCCGCCATCGAGAAGGGCGAGCAGCGCTATGGGCCTAAGCGCGGCAAGATCCTGGAGCATATCGGCAAGGAGGACGATCCCCGCGCCGCCTCCCTGATCGCCATCCACGCCCACGGCGTCCCCACCGGCTTCTCCGAGGCGGTCGAGCGCGAGGCCGAGGATCAGGCCCTGCCGACGCTGAAGGGCCGCGAGGACCTGCGCGAGGTCCCCTTCATCACCATCGACCCCGCCGATGCGCGCGATCACGACGACGCCGTCTACGCGGCGCGCGACGAGGACCCGAAGAACGAAGGCGGCTGGATCGTCTGGGTCGCCATCGCCGACGTCGCCGCCTATGTCCGCCCCGGAACCCAGCTGGACCGCGAGGCGCGCGACAAGGGCAATTCGACCTATTTCCCGGATCGGGTCGAACCCATGCTGCCCGAGGTGCTGTCGAACGGCCTGTGCAGCCTGAAGGAGGGCGAGAACCGCGCCTGCATGGCCGTGCGGATGGTCTTCGACAGGAACGGCCGCAAGACCGGCCACAGGTTCGTGCGCGGCCTGATGCGGTCGCACGCCAAGCTTTCCTACGAACAGGCCCAGGCGGCGATAGACGGGCAGCCGGACGACGCCACCGGTCCGATCATGGAGACCATCCTCTATCCGCTGTGGAACGCCTACCACACGATGCTGAAGGGGCGGCTGAAGCGCAGCCCGCTGCAGATCGAATCCGCCGAACGCCGCATCCGCATGGCCCCCGACGGCGGCATCGCCTCGATCGAGAAGCGCACCTCACTGGAGGCGCACCGGCTGATCGAGGAGATGATGATCCAGGCCAACGTCTGCGCGGCCGAGACGCTGGAGCAGAAGAAGACCCCGCTGATCTATCGCGTGCACGACGCGCCCAGCCAGGAGAAGATCTTCAACCTGGCCGACTTCCTGTCGACCATCGGCAAGCCGTGGAACAAGGGCGAGCCGGGCACGACCAAGCGGTTCAACAAGCTGCTGGACGAGACGCGCGACGGCGAACACGCCGACGTGGTCAACGAGGTGGTCCTGCGCACCCAGATGCAGGCCATCTACAGCCCAGAGAACGTCGGCCACTTCGGCCTGAACCTGGACCGCTACGCCCACTTCACCTCGCCGATCCGGCGCTATTCCGACCTGATCGTCCACCGCGGACTGATCCGCGCCCTTGGGTTGGGGAAGGACGGGCTGACGGATCGAGAGATCGCGGAACTGCCGGCCATCGCCGAGGGCGTCACCATGACCGAGCGCCGGTCCATGGCGGCCGAGCGCGACGCCATGGACCGCTATATCGCCGCCTTCCTGGAAGACCGGGTTGGAGCGACCTTCACGGGCCGGATCACCGGCGTGACCCGCTTCGGCCTGTTCGTCCGTCTGGAAGACACCGGCGCGGACGGCCTGGTCCCCGTCTCGACCCTGGGCAGCGAGTATTTCACCCACGACGACCGCGCGCACGCCCTGGTCGGCGAACGGTCCGGCAAGCGGTTCACCCTTGGGCGTATGGTCGAGGTGAAGCTGGTCGAAGCGACGCCGGTCACCGGAGGCCTGGTGTTCGAAATGCTCAGCGAACCGGAGCCGCGCGATCCCAACGCCCCAGCCCCCCGCTACGGCATTCGCGGCCGCGGCGGCGACGGCCCGCCGATGCGCGGCAAGAACCGCCTCGGCGGCCCCAAGCCCCGCAACGGCTCCAGGCCTTCGGGCGGGCTGAAGGGCGTGCGCAAAGGCAAGCGCAGGTGACCCCCTTCGACGCCGCGCAGGACCTGACCGACGCGCCTCGCGTCGGCGGCGCCCAACGGCCCAAGGACGCGGCGACATTGATCGTGACACGGGGCGGGTCGCGGCCCGAGGTGCTGATGGGGCGGCGGGCGCCGGGCCATGTCTTCATGGCCTCTAAATGGGTGTTTCCCGGCGGACGAATCGACCGGGCGGACTTCACCGCCGCCTCGACCGGCGCCTTGGCGTCCGACGTCGCACGGCGGCTGGAGGCCGAGGTTCCCGCCCGCCGCGCCCGCGCCCTGGCCCTGACGGCGATCCGCGAGACCTTCGAGGAGACCGGGTTGATCCTGGGCCGCGCCGCGCCCTCCGCCAGCGTCGCCGGACCGTGGCGCGAATACCGCCAAGCGGGCGCCCTGCCCGATCTTTCGGTCCTGTCCTACATCGCCCGCGCCGTTACGCCGCCCGGCCGCACGCGCCGGTTCGACGCTCGCTTCTTCATGGCCCCGGCCGAGGCCCTGCTGACGCCCGAGCCGACCGCCGGGTCTGGCGAACTGGACGAAATCGCCTGGTTGCCGCTGGAAGACGCCCGCGCCTTGGATCTGCCCGCCATCACCCGCTTCGTGCTGGGCGAACTGGCCGAGCGGCTGTCGAATCCCGACCGCCCCCTGCCCTTCGTCCGCATGGTGCGCGGCCGCCACGTGGTCGATCACAGGGACTGACCATGCCAAGCGCCATCACCCTACGCCTGACCACAGCAGACCCTGTCCCAGGCGTCGCCTACAGCCTGCAGGACGAGGCCAATGCGCCGGTCGAGCCTCGCATCGCCGGCGACGGACCGATCAGTTTCGACGTCCCCGTCACCCTGTCTGACGACGGCCGGATGACCGGGCCTTTCGTGCGACGCGAAGGACCGTCGCGACGCTTCGTCTTTATCGCCATCGGCACATCGGCCGGACAGCACAGCGAGTGGACCCGTCGTGCCAAGATCGACGTCCATGACATTCCCGCAGACCTTTTGGCCCTGGCGCGCCAGGGCCGCCCGCTTGAAGCCGTTCTGCCCGGCCGCGCCCGCGACGGCGGCCCGGCCTGCGCCACCGTGCGCCCGCTCCAGCCCTGGCGCGCCGTCTGACCTATTCGGCGACCGGCTTCGTCAGGTCGAACTCCACGCGGAAATGCCGATTTGGCCGCCGCAGCTCATAGGCGAACATCCGATACGGATGGACTTCCATCGCCCAGACATTGGTGGTCGAGACCGCCGCGTCGTTGGCGTTGAACAGGGCGATCGATTCGGCGTCGACGGGGAACTCCTGCCGCTCGGCCGTGCCGGCGTTCGCCGTGTCTCCGCCGTACCAGTGCAGCACATGGGTCGAGCCGTCGTCGTGGCGGTGATCGTGCTTCAGCCGCAGGCCCGCGTCGGTCCGCGTCACGACCCAGGTGCGGGAACGATCCGCGCCCACGGTGAAGGGAATGCGCACCTCGTCCGCGGAACAGTCGCGCACATGCATCAGCAGCCGCTGGCTGGCGAACTCCGCATCGGCGGCGTCGGTCGTGACCACGCGCCCCTCGAATCGCTGGCCGCACAAGGCGGCGAGGCTGGCCATGAAGGCGTCCTGCGACGCCGGCGTCTGGGCGATCGAGGGGCCGGCGAGGGACGCGAACAGAAGGGCGGCGGCCGCCGAAAGAGATGCGATTTTCATGTCCAAACCCTATCTGGGTGAAAGGCTGCTACAAGGTGGCATCGCGCCCGTTGACTTTGAGCCGCGCCTGAGTATGTTCCGCGCCTCTTATTTTAGCGGCTTTCGCCGTCGCAGAGGTAATTCCGATGGCCAAACCGGCTTCCATCAAGATCCGCCTGAACTCCACGGCCGACACCGGCTTCTTCTACGTCACCAAGAAGAACGCCCGCACCATGACCGAGAAGATGGTCGTCAAGAAGTACGACCCGGTCGTGCGCAAGCACGTCGAGTTCAAGGAAGGCAAGATCAAGTAAGCGCTTGATCCGACCGAATTGAAAACGCCCGGCTGGAAACCAGCCGGGCGTTTTTCGTTGTGGTGGCCGGGATCGGTCAGGCCGCCCGGGCGATGACCTTGTTGCGGCCGCCGGCCTTGGCTTCGTAGACGCCCTCGTCCGCGCGCTTCATCAGCTGTTCCGGCGTATCGCCCACGCCGTTCGTCGCGGCCACGCCGATCGAGATGGTGATCGATAGGCTTTCGCGGCCGCCCATGATGCGGAACGGCGCCGAGGCCACGTCGCGACGGATGCGTTCGGCGACCCTGTGCGCGTCCTCCAGTTCGGCGCCGGGCATGACCACCACGAACTCCTCGCCGCCCATGCGGCACGGCAGATCGACGGCGCGGACATTGGTGGCCAGGCGCACGGCGAACTCGGTCAGCACCTCGTCGCCCGCGTCGTGGCCGAAGCTGTCGTTGACCGACTTGAAGTGATCGATGTCCATCAGCAGCACGGCGACCGAGCTGCCGCCGTGGACGGCGCGGTTGACCAGCGCCTGCAGCTGGCCCGCCATGTAGCGGCGATTGTGCAGACCGGTCAGGGCGTCGGTGACCGCCATCTCCAGGCTGTAATCCAGCTTCTCGCGCAGGAAGTCGCTGTAGCGCTTGCGCCGGATCTGCGTCTTGGCCCGGGCCGAGAGTTCTTCGACGTCGATCGGGCGCGGCAGGATGTCGGTGGCGCCCAGCTCCAGCGCCTTGACCATGCGGGCGCGATCCTGCGGGTCCACGACGGCCAGGATCGGCGCGCGACGCGCGTCGCCGGATTTGGAGAGGGCGACGATGCGCAGGCCGTCAAAGGCGTCGGCCGTGACGTTGACGATGATCAGGTCCAGCGGCCCCTTGATCGCTGTCAGGGCCTTGTCCGCATCGGTCTCGACCGTGACGCGGTGCTCCTGGCCCAGGGCCTCGGCGATCACGGCCGCCTGCCGCGCATTGTCATCGACGACCAGAACACGCCCGCCCTCGGCCCGCAGCCGCCCGGCGGTGTCGCCGCTGACGCCCATGCGGCGACTGTTCTCCTCGCGCTCGCGCAGCTCGTCCATCACCTGCTTCAGGCGGGTCAGCGACCGCACGCGGGCGAAGAGGATGACGTCGTCGATCGGCTTGGTCAGGAAATCGTCGGCCCCGGCCTCCAGCCCCCGGATGCGGTCCTCGCGACCGTCCAGGGCGGTGACCAGCACCACCGGGATGTGGCGGGTCTCGGGCTGGGCCTTCAGCCGGCGACAGGTCTCGAACCCGTCCATGCCGGGCATCATGACGTCCAGCAGGATCAGGTCCGGCTGAGCCTCGGCCGCCAGCGACAGGGCCGTGGCGCCGTCGTGGCAGGACACCACGTCGAAATATTCGATGGTCAGCTTGGCTTCGAGCAGACGGACGTTGGCCTCGACGTCGTCCACGACAAGGACGCGCGCGCTCATACCAGGTGCTTCCTGACCGTCTCGAGGAAATGCATCACCGAGATGGGCTTGGAGATATAGGCCTCGCAGCCGCCCTGCCGGATCCGCTCCTCGTCGCCCTTCATGGCGAAGGCCGTGACGGCGATGATGGGGATGTGGCTCAGCTCGTCGTCGTCCTTAAGCCACTTGGTGACCTCCAGACCGGAGATTTCGGGCAGCTGGATGTCCATCAGGATCAGGTCGGGAAGGTGGGCGCGCGCGAGCGCTAACGCCTGCATCCCTTCGCGGGTCTGCAGCGTCTCATAGCCCTGGGAATCGAGGAGATCATGAAAAAGCTTCATGTTCAGCTCGTTATCCTCGACGATGAGGACCTTCTTCGACATCATCACCCAGCCCGCGCGTCCCCGAACGCGGGGACGGCTTCCTTGATGCGATACTGGCCGCCCAGTCTTAAGTTGGGGTGAAGCCAACCTTACGGAGACCTTAAAGGTGGCCATCAAGGCCATATGTCGCGACTGCCTGTGGACCGGCGAAGACCCCGCCGGGCCGCCCGATCGCCGCTGCCCGGCGTGCGGCTCGCGCCGCATCGTTGCGGACCCCGAGCTGGACCAGCTGTCGATCGCCCACATGGACTGCGACGCCTTCTACGCCTCGGTGGAGAAGCGCGACCGGCCGGAGTTGCGCGACAAGCCGGTCATCGTCGGCGGCGGCAAGCGCGGGGTCGTCTCCACCGCCTGCTATGTGGCGCGGCTGTACGGCGTGGCCTCGGCCATGCCCATGTTCAAGGCGCTGAAGGCCTGTCCCGACGCCGTCGTCATCAAGCCCGACTTCAGCAAATACACCTTCGAGTCCCGTCGCATCCTGGGCGCCCTGGCCCAGCTGACGCCGCTGATCCAGCCGCTGTCGCTGGACGAGGCCTGGGTGGACCTGTCGGGCACCGAACGGCTGAACGGCGGCCCGCCGGCGCTGCAGCTGATCCGCTTCCAGAAGCGGATCGAGGACGAGACCGGGCTGACAGTCTCCATCGGTCTGGCCCCCAATCGCTTCCTGGCCAAGATGGCGTCGGAAATGGACAAGCCGCGCGGCTTTTCGGTCGTGGGTCGCGCCAACGCCCAGGCGATCCTGGCGCCCCGCCCCGTCACCGCCCTGCCCGGCGTCGGCCCCGTGTTCGGCAAGGCCTTGCGAAGCGACGGCTACGCCCTGATCGGCGACCTCGCGAAGGCGGACGTGCGCGATCTGGTCAGGCGCTATGGCGAATCGGGCCTGCGCCTGCACGACCTGGCCCATGCCCGCGACGCCCGCGCCGTGAACCCCGAGCGCGACCGCAAGGGGATGAGCGCCGAGACCACCTTCAACGAGGACCTTTCGACACAGGAGGCGCTGGAGGCGGAGCTTTGGCCGCTGTGCGAGAAGCTGGCGTCCAAGGCGCGCCTGGACGGCGTGGCCAGCCGCGTTCTGGTGCTGAAACTGCGCCGCACCGACTTCAAGATCATCACCCGGCGCGTGACCCTGCCCGAGCCGGTCCAGACCGCGCGCGCCCTGTTCGCCGCCGGCCGCGATCTGCTGAAGCCCGAACTGGGCCGCCCCTACCGCCTGATCGGCATCGGCATGGCCGACATCCAGGACGCCGAGGACGCCCCCGCCGGCCTGTTCCAGACCGCCGAGACCCGCGCGCTGAAGACCGAGCGGGCGATCGACAGGCTGCGGGAGAAGTTCGGCAAGGACGCGGTGGTCGCGGGCCGGGCATTGAAGAGCTGACTCAGTCGATCCGCTGCGTCCAGCCGTCGAAGGCGACCTCGACATTGGGCGGCAGCAGGGCCGACAGCGCGCGGTAGTCCATGTCGATATGCAGGTTGGTCAGCACGGCCCGCTCGACATCCGCCGCCGCGATCCATTCCAGGGCGCGATCCAGATGGGCGTGGGTCGGGTGCGGGGCGTAGCGCAGGGCGTCCACGATCCACAGCTTGCAGCCGCGCACGGCGTCGAGGGCGGCGTCGTCCAGATCCGACACGTCGCTGGAATAGGCCATGTCGCCCAGCCGGTAGCCGACCGAACGGATCGGACCGTGCGCCTGGTCGAAGGTGACGACTGGGATCGCCCCGCCGGCGCCCTCGATGCTCCAGGCCTGTCCGTGCGGAGGAACGATGCGGGCGTCCAGCAGCGCCGGATAGCCCAGCTTCATCTCGAAGATGTAGTCGAAGCGGTGACTGAGCGCGGCGTGCGTCGCCGCGTCCATCCAGGCGGGGATCCGCTGTCTGGCCCGCGTGGCGAAAACCCTCAGATCGTCGATGCCGTGCGTCTGGTCGGCATGGTCGTGGGTGTAGAGCACCGCATCTATGTGCTTCGTGCCGCTGGCCAGCATCTGCTCACGCAGGTCCGGCGAGGTGTCGATCAGGACGTTGGTGACGCCGTCCGGCCCTGTGCGGCGCGCCAGCATGGAGCAGCGCGTGCGGCGGTTTCTCGGTTCGGCCGGATCGCAGGCGCCCCAGTCGCCATCGCCGCGCGGCACCCCGCCCGACGAGCCGCAGCCCAGGATGACGACCTTCAGGCTCATGCCGCCGGCCTCGAGATACGGTCGAACAGGGCGAAGAAGGCGTCGGTCGTGCGCACATCGGCCTCCTCGGCGCTCCAGCCCCGTATCTCGGCCAGCTTGTCGAGGACCAGGCCGACATAGGCCGGCTCGTTGCGACGGCCCCGGTGCGGAACCGGCGCCAGATAGGGGCAGTCGGTCTCGACGATGATCCGATCGGCAGGCATGTCGCGGATGATCGCCCTCACCTCTTCGGCCGCCTTGAAGGTGGCGATGCCGGAAACCGAGAACCAGGCGCCCAGTTCCGCGGCCGTCGCCGCCAGCTCAGCGCCGCTGGTGTAGCAGTGCATCAGCATCCGGAACGGCCCGGCGGCGTGTTCCTCCCGCAGGATTTCGGCCATGACGGCGTCGGCCTCGCGCGTGTGGATTACAAGCGGCAGACCGGTTTCCCGCGCCGCCGCCACATGCTGGCGAAACACCGCCGCCTGCACCTCGCGCGGGCTCAGGTCGTAGTGGAAATCCAGGCCGCATTCGCCGATGCCGACCACCCTGGGGCGCCCGGCCAGTCGCACCAACGTCTCCGCCGTCAGGTCCGCGGCGTCCTTGGCCTCATGAGGGTGAACGCCGACGGTGCACCAGATGTCGTCGTGCGCCATGGCCAGGCCGTGGGTGGCCTCGAAGGTCGTCAGCCGGTCGGAAATCTCGACCATCAGCCGCACCCCCGCCGCGCGCGCCCGCTCGATGACCGCGTCGCGATCCTCGTCGAACTGCGGGGCGTGAAGGTTCACGTGGCTGTCGATCAGCATCAGCCTGTGGCCTCCGTTCTCGCGCGGGTGCGCCGGATGTCGGCGAGGGTCGCGGCCAGAACGTCGCCCCGATCCAGGTTCAGGCCCGCCGCGCGGTCAGGCAGCGGGCTCAGCCGCTCCCACAGTTCGGCCCAGCGGTTTCCCATGCCGGGCGGGGCCTCCAGCGCGCGCATCCGAACCGCCGCGATCAGCCGGTCCATCAGGGTCTCGAACCGCTCTTGCCCCTCGGCGCCGCGAAACTTGTCGGCGACGGCCAGGGCTTCGGCCCGGTCGATGTCGCCCAACACCCATTGCCGCGCCAGCTGGTCCATCTCGAAGGTCGCGCCCGACGCCAGCGCCAGCGCGGCGCCCGGCGAGCCTCCGGCCATCGCCGCTGCATGGGCCGCGTCCTCGGGCTCGGCGCCCGTGCGGTTGCGGACCAGCGTCTCGAGCCGGTCCTGCGGCCAGATCGGGAAACTCAGACGCCGGCACCGCGACCGGATCGTGGCCAGCAGACGGCCCGGCGCATGGGTGACCAGGAACAGCACCCCGCGCTCGGGCGGTTCCTCAAGAACCTTCAGCAGGGCGTTGGCGGCGTTCAGGTTCAGGTCGTCGGCCGCGTCGATGATCGCCACGCGATAGCGCGCCTGAGACGGGCTCTTGGAAAAGAACTCCGGCAGTTCCCGCGCCTGGTCGACCGAGATCGACTTCTTGACCTTGCCGCCCTCCACCGTCCGCTCCAGCACCAGCAGGTCGGGATGGGCCTGGGCCGAGATCAGCCGGCTGACGGCATCGTCGCGGCGCGCGCCCAGCGGCCCGCGCGCCGGATCGGCCGCCGCCCCCATCAGTCGCCGCGCGGCGCGATGGGCGAAGGTCGCCTTGCCCGTCCCCTCGACCCCGCACAGCAGCCAGGCGTGGTGCAGCCGTCCCCGCTCCCAGGCATCCAGGAAGGCCGTCTCGGCCTGGGCGTCGGGAACCAGGTCGAACCGGTCGCGGGGGTGGTCCTCGCTCACAGCAGCCGCTCCTCGACCGCCCGCCAGACCCGCGCCTCGACCTCGTCGAGGTCGCCGACCGCGTCGATCCGGACGCAACGCTGCGGATTGGCCTCAATGATGCGCAGAAAGCCCTCGCGCAGCCGCTGGTGGAACTCCAGCCCCTTGGATTCGAAGCGGGTCTCGAACAGGCCGCGCCCGAACGCCCGCTCCAGGCCCACCTCGACCGGCAGGTCGAACACCAGGGTCAGGTCCGGCTGGTCCTCGCCGACCACGCCGGCGTCGATCTGTTCGATGAAGCTCTGGGCCACCCCGCCGCCCGCGCCCTGATACGCGCGGCTGGAATCGGCGAAGCGGTCGCACACCACCCAATCGCCCGCCTCCAGCGCCGGCCGGATGGTGTTCTCGAGATGGTCGGATCGCGCCGCGTACATCAGCAGCGTCTCGGTCATCGCCGACCAGGGCTCGGCCTCGGTGGCCACGACCAGGTTGCGGATCACCTCGGCGCCCTTCGAGCCGCCGGGCTCCCGGGTGCGCACCACGGTTCGCTCGCCCAGCAGCGCTTGCAGGCGGGCGACCAGACGGCCGACCTGGGTCGACTTGCCGGCGCCCTCGCCGCCCTCGAAGGTGATGAACTTTCCACGGGTCACGAGGCTTCATGGCGCCCCGGCGAGCCCGGACGCAAGCCCCGCGACGATCAGCTTCCGGATATCAACAGGGCGTCGACATAGCCGCGCGCCACGACCGCCTGACGGGCGCTTTCCGCCGCATTGGCGTCGTCCCACGGCCCCACGACGACGCGGAACTGGGCGTCCGCGCCGTTGGCCCGCACCCAGCCGCTCAGGCTGTCGGCGATTCGCCGGGCCTGGTCGGCGTCGGAGAAGGCCCCGGCCTGGACCCAGAAGGGCCCGGCTTCGGCGCCCGCGGCGTCGGTCGGCGCCGGGGGCCGAGACGACGTCGTCGACGCCGTCAGCACCGCGCCCCCGCCCAGCCGCGGCGCGCGGCCCAGATAGCGGACGCGAACCCTTCCGACGCCCTTCGCCAGCAGGCCCAGCTCGTCGGCCGCCTCGCGCGACAGGTCGATGATGCGGCCCTCGGCGAACGGCCCGCGATCGTTGATGCGCACCACGACGCGCTGGCCATTGTCCAGATTGGTCACTTCGACCAGTCCCGGCAGCGGCAGCGTCTTGTGCGCCGCCGTCAGGGCGTTCATGTCGAAACGCTCGCCCGTCGCCGTGGGCCTTCCGTTGTGAGCCGAGCCGTACCAGGAGGCCATGCCGACCTCGTCGTAGTTCGGCTGCTCTTCCGGGCGGTACCAGCGCCCGCGCACCTGATAGGGGCGCATCGTCCCCGACACGATCGGCGCCGGATCGCGGACCACGGGCGCGCTGGCCGGCGCGCCGCGCCCGCCCAGGCTGGAGCAGGCCGCCAGCAGGGAGAACATCGCCACGACCAGGGCGCCTCGCCCCATCTTCCGCGCCGTCATCGCACGCCTCGCCGCTTAACCATGCTTGCAGCATGACGGACGAGATTTCCCCTTTGGTTAATGACACATTCGTTTGCTATGGCGTCCGCGCCGCGGGTGGTTGGCAGAGCGGTTTAATGCACCGGTCTTGAAAACCGGCGAAGCTGCGAGGCTTCCGAGAGTTCGAATCTCTCACCACCCGCCATTCCCCCTCTTGTTGCACAGCGTGATCGCGGCAATTCCGCGTTGTCGTTGTGAACGTTCTCATTTCATGCTTCAAAGCGACTCGAGAAGAGCGTCAGACTCTTCCGCTCAGGGAGGATTCGGGAGCGACAGACGGGCTATTTCCCGTCATTCCGCGCCCTTTGGACCATGCATCCGTCGCGCCGCGCGACGTCGCGGGACCGATTCTCCTGACAACTGATGGCCGCGAGGGGCGGTCCTTTGATGTCTTCCGGGGAGTCTCCATGCGTTCTCGTCCGCTTCTGTTCGGCGCATCTCTGTTCGTCGTCGCCCTGGCGACGACCTCGCCCGCCTGGGCGCAGGCGCAACCGGCTCCTGCGGTCGCCGCCGCGTCGCAAACCGCGGCCCAGCGCGCGGACGCCCTGCTGGCGCAGATGACGCAGGACGAGAAGCTGCAGCTGATCCACGGCTACTTCCCGCCGCTGGCCGACCGGACGCCCGGCGCGCCCGTCGAGGACATGATCCCCTCCGCCGGCCACATCCCCGGCATCCCGCGCCTGGGCATCCCGAACATCCGCGAAAGCGACGCCAGCCTGGGCGTCGCCAATCAGGTCGAGCAGCGCAAGGGCGATGTCGCCACCGCCCTGCCCGCCAGCCTGGCCACCGCGGCCAGCTTCGATCCCGAGATCGCCTACGCCGGCGGGGCCATGATCGGCGCCGAGGCCCGGGCCAAGACCTTCAACGTCCTGCTGGCCGGCGGGGTCAACCTGACGCGCGATCCCTGGGCGGGCCGCAACTTCGAATATCTGGGCGAGGATCCGCTGCTGGCCGGCGTCATGGCCGGCGAGCACATCCGGGGGGTCCAGTCCAACCACATCGTCTCCACCATCAAGCACTTCGCCTTCAACTCCCAGGAAACGGGGCGGATGATCATGGACGCCCGCCTGGACGAGGCGGCGTTGCGTGAAAGCGACCTGCTGGCCTTCCAGATCGCCATCGAGATCGGCGATCCCGCCTCGGTCATGTGCGCCTACAACAAGGTCAACGGCGACTGGGCCTGCGAGAACGACTTCCTTCTGAACCAGGTGCTCAAGCGCGACTGGGGCTACGAAGGCTGGGTCATGTCCGACTGGGGCGCGGTTCATTCCACCGTCAAGGCGGCCATGGCCGGGCTGGACCAGGCTTCGGGCCAGGAACTGGACAAGGCTCTATATTTCGACGCGCCGTTCCGTGAAGCGCTGGAGGCGGGCCAGATTCCGCAGGCGCGGCTGGACGACATGGTCCGCCGCTTCCTGATCGGCCTGATCGACGCGGGCGTGCTGGACGCGCCGGTGGTGACCGAGCCCCAGCCCATCGACTACGCCGCCAATGCGGAGGTCGCACAGCGCGCGGCCGAGGCGGGCATCGTCCTGCTGAAGAACGAAGGCGGCGTCCTGCCGCTGGCGGCGAACGCCCGCACCATCGCCCTGATCGGCGGCCATGCCGATGTCGGCGTCCTGTCGGGCGGCGGCTCGTCCCAGGTCCGCTCGGTCGGCGGCGCGCCGGTCGAGGTGCCGCTGACGTCGGGCGCGGCGGCCTCCTTCGCGCGCTACACCTACCACGCCTCTTCGCCGCTGAACGCGATCCGCGCGCTGGCCCCGCAGGCGACGGTGACCTTCACCGCCGGCGACGATCTCGAAGCCGCCCGCGCGGCGGCGGCGGCGGCCGATGTCGTCGTGGTCTTCGCGACCAAGTGGAGCACCGAGGCGGTTGATTCCGAGAACCTGGATTTGGCGGCCGAGCAGAACGCCCTGATCGCGGCGGCGGCCCAGGCCAATCCGAAGACGGTCGTGGTGCTGGAGACCGGCGGTCCGGTGCTGATGCCCTGGCTGGACCAGACGCCCGCCGTCATTCAGGCCTGGTATCCCGGTCAGCGCGGCGGCGAGGCCATCGCCCGCATCCTGTTCGGCCAGGTCAATCCGTCGGGCCGCCTGCCGATCACCTTCCCCGCCACGGCCGACCAGCCGCCTCGTCCGGTCCCGCCGGGCCTGGATCTGATGAAGGCCGCCGACAGCGCCGCCGCGGACGCCGCCGCCAATCCCGGCGCCCCGCCCGCCCCCGGCATGCAGGACTTCGCCGTCGACTATGTCGAAGGCGCCGACGTCGGCTATCGCTGGTATGACCGCCAGAACCTGAAGCCGCTGTTCCCGTTCGGGCACGGCCTCAGCTACACGACCTTCGCCTATGACAATCTGACGGTGTCGAACACCGACGGCGTCAGCGTCAGCGTCGACGTGACCAACACCGGCCGCGTCGCCGGCGTCGACGTGCCCCAGCTTTACGTCCGGCCCGCCGCCGGCGACCAGCCCCGCCGCCTGGCCGGCTGGTCCCGCCTGGCGCTCCAGCCGGGCGAGACGCGCCGCGTCGTCATCAAGGCCGAACCCCGCATCCTGGCGAACTACGACACCAGCCTGCCGGGCTGGCGCATCGCCGAGGGGGCGTACGCCGTCTCCATCGCTCGTGACGCCGAAGATCCCGGCGTGACCGGCGAAACCACCATTTCAGGGACCGCCACGAGGCCCTGAGACCAGCCGCCAACGCACGCGGCGCTGCAAAGAGGGAGGAAAGACACAATGAGAATTCACCAGCGACCCCTGGTCGCGGCCCTGCTGGCCAGTTCGGCGCTCGTCGCGCCGGCCTACGCCCAGACGGCGGACGCGCCCCAGGATCAGGTCCCCATGGACCAGGGCGTGACGCAGGTCGACGAAATCGTCGTCACCGGCATCCGCGCCTCGCAGGCTCAGGCCATCGACATCAAGCGCAACGAAACCGCGCTCGTGGACGCCATTTCGGCGGAGGACATCGGCAAGCTGCCCGACGTCACCGTCGCCGACGCCCTGCAGCGCATTCCGGGCATTCAGGTCCAGCGCACGGCGGGCGAAGGCTCGACCGTCAACATCCGCGGCCTGCCGCAGGTCATCACCCTGCTGAACGGCGAACAGTATCTGGCGCCGGGCAACCTGGGCAGCGCCCAGCCGAACCTGAACGACGTGCCCTCGCAGCTGATGAACTCGATCGTCGTGTTC
Organism: Brevundimonas sp.; assembly: GCF_041911375.1. GTDB lineage: Bacteria > Pseudomonadota > Alphaproteobacteria > Caulobacterales > Caulobacteraceae > Brevundimonas. The sequence goes on along the minus strand of NZ_JAYRPA010000046.1, from coordinate 9,660 downwards.
AAGTCGCAGGACGTCTCGAACGCCCTGTCCGGCATCTCGGGCACCATCGACCTGCGCACCCGCCGGCCGATGGACTTCGACTACGGCCCGACCGTCTTCACCGCCGCCGAATATCAGACCGGCGAGCGCACCAAGGAGTCGGACTATCTGTTCAACGGCCTGCTGAACTGGCGCGGCGACCGCTTCGGCGCGATGCTGTCGGGCGTCATCAGCAATTCCAACCTGGGCAACAACTACTCTGGCATCAGCCAGAGCGTCATGGGCAACAACGACTGGGGCGGCGACGCCGACAACTGGATCGCGCCCCACGGCTACGACAGCTTCAACCGCGTCGTCGAGCGTGAGCGCTACAGCCTGAACGGCGCCTTCCAGTTCGACATCGAGGACGGCATCCGCCTGACCGGTGAGGTCTTCTACACCCACCAGCAGGAATACAACCGCGCCGCCGGCCTGAACATCTCCAACCGCTGGAGCGGGGTGACCTGGACCACGCCGACCGAGTTCGTCGAAACCGGCGTGAACGGCAACAACGGCAATCCGTGGCTGAACGTCAGCGAGTACGACCTTGACGTCTGGTGGATGAACTCGTTCACCGTCAACCGGGCGACCGAGAACGAGTCGACCAACTTCAACCTGGAGCTGGACTACGACAAGGGCGGACCGTTCACCTTCACGGCGCGCGCCATCAAGGCCGAAGCCAGCCTGGAGAGCATGAACGGCCAGGTTCAGGGCGACCTGTCGAACTGGCAGTATTCGCCTGACCGCGCCTTCACCCTGTTCCGGCAGGCGGGCGACCGGACGCGCGGCACCTTCTACCCCGCGTCGATCGCCGCCCTGTATCCCGCCTCGCAATACTCGAACGGCGTGGTCGGCAGCCAAGGCGGTCGCTACATCAATCCGAACCCGTACGGCTACGGCGAAGATCCGCTTGTCCATATCGACATCAGCGGCGGCACCCTGGCCTGGAGCGGCTTCGACAATCCGATCTCCGGCGGCCTCGGCGAGGTTCCGCTGACCCAGTACATGTCGAACCTCGACAGCTACACGGTCGGCGCCTATTCGTCGGAAGGCAACCAACGCAACAACTCCGACCTGACCGTGGTCCGCTTCGACGGCTCGTACGAGTTCCAGGACGCGCCCGCGTTCGGCTTCCTCACCCGGGTCGACGCCGGCGTTCGCCACAGTTCGCGCGAGGTGGAGATCCGCAACTTCCACCTGTTCTCGGACTTCTACGCCGGCCAGGGCGCGGGCAACCAGGCGGGCTGCTCGGCGCAGTGGAAGGCCATCGACGTCGTCATGGACAATCCGCAGTGCCGCGCGGGCGAGTTCGTCACCAACCCGTCGTTCGATCCGACCGCTCCGATCGTCGAGGCGGGAAGCTGCACCTCCGGCGCCGTGGCCAACGCCCCGACCTGCTTCCAGGGCTACACGGTCAACCGTCCGACGCTGCTGCGCGAAAACAACAACACCTACTTCCTGGACAACTACGGCTCGATCACCACCGGCCTTCCGGGCGTGTGGGTGGCCGATCCGCGCGACTTCGACGATGTCCGGTCGTTCCAGGAGCGGGTGTTCGGCAACGCCTACGAGGTCATCATCCCGGGCAACACCTATGATGTCGACCTGTACGAGGACGCCGCCTATGTGAACGGCGCCATCGAGTTCGGACAACTGAGCGGCGATGTCGGCGTTCGCATGGTCCGCACCGAGCTGCGTGCGCGCCAGAACCTGACGGGCGACACGCGCGCCTACGGCGACACCAACAACGACATCGGCGACACCATCTCCAGCCGAAGCTACACGGACTGGCTGCCGTCGTTGAACCTGCAGTACGAATTCAGCGACCAGCTGAAGCTGCGTTTCGCCTACGCCAAGACCATGATCCCGCTGGACCTGGGCAACTACGGCGGCGGCGTCACCATCTCGACCGCCGACACGCCCGAGCCCGAACCCGGCGCGCCTGTCGACCCGACCATGCCGCCCGTCGGCGTCCGTCGCGTCACCGGGGCGACCCTGGGCGGCACGGTGGAGCTGAACCCGTGGCGGTCGGACAACTACGACCTGGCGCTCGAGTACTATTTCGGGCCGGCGACGATGTTCAACATCGGCATCTTCCGCCTGAACATCGAAAGCTTCGTCACGCGCGAAACGGTGCCGCTCAGCGGCGAATATCCGGACGGCGACGGCGTCATCCGTCGCCTGGTGGATGTGAACCGTCCGGTCCAGGGTGAAGGCGGCGAACTCCAGGGCGTCGAGATCGGGGCCAAGATCGGCCTGTCGGACTTCATCGACACGCCCATCTGGAGGGACTTCGGCTTCGACGGCAGCTACACCTACTCCGACAGTTCTCAGAACGCGCAGAACCTGTCGGGCGAGGATCTGCCCTTCCCCGACAACTCCGAGCAATCGATGAACGCCGCGGTCTGGTACCAGGGCGATCGTCTGCAGGCCCGGGTGGCGTGGAACTATCGTACGCCGCGTCTGGCCAACACCTTCGGCGCCATTCCGATCTTCCAGGATACGGCGCAGTATGTGGACGCTAACATCACCTATGACGTCAACGACATGGTGACTGTGTACGCCAACGGCTCGAACATCTTCGGCGAGATCGAAGAGTACTATTTCGAGTTCGAGCCCGGACAGCAGCAGTTCCACAGCCGCAATCAGTTCGAGCCGCGCTACTCCATCGGGATACGCGCTCGCTTCTGACTTCTTCCTGAGCGACTGGGCCGGCGACGCATTCGTGTCGCCGGCCGCCTTTTTCGGTATTCAGGATCCGCCATGGAAGACCACCGCATCCGGTCCGTCGTCATCGTGGGCGGAGGGACCGCAGGCTGGATGACGGCCGCCGCCCTGGTCCAGCACTTCCGTTCGACCCCGGTGAAGATCACGCTCGTCGAGTCGTCCGAGATCGGCACGATCGGCGTCGGCGAAGCGACCATCCCCACGATCCGCCGCTTCTACGCCCAGCTGGGCATGACCGACGAAGCGGTCATGCGGGCGACCCAGGCGACCTGCAAGCTGGGCATCCGCTTTCTCGACTGGTCCGGGCCGGGCTCCGACTTCATTCATCCGTTCGGCCACTACGGCCAGGACGTGCGAGGAACCGGCTTTCATCACTACTGGCTGAAGCAGCGACAGGCTGGCGACGACACGCCCCTGGCCGCCTATTCGCTGGGCGCCGCCCTGGCCGCCGACGGCAAGTTCGCCCAGCCTGCGGCCAATCCCCCCACACAGCTGTCGGTCTTCGACTGGGCCCTGCATCTGGACGCCGCCCTCTTCGCCCAGCACATGCGCGCCTATGCCCAGGCCGGAGGCTGCGCCCGGATCGACGCTCGCATCCGTTCGGTCGAGCTGCGGCCCGAGGACGGCTTCGTGCGCGCCGCGACCCTGGACGACGGACGAGAGGTCGAAGGCGACCTGTTCGTCGACTGCTCCGGCTTTCGCGCCCTGGTGATCGGCGAAGCCCTGGGCGTGCCGTTCGAGGACTGGGGCCGCTGGCTGCCCTGCGACGCCGCCTTCGCGGTTCAAAGCCAGAACCGTCCCGGCGAGGCCCCGCCGCCCTACACCCGCGTCACGGCCCGCTCGGCCGGCTGGCAATGGGGCATTCCGCTACGCCATCGCGCGGGCAACGGCCTGGTCTTCTCGAGCGCGCACCTCAGCGACGAGCAGGCGCTGGCGGAGCTGACGCCGCATCTGCTGGGCGATCCCCTCGCCGAGCCGCGCCGCATTCCTTTCCGGCCTGGCCGCCGCGCCCAGGCCTGGGCCAGGAACTGCGTCGCCATCGGCCTGTCCGCAGGCTTCCTCGAGCCGCTGGAAAGCACCAGCATCGCCCTGATCGAGACCGGGATCGAGCGGTTGAAGCAGCTGTTTCCCGACCGCCGCTTCGCCCGGCCCGTAATCGACGAATACAACGACCAGAGCGCGCGCGAGATGGAGCGCGTGCGCGACTTCGTCATCCTGCACTACAAGCTGAACCGTCGGACGGACTCCGCCTTCTGGCGCGACTGTCGCGAAATGGCGGTGCCGGAGACCCTGCAGCGCAAGATCGACCTCTGGACCGCGCGCGGCCAGTTCGTCCGCTATCGCTGGGAAATGTTCCATCCCGCCAGTTGGCTGGCGATCTACGACGGCTTCGGCGTCTTTCCAGACGACTACGACCCGTCCGTCGATGCGATGGAGCCCGCCTATCTCGCGCGCAGCCTTCGCGACATGCGCGACAACATCCGTCGTCTGGTCGACCAGACGCCCGAACACGCCCAATTCCTCAATGCGCTTGATCGCGCCCCAACCCCGTGAGCCGCTCGATGGACGAATCCCGTCGCCCCCTGAAGAAGATCTGCATCGTCGGCGGAGGTTCGGCCGGCTGGATCGCCGCCGCGCTGATGTCCGAGCATTTCAAGGGCCGGCTGGCCGAGATCGAACTGGTCGAGTCCGACGACATCGGCATCGTCGGCGTCGGTGAATCGACGATCCCGCCTTTCCTGCAGATGCTGGCCCGCCTTGGGGTCAACGAGCAGGACTTCCTCAAGGAGGTGAAGGGGTCCTTCAAGCTGGGCATCCTCTTCAAGGACTGGAAGCTGAAAGGCGAGGACTACATCCACCCCTTCGGCCGGTTCGGCCTGCCCTCCGACCTGGAAGACTTCCACCAGGCCTGGCTCCGGTCTCAGGCCGAGGGCTATCCCCGCGGCCTGCAGGAGTTCGCCGCCGCCTCGGTGATGATCCGCCAAGACCGGTTCATGCTGCCGTTCAAGGCGCCGCGCACGCCGGTCGCCAACGCCGCCTACGCCGTCCACATCGACGCCCGCAGAATGGCGCAGTTCCTTCGCCGCTATTCGGAAGCCCGAGGCGTCACGCGGACCGAGGGCATCGTGGACCAGGTGGCGCAGCGGCCGGACGGCTTCGTCGAGGCGGTCGTTCTCAAGGACGGGCGGCGCATCGAGGCCGACTTCTTCATCGACTGCACCGGGTTCCGCGCCCTGCTGATCGGCAAGACCCTGGGCGTCGGCTATCACGACTGGTCGCCCTGGCTGATGTGCAATCGCGCCGTCGCCCTGCAGGTCACCAACCCCACCCCGCCCGGCCCCTACACCCTGGCCCACGCCCAGGCGCACGGCTGGTGCTGGCGGATCCCGCTGCAGGAACGCAGCGGCGCCGGCTACGTCTTCTGCGACAAGCATGTCAGCGACGACGAGGCCCTGGCGACCCTGCTGGCCCAGGCCGAGGGCGAACCCGTCGTCGATCCGTGGGTCATTCCCTTCCGCACCGGCATGCGCGAGGAGCTGTGGCGCAAGAACGTCCTGTCCCTGGGACTGGCCGGCGGCTTCATCGAGCCCCTGGAGTCCACGGCCCTGCACCTGATCTATCGCGGCGTGGACTTCTTCCTGCGGTTCATGCCCGACGCCGACTGCGATCCGAACCTGATCGCCGAGTACAACCGGCGCATGACCCAGGATTACGAGGAGATCCGCGACTTCGTCATCCTGCACTATGCGACGACCCAAAGGGACGACAACGACTTCTGGCGCGCCTGTCGCGACATGGAGCTGCCGGAGTCCCTTCAGAGCAAGATCGACCTGTTCAAGACCAACGGGACGGTGCGCGAAGGCGTCGATCTGATGTTCCGCGACGTCAGCTGGCAATCGGTGCTGGAGGGCATGGGCGTGCGGCCGCGCGCCTACCATCCCTTCATGGACCGGATGGACTATGGACCGTTGCCGGCCCATCTGGATCAGGTCTCGGCCGTCATTCGCCGGGCGGTCGACGGCCTGCCCAGCCACGGCGACTTCCTGAGGGACCACTGCACGGCGCCCACGCCCGATTGGCGGGTCCCGGTCTGAGCCCCCGCTTGCTTTCGAAACGGCAAAGCTGACATGGTGGTGAAGATGCATGAGGAAGTGACGTCTTGGCCCGCGCGATAACCATCAAGGATGTCGCCGCCGAGGCCGACGTCTCCTTGCAGACCGTGTCACGGGTCATCAACGACGGCCCGAACGTGCGCCCCGAGGTCAAGGCGCGGGTCAACGCCGCCATCGCCAAGCTCGGCTACACCCCAAGCCTGGCCGCGCGCCGGATGGGCGGTTCGCGTTCCTACCTCTTGCTGGCGCTGAACGACCGTGACCGCACGATCGAAGGCTGGACGTCGGGCCAGGGCACGGACTGGGTCGACCAGATGCTGATGGGCGGCATGCTGGAATGCGCCAAGCGCGGCTACCGCATGATCTTCGAACTGGTCGACACCCATTCCAGCAACGTCGAGCGCGAGGTCGCGGGCGCCATCGCCGCGCTGAACCCGGACGGGGTGATCCTCACGCCGCCGCACTCGGACAATCCGCTGATCACCGAGCTTCTGACGCAGCGCGGTCTGCCGTTCGCGCGGATCGGGTCGCAGGCCGAGGGCGCGGGCTTCGCCATCGCCATGGACGACGCCGAGGCCGCCCGCGTCGCCACCTGCCGCCTGCTGGATCTGGGCCATCGCCGCGTCGCCTTCATCGCCGGCAGCGACGAATACGCCCTGAGCGCCGCACGGCTTGAAGGCTATGCGGGCGCCCTGCGTGCGCGGGACCTGTTCGATCCCGACCTGGTGCAGCCGGGCGACTTCAGTTTCGACTCGGGCGTCGCCGCCATGACGGCGCTTCTGGCCCTGGCGCATCCGCCGACCGCCGTCGTGGCCAGCAACGACCAGATGGCGCTGGCGGCCCTGAAGGTGGCCAATGAGCGCGGCCTGTCGGTTCCCGACGACCTGGCGATCATCAGCTTCGACGACACGCCGATCGTCCGCTTCAGCCATCCGCCGCTAACGGCGATCCGCCAGCCCATCGCGGCCATGACCGCCCAGGCCGCAGACCTGCTGATGCGGGCCAAGGCGGGCGAGACGACCCTGCCCGGCGACTGGATCGTGCCCTTCTCCCTGGTCGAACGCGACTCGACCGGCCCGGCGCGGCCGCGACGCGATTAGGCCGATTGCCACCGAGGCCCGACTGCGTCCTATTGCGCGTCCGATGTCGGCCTATCGTCACTCCCACCTCGGCCTTCAGGGCCTGGCCTACGCCGGCGTCGTGGTCGGCTATGTGCCGCTGCTCACCCTGCTGCTCCCGCTGAAACTGTCGGAGATGGTCCCGGCGGATGGGCAAGTCGGCTGGCTCAGTCTGTGCGCCATCGGCGGCGCGGGGTCCGCCAGCCTGGGCGGCGTCCTCGGCGGCTGGGCCAGCGACCGAACCCGTGACGGGCGGTTGGGACGTCGGGGCTGGATGGCGGTGGGCCTGGTCGGCTTCCTGCTGTCCTTCCTGATGATCGCCCGCAGCGCCGGCCCGGTCTCGCTTCTGGCGGCCATAGTCGCGTTCCAGTTCGCCCTGAACCTGATCCTGGGGCCGCTGATGGCCGCCTTCGCCGAAGAGACGCCGGACAAGCGCCGCGGCCTGCTCGGCGGCGTTCTGGCGCTGGTCTATCCGGCGGGCGCCCTGGTGGGCGTGGCGGCGACCTTCGCACCGATCCAGGCCTTCGGCGCGGAGCTGCTTCTCGTGGCCCTGGCGACCTCGGCCATGGTGCTGCCGTTCATCCTGTCGCGCCCGCCCGTCACGGCGCCAGCGACGTCCCCCTCCGCCTTGTCAGATCCCGGCAAACGCCGGATCGCGGACTTCGGCCGCGCCGGCGTCGCCCGTTTCCTGGTGCAGGTCGCCGGCGGGGTCGTGTTCGCCTTCCTACTCTACTATCTCGCGGACCTGCCCGACGCGGGATCGTCCAAGGACATCGTCGCCGCGCGCGTGGCCGGCGTCGCGGCCGTTGTGACCGCGGCCAGCGCCCCCGTCGGCCTGGCGATCGGTTGGGCGACCGACCGGCGCGGCGGATGGCGGCCCTGGCTGGCGGGCGCGGCCTCGGTCTGCGCCCTGGGGCTGACGATCATGGCCTTCGCGGCGGGCTGGCCGGCCGCCGTGGCGGGATACGCCCTCTTCGGCGCCGCCCTGGCCGTCTTCCTGGCCCTGCACGCCAGCTATGCGATGAAGCTGCTACCGTCGCCCCGACATCGTGGGCGGGATCTGGGCCTGATGAACCTGTCGAACACCCTGCCCTCGATGCTGGGGCCGGGCCTGACCTGGGCTGTGCTGTCGTTCGCGGACTACCGGACGCTGCTGCTGCTGCTGGCCGGGTTCAGCGCCGCCGCCGCCCTGTTGATGCTGTCCATCGGCCGCCCGTCCCCGAACTGACGGCGACCTCAGTCGATCAGGCCGCGACGCTGCATGTCGGCCACGACCGGGTCGCTGAGCGCGGCGATCACCTCCAGGTCGAAGGCGTCCTCCGCCTGATCCCGGTCGGAAAACAGCCGCGCGCCGTGGCGACGCAGGCTGGACAGGCTGAACTGCTGATGGGTGACCTGCTGGGCGCTCAGCCGCTCGATACGCTGCAGCCGAACGCCGGCTTCCGACCGGATCAATGTCCTGCGCATGGGCATGGCGACATCCCTTCGCCAGCAGATTTCCATACAAACCGGCGTTTCGGGAGTCCTCGCGTCGCGCCCGCGTTCACTTCTGCGTAACCATCGCCCTCAACAAAAAATAGGCCCGGCGACGGGGCCGGGCCGATATGAGGTTCGGTGATGGTGGCCTCTCAATACGCAGAGGTCATCCCGTTCCTTAAGCGAATTGGTTAATTCGCGATTAATCGCTCAGTCAGGCAGCCAGGTCACCTGACGCCCCGACGGCCGGCCGACCCAGGCGACCCGCCACCCCTGCCCCGTCCGCGCGACCCCTTCGCCCTCAAGCGCCTGCGCGCCAGGATAGGCGTAGGCGCGGCCCCCGACGACGATCTCGCGCGCGGCACCCCCGCTCTGCACGGCGCGCCACCGCCCATTAGGCAGGCGCATGACCGCCAGGGGCGCGCCGTCGACCACGAGCGTCGGCGCAGACGCCGCGCCGTCGGCGATCCGTCCGACCATCTGAACGGCGGCCCCGTCGAAATCGACCGCTTCCAGCGGCCCGGCGCGATCCAGCCGGCGCGTCGCCTCGCCTGCCGCGATCAACGCCGCCGGCCCGCCCGGGATCACCACCAGCGTATCGGGCGAGACGGCCGCGTCCTCGCCCAGTTGCACCTCGGGCGCCATCAGCACGGGCGCCGGCGGTGCGGGAATGCGCAGCTCGAATCGTCCGTTGGAATCGGCGGCCACGGCCGCGGCGGCCCCGTCCGCGCCGCGCAGCACGACCCGCGCCCCTGGCTCCGCGACGCCCCGCACGATCAGGCTCGCGCCGTTCGGAGAGATCGCGTCGATGCGCGGCGGCTGGACCCAGGCCGAAGCCGCGGGGGCGTCCGTCGGGCGCGCCGGCGCGTCCTCGCCGGCGGAGCAGGCGCCGAGTGCGACGACCAGCGTCGCCATGATGACGATCCGACGTTCCATCCCTCGCCTCTACGATATAGGACTGGCGACCCAGCGGTCCGCTCGTGTTAGCTCGACCGCCGGCGGTTTGGCCATGGCCTGCCGCGCATTCCCAGATTCAGAGGCCCCATGTCGCTTCCCGACGTCTCCATCCAGCCGTTCGACGGTCCGTCCGTCTGCCTGTTCTGCGCCTCGTCCGACGGCGCCGATCCCGCCTATCTGCAGTCCGCGCGGGACTTTGGCGCGGCGACGGCGGCGGCGGGCTGGCGGCTGGTGTACGGCGGCGGCGGCGT